>JBDTBW010000092.1:0-38211 GCA_039923855.1 Rhodanobacteraceae bacterium | reverse complement strand
CGACAGCAACGGGTTCATCCTCGAACTCGATTACCTGCCGGTACGGAATTTCCGCTTGATGCTGCAGTGCTACGCCTACCAGAAGTTCAATGGCGCGCGCGGCAATTACGATGGATCCGGACGCTCGCCGCTGGAAGCGTTGTCATCGCGCGAACTGGAAGTCGCGCTGATGCTGGCGCGCGGACGCGCGGTCAACGATATCGCCGCGCAGTTGCACCTCAGCGCGAAAACCGTGTCGACCTACAAGCAGCGCTTGTTCGAGAAACTCGACGTGCAGCACACGATTGCACTGGCGCACGTGCTGGAAGCGCACGGACTGCTTGACGCGATGCATGCGCCACTGGTGTCTGCCGACGGCGCATAAATTCGCACGCTCAACTTTCGCCGGGCTGCTTCTCGCCCATCAACGATGGCGATGCCGATTCCGGAACCGCCGGTTTTACCGCAGGCTTGGGCAACAGATCGCCTTGCGCGGGTGAGACCGCCGGCGCGGGATTCGAATACGACGATGGCGGTGAAAAGGCCGATGCCGGATTTGCTTTCGGCGTGGCGGTTACACCGAGCGCCGCGTGATAACCGCCGGGCGAAGTTTCGGCCGCGCCTGAGGAAGGTGGCGGCGTGGGCGCCGCGCTGTCGGCGTTGCCGGAGTGCGAGAATTCCGTCGGGGCCGATGATGCCGTGCTCGCAGAGACGCGCGCGGTGACCGCGGCGGCGTAAGGGTTTTCCTGTTGCGCGGATGACGCTTTATCAGCGGCTGCTGCGTTGGAAAGCGGGCGGACATCCGCGGAAGGTGCGGCGGTCGACGGAGCGGAATCGGCCGACGCGGGCGTTGCCGGCGAAGGCGTATGCGCTGCGTTCGACAGCGATGTCGACGCAGGCGTTGTGGATGTTCGCGTTATCGGCGCGCGTTGCGTCGTATCGGCTTCCTCGTCGTCGATGTCGCGCGTTGCGTCCGGCGTCTTCGCCGCGCCGTCGGCTTGCCCCGCGGCACGCTTGCGCCGGCGGCCACCACGACGTCCGCGGCGGCGACGCGCGGGCGTGCCATCGGCATTGATAGCGGGAGCGGCATCGGACTTGTCGGAAACGGAACGCGCCGGTTCAGCCGTCGCAGCGGTATTGCCAGCCGCCGGTTTCGGCGTTTCGACGGATGCCGTGGGTGAGGTTGACGATGTCGCCACGGCCGGTGCTGATGCGGATACATTGGCCGATGTTGGTGCTGTGGCGCGCGGTGCCGCATCGGTTTGTTGCGTTGCCGCGCCGACCGGAACTACGGCCGGCTTGTTCGCGGCTGGTGTTGCCACGGCTATGGCTTTCGTTTCGCCGGTCGAGGGCGAATTGTCGACGACCGAGGCAACCGGTTTGCGCTCCGCGCGAGGTTTGTTGCGCGGCTCCTGTCGCGTTTTGTTCGATGATGCCGATGCGGATTTCTGCGACCGCTGCGGTCGCGGGGCGCCGTCGCGCGCATGATCGCGGCGTTGTCCATTACGGCTTTGCGTCGGTCCGCGCTGTTCACCGCGAGTTGTCTCGCTGCGTTGCGCGGGACGCGGCGTCACGCTTTCGGTGCGCGCACGAGTCTGCGCAGGCGGTGCAGGCGCCACCGGGTCGCTGCGGAACCAGCCGAACAGACGCGACAGCATGCCGCCGCCGTTCAGCGGCATCGGCGCGGCGGCCCGCACGGCAATGCGCTCCGGTTCTTCCTCGCGCAGCGGCATCGGCGTGGCCGGTTTGATTCCGCTGACCGCGGGCTGCTCGCCTTCCGGCGGAACCTGCCCGACTTGCGGCAGCGGCGTTGCCGCCGCCGGCGACATCCGTTCGTAACTTGGTTTGGAATGCTCGCCCATCTCGCTTTCGCGGATGCGGGTGATCTCCAGGTGCGGCGTTTCCAGATTCTCGTCGGCGACGATCACCACATGCAGCTTGTGGCGCAGTTCGATCTCGACCACGCTGGCACGTTTCTCGTTCAACAGGAAATTGGCAACCGCGGGTGGCGCCTGCACCAGCACCTGGCCGGTGTTGTCCTTCATCGCGTGTTCTTCCAGCAAGCGCAGCGCCGACAACGACAGCGATTCCACGCCGCGGATGCGGCCATGTCCGTCGCAGCGCGGGCACACGATCTGGATCGATTCGTTCAAGCTCGGGCGCAGGCGCTGACGTGACATTTCCAGCAAGCCGAATCTCGAAATGCGGCCGACCTGCACGCGAGCGCGATCGAGCTTCAACGCATTTTTCAGTTTCTCCTCTACCTCGCGCTGGTGGCGCGGCGAATCCATGTCGATGAAATCGATCACGATCAATCCACCCGCGTCGCGGATGCGCAACTGGCGCGCGATCTCGACTGCCGCTTCGCAGTTGGTGTTGAACGCGGTCTCCTCGATGTCGCCGCCTTTGGTGGCGCGCGAGGAGTTGATGTCGATCGCGGTCAGCGCCTCGGTGGCGTCGATCACGATCGCGCCGCCCGACGGCAAGCGCACCGTGCGATCGTAAGCGTTCTCGATCTGGGTTTCGATCTGGAAGCGCGTGAACAGCGGCACGGTTTCGTCGTAGAGTTTCAGCTTGCGCAGGTTGGTGGGCATCACCTGCTGCATGAAGTCGCGCGCGTCCTCGAACAGCGCCGGCTCGTCCAGCAGGATTTCGCCGATGTCGGCGCGCAGGTAATCGCGCAACGCGCGGATGATGAGTTTCGATTCCTGGTAGATCAGGAACGGCGCGGGCTTGCTGCCGGCGGCTTCGGAAATCGCTTTCCACAATTGCAGCAGGTAATCCAGATCCCACTGCAATTCCTCAGCGTCACGGCCGACCCCGGCGGTGCGCACGATCAGGCCCATTTCGTCGGGCACCTGCAGATGATCGAGCGCCTCTTTTAGCGCCTGACGATCCTCGCCTTCGATCCGGCGCGACACCCCGCCGGCGCCGGGATTGTTCGGCATCAGCACCATGTAACGGCCGGCGAGGCTGATGAAAGTCGTGAGCGCGGCGCCTTTGTTGCCGCGTTCCTCCTTCTCGACCTGCACGATCAGTTCCTGGCCTTCCTTGAGTAGTTCGCGGATGCCGGACTTGTTGGGGTCGACGCCGTTGGCGAAGTACAGCCTGGAGATTTCCTTGAGCGGCAGGAAGCCGTGGCGCTCGCCGCCGTATTCGACGAAGCAGGCTTCCAGCGAAGGCTCTACGCGGGTGATGCGGCCCTTGTAGATGTTGGACTTCTTCTGCTCTTTGGAGGGGATCTCGATATCGAGATCGTAGAGCGATTGGCCATCGACGATTGCCACACGCAACTCTTCACGCTGAGTCGCGTTGATCAACATGCGTTTCATTTTTTTGAATCCTTGGGCCGCGCACCGCGGGCTGCGCGCCGCGGCGGCGCCTTGGTTCGGGCGGCCGGCCGGGGATCGCGCCGCGACGGGCGGCGGTGGATCGGAGCGAAACCGCCCCGATGGTTTGTTCAGTGTCATTGCGCGCCGCGATCCCCGCATCGCCTCGCAGGCGATGGGCAAACCGCGAGTCCGCCCGTTACGATGGAGAGGAAAGCCTGCTTCCGGTCGGAAAGGACAGGCTGAATCCTCGCCCGCGCAGCGGGCGGGTGCGGATCGTGGCCATATGGCTGCGGACCCGCGCAACGCCGGATCAGTCTATCAGCAAGGACGGATTTTTCCAATGCCGACGGCAACTTCGGACAAACAGTTGATGGGAGTCCGGACCTTGGCCGTCGGTCCGGAGCGCGACGGCCAGCGAGTCGACAACGCGCTGGCCACGCTGCTAAAGGGCGTGCCGAGAAGCCTGATCTATCGGCTGCTGCGCACCGGGCAGGTGCGGATCAACGGCAAGCGGGCCAAACCGGACATCCGATTACACGAAGGCGACCAGTTGCGGATTCCGCCGGTACGGGTGGCCGAGCGAGAAGATCAGAGCGCTGCGCCGGCTGGGCAATTGCTGCGACTCAACGAGGCGGTGATTTTCGAGGATCGCGATTTTCTGGTGATCGACAAACCGGCGGGGATCGCCAGCCACGGCGGTAGCGGCATCAGCCACGGCGCGATCGAGCTGCTGCGCGCGGCGCGCCCGAACGAACACCTGGAACTGGCGCATCGGCTGGATCGCGATACTTCGGGCGTGCTGGTGTTCGCGCACACCCGGCGCGGGCTGACGGGCCTGCAGGCACTGATCCGCGACGGCGCGGTGACAAAACAATATCTGTGCCTGATGACGGGCACGTTGAAGCGCGCGAAGTTCGACGTCAACGCGCCGTTGCGCAAATCGGCGTTGTCCGGTGGCGAGCGGATCGTTCGCATCGACGATGACGGCAAACCGGCACTGACGTTTTTCCGGCAGATCGAGCGTTACGACGGCGCCAGCCTGGTCGAGGCAACGCTCGCCACCGGCCGCACGCATCAGATTCGCGTACACGCGGCGCATGCCGGGCACCCGCTGGCGGGCGATCCCAAATACGGCGGGCGCGAGGCCAACAAACATTTTCGGGGGGTAGGATTGAAGCGGCTGTTTCTGCACGCGGCGCGCTTCGAATTCGAACTGGGCGAGCGTGCCTACAGTTTCTCCGCGCCGTTGCCGGAGGATTTGCGCGGGGTGCTGGATCGGCTCGGTGAGGAAAATGCTTAACCCTTCTCCCTCTGGGAGAAGGTGGCGCGTAGCGCCGGATGAGGGTCCGACTCTCTACGATCGGCAATATTTGCGCGAAACTTCAGCTTTGCGTCACCCCGAACCCTCACCCCAACTCCTCTCCCGGCGGGAGAGGGGCTTTAGTTCTGCGCGATCTGCTCTACTTTCGCCCCGCAGATAAAATCGTTCATCGACAAACCGCCGACATCGTGTGTCGACCAGTGCACCAGACAACGGTTGTAACCGATCTGCAAATCAGGGTGGTGATCCTGGCGGTTGGCCATCCAGCCGATCGCATTGACGAAGCCAAGCGTTTCGTAAAAATCCTCGAACCGGAAACTCTTGCTGATCGCTTTGCCCTCGTCGATCGACTCCCATCCGGGCAACATTCCCAGCAATTCATCCATGCGCTTTTTATCGAGAGCGTTTTTCTTGCCCTTGCGGGGCTGGCACTGCTGCGCGGCGAGTGCGTGGCGGTCCATGATGGTGTTCTCCTTATCGAATGGTCTTTGAAGTATACGCGCCGGTTTGACCTAACCATTCGCCCTGAGGTATCGAAGGGTGAACCGTCTATGCATCTCGTTGGAGGTTCGATACCTCACCACGAACGGGTTTTGAATATTTGGGTGTCTGCCGAAATAAGACTAGAATGGTGCTGATTCAATCGGGCATTCCGCAACCATGATCCAGACACCATGATCGAAATCAGCGACAGCGCCCAGCGCCATTTCCGGAAATTGATCGAAGCCCAGGGTGGTGACGATCTAAGCGTCCGCCTGCGTGTGCGCGACGCCGGCATGCCGTCGGCCGATTGCGAACTGGAGTTCAGCGCGCCCGACGAACGCCGCGATGACGATTGGACCGTGGAGTGCGAGGGCTTCGCGTTTTACATCGACGCGGAGAGTGCGCGCTGGTTGCAGGATGCGAGCATCGATTACAAATCGCAGCCGACAGGGGGTGAATTGATCGTGCACGCGCCGGCTATCCGCGGTGCGGAACCGGCCCCGGATTCACCATTGGCGTTGCGCGTGCAACATCTGCTCGAAGCGGAGATCAATCCGCAACTGGCGTCGCACGGCGGCCGTGTGCAACTGGATTCGGTGACCGCGGACAACGCAATCGTGTTGCGTTTCGGCGGCGGCTGTCAGGGCTGCGGCATGGCCGATGTCACGCTGAAGCAGGGCGTGGAGAAAACCCTGCGCGCGCGCTTTCCGGAAATCAGCGCGGTGCTGGATGCGACCGACCACGACGCCGGGCATTCACCGTATTACCACGGGCATGAAGGCCGCAGCGCAGTGAGTTAAAAGGGAACGCCGAAGGCCGTTGCGTCTAGCGTGATAACACCTTCACTGCGCGTCTCAACTCCTTCCGCTTTCAAGGGGAAGGCTGGGATGGGGATGGTGTCGAACGCGATGAAACCATCCCCACCCAAACCCTCCCCGTAGGGGAGGGTTAACGCTTCGCGTTCAGATTCACTCGCGACACTAATCGCCGCCCTGAATCTTGCCGTGCAGATCGCCCAGTTTCCCCGGCAGCGAGGAAAAATACGCGGCGATGTCTTCGATGTCCTGATCCGACAGATTGGCGGCCATGCCTTGCATGATCGCGTTGTTGCGATGGATGCCCATGTGCGGGTGCGTGCGGGTGCCGGTCTGGTATTCGTGCAGCGCCTGCGCCAGGTAATCCTGATACTGCCCGGCCAGACGCGGATACTGCGGATCGATCTGCGCGTTGCCGTCGGCGCCGTGGCAAGCCGCGCAAACTGCGGCCTTCTTTTTGCCCGCGGCGATATCACCGGAAGCCGATGCGGCGGTGCTGGCGAACAGAAACGCCGCGGCAAAAACAAAGAAGACAGACGCGCGCTGCAACATGGTTCGAGATCCTTGGCGGTTCACTTGGCCGGAAGACTGGAGAGATACGCGGCGATGTCGGCGATGTCCTGCGCGGAGAGACTGTCGGCTTGCGCCTGCATGGTCGGGTGCGTGCGCTCGCCGCTCTGGTACTCGTCGAGCGCGTCGATCAGATATTTTTCGTTCTGCCCCGCAATCCGTGGCACATGGTAATTCGGATAAGCGTTCTCGTAACCGGTGATGCCATGACAACCGTGGCAGGTATAGACCTTGGCACGTCCGGCGGCGGCATTGCCGACGATGGCGTTGCCGCTCGCAATCGCGGCGGGCGCTGCGCCAGCCAGTGCGACGAGCAATAAGGTGCTCAACAGCGATCGAATCATCGGCGGTGTTCCCCGCGCGGCGAGGGCCGCGGTCACAAAGGGTGAAGTATAACTTGCGATCCGGCGGGGCGAGCAAGCGCGGGCGAGCAGCCGTCAGGATGGCGCACAAACTGCCACATGTCGCATGACTTGCGGCCCGTGCATTGGCGAGTGAAATCGTGGATGCTGCGCGCCGGCGCCGCCGCGACTGGGTGCATCCAGCCGGGTTCGTCACATCCAATTGGGAGCAATGAACGAGTCCATGCCGGAGTTGTCCGAGCAGTGGTCATCGACGTGTTTGTGACGCGCTTGCCGGACCATGCCATTCGTCACTTGTCATCGCCTGTGCTTGGTGTTTTACTTAACTATAACACCATATCCCACCTCCGCTTCGTATCGTCGCCGCCATGACCGCATCTCGACACCGTTCCTTGTCGCGTTTTCTTTTGCCCATTGCGCTGATCCCGGCGCTCGCCGCCTGCGCTGGAGGTGGCCCGGATGCCGACAAGGACGCGGACGCCGCAACACGGGTGCCGGTGGAAGTGGCCACCGCTGCGCACGCGCCGATCAACGCCAGTTATTCCGGCACCGCCGCGCTCGAAGCCCAACACGAAGCCGATGTGGTTGCTAAGACGTCCGGCGTGTTGTTGAAGCTGTATGTCGAGGAAGGCGACAGGGTCAAGCCGGGACAATTGCTGGCGCAACTGGATCAATCCAGCGCCGCGAACACGTTGGCGCAAAGTTCAGCGCAAATGCGCAAGGCGCAGAGCACCTACGACCGTGCCTCCAAGGCGATCGCGAAACAACTGATCCCCAAGGCCGAGTACGACCAGGACATGTTCGATATGCAGGCGCAGCAGGCCGCCACCCGCGGCGCGGCGATGCAATTGTCGTGGACGCGCGTGGTGGCGCCGATCGGCGGCGTGATTTCAAAACGCATGGTCAAGCAGGGCAATCTGGTGCAAGCCAACCAGGCCATCTTCCATATCGTCGACATGAATCCGTTGACCGCCACGTTGAACGTGCCTGAGCGCGAAATCGGCACCTTGAAGACGGGCCAGCCGGTGAAGCTGAGCGTCGATGCGCTGCCGGGCAAGGATTTCGCGGGGTCGATCGAACGCATCGCACCGGTGGTCGATGCCAACAGCGGCACCTTTCGCGTCACCTGCCTGTTCGACAACACGATGCAAGGCAACCAGGAATTACGTCCAGGTATGTTCGGCCGCATCGACATCGTCTACGACCAGCGCCGCGACGCGCTGGTGATCCCGCGCAGCGCGTTGATCGACGAGGATGGCGAGACCGCGGTGTTCGTGGTCGAACGCGGCGCCGCCAAACCGCAAACCAATGCGGTGAAGAAACCCAAGCCCGGCGACGCGATTGCCGCGGAAACCAGCAAGACACCGGCGCTGGTCGCGAAACGCCGCACGGTCAAGGTCGGCTATGTCGACGGCGATCGCATCGAAATCCGTTCGGGATTGAAGACGGGCGAGCGCGTGGTCACGTTGGGACGCGACGCGGTACGCGACGGCAGCGAAGTGCAGATCCTGGAAGCGTCCACAGCGGCCGCATCGAGTGCGGCCGTTACGCCGGAATCCGCGCAATGAATCTGCCGGCGTTCGCGACGCGCCGGCGCGTCACCGTCGGCATGTTGACGCTGACCCTGGTGCTGTTCGGCTTGATCGGGTTGTCCGATCTCAAGGTGAATCTGTTGCCGGATCTGTCGTATCCGACCTTGACCGTGCGCACCGATTACGAGGGCGCCGCGCCCACCGAGATCGAGAACCTGATCAGCCAGCCGGTGGAAGAAGCCGTCGGCGTGGTCAAGAATGTGCGCCAGGTACATTCGGTGTCGCGCACCGGCGAGTCCGACGTGATCCTCGAGTTCGCCTGGGGCACGGACATGGACATGGCCGCGCTGGACGTGCGCGACAAACTCGACACCCTGCAATTGCCGCTGGAAGCGAAGAAGCCGCTGCTGTTGCGCTTCAATCCCTCGACCGATCCGATCATCCGTTTGGGCCTTGCGTCGACCGCAGCCGGCGATTCGGACCCCGCCGCGCTCAAACGCCTGCGCCGCTTCGCCGACGACGAATTGAAAAAACGTCTGGAGCCGGTCGCGGGCGTCGCCGCGGTCAAGGTAGGAGGCGGACTCGAGGACGAGATCGAGGTCGCGGTCGATCAGCACAAACTGGCGCAGCTCGGCATCGACATCAACACCGTGATCACGCGGTTGAAGAACGAAAACGTCAACATCTCCGGCGGCAGCATCGATGAAGGCTCGCAGCGTTATCTGGTGCGCACGCTCAACCAGTTCACCGATTTGCAGCAGATGCGCGACACGCTGATCAAGGTGGATGCCAATGGCGTGCCGGTCAGATTGAAAGACATCGCGCAGGTGTATCAGGGTTACAAGGAGCGCGAGGGCATCGTGCGCGTGGACGGCCGCGAGGCGATCGAACTGGCGATCTACAAGCAGGGCGACGCCAATACGGTGAGCGTCGCGCAGGCCGTGCATGCGGAATTGGACAAGCTCGGCGACAGCCTGCCGGCGGGCGCCAAACTCACCGTGCTGGACGATCAATCCGTGTTCATCCGGCATGCGTTGTCGGAGGTGCGCAACGACGCGCTGATTGGCGGTGTGCTGGCGATCCTGGTGATCTTTTTCTTTCTCGGCCACGCGCGCAGCACCTTCATTGTTTCGCTGTCGTTACCGGTGTCGCTGATCACGACATTCTTTTTCATGGATCGATTCGGTCTGTCCTTGAACGTGATGTCGCTGGGCGGACTTGCGCTCGCCACCGGCATGGTGGTGGACGATTCGATCGTGGTGCTGGAGAACATCGCGCGCAAACGCGAAGCGGGCATGGGCATCGTGGAAGCCGCGGTGGCCGGCGCGTCGGAAGTCGGTATGGCGGTCACCGCATCGACGCTGACTACCGTCGCGGTGTTCCTGCCGCTGGTGTTCGTGCAGGGTATCGCCGGACAGTTGTTCCGCGATCAAGCGCTGACCGTGACCTTCGCGATGCTGATTTCGTTGATCGTGGCGATGACACTGATCCCGATGCTGGCGTCGTTGCACGGACGCGCGCCGCTGGCGTATCGCGAGGAGTTCGAGGAATCCAGGCCGCGCGGGCGATTGGGCGCATTGCCTCGCGCGGTGGCCTGGGCCGGTTTCGGCGCGGGGCGCGGTGTCGGCGGCGTGATCGGACGCGCGCTGCGCTTTGTCGGCCGCGGCGTGATGATCCCCTACGAGCGCGCTGCGCGTTTCTATCACCGCGCCCTGCCGAAAGCACTGATCCATCCATGGCGGGTGCTTGGCTTCGCCGCGCTGGCTTTCGCGATCGCGTTGGCACTGGTGCCCACGCTGGGTCTGGATCTGATCCCGCAGCTCGCGCAGAACCGTTTCGATGTCACCGCGACGCTGCCGCCCGGCACCCCGTTGACGCAGACCGACGCGCTGGTGCGCGAAGTGTCGCAGCGTCATGCGAAGGATCCCGGTGTTGCGTCGATCTACGGTGTCTCCGGTACCGGCACGCGGCTGGATGCCAATCCCACCGAATCCGGAGAGAACATCGCGCGCATGAGCATCGCGCTTGCGCCCAACGCCGGCAGCGATGCCGAGCGCGTCGAGACCCGGAAGTTGCGCGCCACACTTGCGCAACATCCGGCGGTGAGCGCCAAGTTTTCGCGGCCGCAGTTGTTCTCGTCGGCGGCGCCGCTGGAGGTGGAAATCCGTGGTTACGATCTGGATGCCCTGACCACGGCGGGACGCAAACTCACCTCGCTGATGCGCGCGTCGCCACGCTTCACCGACATCAAATCCACGGTCGCGGGCGGCTACCCGGAGATCGCGATCCGCTTCGATGCCGATCGCGCCGCGGCGCTCGGCCTCACCACACGGGATATCGCCGACCGCATCGTGCGCAAGGTCAAGGGTGAGGTCGCCACCCGTTACGATTTCCACGACCGCAAGATCGACGTGCTGGTGCGCGCGCGCAAAGCCGATCGCGACAGCGTCGATGCGATCCGCAATCTGGTGGTCGGCTATATCGCCGCGGCTTCGGCCGGGAATGCTGCCAATGCAGCGTCGTCCGATACCTCCACCAACAGTGGCCTCGCCACGAATAATGCCGGCAGCGGCGGTACGCCCAGTCCATCCGCGAACAAGAGCGCGCTCGCCGACACGCCGTCGCCCGGCATGGACACGCCGGTGCGGTTGTCGTCCGTCGCCGACGTACTCGCCACGCAAGGCCCGGCAGAAATCCATCGCATCGGTCAGGAGCGAGTGGCGATCGTCTCGGCCGATATCGCCTCGGGCGATCTCGGCAGCGCGATCGCGGAAGTCAGACAGATCGTCGCGACGCATCCGCTGGCCGCGGGCGTGACGGTCCACATCGGCGGACAGAGCGAGGATCTCTCGGCTTCAGTGCACTCGCTGCTGTTCGCGCTGGGCCTTGCAATCTTCATGGTCTACCTGGTAATGGCCTCGCAGTTCGAGTCCTTGCTGCATCCGTTCGTGATCATGTTCGCCGTTCCGCTGGCGCTGGTCGGCGCGGTGCTGGCCCTGAAGCTGACCGGATCGACGCTGTCCGTCGTCGTCTTTATCGGTCTGATCATGCTGGTCGGCATCGTGGTCAAGAACGCGATCATCCTGATCGATCGCGTCAATCAATTGCGCGAGCAACGCCATGCCAAGCGCGAGGCGATCTGCGCCGCGGCGGAATCGCGGCTGCGTCCGATCACCATGACCACGCTGGCGACGTTGCTCGGGTTCCTGCCACTGGCGATCGGCATCGGCGCTGGTGCGGAGGTGCGCGCGCCGATGGCGATCACGGTGATGGGCGGTCTTGCCGTGTCGACCCTGTTGACGCTGGTGGTGATCCCGGTCGTCTACGACCTGCTTGATCGACGCGACGATGCCTGGTATGTGGCGCGTGGCGAACGGCGTCGCG
Organism: Rhodanobacteraceae bacterium; assembly: GCA_039923855.1. GTDB lineage: Bacteria > Pseudomonadota > Gammaproteobacteria > Xanthomonadales > Rhodanobacteraceae > 66-474. The sequence continues at coordinate 26,433 of JBDTBW010000092.1, read as the reverse complement.
CCAAAGTCGCGGCACGGCACGGTGACGGTGATTCCACACCGGCGGAAGAACAACCCGCATGAATCTCGCCGAACTCAGCCTCAAGCGCCCGGTCACTGCGGTGATGTTTTTCGTCTCGCTGTTCGTGATCGGTTTGATCGCGGCGGTGCGTTTGCCGCTGGAATCTTTCCCCGCGCTGGACGTGCCGTTCCTGCTGGTCGATATTCCCTACGTCGGTTCCACGCCGTCGGAGATCGAACAAACGATCACGCGCCCGGTCGAGGACGCACTCGCCGCATTGCCCGGCATCCAGAAGATGAACTCGACCTCGCGCGCCGACGGCACGCAGATTTTCCTGCAGTTCAAATGGGGTGAGAACGTCGCGGTAAAAGCCGTACAGGCGCGCGAAAAGATCGACGCGATCCGCGCCGATCTGCCGTCCGATCTGCAACGCTACACGGTGCAGAAGTTCTCGACCTCCGATCAGCCGATCCTGCAATTGCGTATTGCATCGAATCGCAATCTCGCCAACTCCTTCGCGCTGCTCGATCGCGAGTTGAAACGTCCTATCGAACGCATTCCGGGCGTGGCGCGCGTCGAGATCGACGGTGTGGCGCCGCCGCAGGTGCAGATCGAATTGTCGGCCGAGCGCATCGCCGCGCACGGCATCGCGCTGGATCAGTTGTACCAGCGACTGAAGCAGGCCAATTTCTCGCTGTCGGCGGGGCAGGTCAGCGATGGCGGCTTGCGCTGGCGCGTGCAACCGCAAGGGCAATGGCGCGATCTCGACGACATCCGCGCGATGCCGGTCGATGAGCGTGGGCTGAAACTCGGCGATATCGCGCAGGTCACGCTGCGGCCGCAGCGCATCGACTACGCGCGTCAACTCGACGGGCGCCCCGCGATCGGCATCAACGTCTACAAGGAACGCAACGCCAATCTGGTCGACGTCGGCACCGCGGTAACGAAGTATGTCGATGGCATCCGCAACGATCCGGAAATGCGCGGCATCCGCGTGTATGCGTTGCAGGATTCCGCGAAAGGCGTGACCTCGTCGTTGCGTGAGCTGGGCGAGGCGGGCCTGATCGGCGTGTTCCTGTCGGTGCTGGTGCTGTATTACTTCCTGCGCGACTGGCCGTCCACGCTGATGGTGTCGGTGGCGATTCCGGTGTGTTTCGTGATCACGTTGGGCTGCATGTATTTCTTCGGCATCAGCCTGAACATTCTTTCGATGATGGGCCTGCTGCTGGCGGTCGGCATGCTGGTCGACAATGCGGTGGTAGTGGTCGAGAGCATCTATCAGTTCCGCGAAAAATTTCCGGACAAACCGTGGTACTGCGCGGTGGCCGGCACGCAGGCGGTGGGGCTCGCGATTGCCGCTGGCACGCTGACCTCGGTGATCGTGTTCCTGCCGAACCTGTTCGGCGAGCGCAACGACATCAGCATTTTTCTCACCCAGATCGCAATCACCATGGCGATCGCGCACATCGCCTCGTGGCTGGTCGCGGTCAGTCTGGTGCCGATGTTGTCCTCGCGTCTGCCGACGCCGAAGTTCATCGGCCGCCGAACCATGATCACGCGCCTGCGTGAGCGTTACGCGCGGGTGGTGGCGTGGACGCTGGCGCACCGGCGCTGGTCGATGGCCGGTGTGCTCGTGCTGCTGGTCTTGAGCGTGTGGCCGATCATGCACACCAAGTTCGACATGTTCGCGCAATCCGAATCGCGCGAACTGCATCTGTCGTGGCATCTCATCGGCCAATACCGCCTCGCTCAACAGGCGCCGGCGGTCAAGAAGATCGACGACTGGTTGCTCGCGCGCAAGAAGCAATTCGAGATCAAGTCGGTCTACACCTATTACAGCGAGGAACAGAACGGCATCACCAATATCATCCTCACCGATGCGAAGGATGCGAAACGCAGTTCGGCGGAAATTACTGACGAAATCCGCAAGGGATTGCCGAAAATCGCGATCGGCACGCTCGATTTCGACCAGCAGCGCAATGGCAACGGTTCGCCGGTCGAGGTATCCCTGCGCGGCGATTCGACCGCACAGCTCAACGAACTCTCCAACACCTTGATTCCGGTGTTGTCGCGGTTGCCGACCCTGCGCGACGTTCACTCGGAACAGAACGGCGGCGACCGCGAGGTCGCGGTGCACGTCGATCGCACCCTGGCCAAACTGTACGGCTTCGATGCGCAACAGGTCGGGGATTATCTCGGCATCGCGCTGCGCGGCATGCCGTTGTCGGAGTTCCGCAAGGGCGACCGCGAAGTGCCGGTGTGGCTGCGTTTCCGCAATGCCGACGCGCAGAGCCTGGACGATCTGGCCGATTACAAATTGCGCCGCAATGACGGCACCCAGATACCGCTGCTGTCGATGGTGCGCGTGGAAACGCACCCAACCGCAACCACTATTTCGCGCACCAACCGCCAGACCACGGTGACGATCGGCGCCAATCTCGCCAAAGGCAAAACGCTGCCCGACGCGCGCAAGGAAATCGATGCCGCGATGAAAGCGGTCACGCTGCCGCCGGGTTACCACTGGGCCTATGGCGACAGCTTCAACGATGACCAGCAGGCCGGCAACCAGATGGCGTTCAACATGCTGATCGCGCTGGTGCTGGTGTACGTGGTGATGTGCTGCATGTTCGAATCATTGATCTTTCCGGCCGCGATCCTGACGACGTTCGTGTTCTCGGTGCTCGGCGTGTTCTGGCTGTTCTGGGTCAGCGGCACCACGTTCTCGATCATGGCCGCGATCGGCATATTGATCCTGATGGGCGTGGTGGTCAGCAACGGTATCGTGATGATCGTGCACATCAACACGCTGCGGCATCAGGGGATGGCGCGAACGCAGGCGCTGATCGCGGGCGCATCCGAACGCCTGCGCCCGATCTTGATGACGATGGGCACCGCGATCCTCGGCATGCTGCCGCTGTGCCTGACCGACGCGCAGATCGGCGGCGACGGTCCGCCGTATTCGCCGATGGCCCGCGCGATCGCCGGCGGGTTGCTGTTTTCCACCATCGTCACACTACTGGCGCTGCCGGTAATCTACGCGCTGCTGGATGACGCGCGGATGGCGATGCGGCGGGTGGTGCGCGATGCGAGGGAGGGCAGGGTGCGGGGTTCGCACGCGGCGATCGGGCATGGGACGGCGTTGGGCGCAGCGTTGATTACCGATTCAACCAAGTTATAAATGCGCGCGGCCACGAATTCCTGAAAGGAAAAAAAGAGCATGAGCAATCTGGATGATGTGAAAATCCATGTGAGATTCAAACTGGCCGCTTTATGGGCGAGTGTCATGTCCTGTTACATCTATGGAGACTATTTCGGACTCTATGTGCCAGGGCAACTCACGGGAATGCTGGCGGGAGAGGGGCCCATTGGTCCGACGAGTCAATCAACACTGGTGGCGGTCGCGATTCTGGTGGCCGTTCCGGCCGTCATGATTTTCTTGTCACTGGTGTTGCCGCCCATACTGATTCGCTGGGTGAATATCTTCGTGGGTGCAATCTTGACCATCATCGTGCTCATCACGATACCGGGCGCATGGGCTTTTTACATTCTCCTGAGCACTGTTGAGGTTGTGCTGCAGGTGTTAATCGTCTGGTATGCATGGCGTTGGCCAAAGAGGGGCGCGATATGAAATCGCCGCAAGCGGAGTCCAACATGAGGAACGCGAGGATCGCCGGATTCATCTATCTGCTGCTGATCATTGTCGCCCCGTTTGGTCTGATCTATGTTCCCGACACGCTATTCGTGACTGGGAATGCGGCAGCGACGGCCAATAACATCGTTACGCACGAAATGCTTTTCCGTTTCGGCTTGGTCGGCGATCTGGTTGCCGGCACCATCAGCCTCTTTCTCACGTTGGCGCTTTACCGGCTTTTCAAGGACGTAAACAAGAACTACGCCTTGACGATGCTCTTTCTGGGGTTCATGGACACGCCGCTGTATTTCTTCAACGCACTGAACGAAGCAGCCGCTCTGATTCTCGCCAAGGGCGCCGACTTCCTGTCGGTATTCAACCAACCCCAGCGCGATGCATTGGCCATGCTGTTCCTGCGGATGCACAGCCAGATGATCGTATGCTCGGAAATCTTCTGGGGTCTTTGGCTACTCCCCTTGGCGATCCTCGTGTTTCGCTGCGGCTTTCTTCCGCGCTTCCTGGCCATCTGGCTGGCCATCAATGGCATCGACTATCTGACACTCAGTTTTACCGGCCTGTTGTTGCCGCAGTACGAGGTGCCCTCCAGCATCGCCTTCATCGCCCAACTTGGGGAGGTCGCGTTCATGCTGTGGCTCTTGGTGATGGGCGCGAGGTCTGGGCGCCCCGTTGCTGCTAGCGCGTAGCTCAAAACGGGCTTAGCGAAATTCGGGAAGGTCCTGAGCTTGTCAGCCGAGCAATTTGTCGTATTCGGCGTGGCTCCCGATCCAGAACCACAACACGCCATCAGCGATCGGAATGCCGAGCGCGCGGTAATGCAGACCGACCCGAACGCTGCGATAACGGCCGTTGCATACCGATTTGAATTGCAACGATGGGTGCGTCGGATCCTGCTTGAGCAATTCGTAATTGCCGCGCGCAAGCGCTTGAACTCTGGGATGCAACGAATCCAGGCAAGCCCAGAAACGACTTGAAGCGAAGTGCCTCAAAGCTCGCGAGCCTTGCCGTTCCCGTACTCCTCGATAGCTTCTTCCGCGATGCGATCCAGCCTGCCTGCCGTGGCGTCGGCCTCGATCTGTTTGTCCCAAGCGGACGCGTCGAATTTGGCGAACCAGTTACGGAACCTTGCGAGTTCGCCGGGAGGAAGTGCTTGGATAGCCTGCTCGATTGTTTCAACGGTGCTCATGGGTTGCTCCTCACGCACAAGGGCAAGCGACGGCAGAAAGTCGGAGACGATCTCGACCATGCCCAGCGGCTCATTGCTGTATTTGATCTTGCTCTTCATGGCTGAAAATAATGGTATCAAATCAACCGGCTGAAAATCCTTATCCCGGCCAGATATTCCCCGGCGATGGTGCCGAGGTTGGTCAGCATGAACACCAGCAGGGTGCGGGCGACGCGGTTGCGCCACCAACCCGTAGCGTGCAAAAGATCATCGCGCAGCGCCTGAAAATCGCCGACGCGCGGCTTGCGCAGCCACGCCTCGACCATGCCGGCGAACACGCCGGAGGACAATCCTGGCGGACGGATCGGTTTCAACGGGCCGACCACGAATGCGGTCAGCACCGACAGCGGATGACCTCCGGCGATCAGCGCGCCGAGTGCGGAAAGACAGCCGGTGAACAAAATCCAATCGCGCAATGCGGCATAACCCTGCGCGGTGCTGCGATGGAAGATGAAAGCCATCGCGATGAAGATCGCCAGCATGATGCCGACCGCCAGCCATTTCGGCCAGCGTGGCGCGGGCAGTTTCGCGTTGAGCGGTTCGAGAATAGCTTGCGGCGGCTCGCGTTGTTCGAGCAATTCTTTTTGCAAGCCGGCCAGATGTCCTGCGCCGATCACTACCAGCACGCGCTTGGCTTGTGGTGCGAGCGATGATTCCTCGCGCAAACGCGCAGCCATGAAGGCGTCACGTTCGCTGATCAGCGCGGTGTACAGGGGTTTTGAACTGCGCGCGAATTCGCCGAATGCGCCCTCCAGAATATCGCCCTGCTTCAGTTTCTCGATTTCGGCCTCGCCGATGTCCTCGCGCGCGAACACGCTGCCGCCCAGGCCAGCAATGATGCCTATGCGATCGCGGAAGCGCACACCACGATACGCATGATTGAGCGTGACGCCGATCTCGCGATCGACCAGCCACAGCGGAACGTTGTGCGCGCTGGCGCCGTCCATCGCCGCGCGCATTTCCGCGCCGGGCTCGATGCCGTATTGCTCGGCGATACGGCGCTGGAATGACGACAACGCGAGCGAGGCGAACACCATCCCGGCTTTGCCGGTGCGGATTACCTGGAACAGGTCCATTTTCGTCAGCGCGTCGGGATCGCGGATGCCGGCCGCGCGCGAGGCGCACAGTTCGACCGCGATTGCGTCGAAGTTCTCGCGTTCCATCAAGGCCTGCACCGCGGCGATCGAGGCGCGCGACACATGCGCGGTGCCGAGCACCACGTATTCCACGCCATCGCGCGTGAGGCGCGCGATGGGCTGATCCGCGAGCGGATCGGTTTGCGGTGAATCGGATTGCGCGTTCAATCTCGAAATCGCTTCAGCAGATCGCCATAAGCGTCAATCCGGCGATCGCGCAGGAACGGCCAGATTCGGCGCACGTCTTCGCTGCGCGCCATATCGACATCGGCGAGCAACAATTCGCTGCCGTCGTCGCCGGCCATCGCCAGGATTTCGCCCTGCGCGCCGGCGGCGAAACTCGATCCCCAGAACTGGATGCCGCGTCCGTGTTTGGCGGGATCGGTTTCAAAGCCGACGCGGTTGCAGGCGAGCAGCGGCACGCCGTTGGCGATCGCGTGGCCGCGTTGTACCGTGACCCATGCTTCCCACTGGCGTTTCCGTTCGTCCTCGCGGTCGCCCGGATCCCAGCCGATCGCGGTCGGGAACAACAGCAACTCCGCGCCGGCCAGCGCCATCAAGCGCGCGGCTTCCGGATACCACTGATCCCAGCACACCAGCACGCCGAGTTTGCCGAGCGAGGTTTCGATTGGATGAAAACCCGCATCGCCGGGCGTGAAATAAAACTTTTCGTAGTACGCGGGATCGTCCGGGATATGCATCTTGCGATACATGCCGGCAATTTTGGCCGAGCGATCGAACACCACCGCGGTGTTGTGATAAAGACCGGCGGCGCGGCGCTCGAAGAGCGATGCGACGATCACCAGTTCAAGCTCTTCCGCGAGCTTGCCGAGGCGCTCGCTGCTCGGGCCGGGGATTGCTTCCGCGCGATCGAATTCGGCGACGTTTTCGTGTTGGCAGAAATACGGGCCGTTGTGCAGTTCCTGAAGCAGCACGAGTTGCGCGCCGGCCTTCGCGGCGTCGCGCAAACCGGTCTCGATCGCATCGAGATTAAGCTCGACGCTGCCGCGATCGCGTTCCTGCAGCAGGGCGAGTTTGAGGGACTTGGGCGTCATAGCGATTGCAGTTTAGCGAGACCTTGCAAACTTCGTCATTCCGGGGCCGTTCCCGGTTTCTTCGGGAACGGAACCCGGAATCCAGCTTTCTTCCTAATTACGAAGAACTGGATCCCGACGTTCGCCGGGATGACGACTTCTCAGATAACCCCTTCCGGCAACTGCATCGTCACGCAATGCAGGCTGCCGTTTTGCCAGATCAACGGCCGACAGGGCATCGGCACGATCTGGCGGCCCGGGTGCGCGTTTGCAATGACCTTGGCGGCCGGGCCATCAGCGGGATCGCCATACGCAGGAACCAGCACCGCGCCGTTCACGACCAGGTAATTCGCGTACGACGCGGCGAGCCGGCGGCCTTCGTCCGTGATGGGTTGCGGCCATGGCAACGGATGCCGTTTGTAGGGTTTGCCGTCGAGCGTGCGCAGCGCGGCGAGTTCGTCGCGCATCGCCGCGAGTTCGGCGAAGTGGGAATCTTGCGGATCGTCGCAGGCTTGGTAGACGATAGTGTCATTCGGCGCGAAACGCGCCAGCGTGTCGATGTGCGCGTCGGTGTCGTCGCCTTGCAGAAGCCCTCGCTCCAGCCACAGCACACGCCGCGCGCCGAGTGAGTCGCGCAACATGTCTTCGATTTGCGAACGCGATTGATCTGGATGCCGTTGATGCAGGCAGTGCCAGGTGGCCAGCAAAGTGCCCGCGCCGTCGGATTCGATCGCGCCGCCTTCCAGCGCCCAGTCGATCCGGCGATGGCCGACGCCCGGTTTGAAAATATCACGCTCGATCAATCCCTCGATCAGCGCATCGTCGCGCGACGCTTCGAATTTGCCGCCCCAGCCGGTGAAACGGAAATCCGCGAGCGTGAATGCGTCGTCGCCTCGTAAAGCGATCGGCCCGGAGTCGCGCAGCCAGGTGTCGTCGTAGGAGATCTCGATAAAGCGCACGCGCGCCAGATCGGCGCCGCCCGCGTTCAACAATTCGGATGCGCGCTCGCGCACTTCGGCATCCGCAACGCAGATCAGCACAGGCTCGAAACGCGCGATCGCGGTGGCGAGTGCGACGTAACTTGATTCGGCGGCCAGCAGACGCGGACCCCAATCGGTGTCGGCGTGCGGCCACGCCAGCAGCACCGCCGCCTGCGCTTCCCACTCCGCGGGCAGACGCAGCAGTTTGTCAGACATTGCTATGCCAGGAATCCCTGCAAAGCGTCGCGAGCGAGCGCAGCAGCTTTTGCAGAGATTCCTAGATGGAGTGTGGCCCCGGCGTGCGCAACACCGCATGGATCACATGACTGCGCTCGAAATACACGATGTAAGTCGGGTATTCCCAGCGATGGATCGGCGGATGCAGTCGGGTATCGCCGCCGCGGGTCTGCAACTTTCTCTGCGGGGCGCCGTATTCGCGCTCGACCTGCACCATCGAGAGGCCGCGGCGCGGCAGGTTGAAGTGCTGCTCCTGGCGCACCTTCATCTGCACGCTCTCGGCGTGTGCGGCAGGCGCAGGTAGCAGGAAGGGCGAAGCCGCCAACAACAGCGTGGCGGCAAGCAGAAATCGGATCGAACGCATCATGATGGCTTACTCCCCCGGGCGCATTCCGCGCCGATGTGCATGTTTTAGCAGAAGCGGCGGCGGCAATCCATGATGAAAGCCCATCTCCCGCCGGGAGAGGGGTTGGGGTGAGGGTCCGGAAAGCAAGCAGCCGTCCATGGAGCGGCTCCCATTCGGCTTCCTGCCTCACCCTCAATCGCATTTGGTGATTTCGACCTCATCCGGCGCTGCGCGCCACCACGGAGCTTTTGGCCATGGATGGCAGCTCTCCCGAGGGAAGAAGGGCATCAATTCGTAACCCCCCATGAAAAAAGGCCGCTCGCAGCGGCCTTTCAGGTATTCGAGAAACAACCGCTCAGCGCTGGCGTGCCTTGAAACGCGGGTTGCTCTTGCAGATCACGAACACCTTGCCGCGCCGGCGAACGACCTTGCAGTCGCGATGTCGCGTCTTGGCGGACTTCAGGGACGAAAGCACCTTCACGGTGGACTCCTTGTACGAATCTGGCGGAAACAAAGCGTGGAAGTGTAGCGTGGCCAATAGCTTGCCGCAAGCATGACGGCGCGTTGACCCGGCCGCGTTATGCTAAGCGTTTATCGCAATCGGATGGAGATAACGACCGTGGCGGACAAGAAGGAACTGGACCAGAAATGCATCGACACCATCCGCTTTCTTTCGGTGGACATGGTGCAGAAGGCCGACAGCGGCCACCCCGGGATGCCGCTGGGCGCGGCGCCGATGGCCTATGCGCTGTGGACCAGGTTCCTGAAGTTCAATCCGGCGAATCCGGATTGGGCCGATCGTGACCGCTTCGTGTTGTCCGCCGGCCACGGCTCGGCGTTGTTGTACAGCCTGCTGTATCTCACCGGCTACGGCGTCACGTTGGACGACATCAAGCAGTTCCGGCAATGGGGCAGCAAATGCCCGGGCCACCCGGAGCGCGGCCACACGCCGGGCGTGGAAACCACCACCGGTCCCCTGGGACAGGGCTTTGCCAACGCGGTCGGCATGGCGATGGCGGAAGCGCAACTCGCCGCGCGCTACAACCGCGACGGCCACATGATCGTTGATCACCACACTTATGCGATCGCCAGCGACGGCGACCTGATGGAGGGCGTGGCGTCGGAAGCGGCATCCTTTGCGGGTCATCTGAAACTCGGCAAGCTCACCGTGCTGTACGACGACAATTACGTGACGCTTGCGGCCGGCACCGACATCACCTTCACCGAGGATCGCGCCGCGCGTTTCAAGGCCTACGGTTGGCATACGCAGACGATCGCCGACGGCAACGACATCGCCGCGATCGGCCGCGCGCTGCAACGTGCGCGCAAGATCACCGACAAGCCGTCGCTGATCCTGGTGCGCACGCATATCGGTTACGGCTCGCCGGAACAGGACAGTTACAAGGCGCACGGCTCGCCGCTGGGCGAAAAAGACGTGGCTGCGACCAAGAAAAAACTCGGCTGGCCCGAACAACCGCCGTTCCTGGTGCCGGATGACGCGCTCAAGCATTTCCGCAAGGCGCAACGGCGCGGCAAGAAAGCCGAGAACGAATGGAACGCGCGCTTCGCCGATTACGCGAAAGCATTTCCCGAACTTGCCGCGCAATTGCAGCAAAGCCTGCACGGCGAATTGCCGGAAGGTTGGGACAAAGACATCCCCGCGTTCGAGCCCGACGCCAAGGGTATGGCCACGCGCAAGGCGGGCGGAAAAGTGTTGAGTGCAATTGCACCAAAACTGCCGGCGATTTCCGGCGGCTCGGCCGATCTCGATCCGTCGACCTTCACCGCGGTCGATGGTCTGGGCGTGTTTTCACCGAGCGCGGAGCCCGACGAGCAGGGTGTCGATAAAAGCGCGGCGTGGAATTACGCTGGGCGCAACCTGCACTTCGGCGTCCGCGAACACGCGATGGGTGCGATCGCCAATGGCATGGCCGCACACGGCGGCCTCATCCCGTACACCGCGACCTTTCTGATTTTTTCCGACTACATGCGTCCGCCGATGCGGCTCGCCGCGTTGATGGGCTTGCACGTCGTGTACGTGTTCACCCACGACAGCATCGCGCTGGGCGAGGACGGCCCGACCCACCAGCCGGTCGAACAACTGGCCGGCTTGCGTTCGGTGCCGCGCATGATCGTGATCCGCCCCGGCGACGCCAACGAAACCGCGGTGGCCTGGCGGGTGGCGATCGAAACCCGCGGTCGCCCGATCGTGCTGGCACTGTCGCGGCAAAACGTGCCGACGCTCGATCGCAGCAACTACGCGAGCGCGGATGGACTGCGCAAAGGCGCTTACGTGCTCAAGGATTGCGAAGGCGAGCCTGATTCAATCAAACCCGAAGTGATCCTGATCGGCACCGGCGCCGAAACCGGGTTGTGCCTGCAAGCCGCGGAGAAACTGTCCGGCGAGGGCATCAAGGTGCGCGTGGTCTCGATGCCGAGCTGGGAACTGTTCGCCGCGCAGGATCAGTCGTATCGCGATTCGGTATTGCCGCCCAACGTGCACGCGCGACTGGCGGTGGAAGCCGGCTGTCGGCAAGGCTGGGAACGCTGGGTGGGCGACCGCGGCGCAGGCGTCGGCGTGAATCGCTTCGGCGCCTCCGCGCCCGGCGACGAAATGCTGGAGCAGTATGGGTTTACGGTCGAGAATGTGGTGGTGAGGGCGAGGGCGTTGTTGACATGAACCAGCAGGTCGTGATCCGGCCGGTGGTCAGAGAGGACTTTCCTGCATGGAAATTACTGTGGGACGGCTACAACGCCTTTTATGGCAGGCATGGACAAACCGCACTGTCGGCGGAAATTACGCAGACTACTTGGTCACGCTTCTTTGATGCCTACGAACCGATGCATGCCCTGGTGGCCGAGAGTTCCGGTGAACTCCATGGCCTGGCGCATTTCCTTTTTCATCGCAGCACTATCCAGCTCGGACCGAGTTGCTACTTGCAAGATTTGTTTACAGTCGAAGCGGCAAGAGGAAAAGGAATAGGGCGTGCGCTTATTGGAGACGTCTACCGACGTGCCGGAGAAGCAGGCTCACTGCGCGTCTACTGGCAAACTCATGAGACGAACACAGCCGCTATGCGGCTTTATGACCAAATCGCCGAGAGGTCAGGGTTCATCGTGTATCGCAAGCTGCTCTAAAAGCAGCCTTCGTCAAGCATCACACAAGTGGGTTGCTACACCCCACGATGCAACACCATCTCCAGCACGAACTTCGAGCCGAAGAAGGCCAGTAACAGAACGGCCATTCCAATCAGCGTTAGGTTCACCGCGCGGGCGCCGCGCCAGCCCCAACGCCAGCGGCCGATCAGCAGCACGCCAAACACGACCCACGCCAGCACCGACAGCACGGTTTTCTGCAGCAGATCCTGGGTCATCAGGTTGTGCACGAACAGCACGCCCGACAGCAAGGCCAGCGTCAGCAGCACGAAACCCGCGCCGATCAGCCGAAACATCAGCGTTTCGGTGAGCGTCAGCGGCGGTAGCACGCGGGCCCATGCGCCCATGCGGTGTGCGCGTAATGCGCGCTCCTGCGCGGCCAGCAACAGCGCCAGCAACGCGGCGATCGACAGCACGCCGAATGAGATCAAGGCCAGCGTGACGTGCAATTTGATCTGCCAGTCCATCGCGATTGGGAATGTCGGCGGCGCCAGATACGTGTCGATCGCCAGCAGCAATGCCGCCAATGGAAACACGATCACACCGAGCGCTGCGACCGGGCGCGCCAGATTGACGACCAAGGTCAACGCAGCGATTACCGCGGCGACCAGCGAGAGCGCGGCGAAGAAATGCAAATCGAGCGCGCCGCGATGCGCGCCCAGCAACACGGCGAAGTGCAGCAGCACGGCCAACGTGCCGGCGACCAGCGCGATCCTTCGCGGTGCCGCGCCTTCGCGCAGCAACGGGCGCGCCAGCGCTCCTGCTGCGGCGAGGTACAGGGCGACCGACAGGATGGCGAGCGAATCGAGCAGCATCGCGGCAGTTTGGCACAGGCGGGGCGTTCGGCGTCAACCGTTGCCGCGATTGGAATCCCGGAGCGGGCAACAAATAAACCGTCATTCCGGACGCCGCGCAGCGGCGATCCGGAATGCGGAGGCAGGATGCCGGAGCAGAACGCCGCAGGTGGCCCGAAGGGCGAGCCGCAGGAGGCGGCGAGTAATGCAGTGTCTGCGGATGGAAGGGCAAAGTCACTGGATTCCGGGTTCTGCCTCGGACTTCGTCCGTGGCAGCCCCGGAATGACGACTTCATTATTGTCTTCCCGACTTCCGACGTTCGGCTTGCGAGCCCCGAGTCCCGAACTGCCGCGGTTATACTTCTCCGTTCCCTACGCAGCATCCACGCCATGTTCGAATCCCTGAGCCAACGCTTGTCCGCCACTGTCCGGCGTCTTGCCGGACGCGGGAGGCTGACCGAGGAAAATATCCGAGAATCCTTGCGCGAGGTGCGCATCGCGTTACTGGAAGCCGATGTCGCGTTGCCGGTGGTGCAGGCGCTGATCGAGCGCATCAAGGTGCGCGCGATCGGGCAGGAAGTGATGAAGTCGCTCACCCCGGGGCAGGCGCTGATCAAAGTCGTGCGCGATGAATTGACTGCGGTGATGGGCACCGCCAACAGTGAACTGGATCTGGCCGCGACGCCGCCCGCGATCGTGCTGCTGGCCGGCCTGCAGGGCGCGGGCAAGACCACCACGGTCGCCAAGCTCGCGCGTTTTCTCGCCGAGCGCAAAAAGAAAAAAGTGATGGTGGTGAGCTGCGACGTCTATCGCCCTGCCGCGATCGAGCAGTTGCAGACGTTGGCGCAACAAGTCGGCGTGGGTTTCGTGCCATCGAATGTCAGCGAAAATCCGGTCGCGATCGCGCGCGCGGCGTTGGATGCGGCCAAGCGCGAAGTGGCCGACGTGCTGATCGTTGATACCGCTGGCCGCTTGCACATCGACGCGGCGATGATGGACGAGATCAAGGCGCTGCACGCGGCGCTGAATCCGGTCGAGACGCTGTTCGTGGTCGATTCGATGACCGGCCAAGATGCGGCCAACACCGCCAAGGCGTTTTCCGAAGCGCTGCCGCTGACCGGCGTGATCCTGACCAAGACCGACGGCGATGCGCGCGGTGGCGCGGCGTTGTCGGTGCGCTACGTGACCGGCCGGCCGATCAAGTTCCTGGGCGCCGGCGAGAGGACCGACGCGCTGGAGCCATTCCATCCCGATCGCGTCGCCACACGCATCCTCGGCATGGGCGATGTGCTCTCGTTGATCGAGGACGTGCAGTACAAGACCGATTCCAACAAGGCCGAGAAACTCGCGGCCAAAATGTCCAAGGGCAAGCGTTTCGACATGAACGATATGCGCGACCAGCTCGATCAGATGCTCAACATGGGCGGGCTGGCGAGTTTGATGGACAAGTTGCCGGGGGTATCGTCGTTGCCCGATAGCGTGAAGTCCAAGGTCAACGACAAGGAAGTCAAACGCATGATCGCGATCATCGGTTCGATGACGAAAAAGGAGCGCCGCCATCCAGATCTCTTGAACGGTTCGCGCAAGGCACGCGTGGCGCGCGGTTCGGGCACGCAACCGGCCGAGGTCAACCGGCTGATGAAGCAATACCTGCAGATGTCGAAGATGATGTCCAAGTTCGCCCACGGCGGGATGAAGGGCCTGATGCGGCAGATGCAGGGGGCGATGAAAGGGGTGGGTGGGCGCGGGATGCCGACGCGTTGAGTGCGGGAATCGGAATCGAATACACCAGATCGTCATTCCGGGACCGCGCGTAAGCGCGGAACCCGGAATCCAGCTCTTCGCTTTCCGATGGAAGAGCTGGATTTCGGATCGCGGCTGCGCCGCGTCCGGAATGACAAACTCTTTGAATGCTTCACCCGTAAGACTTCCCTTTCCATCGTAATCCGCTACAATTGCCCGTTTTCCGCGCCCGCAGCCTCAGTGGCCGATCCTCAAGGGCGTACTTCAAGAGAGTAAAAGAACATGGTGAAGATTCGTCTTTCGCGCGCGGGCGCTAAGGGCCGGCCGTTCTACCACGTGGTGGTGACCGACCAGCGCGCCGCCCGCGATGGCCGCAATATCGCGCGGCTGGGTTATTTCAATCCGGGCGCGTCCGGCCCGGAAAAGCGTCTGGAGCTGGATGTCGCCAAGTTGCAGGAGTGGGTCGGCAAGGGCGCGCAGTGTTCGGACAAGGTGCGGCTGCTCGTGAAAGAGGTTGGCAAGCAACAGGCCGAAGCCGGCAAGCAACAAGCCGCTTGAGAGAATTCCGAACAGGCTCCAAACCGCGGCATTTCAGCCCCCTTGAGTCAAGGCGGCAATCAAACCTTTGGAAAGGGTTTGAGGGGGGTTGTGGAGGTATGACGGTGTGGGCCGGGTTCGCAATCGATCAGATTAATGGGAATCTTTGACGAGGAAGCGCGCAGCGAGCGGCGCGTGCTGCTGGGACGAATCGTCGGCGTGTACGGCGTGCGCGGCGAAGTGAAGATAGAATCCTTCACCGAACCTAGATTGCGCATCTTCGATTACCAACCTTGGCTGCTGCAACGCGCGCCGGGAGAGGCCGAGGAAATCAATGGTGTGCAGGGACGCGCGCAAGGCAAGGGCGTGATCGCGGCGCTGGCCGGCGTCGATGATCGCGATCGAGCGGCAAGTCTGATCGGCGCGCAGATTTTCATCCCGCGCGCGGCGTTGCCGTTATCGGATGATGGCGAGTTCTACCGCGCCGATCTGGAAGGGCTCGACGTTGTCAACGTACAAGGCGTATCGCTGGGCCGGGTCAGTCATACGTTCGAAACCGGCGCGCATGCCGTGCTGGTGGCGCGAGAAGAAAACGGCCGCGAACATTTGATCCCGTACGTGCCGGATGTGTATGTGCAAGCGGTCGATCTGGGTGCAAGACGCATCACGGTCGATTGGGACGAAGATTTCTAGAAATCTCCGCAAACCTACTGCGCTCGGCAGTTCGACTGCCGGCGGTGCTCGGATCAGGCCCGGTACATGGATGTACCGCTTTGGGGCCAAGGAATCCTCATGTACTGACGTGTACACTCCGGTTCCGGCGCTCCGGCGCTCCGGCGGCAGCCAATCCGCCTTCGCTCGCGACGGTTTGCCGGGATTTCTTCGACAGGTGGCGAGACGATATGCGTATTGACGTCGTCACGCTGTTTCCCGACATGATTCGCGCATGCGCGGCGGTTGGGGTAGTGGGCAGGGCGACGGAACGCGGTTTGTTGCAGGTGCAAACCTGGAACCCGCGCGATTACGCCACCGATGCCTATCGCCGCGTGGACGACAGCACCTGCGGCGGCGGTCCGGGTATGGTGATGTTGATCGATCCGCTGCGCGCGGCATTGACCGCGGCGCGACGAGCGACACCTGAAAAGACGTATACGATTTATCTCAGCCCGCAGGGAACGCGGCTGACGCAGGAAAAAGTGCGGCAACTGGCGGCGATGCCGCGGTTGCTGCTGCTGTGCGGACGCTACGAAGGCGTGGACGAGCGGCTGCTCGAACACGAGATCGACGAGGAGCTGTCGATCGGCGATTATGTACTGTCCGGCGGCGAACTGGCCGCGGCGGTGCTGGTCGATGCGATCGGCAGGTTGCAGCAAGGTGCGTTGAACGACGCGCAATCGGCACAGCAGGATTCGTTCTCGGACGGACTGCTGGATTGCCCGCATTACACGCGTCCGGTACGGCACGAACTGGGGGAGGTGCCGGCGGTGTTGTTGTCCGGCGATCATGCGGCGATCCGCCGCTGGCGCAGGAAGCAGGCGCTGGGGCGCACGTGGCTGCGGCGTCCGGATTTGCTGGCCGAAGTCGAGTTGGACGAAGAATCAAAAATGTTGCTGGAAGAATTCCGTCGCGAATACGAAATCGCAACGAAGCAGAATTGAAGAGTGCGACCATGGATGGTCGCTGTTTGACCCTCGTGATCAAGGACGATCACAAGATAATTCGCAGTCATGGATGACTGCTTTTTGATCCTGCGATCAGGGATGATCGCGACTCAGAGAGGCTTTTGTGACCATGAATAAAATAATTCAACAATTCGAAGCCGCGCAGATGACACGCAAAATGCCGGAGTTCGGCCCCGGCGACACCGTAGTCGTCAACGTCAAGGTGAAAGAAGGCAATCGCGAGCGCGTGCAGGCGTTCGAAGGCGTGGTGATCGCGCGCCGCAGCCGCGGCCTGCACTCGGCTTTCACCGTGCGCAAGATGTCGCACGGCACCGGTGTGGAGCGCGTGTTTCAGGCGCACAGTGCGGCGATCGACTCGGTCACCGTCAAGCGCCGCGGCAAGGTGCGCGCCGCCAAGCTGTATTACCTGCGCGGGCTGGAAGGCAAGGCCGCGCGCATCAAGGAGAACTTGGCCGCGCGTACTACCACATCGGTGGAATGAGGATTGACAAGTACGCCACGGAGTTCCAGGCCAGAGGTGACGGCTTCGGCCGCCGCGTGATCTTCGCGTCCATCAAGGACGATAGCAAACCAGACCAGGCCCCGCGAGAAATCGCGCGGCTTTTTTGTTTCGATGGATTCCGGAAACATCACCGTCCCATCCCGGCCTTCCTCTTGTAGGGGGGGGGCATTGCGGCGTACCCATGCGTCGTGTTGCGCGCGGTATTCTACAAAGCTGCTTGTTTGCGATCACGGATTGCGTTCTGCAGCAGCGTTCTCCGGGCCGTCCAGTTTGTCGCCCAGCAATCGCCGCACCACCACATAGAACACCGGGATCAGCAGCACCCCAAGGAACGTGGCGAACAACATGCCGCCAATCACGACGGTGCCGATCGCCTGGCGCGCGTTGGCGCCGGCGCCGCTGGAAATTAGCAGCGGGAACACGCCCAGGATGAATGCCAGCGATGTCATCAGGATCGGGCGAAAACGCAGGCGCGCCGCATCGACAACCGCGGTGCGCAGATTTTGTCCCTGTTTCTGCGCGGTAACCGCGAATTCCACGATCAGGATCGCATTCTTGGCGGCCAAACCGACCACCGTGATAATTCCTATCTTGAAGTAGACATCATCGGGCAGGCCGCGCAGCAAGGTGAACAGCACCGCACCGAGTATGCCCAACGGCACCACCAGCAGGACCGAGACCGGGATGGACCAGCTCTCGTAGAGCGCGGTCAGGCAAAGGAATACGACCACGATCGACAGAATGAGCAGCAGCGCGGCCGAATTGCCGGCCAGGATTTGCTGATACGACTGGCCGGTCCAGTCGTAGCCGAAGCCCTTGGACAAATCGTGGGCGACGATTTTTTCCATTTCGTTCATCGCGTCACCCGAGGCGTATCCAGATGCCGGTGAGCCGACAATTTCGACCGCCGCATTTCCGTTGTAGCGGGTCAACGACGGCGATGCCAATTGCCACTTTGCATCCACCACATTAGCGACAGGGATCATCCGCGGCGTGCCATCGCTGTTGAGCTTTGAACTGGGGGTGAAGAAATCCTGCAAAGCCTTGGGCGACATGCGATACGGCGCGCCGGCCTGCATGATCACGCGTCGTACCCGGCCATCGGAGAAGTAGTTGTTGACGAACACCGGCGCCAGCATCAGTTGAATGGCATTGTTGATGTCGCTGACCGACAGCCCCATGGACTGCGCCTGCACCCGATCCACGGCCAGATTTACTTCCGGCGCGTCCGGCAGCGTGTTGGCGCGCACGGCGGACAGAATCGAATCCTTGTTGGCCTTGGCGACCAGGTTGTCCGTGGCCTTGGATAAAGCTGCGTGGCCGGCGCCCGGGCTGCTCTGCAGGTACATGTCGAAGCCGCCAAACTGGCCGAGTCCTCGTATCGTCGGCAGGTTGATCACGAAAATCCGTGCGTCGCGAATCTGTCGTGCCGTCTGATTTGCCTGCGCGATGAACTCGGATGCGGTGATGCTTGCATCCACCGGCTTCGCGTTGCCGGCCTTGACCTGCGCGGCATGGCGCGCTTTCGCGACTTTCTGATCCGGCCCCCAGCCACGTTCGCCCCAGGGTTTGAGCTTGATGAAAGCCAGTCCGACATTTTCGCCCTGACCCACGAAACTGAAGCCGGAGATTTCCATCACTCCCGCCACAGCCGGGTTCTGATCCAGAATCCGTCCCAAACGGGACATGACGGCGATGGTGCGCTGTATGGTCGCGCCAGATGGCAGTTGCACCGTGGCGAGCGCGTAGCCCTGGTCTTCTTCGGGTAGAAAACTTCCGGGCAAGCGCGTGTAGAGATAACCGCCGAGCACGGCAACCACCACGAATGCAATCATCCAGCGGGGTGCGTGGCGCACCGCGCCGCCGGTGTGGCTCGTGTAGGTCCGGGTGGTCCAGTTGAAGAACTTGTTGAATTTGCGAAAGGCAATGTTTTTCTTTTTCTCGTGCTCCGGTTTCAGCATGCTCGCGCACAATGCGGGAGTGAACGACAACGCGAGAAAGGCGGAAAAGGCAATCGCCATCGCGATGGTCAGCGCGAACTGCCGGTAGATGATTCCGGTGGCGCCGGTCTGGAACGCCGAGGGCACGAACACCGCGATCAACACCGTGCTCATGCCGATCACCGCGCCGGTGATCTGGCCCATTCCCTTGCGGGTCGCGTCATGGGGGGACAAGCCCTCATCTGTCATAAGACGCTCGACGTTCTCGATCACCACGATCGCATCGTCCACCACCAGACCGATCACCAGCACCATGCCGAACAAGGTCAGTTGATTGATCGTGAACCCCAATACCAGCATCCCGATGAAGGTGCCAAGCAGTGCGACCGGTATCACTAGGATGGGAATGAGGGTCGCGCGGATATTCTGTAGAAACAGCAGGATCACCAGGAACACCAGCACCAGCGCCTCGCCAAGCGTCTTCACCACTTCCTCGATAGAAGTCGTGACGAAGGTGGTGGTGTCGTAGGGGACGAACCAACTCACACCTCGCGGGAAGCCGTGCGCCAGGCTGGCCATTTTGGTGCGCACTTCCGAGCCCACCGACAGCGCATTGGCTCCTGGCAACAATTGGATCGCGAACGCGCCGACCGGATGGCCGCTGTAACTGGTGTTGTGCGCATAGCTCATCGGGCCGGTAACGACCCGCGCCACGTCCCCGAGCCTGACCGCGGTGCCATCGCTGTTGGCGCGCAGGATGATGTTGGCGAACTGCCCGGGCGTGGAAAAAAGGCCCTGGGTCGCCACATTGAAAGTCAGGCCTTGACCTTGCACTGCGGGGTCCGCGCCGAGCGAGCCGGCGGCGACCTGGACATTTTGCGCCTTGACCGCCGCCAGCACCTGCGTCGCGGAGAGCCCGTAGCCCTGCAACTTTTCCGGATTCAGCCAGATGCGCATTCCATCTTCGGCGCCGAATTGGCGGGTGCTGCCGACGCCCGGCAGGCGGGATATCTGGTCGAGAATCTGCGATGCCACGATATTGTTGAGCTGGTCCGGGCCGATCGCGGGGGTGTTCGAGCGGAGCGCCACCGCCATCAGAAAGCCAGTATTTGCCTTGGCAACGACCACACCTTGCTGGGTGACCTCGGACGGCAACAGGGGGGTCGCCAGCGAGACCTTGTTCTGGACTTGCACCTGCGCAATGTCCGGATCCGTGCCGGGCTCGAACGACAGTGAGATGCTGGATTGCCCGCTGGAGCTGGATGTTGAGGTGAAATACAGCAGATTGTCGATGCCGGTGAGCTGCTGCTCGATCACCTCGGTAACGCTGGTTTCGGCGGTGGACGCGCTGGCGCCCGGATAGCTGGCACCGATCGTGATCGAAGGCGGGGCAATCGACGGATAGGATTCCACCCCCAGTGTGCGCATCGTCAGCAGGCCGCCCAGCGCGATCAGTATCGCCACGACCCAGGCGAAGACAGGACGATCGATAAAAAAATTCGGCATGCGCGGATTCCGCTACGAGCCGCTCGTGCCGTTGCTCGCGGACGGGGTCGCCGAGCTCCCGCCCCTGGCCGCATCGGTCCAGGGTGTGGCTTTCGCGGTCGCGCCCGCGGTCACCGTTTGCAGCCCCGAAACGATGACCCGATCGCCGGGCTTGAGACCGCCGGTGATGATCCAGTCGGCGCCGCTCATGTCACCGGTGGTCACATTGAGTTGCGCGACCTTGCCGTCTTTGCCGACCACCATCACAAAGGAGCCGGTTGCATCGCGCTGGATCGCCTCTTGGGGGATCGCATACACATTCCGTTGCAGGCCCAGATCGACCTTCAGCGTCACGTACATTCCGGGCAACAGGATGTGCCGTGGATTGGAAATCCTTGCGCGCAGCGCCACCGAACCGGTGGCGGGATCGACCGTGGCGCCGGTGAAATCCAGCAGGCCCTTTTCAGGGTATGCGTTGCAGTCTGGCAGCGTGACCTGCACGCTGACCATGTTGGGCCCGGCCAGCCCGATGTCGTCGTTACCCTGCACGCCACGCGCTCGTTCGAGCTGGGCCGTGCTCATCATGAAGTTGACATATACGGGATCGATCTGATTTACGGTCGTCAGCGGGGTCGCCGCGCTGGCACTGACCAGTGCGCCTTCGGTAACCTGCTGCTGGCCGGCGCGACCGTTGATGGGCGATGTCACATTCGCGTAACCAAGATTGATGCGAGCCGATTGCACATTGGCCTGCGCGGCTTGCACCGCGGCCGCGGAGGTGCGTTCTGCTGCCAAGGCATTGTCCAGGTCGGTTTTGGAAATGTATCCCTTGGGCGCCAATGCGCGGGAACGTCCGGCGGTGACCTTGTTGTTGGCGTAGGTTGCGCGGGCTTGCGCAAGCGCCGCCAGATTCGCATCCAGCGTGGCTTGCAGCGGCGCCGGATCGATCTGAAACAGCAATTGGCCCTGCTTGACATTGCTGCCTTCGACATAATCCCGTTTGAGCAACACCCCCGACACGCGGGCGAGAATATCCGCGCTGCGATAGGGTGAGATGCGGCCAACAAAACCCTTGATGACAGGCAGATTTTGCGGTTGCGCGGTGATCACGCCAACCTGCGGCGGTGGCGCCGGGGGCGGCGTTGCCGGCTTGCCGCAGGCGCCGAGCAAAAGCGAGAGTGCCAGCACGCTTGCGGTGCGCGGCGTTGTTGTCTTCATCCGGATTTCACAAGCGTGCACTCCTTTGATCCTCACAGCATGCCAAAAAAAAGGGTTGGCGTCCCTAGGCCGTGCGTCATGGGCGGATTCGCAAACGGCGAGCATCCATCCATGGAGCAACTTCCGATCCGCATCCATGCCCCGCCCATCCAGGACGCACAAGATGCGCTGCTCCGCTCCGCGTCACGCAAACGCGTCCTGGACGACTACACGATCGCGGCCCTCTCGTTTGGCGCGATACAGCGCCTGATCCGCCGCCCGCTTCAATTCCTCGGGAGCGCGTCCGTCGCGCGGATACATTGCGATACCGATCGAAACCGACGCCGCCGGCAATCGTTGTCCGCGATGATGCGGTTCGGTGCGCGCGGCGTCCGCGCCTCGCGTGCGGTAATCGGCGAGGGTTTGCTCCAGTCGCGCGCGGCGTTGCGCTATCAATCCACGCAGTTGCGTGACGTTGGCGATCTGGTCCGGATTGTCCGCAACCAGGCATTCGAGTGCGTCTGTGCCGTGTTCGGCCTCGGCCATCGAGCGGTAGTAGCGCGCGGCGTGGATGTCTCGGCCGTTCAGGCCGGAGCCGCGGGCCTCCATTTCGGCAATCCGCGCGTCGTACAACACCTGGATGATCTGCTCGGGTACCTGATGGGAGTGCAATGTCGCCTGTTGATAAGCCGCGTACTGACGTGAGGTCGCAAGGCCGGCCGCGGCCAGCAGCAGGATCAGCGCCGCGGCCAGCCCGAACAGGAATTGCAGGCGCGGGGTGTAGCGCCAGCCGGGCGCAGTCAAGGTCGGGACGATGTCCCGCTCTGGATTCGCGGCAGGCGTGGGCGTTATCCTCTGCATTCCCGCATCATCGTCTGCTTTGGGCTCGCTCAGCCATGAATGATACTCGCGCCTCCACCGGGGCCGATCTCGCTGCCGTACTCGATGAAGTACGGACGAAATTCCCCGCCAGTTTGGCGCCGCTGGCGCAAAGTTTTGTGACCGCCTGCTGCGCGGAACTCGCACCCGAGGAACTGTCCGAGCGCAGTGCGCAGACCTGGGCGACCTTGTTCGCCGAGCTGTTCGCCTTGGTGCAAACCCGCCAGCCGGGTGAGGCCAAAGTGCGCGTGTTCAATCCGGATCGCGGCGACGGTGGCCGCGACGGCATCTGCACGACGATCGAGATCGTCACCGATGACATGCCTTTCCTGGTCGACACCGTTGGCATGGCGGTCAACGACGCGCGCCTGCAAATGCATCGGCTGATCCACCCGGTGCTGGCCGCAGCCCGCGATGCGCGCGGCGAATTGCAGGCGTTTGGCGAAGGTCTCGGGGCGAAGTGGGAATCGGTGATGCACGCCGAGATCGACCGCGTCGGCGACGCGGAACTCCCGGAGTTGCAGACGGCAATCGAGGACGCCTTCGACGACGTGCGTGCCGCGGTCGCGGATTGGCGGCCGATGCGCGACAAAATGCTGGAAGTCGCGGACGCGTTGCCGCAACGTCGCATGCCGTTCAACACGGCGGAAGTCGCCGAGGCACAGGCGTTTCTGCGCTGGGCGGCTGACGATCATTTCACTTTCCTCGGCTATCGCGAGTATGCGGTGGTCGCCACCGGCGACGACGAATTGTTGCGGGCCAAGCCGGATTCGGGCCTGGGGATTTTGCGCAGCATGGATTTGGCGGTCGCGCCGCGCTCGCTGAAATCGCTGGCGGCGACCAAGCTGCCGCAGTCGGGATCGGTGGACGCGATCATCCTGACCAAGACCAATGCGCGTTCGCGCGTGCATCGCCCCGGCTACATGGATTACATCGGCGTGCTCTGTTTCGACGAGCATGGCAAACCGGTCGGCGAACAGCGTTTTCTGGGTCTGTTCACATCGACCGCCTACATGCGCCGGCCGCAGGACGTGCCGCTGCTGCGGCAGAAGTTCGCGACGGCCGTGGCGCGTTCGGGGTTTCGTCCGCATTCGCACTCGGGCAAGGCGTTCCGTTCCATCCTCGAAATGCTGCCGCGCGACGAGTTGCTGCAATGCTCGGCTGACGAACTGTTCGCGCTGACCCAGGGCATCTTCGAGTTGAAGGAGCGCGCACACACGCGCCTGTTCGTGCGGCGCGACGCATACGGGCGATTTTTCTCGTGCCTCGTCTTCATCCCGCGCGATCATTTCAACACCAGTGTGCGCGAACGGGTGGAAGCGATGTTGCGCGAGACGCTGCACGGCCAGCATGTCGATTCCACCATCCAGATTGGCGACTCGCCGCTGGCGCGGCTGCATATCGTGGTGCGGCCAAGGCCGGGCGATCAGCCGAAGATCGATGTCCAGGCGCTGCAGGCGCAACTGGAAAAGATCGTCCGCAATTGGCACGACGAATTGCGCGACGCGCTTACGCAGCGCGTCGGCGAGGAACGCGGCGCGCGTCTGACCGCACGTTATGGCCGTGCGTTGTCGGCCGGCTACATCGAGGAAGTCACGCCCAGCCGTGCCGCGGCCGATGTCGAAACGCTGTCGCAATTGTCGGATGGCGACGACATCCACTTGTTGCTGTACCGCCCGCACAACCAACCCGACACGCTGCACTTCAAGATATTCCGCAGCGGTCCCGACATCGCCTTGTCGGAAGTGCTGCCGTTGCTGGAAAACGCGGGGCTCAAGGTGCTGAGCGAGCAGGTCTACACGCTGGACATCAAGGGCGCGAGCCTTTGCATCCAGGATTTCGTGGTGCAGCCGGCCGCGGCGATGGTGTTCGACGTCGAGGCGCTGCATGAACATTTCGAATCCGCCTTCGAGGCGATCTGGCGCGGCCGCGCGGAAAACGACGGCTTCAACAAATTGTTGTTGAATGCGCGGCTGGCGTGGCGGCAGATCGCGGTGTTGCGCGCCTACTGCAAGTATCAGCAACAGGTCGGGACGACTTTCTCGCAGGCATACATGGAGGAAACGCTCAACCGCTATCCGGCCATCGCCGGCCTGCTGGTCGAATTGTTCGACGCCAAGTTCGATCCGCAGCGCGAACAGTTGGCCGCCGATCGACTCGCGCACGATCAAAAAGCCTTGCGCGAGGAAATGGCCGCGCTGGTGCCGGCTTCGTCGCTGGAAACGCGCCCCGAGTTGATCGACGAGATGCTGGCCGTGTTGTCGCAATCTCGCGAGAACCAGGTGCAGATGTTCATCGATTCGATCAAGGCGCTGCTGGAGAACGTCTCCAGCCTCGATGACGACCGCATCCTGCGCGGCTTCATGGGGCTGATCCGCGCCACCCTGCGCAGCAATTATTTCCAGATGCACGCCGGCGAACCGGCCGAATACCTGAGCCTGAAATTCGATTCCGCCCAGGTGCCGGACATGCCAAAGCCTGTACCGTACCGCGAGATCTGGGTGTATGCGCCACGTGTGGAAGGCGTGCATCTGCGTTTCGGGCCGGTGGCGCGCGGTGGTCTGCGCTGGTCGGATCGGCGCGAGGATTTCCGCACCGAAGTGCTGGGCCTGGTCAAGGCGCAAATGGTCAAGAACACCGTGATCGTGCCGGTCGGTTCCAAGGGCGGCTTCTTCGTCAAGAAACCGCCATTGAAAGGCGATCGCGACGCGCAACTCGCCGAAGGGATCGCTTGCTACAAGCTCTTCATCAACGGCCTGCTCGACATCACCGACAACATCGACACCGCCGCCAACAAGGTTCTGCATCCGGCCGACGTGGTGCGCCACGACGCCGACGATCCGTATCTGGTGGTCGCCGCCGACAAGGGCACGGCGACCTTCTCCGACATCGCCAATGGTGTCAGCGCCGAACACCACTACTGGTTGGGCGATGCGTTCGCGTCCGGGGGCTCGGCCGGTTACGACCACAAGGAAATGGGGATCACTGCGAAAGGAACATGGGAATCGGTCGTGCGCCACTTCCGCGCATTGAGCCGCGATTGCCAAACCCAGGATTTCACGTGCGTGGGTATCGGCGACATGTCGGGCGACGTGTTCGGCAACGGCATGTTGCTGTCGAAACACACGCGATTGCTGGCCGCGTTCGACCATCGCCATATCTTCCTCGATCCGAATCCCGATGCCGCAAGTTCGTTCGTCGGACGCGAGCGCATGTTCAAGCTGCCGCGTTCGTCGTGGGAGGATTACGACAAGTCGAAGATTTCCGCGGGCGGCGGTGTCTATGCGCGCACCTTGAAATCCATTCCCGTGTCGCGCGAAACGCGCGCCGCATTGAGCATCAGTGGCGAGGTCGAAGCGCTGCCGCCGAACGAATTGATGCGCGCGATCCTGAAAGCGCCGGTGGATCTCCTGTGGAACGGCGGCATCGGCACCTACGTCAAGGCGACGGCGGAAACCAGCACCGATGTGGGCGACCGCGCCAACAACGCGTTACGGATCGATGGCCACGAATTGCGCTGTAAGATCGTTGGCGAAGGTGGCAATCTGGGCCTGACCCAGAAAGGCCGCATCGAGGCCGCGCAGCACGGGGTGTTATTGAACACCGATTTCATTGACAACTCGGCGGGTGTGGACACCTCGGATCACGAAGTCAACATCAAGATACTGTTGAACGATCCGATGCGGCGCGGCGAGTTGACACTGGAAGGCCGCAATACGCTATTGGCATCGATGACCGACGAGGTCGAGCAACTGGTGCTGGCCGACAACTACCGGCAGAACGTGGCTTTGAGCCTCATGGAACACATGTCGGTGCATCGACTCGGTTCCAAGGCACACTTCATCCGCGTGCTGGAAGCCGAAGGGAAACTCGACCGGCAGATCGAATCGCTGCCTTCCGATGCGGAAATC
>JBDTBW010000091.1:0-39054 GCA_039923855.1 Rhodanobacteraceae bacterium | reverse complement strand
CGTCGCGGTCGCGGAAGATCGGCGTCAACCGGCGCGGGATTGTCCCGGACGCGGTTTCCCTGCCGACCAGCCGCGACGGCACGCGATACGTTTCCAGCACCTTGTGCAACCAGTCGCACCACGCGCGATCGGCGTGGCTGTAACTGATGAAGGCGCGATAGGCGAACGCGGAAACGGGCGACGACTCGGCCATACGGAACCCCTGTTTCCGTCCCTGGAGCCCACCGCCACTACGATCTTTGCCGACGAACGGGTCAGGATCGAATCCGATGACCGCACACCGAAACGCCATTCAGCCTAGCACCAAGCGTGAACGGCGTCGCACTCTGTTGCCTTTCCCGATACATGCAGCCACGGACTTCCATTGACGACCCTTTCTCTTGTCGTCATTCCGGCGCAGGCCGGAATCCGGTGGCGACCACGCAGGAGAGAAACCGGGACTTCCGGATTTCGGACATTGCTGTTACTGGACTCCAGCCTGCGCCGGAATGACGGCGGATTCATGTCATTCGCCGTGTACGTCTTTCTCACGCGGTTGCCGCATAATTGGCGCAACGCCTAACGATTGATATCCATGTCTCTCACCCTGCGTCTGCTTTTCCTGCTGCTCATGGCTTGCAGCGGCTGCGTCTTGGCCGCGCCGCCCGCGCAAGCCCCATTGCCCGCAGCCCAGGACGCGCCGGCGAAATCGACGCCTGATCTCATCAAGCATGGTGTCGTCAAACCGGCCAGGCCCATCGCTGCCGCGCCGGCTTCGGCCGCTTCAACCGCCGCGCCCGCCGAAACCGACGACGGCACGCCTGATCTCGCCGACATCCGCGCGTTCACCCGCGTCTATGAGCTGGTCAAGCAGGCCTACGTCGACAAGGTCGATGACAAGATGCTGATGCACTCGGCGATCCGCGGCATGTTGGCGGGGCTCGATCCGCACAGCGATTATCTGGACGCTCGTGGATTGAAGGATCTCACCGAAGACACCTCCGGTGCTTACGCGGGACTGGGCATCGAAGTCGCGCAGCTCAACGACCAATTGCGCATCATCGCGCCGATCGACGACACGCCCGCCGCGCGCGCCGGCCTCAAGTCCGGCGACGTGATCGTGTCGATCGACGGCAAGACCGTGCAGCCCGATGCGCTGGACGCCGCGGTGAAAGAATTGCGCGGTCCGCCGGGAAGCAAGATCACGCTCGGCATCCTGCACGAAGGCGCGCACAAGCCGGTGTCGATCGCGCTGGTGCGCGAGCGCATCCGCATCGGCAGCGTCAAGACGCGTCTGCTGGAGCCGGGCTATGCGTACATCCGCATCAGCCAATTCCAGGAAGACACCGCCAGCGATCTTGATCGCAAGCTCGGCGATTTGCAGAAGAAGAATGGCCCGCTGCGCGGCGCGGTGCTGGATCTGCGCTCCAATCCCGGCGGCTTGCTCACCGCGGCGGTCGGCGTTGCCGATGCGTTTTTGAATTCCGGAACGATCGTCACCACCAAGGGACGTTTGAAACAGGCGGATCTGGATTTCAGCGCGACGCCCGGCGATCTCCTGAACGGCGCGTCGATGGTGGTGCTGGTCGACAACGGCACGGCATCCGCGGCGGAAATCGTGGCCGGCGCATTGAAAGACGATCATCGCGCGTTGCTGATGGGTCAGCGCACTTTCGGCAAGGGCTCGGTCCAGACCATCCTGCCTTTATCCGATGGCGACGCGGTGAAACTCACCACCGCGCGTTACTACACACCCGACGGCACCTCGATCCAGGCCGAAGGCATCACGCCCGACATCGCGCTGGGCAATCTTACGGTCAACACGGCGAGTGGCGAGCCGATCGACGACGAACACGAAAGCGACCTGCCCAATCATCTGCAGGGCACCGCTGTTGCCGGCGCGTCAGCGGCAAGCGATGCAGGCAAACTGGCCGTCGACGACTACGCGCTGTCGGAGGCGCTGCATTTATTGAAGGGGCTGGCGTTGGCGAAGCCGCCGGCACGTTCCGCCTCGGCTACGGCGGTCAAGCGCTGACGATCTATCAAGACACAGGCCATGGATGGCCGTCGATGAGCGAGCTTGCCAGCGCTGTGCACGACGCCGAGCATTGCAGCGACAAGCGGGAGCAAGGCGCGTATGTCCGACTACAGGGATGTAGAAGTTCGCGCCGGCCCGCTTGGCGCGAGAAGCGCAGGACAGTCGAGACAACACGATGTTGTCGCAACCGTCATGCCCGCGCGCAATGGCTTTGGTTACTTTCCCCGAAAGGAAAGTAACTCTGCTCGCGGCAGCGAGCAGAACCAAGACAATCTTGCGATAAAGCCACTGGATTCCGGCCTGCGCCGGAATGACGGCGAATCTCTCGCTATAGTTGCGGCCATGCCGCAACCATCACGGGCCCTGTCATGAAACTCATCACCGCGATCATCAAACCGTTCAAGCTGGACGACGTGCGCGAGGCGTTGTCGGAAGTCGGCGTGGCCGGGATCACCGTCACCGAGGTCAAGGGTTTCGGCCGTCAGAAGGGCCACACCGAACTTTACCGCGGTGCGGAATACGTGGTCGATTTCCTGCCCAAGGTCAAACTGGAGATCGCGCTGGACGATGCGCTGGTCGAACGCGCGATCGAGGCGATCATGCAGGCCGCACGCACCGGCAAGATCGGCGACGGCAAGATTTTTGTCAGCACTTTGGAACAGGTGATCCGGATTCGCACCGGTGAGTTGGATTCGGATGCGCTTTGATGACCCTCTCCCTTCGGGAGAGGGTGGCGCGAAGCGCCGGGTGAGGGCATGAACTTGCGCATGTCGCGACAAACGTAGCGCCACGTAAATCGTTCATGCACGGCAACACCGAACCCTCACCCCAACCCCTCTCCCGGCGGGAGGGGGTCTTTACCGCGATTTGCCTTGCGCCGCCACCGCTGCTGCTTTCGCCGCGATCGCCTCGGCATCGCCCAGATAAAAGTGCCGCAGCGGCTTCAGCGCATCGTCGAATTCGTACACCAGCGGTACGCCGGTCGGGATATTCAATCCGACAATATCTTCGTTGGAAATATCATCCAGGTATTTCACCAGCGCGCGCAGCGAATTGCCGTGCGCGCATACCAGCACGCGATGGCCGGCGCGGATCGCCGGCGCCAGCGTCTCGTGCCAGTAAGGCATGACGCGTGCGACGGTGTCGGCGAGACACTCGGTCAACGGGATTTGTTCCGGTTTCAATCCCGCGTAACGCGGATCGCGCGCAAACACGTTGTCTTCCGGCTGCATCGGCGGCGGCGGGATGTCGTAGCTGCGCCGCCAGACGTGCACCTGCTCGTCGCCGTATTTCGCCGCGGTCTGCGCCTTGTCGAGCCCGGTCAGCGCGCCGTAATGGCGCTCGTTCAAACGCCAGTCGGTGCGCACCGGCAGCCACATCAATGTCATCGCGTCCTGGATCAGCCACAGCGTGCGCACCGCGCGGGTCAGCACCGAAACGTGCGCGAGATCGAACGCATAACCTTCGCGTTTGAGCAGTTCGCCTGCTTCGCGCGCCTCGTCGCGGCCCTGCTCGGACAGATCCACATCCGCCCAGCCGGTGAACTTGTTTTCCTTGTTCCAGACCGATTGGCCGTGGCGGATCAGGACGAGGGTGGGCATGGCATTTCGCTCGACTCCGGGAACCGCGTATTGTACTGGTCAAGCCGCTGATGGCGTGCCGAACGTCACCGTGCCTTGCGCCCTATTGGCAAATCGCACGTGCCGGGTCACCATCTCCCCGTTGCCATACATTTTACGTTTGAGAGGTCGCAATGAACGCTCCACGTCGTTACGCTTATCTGTTCGTGTTGCTCGCTCTGCCGCTGGCCGTCACCAGTTGTGACGAGGGATCGGGCAACAACAAGGTGCTGGGGTCGATTGATGTCGCATCCGGCTCGAGCGTTTCCGACGCCAACACCGTGAACGGCGCGGTGCGCGTGGAGGCCAACGCCAAAGCCGGTGATGCCACCACGGTCAACGGTTCGGTGAGTGTCGCCGAGCGCGCCAAGGTCGGCGACGCCACCACGGTCAACGGTTCGATCAAGCTGGCCGACAATGCCGTCGCGCAATCGGCAACGACGGTGAACGGTTCGATCAGTCTGGCCGCTGGTGCGCAGGTCAGGCAGGACGTGACCACGGTCAATGGCGGGCTGAATGTCGCGACCGGCGCGACGGTCGGCGGCAAACTGACCAACGTCAACGGCCACATCACGGTGGATGGCGCGCATGTCGGCAATGGCATTGAGACCGCCAACGGCGACATCGACGTCACCGGCAAATCGGTGGTCGAAGGCGGCATCATGGTGAAGAAGTCCAAAAGCAACGGTTTCTTCGGCATCCGCTTCGGCAGTGACCACGTGCCGCGGATCGTGATCGGCCCCGGCGCGACCGTCAACGGCACGCTGAAATTCGAACGCGAAGTGAAACTCTACGTCAGCGACCGCGCGACGATCGGCAACATCGTCGGCGCCACGCCGGTGAAGTTTTCTGGCGAACAGCCGCCGAGCACATGACCCCTCTCCCCAGCACCTCTCCCACAAGGGGAGAGGTGAGAATCCAACAGGGCCTGTTTTGAATCCCTCTCCCTTGATGGGAGGGAGCTGGGGAGAGGGTGAACTAAGAGCGCAATCCGACACCCTTGTGCAACAGCGTCAATGCAATAGTACCGAGCACGACCACGAAGCCGCCCATCACCGCGTAGGCGAGCCAGATCGGCACGTCGCCGATGCCGAGGATGCCGTAGCGGAACGCGTTGACCATGTACAGGATCGGGTTGGCCAGCGAGATCGCGTGCCACGGCTCGCCCAGCATATTGACCGAATAGAACACGCCGCCAAGATAGGTGAGCGGCGCCAGCACGAAGGTCGGCACGATCGCGATGTCGTCGAACTTGCGCGCGAACATCGCATTGATGAACCCGGCCAGCGAGAAGATGATCGCGCCCAGCAACACGGTGGTGATCGCCGCCAGCGGATGCTCGATGCGCAGGGAGGTGAAAAACAGCGCGATCCCCAACACGATCGCGCCGACCAGCAGCCCGCGCAACACCGCCCCGGAAACGTACCCGGTCAATACCACCCAACTCGGCATCGGCGAGGCCAGCAGTTCCTCGACGTAACGCCCGAACTTGGAACCGAAAAAACTCGAGGTGATGTTGCCGTAGGAATTGGTGATCACGCTCATCATCACCAGGCCCGGCACGATGTACTGCATGTAGCTGAAACCGTGCATCGGCCCGATGCGGCTACCGATCAGCTTGCCGAAGATCACGAAGTACAGCGTCATGGTGATCGCGGGCGGGATCAGCGTCTGCGTCCAGATGCGCAGCATGCGCATCACTTCGCGGCGGCTGATAGTGTACAGCGCAATGGCATTCGCGCGCGCGACCGGAGGCTTCCACGCGCCGGCGCCGGTTTTCATTTCGTAGGCTGCGTGGATGTCGTTCATGCACTGATTCTCTCGACGAATACGGTTGCGCGCTTTTCAGCCGCCGCACTCGCCAATCTCCGCCCAAAGCCACCCCCTCCCTGGCCCTCCCCGGCTGGGGGAGGGGATTGTTTCGTCTTCCTACCGCCACGACGGAGCGGGAGACCGCTCTTCATGAACCTGCGAAGCGTATGCGAAAGAACCTGACCTTCGCAGGCGCGTGAGGCGGAACAGAAAACGGGGGGCTTCGCGTTCATGCCGCAGCCTTTCCATCATCGGGCTTGCCGTGCTCGACCAGCCGTACGAACAATTCCTCCAACCGGTTGGTCTTGTTGCGCATCGAGGTCACCGTGATGCCGCATTCGCTCAAGGACGCGAACAGCGAATTCAGATCGTGGGTCTTGGGCATCTCCGCTTCCAGCGTATGTCCGTCGACGCGGGTCAAACGGATGCCGGGCAATTGCGGCAAGGTGTCGATGCCGGTGGCGATATCGAGGATGAAGGTTTCCACGTCCAGCGTGCGCAAAAGATCACGCATGGTAGTGTTCTCGACGATGTTGCCGTGGTCGATGATGGCGATGTTGCGGCACAGTTGCTCGGCTTCCTCCAGATAATGCGTAGTCAGGATCACCGTGGTGCCGGCGCGGTTGATGCCGGTGATGAATTGCCACATCGAGCGGCGGATCTCGATGTCCACGCCCGCGGTCGGCTCGTCCAGGATCAGTAGGCGCGGCTCGTTCATCATCGCGCGCGCGATCATCAGCCGTCGCTTCATGCCGCCGGACATCATCCGCGTTTGCTGGAACGCCTTGTCCCAGATGCGCAGCTCGTTGAGATATTTTTCCGCGCGCTGTTTGGCGATCCGGCGCGGAATGCCGTAGAAGCCGGCGACATTGACGCAGATGTCGAACGGCTTCTCGAACTGGTTGAAGTTGACTTCCTGCGGCACCAGTCCGATCTGGCGCATTACCGCGCCGCGATCGTCGTGGACGGAGATGCCGAACACACGCGCATCGCCCGCGGTCGCGTTGACCAGCGAGGAAAGAATGCCGATCAGGGTGGATTTGCCGGCGCCATTGGGACCGAGCAGCGCAAAGAAATCTCCGGGCGCAACGGAAAGCGAGACGCCCTTCAGCGCCTGCACGCCGTTGCTATAAGTCTTGCGCAACTCCACTACGTCAAGAGCTGGCGGGCTACTTTCCGGTTTCACGTGGTTTTGCGCAGATCGATGGTCTGTAAAGCGGGAACGTCGGGCATCCCCTATTATATCGGCCTTTGTATGCTTTCTTGGCGCCGCTGCTCGATCAGGATTCTCACACCGTTCGCCCTGAGCGTAGCGCCGCAGGCGCGAAGTCGAAGGGACCGTTGTGTACTTCGACTTCGCTCGCTCACGTTCGCTACGCTCAGCACGAACGGTAGCGGGGCTCTCTTTTCTGTTCTTGCATTTTCGTGACATGGCCGAACACTTCCATCTCCGTCTAGCCGACAGCTTCATGCTGGCACCCGCCGTGCGCCACATGGCGTTCGAGCGCGCCGACGGCGCGCCGTTCGCGTTCGTGCCAGGGCAGTTCGTGCAGGTGCATTTCGCCTACGACGACGGCAAGCCGACCAAACGCAGCTATTCGGTCGGCACCATCGGCAAAGGCGCGGGTGCGGTCAGGCGATTGGAGATCGCGGTGTCCTATGTCGACGGCGGCGCGGCGACCCGGCTTCTCGGCGACTTGCCGCACGGCGGCACGGTCGAGGCCAGCGGCCCTTACGGGCGTTTCTGCCTGATGGATGCGGACGCCAATGCGCGCTATCTGCTGGTCGCCACCGGCACCGGCGTCACGCCGTATCGCGCGATGCTGCCGAAAATCGAAAAATTGATTGCGCAACGCGGTTGCACGTTCGTATTGTTGTACGGCGCGCGCAGCGAGGCCGAGCTTCTATACGGCGAAGAGTTCGAAGCCTTCGCGCGTGCGCATGCAGGCTTCGATTTCCATCCGTGCTTCTCGCGCGGCGCGCGCGCGGCGTCGCGGCCGCTCGACCGGCTCGGTTACGTGCAGACCGTGTTGCCGGAGTTCGAGCCGCATCCGGAACGCGACATCGCCTATCTTTGCGGCAACCCCGACATGGTCGATGCCGCGTTCACGGCGTTGAAGGAAGCCGGATTGCCGGTGCAACACATACGACGCGAGAAATACGTCTCGTCCCGCTAAGGATGCGCCGTAAACTGCTGCGCCGCTTTCAACGCATCCTTCAAGCGGCACATTCAATCCGCGCCGGCGGCGGTCTTGACGCCACGAATCTGTCCGCCGACCATCGATTCACGGTAATGCGAGATCGTGTTGCCGTGAACGACATCGACAATCACCGCCGCGCGCGAGCCCGAACCATTCGATGTCGCTTCCATCGCGGTTCCGCTGCCGGCGCGTTCGGCGTCGGCGATCGCCGCGCCCAGCGTCAACTTGCCCTGAGCCAGCGCATGCGCGCCATTGGCGTCCTCGCCGCGCGCCGCGCTGCTGCCGAGCACTTTGCCGTTGTCCGAATCGATGCGCACTTCGACCGGTTTGCCATTCCGCAGCACGTCGACTTCGTACCAGTGGCCGCTGCCCGCGACCTCCATGCCCATCGCATAGGCGCGGCCGCCGATCTGTTCGGCGATGGCCACCGCCTTGTCCGGCGTGATGAGCGCCTTGGCCGCCGCCATCATCTCGGATTGCTCGCCGGTATCCGCGGCGAATGCGGTCGCACTGGCGAGTGTCAGCGCGATCATGGCAATCATCGGTGTCTTGTTCATTCCAATTTCTCCTTTGCGGCGCCTAGAGTGGCGCGTGTGCATCAAGCATGCGCGCGCAGACTTCGCGCACGCTTCGCGATAGCTCAGGATTCGCTTAGTGGCGGCGCGCGCGGCGCGGTGTTAGCGTCGCGGTCAATCGTTGTCGGAACAAGGCACCCGTGAAACTGTATTGGCTTCTTTGCGTGCCGAGCGCCGTCGCCCGGATGCAATCATGAAGTTGCTCATCGTCGAAGATTCGCAACGCCTGCGTGAAACACTCGCGCGCGGCCTGCGCGCGGCGGGGTTCACCGTGGACGCGGCCGCCGACGGCGTCGAGGCCGCGGGATACCTGGCCGGCTTCGACTACGACATGGTGGTGCTCGATCTGGGACTGCCGCGCATGGACGGCTTCGGCGTGCTGCGCGCATTGCCGAGCGGCGGCGCCCGTCCGCGCGTGCTGGTGTTGTCCGCGCGCGATCAGGTGACCGATCGCGTGGAGGCATTGAACGCCGGCGCCGACGATTATCTGGTCAAGCCTTTCGCATTCGAGGAAGTCTTGGCGCGCCTGCACGCGCTGGCACGCCGCCCCGCCGAGACGCAAGGCGACACGCTGGAACACGCCGGCATCAAGCTGGATGTGCGCGCGCATCAGGCGTGGGCCGCTTCGCAAACGTTGAATTTGACGCCGCGCGAATTCGCGCTGCTGGAGTTGCTGCTGCGTAACCGCGGCCGGGTGTTTCCGCGCGCGGCGATCATGGAGCGCATCGCCGGCGCCGCCAGCGATGCCTCGGATCGCAGCGTCGAGGTGCTGGTGTTCGGTTTGCGCCGCAAATTGGCCGACGCCGGATGCGACAACCTGATCGAAAACCGTCGGGGCGCGGGTTATCTGATCGGTTAATTTCCATCCCTGGTTCTGGGTCCCGGCCATTCCCTGGCCGGGATGACGATGTAAAGATTTGGCATCTCATGAGACATCTTTCGCTGCGCCTGCGCCTGACCCTGCTGCTCGCCATCGCGACCTTGATCGCGCTTGGCCTCGCGGCGTGGGTGGTGGACTGGCGCGCCGACGGAGAAATGCAACAACGTTTCGACACCGCGCTGTTGGCGCGCGCGCAGGCATTGGCCGCGCTGACCAGCATCGAAGGCAATCGCGTCGAACTCGAATCCGGAAATACGCAAACGGCCGCGTTCCCCGGCAACGCCGACGAATATTGGTACGAACTGCGCTGCAACGGCGCGATCGTGGCGCGCACCATGCAAGTGCCGCCGGCGATGATCGTTGGCAACCTGCTGCGTTTCAGCGACGCGCATCTGCGCGATGGACGCGCCTTGCGCGTGGTCAGCTTGCGTTTCCATCCGGCGGCTGGCGACAATCCGGAGTCGGGCGGCCATTCTCCTGCTGCGCCGGCTTGCGACTTGCGCTACGCGCTGGCGCGCGGGCCGCTCGACGACATCCTCGACACCCTCGATCTGATCCTGATCGGCAGCATTCTGGGCGCGTGCGCACTGGTGCTGGCGCTGACGCCGTGGCTGGTGCGTCGCGGGTTGCGGCCGCTGGCCGTGCTGGACGTCGCGATGGCTGGCATCGGCCCGGACGCGCCCAGCCGCCGTTTACCGCGCACCGGCACGCCGGAACTGGCTCCGCTGGTCGCGCGCTTCAACGAGGTGTTGGCGCGCATGGATGAAGGGCTGTCGCGCGAACGCCAGTTCGCCGCGGGGCTGGCACACGAATTACGCACGCGCCTGGCCGAGTTGCGCATGCTGGTCGACGTGGAAACCCGCTATCCGAGCGGGCGCGAGCCGCGCGCGTTACTGGGCGAAGTCGGCATGATCGGCGCCGAGCTGGAAGCGACCGTGACCGCGCTGCTGCAATTGACCCGCATCGAATCGGGCTTGCAATCGTTGCCGCGCGAGCACGTCGATCTCGATGCCTTGCTCACGCGCGTCTTGGCGCGCCACGCCGATGCCGCGCACGCGCGCGGCGTGATCGAACCTGCCGCGCCGCACACGGGCATCGCGATCGACACCGATCCCGCACTGCTGGAAATCATCATCGACAATCTTCTCGGGAACGCGATCGCGTATGCGCCACCGGGCGACACTATCGTCCTGCGCTGCGCGCGCGACAAGCTGCAACTGGACAATGCGGCGCAATTATTGGATACAGACGACATCGCGCGTTTCGGTCAGCGCTTCTGGCGCAAGGGCGCAGGCGAGAATGGCGCCGGCCACGCGGGGCTCGGGCTTGCGCTGAGTAGCGCCGCCGCGCGCGCGCTGGAGATGCGCTTGCAGTTCACGCTGGAGGCAGGACGGTTGCGCGCGGAATTGAGTTGGTAGGGAATCAAACCCGGCAACAATACTGATGCCGTTCGTGTTGAAGTATCGAACCACGAACTTCCGACTTCCGACTTTCGTCTCACTGCCGCGCGCCGCGCGTGTTGCTGCGCGCCGCGCCGAAGCCCGGCGTGGCACGCCACGGGTTGATATCCAGACCGCCGCGGCGGGTGAAACGGGCGTACACGCTCAGCATCTGCGGCGAACAGCGTTCCATGATGTCAACGAATATCCGCTCGACACAGGCCTCGTGGAATCCGCTGTGGCGCCGGTATGACACCAGATAGCGCAGCAGCCCGGCATGATCGATCGGTGCGCCCTGATACCGCACTTGCACGCTGGCCCAGTCCGGCTGACCGGTGACGGGGCAGTTGGAGCGGAACGCTTGTGTCACCAGCGCTTCCTCGATCGGACTGGACGACGCGGCCGCGCGCAAATGATCCGGTTGCGGCGGACCGTAATCGGCGATATCAATTTGCAGATCGTCGAGCGGGACACCCGGCGATTCTGCGATCCGCAACACCGCGAAATCGCGCGATTCGATCAGCGCGATTTCGACTTGGCTGCCCGCTGCGGACGAAAGATCGCACGCGATGCGCGCTTGCACAGCCGCTGGATCGTCGAAGTGCTCGTGCGCGTAGCCGTTCAAATACAGCTTCAGCGATTTCGATTCGACGAGATTCGGCGAATCCGCCGGCACCCGCAATTCCGCGATCGCCACGCGCGGCTGGCCGCGCGCGTCCAGCCACGACAATTCGTAGGCGTTCCAAAGATCGGCTCCGATAAACGGCAATGCCGTTTCGTCGAGGCCGATCTCCGCGCGAGCCTGCGCGCGCGCAATCGGGAACAGCAACGCGGGATCGCTACGATTCGGATACGCAACCGCGTGGCCGAGCGGGGATCGATCTGAAATGGCCATGCACAAATCTGCCAGAACAGGCCATAGTCTACTGCGTGCGGCCGCGGCCATGCTTATGCGCGCCGACTTTCAATGCGTGGCCTCCGCGGCGATCGCCGGCATGCCGCGAAAGGCGCGCACGAAAGCATCCAGCTCGGCATCATTGAGATTGGACACCGCGACATAATGCATCCCGGTATCGTTCCACTGGATGACGTGATAACCCGCGCGCGTGCGTTCACCTTCGTTCGGCGCCGCGACGGTCGCCGGCCACTGGAACAGGTTGATGACGTGCAGCCGCCGCCGGTACACCAGCGCCGCGACGCGTTGCCCGTGCAGCACGTCGAGGCTGCCGCCGATCAGGTCGAAACCGCTCCCGGCGAGATCCTTCACCTGCGGCGAGAAATCCAGACGCCCGTCGAACCCGGGTTTCACGGTGTGCTGGTCAGAGGTGCGCACGTCGATCAGCCGGCGATCTCACCCATCTGTCGCGTCCGGAGCAATTCGACACCGTCGCCGAGTTGCTGAAGGAAGCAAAGACCGGCCGCGTGTTTTACGTGCCGGGCGAGCACGACGTGATCGGTGACGACAGCAAGGCGTTCTTCGCCCGCTTCGGCGGCGGTGGCTGGCACAGTTTCGACCATCGCGGCGTGCATTTCGTCGCACTGGTGAACGTGCTGCACTTGCAGGCCGGCGGGCTGGGTTTCCTCGGGGCCGAGCAACTCGCGTGGCTCAAGCAGGATCTGGCCGGACTGTCCGCCAGCACGCCGGTGGTGGTGTTCGCGCACATGCCGATGTGGTCGCTGTATCCGTCGTGGGGATGGGGCACGCAGGACAGCGCGGAAGCGCTCACTTATCTCGCCCGCTTCGGCTCGGTGACGGTATTGAACGGACACATCCACCAGATCCAGCAGAAGGTGGAGGGAACGGTCACTTTCTACACCGCGCGCTCGACCGCCTATCCGCAACCCGCGCCGGGCGTCGGCCCCGCGCCCGGACCGCTGCAGGACGTGCCCGCCGGCAAATTGCTCGGCTATCTCGGCATCCGCGACGTGCGCCATTTGCGCGGTTCGCACGCGATCGCCGTCACAGATCGTGCGCTCGGCTGAGCGCACGCGGCGGCGCCCGCACCCGCCAAATCCGCGGGGTACGGCATCGCCATCAAGAATTTCCATTTCCAGCCCGCGCGGTTGGTGATACCGATCGGCGCCAAGGTCACTTGGACCAATCACGACGAAGAAACACACCTCGTGGTCAGCACCGGGGGCCGGTTTCCATCGTCGCAAGCGCTCGACACCAACGACACCTACAGCACGGTGTTCGCCAAGCCCGGTGCTTACGCCTACTTTTGCGCAATCCATCCGCAGATGGTCGGCACGATCGTGGTGCAGTAACGCGGTTCAACCCCAGCTCAATGCGTCCGCGAATGATCCGGCATCGCAGAAACGTTCACGTTGACGCATTGAGGTGGGCCTACTGCGCTTGCGGTTCCGGCGACAGCGCGAGCGCCTCGGCGCGATCGCGTTCCTTCTGGTGATCGGCCGCCAGCAGCATGTAGAACGCCGGCACCACGAACAGCGTAAACAGCGTGCCGATCGCGAGCCCGGTCGAAATCACCAGACCCATGTTGAAGCGGCCGGCGGCACCCGCGCCGGACGCGATCACCAGCGGCATCACACCCAG
Organism: Rhodanobacteraceae bacterium; assembly: GCA_039923855.1. GTDB lineage: Bacteria > Pseudomonadota > Gammaproteobacteria > Xanthomonadales > Rhodanobacteraceae > 66-474. Next base: position 25,954 of record JBDTBW010000091.1, on the reverse strand, counting down.
CACCATCGCCGCGGTGGTCATCAGGATTGGGCGCAGACGCACGCCGGCGGCGTGCTCGATCGCTTCGCGCTTGGACATGCCGGCGCGCTGCGAATCGTTGGCGAACTGCACGATCAATATGCCGTGCTTGCTGATCAGGCCCATCAGCGTCACTAGACCCACTTGGGTGTAGATATTCAAACTGGCGAAAAGATTGACGAAGATCAGCGCGCCGAACAACGCCATCGGCACCGACACCAGGATAACGACCGGGTCGCGCAGGCTGTTGAACAGCGCAGCCAGTGTCAGGAACACGATGATCACCGCGAACAACAAGGTCACCGCGAACCCCCCGGCTTCCTGGATGTACTGGCGCGACTGTCCCGCGTAATCGATGTTGTAACCACTGGGCGCGACCTCGTGCAGCGCATCGCGCAGGAATTGCAGGGCGTCGGCCTGCGACATGCCGGTCGCGCCGGAAATCGTGGCCGAATTCAACTGCTGGAAGCGGCTGATCGAACGCGGCACCACCGAGTTACTGAGCTTGGCCACGGTCGAGGCGGGAATCATCGAGCCATCCGGCGCGCTGATGTAGTAGTTGAGTACCTGCGATGGATTCAGGCGATCGATTTGTTTCACCTGCGGGATCACCTTGTAGGAACGTCCGGCGATCGAGAAATAATTGACATAGCCGCCGCCCAGAGCCGCGCCCAGTGTGCTGCCGACATCCTGCTGGGTCAGGCCCAGGGTGGAAATCAAATCACGATTCACCACCACTGTGCTCTGCGGCTTGTCGATCTTCAAATCGGTGTCGACGAAGTAGAACTTGCCACTGTCCTTGGCCTTCTGAAGCACGGCTTGGGCGACTTCGTTCAAGTTCTGGAACGGCTCTGTGGTGTTGATCACCATCTGCACCGGCGCGCCCTGCGCGCCAGGCAATGGGGGCAACTGGAATGCGAAGACCTGCGCGCCGGCGATCGCGCTCCACTTGTCCTGCAGCTCCTGCGTCAACACATGCGCGCTCTTGCTGCGATCGCTCCACGGCTTGAACACCACGCCGCCGAAACCGGTGCCGGGGGTGACGATCTGAAACATCTGCTCGTATTCGGGCAGCTTGCTGCCGATCGCGTATGCCTGCTCGGAATAGCTCTGCATCTGCTGCGCGGTCGCATCCGGCGGACCCTGCAACTGGTAGAACACGAAGCCCTGGTCCTCCTCGGGCGCAAGTTCGGATTGCGCGGTCATGCCCAGCAGGATGGTCGCACCGAACAGCAGCGCGCCCATCACCACGATCACTACCCATGTCGACAGCGCGCCGTGCAGCACGCGCTGGTAGCCGCGGTGCACCCAATCGAACCGACGGTCGATGAACTGCACGAAACGGCTGCTCTCCTGCTCACTGCGGAAGAACTTCGCGCACAACATCGGCGACAACGTCAGCGCGATGATCGCCGACACCGTGACAGCGCCAGCCAGCGTGAACGCAAACTCGGTGAACAATGCACCGGTCAGACCCTTCTGAAAACCAATCGGCACGTACACCGCGATCAATACCACCGCCATCGCCAGAATCGGGCCACCCAGCTCGCGCGCGGCCAGCAGCGCCGCCTCCAGCGGCTTCTTGCCTTCCTCCTTCATGTGGCGGTCGACGTTCTCGACCACGATGATCGCGTCGTCCACCACCAGGCCGATCGCCAGCACCAGCGCGAGCAGGGTCAGCAGGTTGATCGAGTAACCGAACGCCAGCATCACGAAGAAGGCGCCGATCAGCGACAGCGGCATCGCGATCACCGGGATGATCACCGCGCGCACGCTGCCCAAAAACAAAAAGATCACCAGCGTGACGATGATCAGCGCCTCGACCAGCGTCTTTATAACCTCGTGGATGGAAGAGGTGACGAACTCGGTGCCGTCGTAGACGATCTGCCCCGTGAGTCCGTTGGGCAATTGCGACTGGATGCCCGGCAGCGCGTCGCGCACGCGCTGTGCCACGTCCAGCACGTTGGCGTCGGGCGCGACCTTGATGCCGACGAACACCGCCTGCTTGCCGCTGAAGGAGACATTGAAGTCGTAATCCTCCGCGCCCAGCGTGACGTTGGCCACGTCCTGCAGACGCACGATCGCGCCGTCCTTCTGCTTGATCGAGAGTTGCTTGAACTCATCGACCGTGTGCAGATCGGTGGCGGCGGTGAGATCCACCGAGACCATCTGGCCCTTGGTCGAACCGACCGCGGCGAGGAAGTTGTTGGCAGCGAGCGCCTTGTAAACGTCCTCCGCAGTGACGCCGTGCGCCGCCATCCGCGCGGGATCGAGCCACGCCCGCAGCGCGAACTGGCGGCCGCCCAGGATTTCCGCGGTCTGCACGCCCTGCAGCGAATCGAGCTTGGGCTTGACCTCGCGCACCATGAAGTCGGTGACGCTGTTGGAGGGCAGCACGTCGCTGCGGAAGGCCAGATACATTACGTCGAGGCTCGCGCCGGTCTGTACGTTCACCACCGGTTGCTGCGCCTGCGGCGGCAACTGGTTGCGCACCGAGCTGATCTGGGTCTGGATTTCGGTCAGCGCCTTGTTGGCGTCGTAATTCAGGCGCAGGGTCGCGGTGATGGTGGATACGCCGCTGACGCTGCTGGACGACAGGTAATCGATGCCCTGCGCCTGCGCAATCGCCTGCTCCAGCGGCTGGGTGATGAAACCGGCGACGGTTTGGGCATCGGCGCCGTAATACGCCGTGGTTACGGTGACGATGGCGTTTTCCGTCTCCGGATACTGACGCACGGTGAGGCCGCCGATCGCGCGCAGGCCGAGCACCAGGATCAGCAAGCTGATCACGATCGCCAGCACCGGCTTTTTGATGAAGAGATCGGTGAATTTCATGGCATCGATCGCTCAATTTTCCTGTGGCGTCGGATTCGGGTTGTCGGACGGCTGCACGCGGTTGTCGACCTTGACCGGCGCGCCGTTCTTCAATTTCAACTGACCGCTGGTCACCACTTCCGCGCCTTCTTCGAGACCCTTGACGACCGAGATCTGATCGCCGCGGGTGCCATCGGTCACCACGAAGGTCTGCTGCACCACCAGCGCATCGGGCGGGATTTCCGGCTGCGACTTGTCTTTGGCCTTGTCCCCGCTCTTGTCCTTGCCGGCAGAGGCAGCCGCTTCGCCATCGCCATTCTGGGCAGCGGAGTCGGCCTGCGCCTTGTCGTAATCGCGTTTTTTCAGCACCACATAGACGGTTTCACCGTAAGGGTTGTAGACCACCGCGGTTTGCGGAAGCGTGAGATAACGTTGTTGCGTGCCGGCCTCGACGTTTACCTTGGCGAACATGCCAGGCGTCAGCGCGCCGTCGCGATTGGGCACCGTGGCTTCGACCTGCACGTTGCGGGTGTCGTTGTCGACTTTGGGATTGATCGCACTGACCGTGCCGTCGAATGCGCGCTTGTCGAAGGCATCCAGCGTGAGGTTCACTTTCTGCCCGGCGTGCAACCGGCCCAACTCTCGTTGCGGCACGAAGAAATCGACGTACAGCGGATCCATCTGCTGCACGGTGACGATTGCGGTTCCGGCGTTGAGATAGGCGCCCGGGTTCGCCGTGATGATGCCGGCCCGCCCGGCGAACGGCGCGCGCAAAATCTTCTTGGCGACCAGCGCGGCCTGCGCATCCACCTGCGCTTGCGCGCTCTTCAGATTCGCCATATCGGTGTCGTATTGCGCACGGCTGATCGCCTGCACGGCAAGCTGCTGCTTCGAGCGGTTGGCGGTGAGCGCGGCAAGCTTGGCGGTCGCCTGCAGCGAGGCGAGCTTGGCTTCCTCATCCGCGGCACGCAATTGCAACAGCAACTGGCCCTGCTTGACGTCGTCGCCCGATTTCAGATTCACCGACTCCACCAACCCCGAAACATCCAGCGCGAGATCCGCGCCACGCACCGCGCGCAGCGTGCCGACCGCCGACAGCTCCGGTTGCCAGAGCTGGTAGCTGGCCTTGGCAGTGCTCACCGTCGAAGGCGCGGGCTTGGGGAAGCCGGCGATCATCCGCATCACCAGCAGCACTTTGACGCCGGCGATCAGCGCGATCAGCGCCAGCACGCCGACGATCATCCAGATCATGCGCTTCCTGGTGCCGGGTTTTTTTTCTTCGACGCGCGTCATGTGTTTTCCTTTGCGATCGTCCCTGATCGCTGCAATCAAGAAACGATGTGAAGTTGGGTGCATCCCTGATTTGGAGAGTCCAGAAGTGGACGTCCCTGTCCACACTTTCAGAAAAGCTATTTCTTCGTTGAAGCGATTTGAGATGCATCGTCCTGCCAGCCGCCACCCAACGCGGCATACAACGCAGCGGTATCGGCGAGACGCGCGGTGCGCGCCTGGATCAGCAAGATCAACGCCTGTTGATACTGGCGTTCGGCGTCGAGCAGATTCAGGTAATCGATCGCGCCGACGCGATACTGCGTGCGGGTGAGATCGAGCCGTTGCGCGGCCGATTTTTCGGCCGCCGTCTGCGCGGCCAGAGCCTGCGCGTCGTACTGCAGCGCCTGCAACGAATCAGCGACATTCTGGAACGCGGTCAACACCGTACCCTGCCAATCCGCGATGGCCTTGTCCATGCCCGCTTGTGCTGCACGTTTCTTGTGCAGCAGTTCGCCGCCGTGAAATAGCGGCTGGGCCAGCGCGAGGCCCAATGACCACGCTTCGGTGCCGGCGGAGAACAGATTGCCCGCGCTCAAGGCTTGCGTGCCGAGGCTGCCGGACAGCGTGATCTGCGGCAGCATGTTCGCGACCGCCACGCCAACCTGCGCGGTGGCCGAGTGCAGTTGCGCCGATGCCGCGCGGATGTCGGGGCGTTGCGCAACCAGCGTCGAGGGCAGGCTGACCGGGATGTCACGCGGCAACGTCACCGCGCCCAGCGTCAGCGGTTGCAGCGACAATTGCGCCGGCGTGACGCCCAGATACGTCGCCAGTTGATTCTGCGTCGCCGACAATTGTTTGCGCAGCGGCGGCAGCGTGGCTTCCGTGACCGCGAGCTGTGAGCGCACCGCCAGCGTATCCGACAGCGACTTCGCGCCGATCTGCTGCTGCTTCTGCGCGATGTCGAGTTCCTTGCGCTGGAACCCGGCGATCTCTTCGTTCGCGCGCAATTGTTCGCGCAGCGATGCCTCTTGCAGCGACGCGGTGACGACATTCGCCGCCAGGGTCAGATACGTCGCGTCGAGCTGCGCGCGCTGGTAATCGGCCAGTGCCGATTGCGCCTCGATACCGCGGCGTACGCCACCGAAAATATCGAACACATAGCCGACGCTGACGCCGGCGTTGTAGACGGTGAACGGCGCGGAGACGAATCCGCCGCTGCCGCCGAATTGCGAACCCGAGTATTTCTGGCGGGTGGCGCCCACATTGGCGTCCAGCGAGGGGAACAATCCGCCGCGCGCGGCGCCGGCGTTTTCCCGGGCTTCACGCAACGCGGCCTGCGCCGAGGCGATCGAGGGGCTGTGTTCGAGCGCGGTGCGCACGCGGGCGTCCAGCTCGTGGTTGCCGAACGTGGGCCACCAGCGCGCGGGCACGTCCTGGTTTTCGAGGAAACGCTGCGCGTCGCCGCCGGCGGTGTCGGCGGAAACCGTCGCCGCCGGCAATGCTTGCTGCGTGTAGCGGTCCACCGCTGGCGCCTCGGGACGCTTGTAATTCGGCCCCACCGCGCACGCGGCGAGCGCGAGCGTTGCGGCGCAAACCAGCGTGCGTGCGGAAAAAATCCGTGGGATGGGCAATGATGTCATCGTGATGGTGTTCGATTCGCGCGTTTTGAACGACGGTAAAGCGGCCTTGAGCCACACCGACCATAAGTGAACTGGCCGGTAAAGATATTGTATATTATTTGCGAATGCAACAATTACCGGGAGAACGATCCGAGGTAAGGGTCAGAAGTATTGCTTCCAAGCATGACGATCGTCATCGTGACAATCGTCATGTTGACCGCGGGCGCCGTTCTCATCCTCACCGACGATCGTGACGGCCGCATTTCGACACGTTTGAATCCCCCCCCCGGAGAAGGTGGCCCGTGCGTCAATGCGTTCCGCGATGCGCTCGATTTTTCCGAAGCAGTCTGGTGAACGCATGAGGGACGGATGAGGTCGAACAGGCAGCGCTTGCGATCTGCCTTGAATGGCAGATCGCGCTGACTGCGAGGGTGAGGCATGGATGCCGATCGGAAATCGGGCCAAGGATGGCTTCTAGCCAATATCGTCCATGAAGCGTCTCGCCCGGGGGGAGAGGGGCTCAAATCAGCGATGCGCCTGGGCCAGGTACGCGGTGCTCTGCATCTCGATCAAACGGCTCTCGGTGCGCGCGAATTCGGCGCGCAGACGTTTGCCGTCGTACAACTCGACTGCGGGAACGGCCGCCGACAGCACCAGTTTCACGCGACGGTCGTAAAACTCGTCGACCATCCGCACGAAGCGTAGCGCGGCGTTGTCGCTGCCGGGCGTGAACTGCGGCACGCGGGAAACCAGGATCGCGGGATACGCGCGCGCCAGCTCGATATAGTCGGCCGCGCCGCGCGGTCCCTCGCATAAAGCCTCGAAATCGAACCACGCCGCCTGCGCACAGGCGCGCCGCACGGGAATCGCGCGATCATTGACGATCAACTCGCCACCCTGCTGCACGCGGCCTTGCGCGAGTTCCGCGAACAGTCGCGACAACCCACGTTCGGCGTCGGCGCCGAGCGGCGAGAGATAGACCGGTGCGCGCGTCAGCGCGCGCAACCGCCAATCGTGCGGCGAGGCAAGTTCCAGCACATGGCAATGGCGTTCGATCGCGTCGATCGCGGGCAAAAAGCGTGCGCGTTGCAAGCCGTCGCGATAGAGATTTTGCGGCGCCGTGTTGGAGGTGGCGACCAGCGCGGCGCCATGCGCGAACAATCCGCGCAACAAGCCATCGAGGATCATCGCATCGCCGATATCGGTCACTTGAAATTCGTCCAGACACAGCACGCGCGAGTGCCGCGCGATGTGCGCGGCGACCTCGCGCAGCGGATCGCGGCGATCGAGCGAGCGCCGCAGCCGCGCGTGCACGTCCAGCATGAAGCGATGGAAATGCCGCCGCTGTGCCATGCCACGCGGCAAAGATTCCACGAACAGATCCATCAGCATGGTCTTGCCGCGGCCGACCGCGCCGTGCAGATAGATACCCCGCGGCGCACGCCGGTCAGAAAACGCGTCGGCGAAGTTACGCCAGAACCCGCCGGGACGGCAAGTCAGCTCGTGATGAAGACGGTCGAACGCGGTGAGCGCGGCGTGTTGCGCCGGATCGTCCTGCCATTGGTGCACGGCTAGGCCTTGCGCGTAGCGCGCAGTTGGCAAATCATCAGCGCAAATGATTACCCCCGAATCCATTTTTGTGCGGCTTTGAAACCGTAACGAGGACAAGCAGAGCCTGCCCCGGACTTGATCCGGGGTGGCGCGCCGCCGGAGCGCAGGCACCGGAGTGTACACGTCAGTACATGAGGATGCCGAGCACCGCCGGCACGCGACATGCCGAGCGCAGCACGTTTCAGACCGCTCAACCCAGCGGCGGCAACCAGGCACGTATGGCATTCTTGACCGCGCCGCGCAGATCCATCAGGCGACGGTGGAAAAAATGCCCGGTCTCAGGCATGCGCACCAGCAGCGGTTGCGGATCGAGCGTATTGAACCAGTCGAAAACGGCCTGTGGATCGACGATCTCGTCGTCCTCGCCCTGCACCACCAGCCACGGACATCCGGGCATCGCAACGCCGGCGAAATCCCAACGTCCGACCGGCGGCGCGATCGTGATCAATGCATCGGCCGCCAGCGAGCGCGCGCTGCGCAAGGCAACGTAGGCGCCGAAAGAAAATCCGGCCAGCCACAGTGCCTCGCCGGGCCGCACCCGGCGCACCCATTGCGCGACCGCGACCAGATCGCCGCTTTCGCCGTCGCCCTCGTCGTATTCGCCCTGCGAGTCGCCAACGCCACGGAAATTGAAACGCACCGTGGCGAGACCCGACTCGCGCAGGCTCCGCTCGAGCATGGTGACGACTTTGTTGCGCAGGCTGCCGCCATGCTGCGGATGCGGATGGCAGATGATCGCGGTGCCGGCGCGCGCCGACGCCGCCTCCGGTCTGGCGGTGGCGATTTCCAGCAAGCCTGCCGGACCCGGCAACGCGAACCCGGTGGTTTCGTCCGGAAATTCCGCCGGCGCCTTGATCTGTGGTGGATCACCCATGGCGCGCATCATACCGAGAGTCAGTGCGATGCAGCTTGCAGATTCTGCCAGGCTGGATTCGCCAGAGCGGGGATTCAGCTCGCGGTGGCCGCCCCCAATCGCCGATACTGCAACGCCTCGGCGAGATGTTCGCGGCCGATACGGTTGGCGGCGGCGAGATCGGCGATGCTGCGCGCCACGCGCAAGACCCTGTGATAGGCGCGCGCGGACAAGCCAAGTTTGTCCATCGCGCGTTGCAGCAGAGCGCGTTCTGCGTCGCGCAATCGCGCTCGATCTCGCGGGTGGTCAATTCCGCATTGGGCTTGCCGGCACGTTGCATCGCGATCGCCCGCGCGGTGATCACGCGTTCGCGAACCCTCGCGGACGTTTCGTCTTGCGAACGCTGTCCGCTGTCGAGTTCGGCCAGCGGCAGGCGCGGCACCGCGACGCTCAAATCGATGCGATCCAGCAATGGCCCGGAAATGCGCCCGCGATAGCGCGCGATCATGTCCGGCGTGCAGCGGCAGCGGCCATTGGAATCGCCGGCGTATCCGCACGGACACGGATTCATCGCCGCCACCAGTTGAAAGCGCGCGGGAAACTCGGCCTGGCGCGCCGCGCGCGAGATCACGATCCGGCCGGATTCGAGCGGCTCGCGCAACACTTCCAGGGTGTGACGATCGTATTCCGGCAATTCATCGAGAAACAAGACGCCATGATGCGCGAGCGAAATCTCGCCGGGGCGCGGATGCGAGCCGCCGCCGACCAGCGCCACGCCGGACGCGGTGTGATGCGGGGCGCGGAACGGCCGGCGTTTCCACGTATCCGCTTCGATCTGCATCCCGCACACCGAACGCACCGCGCAGGCTTGCAAAGCTTCCGCTTCCGACAGCGGCGGCAGAATTCCGGGCAACCGCTGCGCGAGCATCGATTTGCCGGTGCCGGGCGGACCGATCATCAAAAGATGGTGACCACCAACCGCGGCGATCTCCAACGCGCGACGCGCGTGCAGTTGTCCGCGCACGTCGGCCAGATCAGACTCGTCGGCGTGTCTGATTTCGGTTGCCGGATCGGCGACCGGCGCCCGCAGGCGTTCCGTTCCGCGCAAATGCGCACAGACTTCAGCCAGCGAGCGCGCCACGCGCACGTCGATGTCGCCGAGCAATGCGGCTTCGTGGGCGTTTTCCAGCGGCACGATCACGCAGCGCTTGCTACTGCGCGCGCGCAACAACGCCGGCAATACGCCGGTGACCGGACGCAATTCGCCGGATAACGCCAACTCGCCCAGGAATTCGCAACCCTGCAATGCCTCGCGCGGCACTTGGCCACCGGCGGCGAGGATGCCCAGCGCGATGGCGAGATCGAAACGTCCGCCGTCCTTCGGCAATTCCGCCGGCGCCAGATTCACCGTGACGCGGCGATTCGGGTAATCGAACTGGGTGTTCTGGATGGCGACGCGCACGCGATCGCGCGCCTCGCGTACCGCGGCTTCCGGCAAGCCGACGATCGAGGTCTGTGGCAAACCGCCGGACAAATGTACCTCGACCGTAACCAGGGGCGCGGCGACGTCTTCCTGGGCGCGGGTCAGGGCAACGGCGAGACTCACTATATGTTGTCTTGTCGAGATATGTTGTCCTGTCGAGGTGCCAAGGCCGAAATATTGTGATTCGTCATTCCGGGGCCGCGCGCAGCGCGGAAACCGGAACCCGGCTTTCTTTCAAGCAGCCAAGAGCTGGATCCCGGCCTGCACCCGGATGACGAGCAAAGGTGAATCGCAGATCAGCGAAAGTCGCGAGCCCGGGGCGGCTCCTATCCTTTTCGCACGCCTTCCAGCTCCGTGATGCGCGTTTCCAGTTGCACTACCAGCTCGCGGGTGCGGGCGAGTACCGCGCGCTGGGCGTCGAACTCCTCGCGCGTGACCAGATCGAAGCGGCGCAGGCCTACGCTAAGCACGTCGCGGAAATTGGCCTGCAAATCCTCTCGAGCGGCGCTCAAACCCGGCGGCACCAGTGCGGCCAGGCGCTGCGCGAGCCGGTCGATTCCCTGCACGTCGATCATGGCGGTGTCCTTACGATGAGTTGCGATTGAAGTCGGCATCAGGTTAGTGCAGGCGGCGCGCAGACGACAGCAGCGCGCGGCGCGTTCGCGTGTCGGGGTTGGCCTACAGCTTGCGAGTCCACTTGATCGCCGAATCCCGATGTTATCCTGCGCGCTCGCTCCGGGGGCCAAGCCATGAATCGCCGCGATGCGCTGAAGCGCGCTCTGCTCATACCGCTGCCTTTTCTGCTGCGCCTGCCTGGCGCGGCTTGGGCGGGAAAAACGGCCGTGCGGCTCCCGTATCGCGTGCGCCTTGGCGATCCAACATGGCCGTCGGCCGCCGAATGGGAACGCTTGAACACCACCGTCGGCGGGCGACTGAGCAAATTGAAATCGCCGCTGGACGCGTGTCGCATCGACTCTGGCAGCGCGGCCTGCGCAGACATTTTCAAGCAACTGCGCAACCCCTATTTCATCCGCGACAACGCCGCGCTGACGCAAACATCCGGCTGGCTCGATGCGTGGACGTCCCAGCCCAGCGCTTATGCGGTCGCGGCAAAGAACACCGCCGATGTGGTCGCGGCGGTCAACTTCGCGCGCAAGCAGCATCTGCGGCTGGTGGTAAAAGGCACCGGTCACAGCTATCAAGGTACGTCCGACGCGCCGGATTCGCTGTTGCTGTGGACGCGCTACATGGATGATATTCAATTGCACGATGACTTTGTCGCGCAAGGCTGTGCCGACAAACAGGCGCCGCAGCCCGCGGTGACGGTGGGGCCTGGCTGCATCTGGATGCACACCTACAACGCGGTGACGACCCAGGGCAGCCGTTACGTGCAAGGCGGCGGTTGCGCGACGGTAGGTGTCGCCGGATTGATCCAGAGCGGCGGCTTCGGCAGTTTTTCCAAACGCTACGGTCTTGCCGCGGCCGGCCTGATCGAAGCCGAGATCGTTACCGCCGACGGCGAAATTCGCATCGCCAACGCCTGCCTCAACCCGGATTTATTCTGGGCGATCAAGGGTGGTGGTGGTGGCAGCGTGGGCGTGTTGACACGTCTCACCTTGCGCACGCACGAATTGCCGGATTTCTTCGGCGCGGTGCTCGGCAAGATCAAGGCCAACTCCGATGCTGCGTATCGCCGACTGATCGAACGCTTCGTCGCTTTCTATCACGATGCGCTATTCAATCCGCACTGGGGCGAAACGGTTTCCCTGAGCGATCGCAAGCTGGAAATCAAACTGGTATTCCAGGGATTGGACAAGTCGCGGGCGCAGGCTATCTGGAAACCGTTCTTCGATTTCGTCGCGGCTGCGCCGCACGACTATACGATGACCGCCGCGCCGATCGTGCTGGCGATCCCCGCCCGGCAGTTCTGGAATCCCGAGGTGCTCAAGAAAATGCCGGGGCTGACCGTTGCCGACGATCGTCCACAGGCGTCCGCCGACAATATATTGTGGGCCGGCGATCAGTCCCAATCCGGACAATTCATCCACGGCTACGGCTCGGCATGGTTGCCCGCGTCATTTTTGCAAAAAGATCGCCAACCGCAACTGGTCGACACATTGTTGGACGCGAGCGCGCAATGGGGGTTCTCGCTGCATTTCAACAAGGGATTGGCAGGCGCGCCTGTCGAAGAGGTCGAAGCGGCGCGCGACACCGCGACCCATCCGGCGGTGCTGGATGCGTTCGCGCTGGCGATCACCGGCGGCGAGGAACCGGCGGCGTTTCCCGGCATTCCAGGACATGAGCCCAACCTCGCCGCTGCCCGGCGCGCCGCCGTGGCGATCGGCAAGACGATGGACGCTTTCCGCAAGCTCCTGCCCAATGCCGGTTCCTACGTTTCCGAAAGCGACTACTTTCAGAAGGATTGGCAGCGTGCGTTCTGGGGTTCGAATTATCCGCGGCTCGCCGCCGTCAAGCGGCATTACGATCCGGAGGGATTGTTCTTCGTCCACCACGGCGTCGGTTCGGAGGAATGGAGCACCGATGGCTTTACCAGATTGGCCTGACGCGAAGACGCACCCCTAACCGAATCGCTGCTCGCCCGCTTCCGCGGGGCGGGGTTTGACCAGTACGCGCACCGCGATCAAGCCCAGCTCATAAAGCAGGACCATAGGTACGGCAAGCATCGTTTGCGAAATCACGTCCGGCGGCGTCAGCACCGCGGCGACCACGAAGCAGCCGACGATCACATAACCGCGCGCTTTTTTCAGTTTGGGCAGATCGACGATACCCACCGTGGCCAACAGCACCACCGCGACGGGCATCTCGAAGCATAATCCGAACGCGAGGAAAACCACCAGTGTGAAATCCAGATAGTGGCCGATGTCGGTCATCATCGACACGCCCGGCGGTGTCACCGCGGTTAGAAAGCGGAACACCATCGGCAACACCAGAAAGTACGCGAACGCGCATCCGACATAAAACAGGAACACTGCCGACACCAGCAGTGGCCGCGCCAATCTTTTTTCGTGTCGGTACAAACCGGGGCCGACGAACGCCCACAACTGGTACAGCACCACCGGCATCGCGATGAACAAGGCGACGAAGAACGCAAGCTTCAACGGCGTCAGGAAAGGACTGGCGACATCGATCGCCACCAGATGCGCGCCAGCCGGAAGGCGCGCCACCAGCGGCCGCGCGAGCCAGGTATACAGCCTGCCTGCGAACGGGATCAGCGCCAGCAAGACGACCAGCACCGCGACGATCGCTTTCAGCAATCGCCCGCGCAGTTCGATCAGATGAACCATGAACCCCTGTTCGGGCAAGGCCTCCGGATCGGGATCGCGCGGGTTATCCGGCGCGGTCATGGCCGGCCTCGCGCGCAGGTTGTTGATCCGGTTCGACCGCGGCCACCTGCGCGGTCTTCGCATCGGCGTCGAGCGGCCGCATCAGGTTGCGCGCATCCTGCGCGACATTGCCCAACGATTGCGCGGCGGTGTTGGCTTGCTCGCGCACCACGCCCATCGCGGCGCGCGCGGCTTCCTGCGCCTCGCGCAACTGCGCGCGCAACTCATCGGCTTCCAGTTCGCGCATCACCTCGGATCGCACGCTGTCCCAGCCCCGGCGGACGCGACGGAACAACGCGCCGGCGGTGCGCGCGGCGCCGGGCAGGCGCTCGGGGCCGATCACGACCAGTGCAACGACCGCGATCAACAATAATTCGCCGAAGCTGATGTCGAACACAAGCCGCTCCGCGCGCGCTTATTCCGCGCGATCGCGCGGCTCCTGCGTGTCGCCGGCGCGCTGCGATGGCGGCGGCGTACCCGCCGGCGGCGGCTCGGCTTTCAATTGCGCGTCGGCGGTTTTCTTGTCCTCGTCGCCGCCCATTGATTTCTTGAACTCGCGGATCGCGTTGCCGAGATCGCCGCCGACATTCTTCAATCTGGCCGTGCCGAAAATCAGCAGCACGATCAGCAGCACGATCAGCCAGTGCCAGATGCTCAAGCCGCCCATGATTCACCTCTCGATAAAATGATCGCCGCCTATATCCCTCGCGGCCGGGAGCGGTTTTGAAAGCGTAGCGAGCGAAGGCAGGTTGCGCGCCGCCGGAGCGCAGGAACCGGAGTGTACACGCCAGTACTTGAGGATTCCGAGCACCGCAGGCGCACGAGATGCCGAGCGCAGGAGCTTTTAAGCCGCTCTACTTGGCAGTGTACTCCTCCAACTGGTCGCGAAACCGCACCACCGGCGCGGGCACGCCGGAAACGCCGCCCTCGAACACCCGCCGCGGGGTGATCCCCGCGCCATAGATGGCCGCATCCGCGTCGTCGTCGATGCGCAGCGCGGCGCCGTCCAGCGACACGCCGGCGAACAACCCGCGCGAGCGCGAATACGAATAGATCTCCGCATGCATCGCCGCGTCGGTGGAAGCGTTCAAATTGCGCCCGACCGGACCTGCCGCGGCGTGCGCATCGGCGCCGATGGTGAACTTGCCGTTGACGATTCCATCCACGCCGCGCTGGGTGCGGAACACCAGCACCACGTCGGTCGAGGAGACCCCGGCCTGGAAGCCGACGCTGCCGCCGGTCAAGGACACGAACACCGGATTGGACCAGGTGCCGTCGCGCGACTTGACCGACACCAGCCCTTCGCCGCGGCGGCCGCCGAATACCAGACCGACCTTGAGCACGTCGGGGATCACCGCGATTGCGTGGGCGTCTTTCAATAAATCTTGCGGGATCGCCTTGTCCGGCGCCCGCATGATCTCTGCGAGCACCCGGCTCGCATTCTGCGCGCGGGCGATGGCGTTGTCGCGCTCGCCGGCGTGCGCGGCCAGCACAGGCAACAAGGCGATGAGAACGAGGGCGATTAAAAAACGTTGCACGCGAGACATGGGGTTCTCCATATGATTGTTTGTTGCTCGTCATTCCGGCGAAAGCCGGAATCCAGTTTTTCGATATTGCCCAGGAGCTGGATCCCGGCTTTCGCCGGGATGAAGCTACTCATCAACTGCCGAAGCGCAGTCTGGACGCGCGTGGCTTAATGAAGCGCACACTGTGGCAGACTGCGCAGCATCGACAAAGTTCGGACGCATATGCCCCGCTACATCGGACTTGAGGATCATTCGCACGACCACGCGGCGGACGCGCCGCGCATCGCGGTACTACTGGTCAATCTGGGCACGCCCACCGCGCCGACGGCGACCGCGGTGCGTCGGTATCTCGCGGAGTTTCTGGCCGATCCGCGCGTGGTCGAACTGCCGCGCCCGCTCTGGTGGCTGATCCTGCACGGCTACGTGTTGCGGGTGCGGCCGCGCCATTCGGCCGAGGCTTACGCGAAAATCTGGAGCAACGCAGGTTCCCCTCTGGCGGTGAACAGCGCGCAACTGGCCGCTGCGGTGCAGACCGAAATCGTTCGGCATGCGGCTGGTCCAATCAGCGTCGCGCTGGCGATGCGTTATGGCGGCCCATCGATCGGCGAGACGATAGTCGACTTGCAAAACCAGGGCGTGCGCCGCGTATTGCTGTTGCCGTTGTATCCGCAATATTCGGGCGCGGCGACCGGCGCGGTATTGGACGCGCTGGCCGGGACGATCAAGTCCCTGCGCTGGCCGCCGGAATTCCGCGTCGTCAATGACTATCACGATGACGCCGGATATCTCGCCGCGCTCGCCGCGAGCGTCACCGCGCATTGGGCCGATCACGGCCGCGCGCAGAAGCTGCTGCTTTCGTTCCATGGTTTGCCCGAGCGCAGCGTGCGCGAAGGCGATCCCTATTTCGCGCAGTGCCACGCGACCGCGCGCCGGCTGCGCGAGGCGCTGGGCGTGAATGACGACGACATGATCGTCGCGTTCCAGTCGCGGGTCGGCACGCAGAAATGGTTGCAGCCGTACACCGACGAAGTGATCGGAGCGCTACCCAGGCAAGGCATCAAGGATCTCGACGTGCTGTGCCCGGGTTTCGCGGTCGATTGCCTGGAAACGCTGGAGGAAATCGCGTTGCGCTACCGCGCGTTGTTCCTTACTCACGGCGGCGAACGCTTCCATTACATCCCGGCGTTGAACGCGAGCACCGCTCACGCCTCCGCGCTGGCGCAACTGGCGTTGAGGCATATGCAAGGATGGTAAATTTACTTGATGTTATTCGCACGCTTCAAAGCGCGCACGCCGGTATAGATAAGGAATGCTCCGCCGATTAAGAAGATAAGCAAGAGCACCGCGCCCGCCCAAGAGTCGGCAAGTTGACCCCGACCGGAATAATCAGCAGCAATGCTGCCAGCAAGAATACGATGCCAATGCCAATTAGAAGCGCGTTGAAAAATTTGCTCATGTGTTATCTCCTTTAGAGCATAGCTTTACGGAGACCCCCTAAGCCGAAATCGCCAACCGCTCCGACTGATAGATGCGCGCGGTGATTGCGCACACGATCAGCGCGGCGATCGCCGTGCATACCACGCATATGAGCAGAGGCGTCGCGGCGACGGTCTCGCCACGCATCAGCCGCAGGATCACCGTTTGCTGGCCGACCACCGGGATCGCATACATCCACAGTTTCGCCTTGACCGGCAGGATCGACAACAGCACCGACGGGATCGCCGGCAGGAACATCAGCAACGATAGATACGTCTGCGCTTCGCGGTAACTCTTGGCGAAGGCCGCGACCAGCGTCTGCGCGACGGCCAGCAGCAGCACCAGCGGCAGCATCGCGATCAACACCGTGACGGTGAAGCGCACGCCCAAATCCAGCACCATACCGAGCTTGTCGGCCGGCAGGAAATGTCCAACCTGCGCGAACGCGACGATCGACAGGAACACCGTGATCAGCGCGAACAGCGAGGTCGCGCCCAGTTTGCCGGCGAGGAGCTGCCAACGCGGCACCGGATTGGCGAACAGCGGTTCCAGCGATTGCCGCTCGCGTTCGCCTGCGGTGGTGTCGATCGCCAGCGCCATGCCGCCGATGAACGCGCCGAGGATGAAGAAGTACGGCAGCATCGCGAACAGCAGGCCGCCGCGGCTTTGCGGCGTGGATTGATCGCGTTGCGCAATGGCAATGGGTTGCGCGAGCGCAGGCGACAAACCGCGCGCCAATAGGCGCAAGGATGCCGTGCGCTGGCTCACGCCCTTCAACATCTGTTCCAGGCGCGCTTCGGCCTGCGCCGAGTCGCTTTGCGAGGCATCGTAGATCAATTCGACCTGCGCCGGTTCGCCTTGCCTCCACGCGTTGCCGTACCCGGCGGGGATGCGCAGCACGACATTGACGTCCTGCGCGCGCACGGCAGCCTCCGGGTTCGCGATCGCCGGTTTGACCACCATGCCGAATTGCTCCAGCGCTGCGACCAGATTGGACGCGTACTGCGCGCCGATCACCGGCACCGGCAGCGGTTGCTCGGCCTTTTCGACTTGCTTCGCGATCGCAAAATGGATCACCAGCACGAAGATCAGCGGCGCCATCAGCGGGCCGGTGATGAAAGTGTTGAGCACGGTGCGGCGATCGCGCAGATTCTCGCGTACCTCCTTCATGAAAACGATGGCTGCGGTTTTCATGCAGCGGTTTCCGGTTTCGACACCATTGCGTTGTTCGCCATGTTCATGCCGCGAGTCCCTCGTGGCTGCCGATGATCGCGACGAAGGCATCCTCGAGATTGGGCTTGCCGGTGTGCGCGCGTAATTCTTCGGCGGTGCCGTCCGCAACCACGCGGCCGCGCGCGATCACCACGATTCGGTCGCACAGCGCGGCGACCTCCTGCATGATGTGGCTGGACAGCAATATGCAGCGGCCTTCGGATTTGATCGAGCGCAGGAACGCACGCATCGAGCGCGTGCTCATCACGTCGAGACCATTGGTCGGCTCGTCGAGGATGATGTTTTTCGGATCGTGCACCAGCGCGCGCGCGATCGCGGTCTTGACGCGCTGTCCTTGCGAAAAGCCCTCGGTCCGACGATCCATGATGTCGCGCATCTCCAGCGCATCGATCAGCGCTTCGCGGCGCTCGTGCATCCGCGCCGTCTCGATGCCGTGCAGCCGCGCGAAGTAATCGATGTTCTCGCGCGCGGTCAGACGCTTGTACAGCCCGCGCGCATCCGGCAACACGCCGAGCCTGCGCCGCACCGCGACCGGATCGACGGCAGCGTCGATGCCGTCCACCAGCACCTGTCCGGCATCAGGCCGCATCAAGGTGTAGAGCATCCGCAACGTCGTGGTCTTGCCGGCGCCATTGGGGCCGAGCAGCCCGGTGATCTGTCCGTCGCGCGCCGTGAACGACACGCCGTCGACCGCTTTCACTTCGCCGAATGCCTTGTGCAGATCGCGGACTTCGATCATGGCTTTCTCCGCGAAACACCCGGCGCCGTCGATGCGTCCCCCAGCAGCGGGGGTTGAGCCCCTCCCCCTCGATGGGGGAGGGGTTGGGGAGAGGGTGACGGAGATGTGACGATGCTGCCCCCTCTCACCGACCCCTCTCCCACAAGAGGAGAGGGGTTCATGCGATCGATCATTTGCGCAGTGATCACGGCGACGCTCCATTGAAATCGACGAACGCGGGGATCGGTCCGGTCGCCTTCAGGCATTGCGCATCCAGTTTTGCCGGTTGCAGATCGGCGACGAATCGTTCGACCAATTTCGGCATGCAGCCGCGGCTGATCACGCTGTGGCCCATGCCGGCGAGCACGAACGCGCGCGCGTCCAACGAACCCTTCAGCACTTCATCCGCGTAGCGCGGCGGCGTCACCGGATCGCGCTCGCCGGACAGCAACAATGTCGGGATCGATGAAACGAACGGCGCATGGAAATCCGCCGCGCGCGCACCGTGTGGCCACGCCGCGCATTCGGTCTTGATCGCATCGATGATGTCGGCGCCGAGAATCGTGCCGGCGTCTTGCGGTCGCGACTGCAACAACTTCGCGTCTTCGCTGCAGATCACCGACAACTGCATGCCGCCGGTCAAGGTCTCCGCGAGGCTGTCCGTGATCAATTGCGATTGACCCATCAATGGCGCGTAATCGCCTTTCGCCGTCTCGCTGAGCGACAAGGGCAACAGCGCCGCGGTTTCGGCGGTGTAGGAGAACAACCGCACGACGCCGGCCAAAGCATCGGCGGTCACGGGTTTGTCCACGGGGTGGTACGTTTTTGGATCATTGAAATGCGCGATCACCGGTTGTGCGCGCAACGTGTCGTGCAACGCATGCAGCGTGCCGTACCAATCGCCGAACGCGGCATGGCACGCGGGCGTCGCCGTGCACGCCGCCGCCTGTAGTTTCAGCGAATCCTCCAGATTCACCGCAAAATCCTCGCCGAGGATCAATTGATTCGGCACCACGCCGTCCAGCACGATGCTGCGCACGGCTTGCGGATGCGCACGCGTATACTGCTGCGCCACGCGAGTGCCGTATGACACACCAACGAGGTCGAACTGGGGCGAGCCGAGTGCGCGGCGCACGGCTTCCATATCCGCGACCGCAGCGGCGGTCGTGTAGAAACGTGGGTCGGAGGTTTTCTCGACCTCGGCCAGACACGCCGTCACCGCATCGCGCGTTTTTTGCGGATCGAACGCGCCGTTGTCGACCTGCGTCATCGCCGCCTGTGCGCGCGGGCAGGACAAGGGATGCGAATCGCCGGTGCCACGCTGATCCAGCAAAAGGATATCGTGGTGTTGCCGCAACGGCGCGAGCGCGGCTGCAATTTGCGGATACGTTTGCGTGGCCGATTCGCCAGGGCCACCCGCCAGATATACCACGAGGTCCCGGTTTGCGGCTTGCGCCTCGCTCTTGACGAGCGCGAGTTTCAGATTGATCCGGCGCGAATGCGGGTCGGCGCGGTTCTCCGGCACTTGGAACGGCGCGCAATACGCGGCGGTGATCGCGGAACTGTCCAGCTGCTTCAATTCGCAGGGCCTCAGGGTCAGCGAGCCGAGCTTCAACACGGACTGCGGCCGGGTGGCCGTTGGCGCAGGCGGTTGCAGCGGTGGTGCCTCCGCGCCGGCGTCCGGCAACGCGGCGTTTGCCGCTACGACACTCATCGGAGCTGATGGCGCGTCCGCATACCTTGGCCACAGCCAGTCCCAGCCGAACACGCCAAGTGCCACCATCACCACACCCACGCGCAAAACCGTTCGCGCCTTGATCGCCATCACTCCTTCCCCGGGTCGAACAGGGTTTCGATGCGCATACCGAACACATACGCGATCTTGAACGCCAGCGGCAGGCTGGGGTCATACTTGCCGGTTTCGATCGCATTGATCGTCTGGCGCGATACATCCAGCCGCTCGCCGAGTTCGCCCTGCGACCAGCCGTGCTTCTCGCGCAGCTCGCGCACACGACTCTTCATCAGTGCCGCCAATCGCAGTGATCCAAAGAACCAGTGTAATGACGGGTCAGCCCGACGTGGGCGAATCCATAAACAAAGCACAACAACGGGAACACCCAGACCAGGATGGAACCGTCGATGATCCACACGTCCGCCGCGGCCAGAAACCCGCCGACAATGCTGGCCATCCCGACCACCATGGTGGCGACGCCCAATGCAATGAGATGCAAACGTTGCTGCAGCTCATCACTTGCCAACACGCGCCTCGCCATCAGCGCCACGTACCAAACCACCGCCGGCACCGGACTCAAGGCCAGCGCGACCTTCAACGGCAAGCCAGAAGCAGCGTGCGCGCGCGGATACAGCACGAGCATGACCGCCGCGTAGATCGCCATTGCCGCCAGCAACTGCCAACGGTACTGTTTTTCGGTGAACCGCTGCATTCAAGCCTCCCGTTTGCATGTCAAGCAAACTTGACACACACTGTAGGATGGCAATTCGCCCCTGTCAAGCACGCTTTACATAGGGAGCGGCATCCGGTCGTATGCCAAGCTTTGCGGATGCGCCTAAGCGCCGGCTAAGCATGGCCCGGCAGGCTCGCCGCCATGCGTATCTCCGGTTTCGCATGGATTGCCTTGTCCGCGAGCTTGGCCCTGCTGGCGGGCTGCGCGACGTTTCATTCGCTGCCGCTCGACAATATTGCGCCGCCGAAGCTTGCCGACATCCGCGTGCCGGCCGCGTCGATGCCGGTGCCGGCGTTGCGAACCCATCGCTTCGATCCCGGCGATGGTCTGGATGTCACGGAAACGGCGATGCTGGCGGTCGCCAACAGCCCCGATCTGCGCGTGCAGCGGGATGATGCGCACATCGCGCGCGCGCAGGCGTTCGCGGCGGGGCTGCTGCCCGACCCGCAACTGAGCTACCAACACGAAAATCCGACCAGCAATCAAGCCGACCTGACCAGCGCGTTCAATCTCGGCCTGACCTTCGATCTGGGCAATCTGCTGACGCGCTCGTCCCGGGTCGCGGCTGCCAAAGGCAACGTACGCGAGGTCGATCTGGACCTTCTATGGAGCGAATGGCAGACGATCGCGAAAGCACGCACGCTGTTCGATCGCATTTTCTATTTGCGTGGACTCGACGCGCGCCTGCAACGGGAAAGCGATGCGCTGGCGCCGATCCAGAAATATATCCAGCGTGCGCTGGCCGCGGGCGATCTCACCTACGACGCTGCCAGTGCGGGACTGAATGCGGCATCCGACGTTACCAACAAGCTGGCCGACACGCGGCGTCAACTCGACCAGGCGCAACACGATCTGCACGATCTGCTCGGGCTGGATGCATCGGTTCCGCTGCATCTTGTCGGCGCACCGTACGTGGTCGATCCCGATGCGCGCGAAGCAACGCGCGCATTGGCCGACATGGCCAAACGCCGGCCCGACCTGCGCGCGCTGCAGGCCGGTTACCAGGCACAGCAGGAAAAAGTGCGCGCAGCGATCATCGCCCAGTTTCCGGCGATCACGGTCGGTTTCGTGCGCGCACGCGACACGGGTAACGTCTATACCACTGGCTATTCGATCGGATTGTCGTTGCCGTTGTTCGACGGCAACCGCGGCAACATCGCGATCGAACGCGCTAGCCGGCAGAAATTGCGAGATGCCTACAGCGCGCGGCTGTTGACCGACCGAAACGACATCGATCGGCTGCTCGCCGATCTGCGCAGTTACCGCACGCAACGTACAGCGCTGATCGCGCACGCCGCACAATTGTCCGCCGCGCGCGAAGCGGCGCAGCGCGCATACGCGGCGGGTCTGCTGGACTGGCCGACGTATCTGGCGATACGCGCGAGTTCGCTGGCGGCCGACAGCGCGTTGCTGACCCTCGAACAAAACTTCCACGAACAGTCGATCGCGCTAGACGCGTTGGTGGGCGATTGGCCGGATGCATCGCAAGCACAGGATCGGAATTCGCCATGAATACGTTGCTACGCGCCGGCGTACTCGCCGCGATGATCACACTTGCCGCGTGCTCGTCATCGGGCGGCGACACCTCCGGCAACGCGAACCGGAAACCACCGGTCGCCGTGCAGACCGCGATGCCGGTGCAACGCGTATTCCATACCCGCGTCGAGGCGTTCGGCACGCTCGCCGCCGACAGCCGACACGCGCAGACGCTGACGCTGCCGCAAGCCGGACAGATCGTCGCCGCAAGCGTGACGCCGGGCCGCCGCGTGCGGCGCGGTCAGACGCTGCTGAAACTCGCGACCGATCCCAGTGCGCGCAACGCTTATCAACAATCGGTCAATGCCTTGAACCAGGCGCGCGACGAGTTGACACGCACGCAACGGCTGCACGCCGAGAAGCTCGCGACCAATTCGCAACTGGACGCCGCGCGCAAGGCGCTCGCCGACGCGCAGGCAGCGCTCGATGCACAGGCCAGACTCGGCGGCGCGCAGGCGGTGACGACGCTCACCGCGCCCAGCGATGGCGTGGTCACCGCGCTGGACGTGGCCCTGGGCGAGCGTGTCGCGGCCGGCGCCAAACTGGTGGAGTTCGCGCCGCAACTTGCCCTGGCCGCGCAACTTGGTGCGGAACCGGAAGCCGCCGCGCGCATCCGGCCTGGCATGACGGTGGCGATCGCGCCGGTGTATGCAACGAGCGCGCAACCGTTGCCCGGCACGGTCGCGGTGGTCGCTGATGCGGTGAATCCGCAGACGCATCTGGTCGATGTGCTGGCGACCATTGACGGCAGCGACAGCGCGGGTCTGGCCGCGGGCGCCGCGTTGTCGGCGCGGATCGATGTCGAGCAATTCAGCGCATGGTCGGTGCCGCGCGACGCGTTGCTCAGCGACGAACAAGGCTCTTACGTGTTCCAGACCGAACAGGGCAAGGCGCATCGCGTCGATGTCAAAGTTGTTTCGCCGGACGGCGATCCGGTCGGCGTGGACGGCAAGCTCGATCCGCGCGCGCCGGTGATCGCGCTGGGCGCGTACGAGTTGTCCGATGGCGATGCGGTGAAAGCGCAACGCGGCGAAAGGCCTGCCAAATGACATGCGCGGTGTTCGCCATGACGAAAATCCGTCCTCACCCTCTCGCGTTGCACGCTGGTCTCCCTCTCCCCAGCGGGGAGAGGGCTGGGGTGAGGGGGCTTGAAAACACTCGGGCAGGTGCTGCATGACCGCAACCCTGTGGATGCACGCGCACCGGCGCTCGCTGCTGTTCCTGTGCGCGATCCTGGCGTTGGGCGGCGTAGCGGCGGCGTTCAACCTGCCGGTATCGTTGTTTCCGGATGTCTCGTTTCCGCGGGTGCGGGTGTCGCTGGACGCCGGCGATCGTCCCGCCGACCAGATGATGCTGCAAGTGACCACGCCGGTCGAGGAGGCGATCCGCCGCGTGCGTGGCGTGCGCGACGTGCGTTCCACCACCAGCCGCGGCAGCGCTGAGGTGAAAGTGACCTTCGACTGGGGCGCGGACATGAGCCGCGCATTCCTGGATGTCAATGCCGCGGTCGGGGAAGTACTGCCGGACCTGCCCACCGGCACCAAGGTTTCCACCTTGCGGCTGGATCCGACCGTGTTCCCGATCCTCGCTTACAGCCTGCGCAGCAAGACACAGTCCCCGACCCAGTTGTACGACCTTGCGCAATACCAGTTGCGCCCGCTGCTGACCGGCGTCAACGGCGTCGCGCGCGTGGATGTGCAGGGCGGACAAGTCGAGGAATATCACGTCGACGTGGATCCGGACAAACTGCGCGCGCAGGATCTGACCATCGATGATGTGGTGCGCGCGATCAACCATGCCGCCGACATCTCCGCGCTGGGGCGGCTGTCGGATCACTACAAGCTGTTCCTGCTGCTCGCCGACAATCAACCCGCCAATGCCGAGGCGTTGCGCGACGTGGTCGTGCGCGCGGGATCCGGCGGCGTGGTGCGCGTCGGCGATATCGCCACGGTCGCGCGCGGCGCGGTGCCGCAATGGGTGAGGGTCACCGCCGACGGTCAGGACGCGGTGCTGATGCAGGTCTTCCAGCAACCCGCGGCGAACAGCGTGCAGATGGTGGCCGACGTCAAGGCGCGGCTGGCGACCTATCAAAAACAATTGCCGCAAGGCGTCAAGATCGCCGCCTGGTACGACCAGACCCAACTGGTGACGGCCGCCGCCGGCAGCGTGCGCGATGCGATCCTGATCGGGATCGTTCTGGCCGGAATGGTGTTGTTCGTGTTCCTGCGCAACCTGCGGGTGATCTTCGTCGCCATGCTGGTGGTGCCGGCCACGCTGGCGATCACCGTGCTGCTGCTCGATCTACTGCACATGAGCTTCAACATGATGACGCTGGGCGGCATGGCCGCGGCGGTCGGATTGATCATCGACGACGTGATCGTGATGCTGGAGCACATCATGCGCCGGCTGCGCGATGCCTCGGGCCACGTGCACGAACGCATCGCCAACGCGGCATTTGAATTCACGCGGCCGCTGGCCGGCTCGTCCGCGGCAACCATCGTGATCTTCCTGCCGCTGGCGTTCCTTACCGGCGTGACCGGCGCTTTTTTCAAGGCGTTGTCCCTGACGATGGCCAGCGCGCTGATCATTTCCTGGCTGCTGACCTGGGTCGCGGTGCCGTTGCTGGCGGAGCGATTTCTCGACGAGCGTCACGCCAAGGAACATCCGCCCGGCAAATTCGCACAACGCGCCATGCGTTTCTACGAAGGCACGCTGCTGCGCGTGCTGGAGTGGCCAGCGCTGCTCCTGATCGGGGTGATTCCATTGCTGTTGGTGGGTTTCATTGCGTATCGGTCTGTCGGAACCGGCTTCATGCCGCACATGGATGAGGGCGGTTTCATCCTCGACTACATTTCCGCGCCGGGTACGTCATTGCAGGAAACCAATCGTCTCTTGACCAAGGTCGAGGCGATCATCCGCGCCAATCCCTACGTGGATACCTATTCGCGGCGCACCGGCCTGCAACTCGGCGGCGGTCTGACCGAAGCCAATACCGGCGACTTCTTCATCCGGTTGAAGAACGGCTCGCGGCTGCCGATCGATCAGGTGATGACGCAAATCCGCAGCAAGGTCGAGACCCAGGTTCCGGGACTGGAGATCGATCTGGCGCAGTTGATGGAGGACTTGATCGGCGATCTGGTGTCAGTGCCGCAGCCGATCGAAATAAAATTGTACGGGGACAATCCGCGCCAAACGGATGCGGCGGCGAAAAAGATCGCCGCACAGATCGCCAAGGTCAATGGCGTGGTCGGCGTGCTGGATGGCATCAAACCGGCCGGCGATGCGTTGCTGGTGCAGGTCGATCCGGCCAAAGCGGCGCTCGCGGGCGTCGATCCGCAAAGCGTCGCCGCGCAGGTGGCCGCGGCCGCGGCGGGCGTCGTCGCCGCGCAATTGCCGCAGAGCCCGAAAATCGTGGGCGTGCGCGTGTGGGCGCCGCCATCGGCACGCGCGCGCATCGAACAACTCGCGGCGTTGCCTATCCGCGACGCCAACGGCCATGTGTTTCCGCTCATCCGCGTAGCCACCCTGCACGAACAGACCGGTCAGCCTGAAATCGACCGCGAGAATCTCAAACGCATGGTCGCCGTCACCGGACGCATCAGCGGACGCGATCTGGGTTCGACCGTCGCCGACGTCAAGAAGATTCTGGAGCGGTCCGGCGAACTGCCGCAAGGCATGTATTACGAACTCGGCGGTGTTTATCAACAACAGCAACAGGCGTTCAAGGGATTGACCATCGTGCTGATCGCAGCGATCGCGCTGGTTTTCACGCTGCTGCTGTTTCTTTACGAGAGTTTCCGGGTCGCGCTGGTGGTGCTGGCAATGCCGCTGCTGGCGATCTGCGCGGTGTTCATCGGGTTGTGGCTCACCGGCACCGAACTCAACATCTCGGCGATGATGGGCATGACCATGATCGTGGGCATCGTCACCGAAATTGCGATTTTCTATTTCTCCGAATTCGCCGACGTCAGTTCGCGGAACGAGAA
>JBDTBW010000090.1:0-56821 GCA_039923855.1 Rhodanobacteraceae bacterium | reverse complement strand
TCGAGAAGGTAAGCGGGCATTCGGTCGCCGAACAAATCCGCACGCGATTGCTGAAGCCATTCTCCCTTGTGCAGACTAGCTATCCAGGCAATCAGACGATGCCCGAGCCTTGGGCACATGGCTACGGACTCAACTCCAAGCGCGGGCGGGAGGATGTGAGCGGCACGATCCCGGTCTCGCTGATGGGCGCCGCAGGCGAGATGGTTTCCGACATACACGACATGCAACGTTGGGTGAAGCTGTATGTCACCGGCAAGACAAGTGGGGCGGCGACGCAACGTGCGCGCATGTCGTGTATCCCGACGGGCACGGGAAACCTCGCATTTGGACTCGGTATCGGTTGCAGCGCGGGATGGTATGGATACACGGGTGGCCTGCCGGGATACAACACCGCTAATTACTATTTTCCGAAACAGGACATTACGATCGTGGCGTGGGTGACATTACAGAAAGACAAACCGGCGCCCGGTGTGGCGAACGCGGTGTTCCGCGATATTGCGCAGATCATGACGCCGGGGAGTGTGCCATTTGCGGGATTGGAGAAAGCTGCCGGCAAGCGGGAGAAGTGAGCACCGCGACCAAGGGCAAAAAAGGGGAAAAGTTTTGGGGCTGTCCTAGATAACGCTACAGATCGAGCCAAGTTTTCAGCGTTTGCAGTTGTTGTCTTGGTGTGCCGTAGTTGAAACGAAATTCACACTCCTTCAAGAACAAGAAGAAGTGCCTGCGCGGCACGCCGTTGTACTTGCGCAAGACCCGTTTGGATTGATTCCAGAAGTTCTCGATGCCGTTGATGTGCTGGCCGCCACGACCCACGAAGCTGCGACTGTGATTGACACGATGATGCTTGAAACGCGGTGAAGGTGCCCGCGCGTTCGGTGTAGGGCCTAGGCGTGGCAGGGGCTTGGGCATAGCCCGCTCGGCGAGGAAATACAGGGCGGACTCTGGTGACGCCAGATCGTCCACTGTCGCACCTTGTGACCGCAGCCAATTCTTGACGCGCGCTCGCTTCTCGATAGCGGCATTCGCTTCCGCGATTCTTTTGCGCATCTCGGGTGCCGTGCGCGGCGCGTGTGGCGATGGCCCGAGCTGTTTCTCGAGTTGTTTAAACAGCCACTGGTCTTGCCAAGAGTCATACTCCTCGCCGCCAGTCTGTTCCGTGTCCCACTCGCCGCCATACATAGAGGCCCAATTGCACTGCCCTTGCAGCTTCACGAGGCCAAGTTTGCGCCACGCGCGCTTCTGCGTGGCCTCCGGGAATGGCAGGACTACGGCACTCATGGCGTCGCGTGCTTCGCTCGCCGATTCCCATAGCGACGTTTCGGCTTTTCGCTGCCGACGATGTAAAGCTTCGGCTTTGGCGTTGCCACCCTTCCCCACTTTTGATCCATCGCCGCCAGTAGGCGGCACACCATCAGCTCGTTCACGTCGTTCATCGCATGTCCCCTGTTGTCGCACTGTCAACGTTGCAAGTTCGCTGCCAGTTCGGTCATGTGAGCCGGCCTAGCCGTGGCGGTTCAAGGTTATGCGGCGGTGCGCAGTTCCACGCGCAAGCCCATGCCCGCAGCGATGTTCACCAGCGCGTCCAGCGAGAAACGGGACAGCCGTCCGCGCAGCAGGTCATTCATGCGCGGCTGGGTAATACCGCATTGTTCGGCGGCTTCTCGTTGCGTCCAACCCTTGCGTTCGATGCGATGCGCGATTCGCTGCATCACATCCGCGCGCAGGCGCAGATTCGCGGCATCTTGCGGCGTGTCGGCGATGGCGTCAAAGACGCTGGCGTAACGTTTGGCGGTCATGAGGAAAGCATATCCGTTTGGATATGTAGCAGCAAGTCAGCTTGCCTTGCGGTGAATCGGCACAACCTTGCCCGGTGACGTGCGCAGGGTGTCCAGATAATCGGCCCATGACTGCATCATCTTGCGGCGTTCGGGCAGGTGCGCGGTGCGGTTGTAGGCGCGCCCCAGCGGGTCGCGTACCGCGTGCGCCAGTTGGTGTTCGATGAAGTCGGGACGGAAGCCCAGCCCTTCATCCAGTATCGTGCGCGCCATAGCGCGGAAGCCGTGCCCGGTCATGGTGTCTTTGTCGAAGCCCATGCGGCGCAATGCGGCGTTGACGGTGTTGTTACTCATGGGACGCGCCCGCGTGCGCAGGCCAGGAAACACATAGCGCCCGGTTCCAGTCAGCGGCGCAAGCTCGCGCAGAATGGCGACGGCTTGCGATGCCAGCGGCACGATATGCGTCTGCCGGGTTTTCATTTTCGCGGCGGGGATATTCCACTGCGCGGCGTCAAGGTCAAACTCGGCCCACTCGGCTTGCCGCAGTTCGCCCGGCCGCACGAATAGCATCGGCGCAAGCTGCAATGCCGCACGGGTGACGTAGTGCCCGGTGAAGCCTTCAATCGCGCGCAACAGTTCGCCCACCTTGTCGGGTTCCGTGATCGCCGCATGATTGCGTTCCGTCGGCGCAGGGATCGCGCCGCGCAGGGCAGGGGTCGGATCGAAGTTGGTGCGGCCCGTGGCGATGGCATAACGAATAACCTGCCCGATATTCGCGCGTGCCCGGTGCGCGGTTTCGCGCGCGCCGCGTCCATCGATCCGCTGCATGACTGCCAGAATGTCCGGCGCGGTGACGTTGGCAATCGGCTTCGATCCGATCCACGGGAAGGCATCCAGTTCAAGGCGGCGGATGATGCGGTCGCCGTGCGCAGGAACCCATTGATCCGCAAACTTGGCGTACCACTCGCGCGCCACGGCTTCGAATGTGTCGGCATCGGCGACGCGCTCGGCTTTGCGTTTCTCGCCGGGGTCGATGCCGTCGGCGAGCAGCTTGCGGGCTTCGTCGCGACGTTCGCGGGCTTGTTTCAGGGAAACGTCGGGAAAGACGCCTAGCGATAGTGAGTTTTCCTTGTGCGAATCCGGTCGGCGGTACTTCAAGCGCCAACGCTTGCCGCCAGCCGGCATTACTAGCAGGAACATGCCGCGTTCATCGGCGAGCTTGTATGGCTTCGCGCGCGGCTTGGCATTCGCTACAGCGGAAGGCGTCAGCATGATGGGGGTATCCGATCCACCTGAGGAGCGCGTCCCCTGAATCGTACCCCCATAGTTGCGGGGTATCAAGGGAAGTCTAGCAAGCTTTGCGGGAAGCGCTGGCAAGAAAAAGCCCGCTGTTATGCGGGCTTAATGGGTATTGCGGGATGTTGTTAGATTCCGTAATGGTGGAGGCGGGGGGAATCGAACCCCCGTCCGAAGGCGCTCCGCGCCCGGCGCTACATGCTTAGCTCACCGTTTGATCTCGTTCTGCGGCAACACAGTGAGCAAGGCGCACCGCAGAACCAGCCCGCTTTTTTTGGCCGAGCGCCGACAGGCGGCAGCGATCAGCGATCCCGTGATAATGACCCTACATCCGCGAGCACGAGCACAAACGGGTTCGGGGCTAGGCCTTAAGCGGCCAGAGCGTAGACGTCGTCGTTGGCGTCTGAGTTTTTTGCCACCGGATTAACGAGGAAGATGACGCCCTCGGCATGCTCCAAGCTACTTCGCGGCCCCCGTCGAAGCCATGTCGCCCCCGGAGGAATTGTCATGGTGATGGCGATGCGCGGCGAAATCAATCGCGGCTGTTACGATGCACGCCTTTCATTCATTTTTCGCAGTGGTTTTTCAAATCTTCACGACTCGACATGGGCAATATCGTCTGGCTGGCCTCCTATCCGAAATCCGGCAACACTTGGTTGCGTGCATTCCTCGCCAACCTGATCGCCAATCGCGCCGATCCGCTGCCGTTGAACGAGTTGCCGAATTACGCCGACGATGAAGCGTTGCCGGATCGCTTTAGCGAACTCGCGGGACGGCCGAGTAGTGAATTGACGATCGATGAGATCGCGGCGTTGCGTCCGCAGGTGCACACGCTGATCGCGCAGCGCGCGCAAGGCACTCAGCTCGTCAAGACGCATAATATGTCGGGAGCCTTCGATAGCCACCCGCTGCATAACTGGCAGGTCACCGCAGGCGCGATTTACGTGGTGCGTAATCCGCTCGATGTCGCGGTGAGCATGACCCACCATTTTGGATTGAGCATCGACGAGGCGATCGAGCGGTTGGGCGACGGCAACGTTGCCACCGCCAACGATTCACTGTTTGTCAGCCAGATTCTCGGCTCGTGGTCGCAGCACGTGGCCGGTTGGGTCGACCTGGCCGAGCGGCTGGGGCCACGGATGGTTGTCCTGCGCTATGAGGATTTACTCGAAAAGCCTGTCAAAAGTTTCGCCAAAGCCGCAAAATTGATGGGGATTTCCCAAGATAAAGTGCGCATCGAACGAGCCGTACGCCACGCCGGGTTTCAAAGTCTGGCGACACTGGAGAAACGCGATGGCTTCATCGAGGCAATCAACGAAAAATCGCGTTTCTTTCGCAGTGGACGCAGCAATCAATGGCGTGAGGCCATGAACCGTGAGCAAGTCGCGCGCGTGGTGCGCGATCATCGCGAACAAATGAAGCGGTTCCGTTATTTGCCGGCGGGCTACTGAACGACGGTTCACGCGCCGCGATTATGCGCGCGCAGCGTGCGTTGTTTCTCGCGGTTCCAGTCGCGTTCCTTTTCCGCGGCGCGCTTGTCGTGCGACTGTTTGCCGCGCGCCAAGCCGAGTTCCAGCTTGACGCGATTATTCTTCCAGTACATCGCCGTCGGGATCAGTGTCAGCCCCTTGCGTTCGACCGCGCCGATCAGTTCGTCGATCTGCGCGCGGTGAAGCAGCAGTTTGCGGGTGCGCCGATCGTCAGCGACGACGTGCGTGGATGCGGAAATCAGCGGCGGGATCGACGCGCCGAACAGAAATACCTCGCCATTGCGGACGATCGCGTATGACTCGCTCAAGTTGATGCGGCCCTCGCGCAAGCTTTTGACTTCCCAGCCCTGCAACGCGACGCCGGCCTCGAAACGTTCGTCGATGTGGTACTCATGCCGCGCGCGCTTGTTCAGCGCGATCGTCGAGGAGGCTTTGCTGTTGTCTTTCTTTTTCGCCATGTTCGCTAGAATGGTTTTTTCCGTCCCTGGTTCTGGTTCCCGGCCATTCCCTGGCCGGGGTTACGATGCGAGGTTGAGGAGTTTCCGTGACCCACGTCCACCGCCATGCGCTGGTGCGCCAAACCCCACAGCAGATGTTCGATCTGGTCAACGATGTGGAAGCATACCCGGCCCGCTTCGCCTGGTGCGCGAACGCCAAGGTGCTGGAACGCGACGACACGCATGTGGTCGCGCGGCTGGATCTGCGTTTCGCCGGCGTGGTGCGGCATTTCGTGACCCGCAATGCGATCGAGCGTCCATCGCGCATCGCCATGCAATTCGTGGAAGGGCCTTTCCGCTCTCTGAGCGGCGAGTGGACCTTCCATACGCTCGGCGGCAAGGCGCCCTCATCCGGCTCTGCGGGCCACCCCGGATCAAGTCCGGGGCAGGCTCTTCTCCCGCAAGCGGGACAAGGTGAAACGGAGCAGCCTGCGGCCACAAACACTTCTGCGGGGTGCAAGGTCGAACTCACGCTGGATTTCGAGGTCGCCAATTGGCTGACCGGGGTGGCCTTGCGGGTCGGTTTCCAGAAACTGGCCGATCAGATGGTCGATGACTTCGTCGCCGAATCGAACAAGTCTTGTGCCTGAGTCGCGCGCGGACGGATCCATCCGTGTGCAAGTCATTTGCGCATTCCCGGATCGCGTGTTTCTGCGGGAGCTGGAACTGCCGCGCGGCGCAACGGTCAGCGATGCGATCGCGGCGTCGGGACTGCGCGAGGCGTGGCCGCAAGTCGAAATCACGCCCGATCGCCTCGGCATCTTCGCACGCAAGGCGGATTTCGATACCGTGCTCGACGACGGCGATCGCGTCGAAGTCTATCGTCCGCTGAAGATCGACCCGAAAGAGGCGCGCAGGCAGCGGGCGCGTGCGGAATAGGGCGGGGCATTCACCGCGTTACGTGTTTCACGACAAGCAACCATCTATGGTGCCGGGCGCCGGTGCGACCATGGTCGCCCGTTCACCGACGCGCGATCTGCCCCAGCAGATCGCAAACGCGCGCGTGAGCTTCCGCAAGCAACCCTCGCTGTGGTGCGCATCGCCGGCCCGCACGTCCATGTGCGGTCGTTCGAGCGCGCAGCCGATGCCATTCAAGGCATCGGCTAAACGCGCGCGCTCACCCACCACCGCCCTGCTGCGCTTTCTTCTCCGCCTCTTCCTGTTCCTGCTTGGTGATGGTGGAAGGGTAGAGCGGGCCGTACTTGCGGCTTTCCTGCATCAGTTCCTGTGGGGTTTCCTTGAGGAAATCGCCGTCGGTGCGCGCCAGCGTATCGTTGTTGAAATACAGCGTGAGCGTGCGTTCCAGAACCTTGCCGCCGCGCTTTTGCATGGTCGCCACGTAATCCCAGCGGCTCTGCGCGAAGGGACTGGTCACCGATGGCGTGCCCAGCAGCGCCACCACTTGCTGCTTGCTCATGCCCGGTTTCAACTGCTGCACGTTCCTGGCGTCCAGCAGGTTGCCCTGTTGCACGTCGGACTTGTAGATGATGCCGCAGCCGCCGAGCAGCGCGGTACCCAGCAGAGTGATCAGCAAATAAAGGATCGGTTTGCGCATTGCGAGGCAACTCGACAGAAGGACGGGAAAGCGGTGAATGATACACTAAGCGACCGCGGAGCTTGTTCAGAGACATCGCGATGGCACACGGAGTTCATGCGATGGAATCCAAGGAACTGCGCAAGGCAGGTCTCAAGGTGACCCACCCGCGCATGCGTGTGCTGGAAATCCTGGAGGCCTCCCACAGCCACCTCACGGCCGAGCACATCTACAAATTCCTGATCGAGGGCGACGAGGACATCGGGCTCGCCACGGTTTATCGCGTGCTGACTCAGTTCGAGGCCGCGGGTCTGGTCACCAAGCACAACTTCGAGAGCGGGCAGGCGGTTTACGAACTCGACCGCGGCAAGCACCACGATCACATGATCGACGTCGAAACCGGCAAGGTGATCGAATTCGTCAACGAGGAGATCGAGCGCCTGCAGCGCGAGATCGCCGACAGGCACGGCTACGAACTGGCCGATCATTCCCTCGTCTTGTACGTGCGGGCGAAGAAGAAAAAGCCGTGAGCCGGAAAGCGGGAGGCGGGAGGCGGGATGAGAAAACACGTCATTCGTTCTCGCTTTGCCTCTCTCTTCTCCCATCTCCCGTCTCCCGGCTCTGCGCTTTCTCCAGCATCCGCTTCGCATGCGCGCGCGCCTCGCGGTCGATCTCGACGCCGCCCAGCATTCGCGCCAGTTCTGCTTGGCGCGCTTGCGTGTCGAGCGCCGCGATGTGTGTGCGGGTGGATTGTTTGTCGGTGGATTTGGCGACGTGCAGATGCGCGTGGCCTTGGGCCGCGACCTGCGGCAGATGGGTGACGCACAGCACCTGCCGCAGTGCGCCCAGCGCGCGCAATTTGGCGCCGACCGTTTCCGCGACCGCGCCGCCGATGCCGGCATCGACCTCATCGAACACCATCGTGCCGACCGCGTCGGCGCCGAGCGCGGCGACCTCGATCGCGAGTGCGATGCGTGAAAGCTCGCCGCCGGACGCAACGCGCCGCAGAGCGCGCGGCGGCATGCCGGGATTGGCGCTGACCATGAATTCGCATCGCTCGCGGCCTTGCGCGTCGGGTTCGCCATTCGTCTGCGCCGCCAATTCGGCCGCGAAGCTGCCGCCGGCCATGCCCAGTTCATGCATCAACGCGCTGACGCAAGCTCCGAGTTTCTTCGCGGCCACCGCTCGGCCCTTCGACAGGACTTTCGCGGCGTTCTCGTAATCGCGCAGGCACTCCGCACGTTGTGACGCGAGTTTCGCCAGCGCGTCGCCGGCGCCTTCGAGCGTCTGCAATTCCTCGCGCAAGGATTCGGCTTTCGCGTGCAGTCCGGATGACGGCACACGGTGTCGGCGCGCCAGATCGTGCAAGGCGACCAGATGCGCATCGGCTTCGGCGTAGCGGTGCGGATCGAGATCGACGTCCTGCGCATAACGCGACAACGTATCGACCGCCTCATTCAACTGGATGCAGGCGGCATCGAGCTGGTCGAGCGGCACTTTCAAACGCGGGTCGAGTTCGAGCAGTCGTTCCAGTCCCGAACGCGCGCGGGCAACGCTGCGCGCGGCGGCGTATTCACTGTCGCCATCAAGCAGATCGGCCAAGCCGGCCGCGCCCTCGGCCAATTTGCCGGCGTTGGCCAAACGCTTGTGCTGGGCTTCCAGCTCGGTCAGGGTGTCAGGCGCAAGCGACCAGCGTTCCAGTTCCGAAAGTTCATGATGCAGCAACGCGATGCGCGCTTGCGCGTCCCCGCCGCCGGACAGCGCCCGCTCGCGCGCGACGGTCCCGCGCCATTGCAATGTCAGTTCACGTACCCGCGCCGCATCGGCTTGCAAGCCACCGAACGCGTCCAGCAATTGAAGTTGTTGCGTGCGTTCCAGCAATGCCTGATGTTCGTGCTGGCCGTGGATTTCGACCAGCATCGTGGTCAGTTCCGACAACTGCGCCAGCCCTACCGCGCGGTCGTTGATCCATGCGCGCGACCCGCCTTCCGCGGCGATCACGCGCCGCAGACGGCAACAGCCCTCGGCGTCGTCCAGAGCCTGTTCCGTCAGCCATGTTCGCGCGGCATCGACACTGGACACATCGAACTCCGCCGAAAGTTCCGCTCGCTCGCAACCGGCGCGCACCATGCCAGCATCGGCGCGCGCGCCGGACAGCAACAGCAATGCATCGACCAGCAGCGACTTGCCGGCGCCGGTTTCGCCGGTGACCACGGTCAGGCCCGCGCCGAAATCGATTTCGACGGATTCAACCACGGCGAAGTTGCGGACGGAGAGATGGGTGAGCATGGTGGCCTTCAAAAGCGCGATGATTGTAACTGTCCGGTTGCATTCCGTGGCCGCCACCCGTATTGATTGTGCATGCGCGAGTCAATCACCCCGCATCTCGACGCCCGTTCCCGCCAGTTGCTGCGCGCATTGATCGCGCAATATCTGGAGGAGGGCCAGCCGGTCGGTTCACGCACGCTGTCGCGTTCCTCCGGGCTGGACGTCAGCGCGGCGACGATCCGCAGCGTGATGGCCGATCTCGAGGAACTCGGATTGATCGCTTCGCCGCACACTTCGGCCGGACGCATCCCCACCGTGCAGGGCTTGCGGTTGTTCGTCGACAGTCTGCTGGAATTGAAGCCGCTGCCGCGCGGCGCGGTCGCGCAAATGCAGCGTGAATTGCCGCGTGAATTGCCGCGGGATCCGGCCAGCACCCGCGATTTGCTCGGCAACGCGTCGGGGCTGTTGTCGGCGATGACGCATTTCGTCGGGGTTGTCACGGTGCCGGGCGGCGCGGACGCACCGTTGAAGCAGATCGAATTCGTGGCGCTCGATCCCGATCGCGTGCTGGCGATCCTGGTGTTCGCCGATGGTCAGGTGCAGAACCGCGTATTGACGCTGCGTCAGCGGCTCGAGCCGCGCGCGCTGGAGCAGGCCGCGAATTTTCTCAACGCCCATTACGCCGGATTGCGGCTGGAAGCGATCCGTCTGCGCGTGCTGGCGGAATTGCGCGCGGCCGGCAGCGAGTTGAATCGAACGCTGGAAGCGGCGGTCGAGGTCGCCGCCGAAACTTTCGCGCCGGAACCGCAGGCCGACATGCTGGTGTCGGGGCAGACCAATCTGATGGCGGACGGGGAGAATCCGCGCATCGACCGTCTGCGCGAATTGTTCGAGGCATTCCAGCGCAAGCGCGATCTGCTGGCATTGCTGGAAGGCTGCGCACGCGCGCCGGGCGTGCAGCTATTCATCGGCGAAGAATCCGGCTTCGCACCGTTGGAAGGCTTCAGCCTTGTCAGCGCGCCCTACGGCGCGGACGGCCGGGTGCTCGGCGCGCTGGGCGTGATCGGCCCGACCCGGATGGCCTACGACCGGGTGATCCCGGTGGTGCAGGCCACCGCGCGGTTGTTGTCGGACGCCTTGAGAACGGGTTGAAAACTGCTGCGCTCGGCCGGATTCAATCATGATCTCGCGCGCCGGTGGCGCTCGGACTGCTCATGTACTGACGTGTACACTACGCGTCCTGCGCTCCTGCGACGCGCAACCCCGGATCAAGTCCGGGGCAGGCTCTGCTCATCCTCGCGACGTTTTCAAGCCGTTCTCCCTTGAACTACGCCTCGCAGACCGCATAACCGCTGTGTTGCAAATCCGGAAATCACGGCGCTTGCGCTGAAGTTTGCGTTGCGAGGATCAAAGAATGACCGAAAAGGACAAACTGGAAGAAGCCGGCAAAGCCGCGGCGGCGGACAACGCCACGGATACGCCATCCGACGAATACGAGGCGCTGGGGCGGCAACTGGCGGAAGCCGAGACCACCATCGCCGGTCTGCGCGAAGCGCTGTTGCGCGATCGCGCCGAAATCGAAAACCAGCGCAAGCGCATCCAGCGCGATCTGGAGCAGACCTTGCGTTTCGCCAACGAGAAACTGCTGCGCGAACTGCTTCCCGTTTACGACGGCATGGAACACGGTTTGGCGGCCGACAGCGCCGATGCGAACGCGCTGCGCGAGGGGATGCAGTTGACCCTGAAGGCGCTGCACAAACTTGGAGAAGCCAATGGTTTGGCCGAGGTCAATCCGATCGGCGAGGCTTTCAATTCCGAAACCCAGCAGGCGATGAGCATGGTCGAAAGCACCGAGCCCCCGCCGGGCACCGTGGTCAGCGTGATGCAGAAAGGTTACGTCCTGAATGGCCGCCTGTTGCGGCCGGCGCTGGTCAGCGTCGCCAAAGAACCCGATTGATCGAAAATCGCTTGAAACACACGACATAAACCCCAGATTGGACGGCATATCAGGCCCGCGCGCCGGGCACATTCAACGTATACGGAGCGACAGACAATGGGCAAGATCATCGGCATCGACCTCGGCACCACCAATTCCTGCGTCGCGGTGATGGAAGGCAATACCGCCCGCGTGATCGAAAACGCGGAAGGCGATCGCACCACGCCCTCCATCGTGGCTTTCACCAAGGATGGCGAAGTGCTGGTCGGCGCGCCGGCCAAGCGCCAGGCGGTGACCAATCCGAAAAATACTTTCTACGCGGTGAAGCGCCTGATCGGTCGCAAGTTCACCGACGCCGAAGTCAAGAAGGATCTCGACCTCGTGCCGTACAAGATCATCGCGCACGACAACGGCGATGCGTGGCTGGAAACTTCCGACGGCAAGAAAATGTCGGCACAGGAAATCTCCGCCAAGATCCTCATGAAGATGAAAAAGACCGCCGAGGATTTTCTCGGCGAGCCGGTCACGGAAGCCGTCATTACCGTGCCGGCGTACTTCAATGATTCGCAGCGCCAGGCGACCAAGGACGCCGGCAAGATCGCGGGGCTCGAAGTCAAGCGCATCATCAACGAGCCGACCGCGGCCGCGCTCGCCTATGGTCTGGACAAGGCCGGCGGCGATCGCAAGATCGCGGTGTACGACCTGGGTGGCGGCACTTTCGACGTGTCGATCATCGAAATCGCCAACGTCGACGGCGAAAAACAATTCGAGGTGCTGGCCACCAACGGCGACACCTTCCTCGGCGGCGAGGATTTCGACAAGCGCGTCATCGACTATCTGGTCGAGGAGTTCAAGAAGGATCAGGGCATCGACCTCAAGAACGATCCGCTCGCGTTGCAGCGCCTGAAGGACGCCGCCGAGCGCGCCAAGATCGAACTGTCGTCCGCGCACCAGACCGAGGTGAATCTCCCGTACGTGACCGCGGATGCGTCGGGTCCCAAGCATCTCAATATCAAACTGACGCGGGCGAAACTGGAGGCGCTGGTCGAGGACCTGATCAAGAAGACCATCGAACCCTGCCGGATCGCCTTGAACGACGCGGGTTTGAAGGTTTCCGAAATCGGCGAGGTGATCCTGGTCGGCGGTCAGACCCGCATGCCGAAAGTCCAGGAAGCCGTCAAGGATTTCTTCGGCAAGGAGCCGCGCAAGGACGTGAATCCGGACGAGGCGGTCGCGGTCGGTGCGGCGATCCAGGGTGGCGTGCTGGGTGGCACCGTGAAAGACGTGCTACTGCTGGATGTCACCCCGTTGTCGCTGGGCATCGAAACGCTGGGCGGGGTGTTCACCAAGCTGATCGAGAAGAACACCACGATCCCGACCAAGGCCGCGCAGACTTTTTCGACGGCCGACGACAATCAGAGTGCTGTCACCGTGCATGTTTTGCAGGGCGAACGCGAGCAGGCGCGCTTCAACAAATCGCTGGCGCGTTTCGATCTGGCCGGCATCGAACCGGCGCCGCGCGGGATGCCGCAGATCGAAGTCACCTTTGACATCGACGCCAACGGCATTCTTCATGTCGCGGCCAAGGACAAGAAAACCAACAAGGAACAGCGCATCGAGATCAAGGCGGGTTCCGGTTTGTCGGACGAGGAAATCCAGCGCATGGTCGCGGATGCGGAAACCCATCGCGACGAGGACAAGAAGTTCCAGGAGCTGGTGGTCACGCGCAACAAGGCCGATCAACTGGTGCACGCTACCCGCGCCGCGATCAAGGAGCACGGCGGCAAGGTCGGCGGCGAGGTGATCGGCCGCGTCGAGGAAGCGTTGTCGGAACTTGAAAAGGTGATGAAGGGCGACGACAAAGATGCGATCGAATCGCGCATCGGCAAGCTCGAGGAAGCCGCGCAATCATTGTTCGCGGCCTCTTCCGCTGGCACGCAACCGGGTGCGGAAGGTGCCACGGGCGGCGAGCAGCCGCAGGCGAACGCGCAAGGCGACGACGTGGTCGACGCCGAGTTCACCGAGGTCAAGGACGACAAATAAGGTTATCCCGGCGCAGCCGTCATAACTGCCCGCGTTCAAGCGACGCTTTGCGACGCTCAACGCGGGCGAAGCCTTGAGGACGCTGCATAATGGGCAAGGGGAGGCTCGAAGCATTTACCGATGGCGTGATCGCGATCATTATCACCATCATGGTGCTGGGGTTGCCGGTGCCGCAGGGCGGCCAATTTGCGGATCTCAAGCCGGTGCTGCCGCTGCTGCTTGCCTATCTGTTGAGCTTCGTCAATGTCGGCATTTTCTGGAACAACCACCATCACATGCTGCATGCCGTTAAAAAGGTCAACGGCATTTCGTTGTGGGCCAACCTAGGCTTGCTGTTCGCGTTATCGCTGTTGCCGCTGGTGATTCGTTGGGTCGATCAGGCCGGAATCCATGCGGCGATGCCCACCGCTGCCTACGGATTGGTGCTGACCGCCGCAGCGGTTGCCTATCAGGTACTTGAACGCGCGCTGATGCATGCGAACGGCCGCGAGCGTTCCGATCTGGCTTCAGCAATCGGCAACGATTACAAGGGCATCGTTTCGTTGCTTGCATATGTCGCTGCGATTCCGCTCGCGTTCGTCAATGTCTGGATCGCCGACGCGCTCTACGTTGCGGTGGCGGTGGCATGGTTCATTCCGGATCCCCGCATCGAAACCAAAGTCAAATCATGACCAAGCGTTGCTACTACGAAGTGCTCGGGGTGTCGCGCACCGCGACCGATGAGGAATTGAAAAAAGCCTTCCGCCGCTTGGCGATGAAGCATCATCCCGACCGCTGCCCGGACGATCCGAAAGCGCAGGAGCATTTCAAGGAAGCCAAGGAAGCCTGGGAAGTGCTTGGCGATCCGCAGCGCCGCGCGATGTACGACCGCCACGGCCACGCCGCGTTCGAGCACGGCATGGGCGGGCGCAACGGCGGCGGTTTCGGCGATGTCGGCGATATTTTCGGCGACATCTTCTCCGACATCTTCGGCGGCGGTTCACGCCGCGCGCGCGGTGCGGATTTGCGTTACGTGATGGAACTGGATCTGGAGGAAGCCGTCGCCGGCATCGAGAAGAAAATCGAAATCCCCACGTTGGTCAACTGTCATCACTGCAATGGCTCGGGTTCGGCCGACGGCAAGACGGCAACGTGTGCGACCTGCCGGGGCATGGGTCGCGTGCGGATGCAGAACGGCATCTTCTC
Organism: Rhodanobacteraceae bacterium; assembly: GCA_039923855.1. Taxonomy (GTDB): domain Bacteria; phylum Pseudomonadota; class Gammaproteobacteria; order Xanthomonadales; family Rhodanobacteraceae; genus 66-474. Next base: position 42,797 of record JBDTBW010000090.1, on the reverse strand, counting down.
GATCCAGCAGGCGTGCCCGCATTGCGGCGGCGCGGGTCAGGTGATCGAAACGCCGTGCAAGGCCTGCCACGGCGAAGGGCGTTTGCAGGAAGAACGCGCGCTTTCGGCGCGCATCCCGGCTGGCGTCGACAACGGCGATCGCATCCGCCTTGCGGGCCAGGGCGAAGCGGGGCCGTCCGGCGCGGCGAGCGGCGATCTGTACGTCGAAGTGCGCGTGCGCGATCATCCGATTTTCAAACGCGACGGCGACGATCTGCATTGCGAGGTGCCGGTGCGATTCGCGCAGGCAGCTCTGGGCGCGCAGGTTTCGGTGCCGACCTTGCACGGCGAAACCAGCATCAGCGTGCCGCCGGAAACCCAGAGCGGGCAGGTGTTCCGGTTGCGCGGGCAGGGCGTAAAATCGGTGCGCTCGGGGCGCAGCGGCGATCTGTTGTGCCGCGTCGAGGTGGAAACCCCGGTGCGCCTGACCCGCCGTCAACGCGAGTTGCTGGAAGAGTTCGAAGGCACTTTCGCCAGCGCCGAGGACGCCGCCGCGCACTCACCGCGCGCCAGCGGATTCATGGACGGCGTCAGGAAGTTCTGGTCGCGGATCACGGCGTAAGCAGAAGCTGAAATTCGAGCAGTCGAAAATCGGGAATCGACATAGCCCAAGTTGCGCAAGGGGAATGAGCTTGTAAGCTCTTCCGACTTCCGACTTCCGACATGTCCAATCCAATCCGTATCGCCATCAATGGTTCAAACGGCCGCATGGGCCGCGCCTTGCGTGAACTGCTGCGTGACGACGCGCGTTTCGCGCTCGCCGCGCAGGTCAATGCGTCGAACGATTGGAAAGAGGCGTCGGCACTAGATGTCGTGATCGATTTCAGCACGCCGGCCGGGCTGTCCGCTGCGCTGGAATATTGCGAGTCTCACGGCATTGCGCTGGTCTGCGGCACCACCGGCCTCGACGCGGCGCTGCGTTCACGCCTCGCGGACGCCGCGAGAAAAATCCCGCTGTTGTACGCGGCGAATTTCAGTCTCGGCATTGCAGTGTTGACGCGGCTGTTGCGCGAAGCCGCAAAGGCATTGCCGGATTGGGATCTGGAAATCATTGAAGCCCATCACACGCGCAAGGTGGACGCGCCTTCCGGCACCGCTCTGGCGCTCGGACGCGCCGCGGCGCGCGCGCGCGAACAGGATTTCGATGAAGTCACGGCGTTCGGCCGCCATGGTCACACCGGCGTTCGCAGGCAGGGAACGATCGGCTTTGCCTCGATTCGTGCCGGCGAAATTGTCGGCGAGCACACGGCGATGCTCGCGACCCACGACGAGCGCATCGAGCTTACCCACCGCGCCTACGACAACACGATCTTCGCGCGCGGCGCGCTCGTCGCGGCGGCCTGGCTGGCTGGCCGCGCACCGGGTTTCTACACGACCGATCAAATCCTGTAGACGAGCTGGGCGAAAGAGCTGTTGGTCCGCAAAAGACGCGAAGGACGCAAAGAAGGTTTCTTTATTGTTCATTGCGCATTTTGCGTTCTTCGCGGACAAGAGCGACTTTTGCTAGCGCATCAGGACTTCAACCCTTGTGTGAGGCGTTGCGATCGCGGCCCGCGCCGAGTTTTTTATCCAAACCACCGGCGATCTTCTTGAAGAACCGTGACAACTTGCCGCGCTGGGTCTTGCGAAGTTTCTCTTCCTCGCTGGTCAACCAGGCGACTTGAATTACCCGCCGCTCGCCTTCGTAGGGCAAATGTCCGTGGAAGGAATTGTCGGCGCGCTTGAAAATCGCGAACTCGCCGTACAGCGGTTTCACTTCCGGAGCGGCGAGGTCATCTATGTTGTCGACGTTTTTCAAGAAACGCAGACAGCCGTCGCTGGTATCAGGCCAGCTACTGTTCAAGTACAAAAGCGCGGTGGCGACCTTGGATTGACTGTCGGTGTGGATGGTGCCGTGGCGCTTGTTGAGCGAACGGCACAAAGTGACCAGCGTCGGGTAGCGGCCGAGATCATCGATGCCCAGCCGCGCGCCAACCGCGCTTGCGAAGGCGGGTGCGGTCAATGCGTCCACCAGTTCGCGCACGGCCGGTCCGCAATCGGTTTCGTCGTAGGGAAAAAATCCGGCCCCGGTATATTTCGGGAAATCGCGTTCCAGCGGAACACGCGCTTCCTCCGGCAACTGTCCGTGTGCCAGCAGGTGCGGAAACGGCTCGTTGCGCACCAGGGTGTCCGGGCGTTGCAGGCGGACGGGATCAAGCAGGGGAGCGGGCATCGTGGATTACGCGTGCTTCGATGCGCGGTATTGTAACGCCTGCGCGGATTTTTCCATAAACCCAACCCGCATGTTCTGCTAACATTACACCTCGCCCGAACACCCCATCCTCAGGCCCGTCTGGCGCGGCCTGCGGGTTTCCCTGCACCGGACGAATTGAATTGATGCCAACCGCTGCCTTGCTCGCCCTCGCGGATGGAACACTGTTCCACGGCGAGTCCGTAGGAGCGCACGGCGCAACGGTGGGCGAGGTGGTGTTCAACACCGCGATCACGGGCTACCAGGAAATCCTCACCGATCCGTCCTACGCGCGGCAGATCGTCACGTTGACCCACCCGCATATCGGCAACACCGGTTGCAACGCGGCTGATGAAGAGTCGGATCGCGTGCACGCGGCCGGCCTGATCGTGCGCGACGTGCCGCGGCGCGCGTCCAACTGGCGCAGCGAGGAATCGTTGCCGGATTATCTGCAACGCTTCGGTATCGTCGCGATCGCCGGCGTGGACACCCGCAAGCTGACGAGGTTGCTGCGCGACAAGGGCGCGCAAAATGGCTGCATCGTCGCGGGTTCCGATATTTCCGCGGAGGATACGATCGCGCAGGCGCGCGCATTCGCGGGTCTCGATGGCGTGGATCTGGCCAAGGAAGTCAGCGTCGCAGAAAGATACGAATGGCGCGAAGGCGTTTATGATCTGGATGCGTCCGCGTTTCGCGAAACGGAAACGCGATTCAAGGTGATCGCGTACGATTTTGGGCTCAAGCGCAATATCCTGCGACTGCTTGCCGAACACGGTTGCGCGATCACGGTGGTGCCCGCGCAAACGCCCGCGCGCGATGTGTTGGCGATGAAACCGGACGGGGTGTTCCTGTCCAACGGTCCCGGCGATCCGGCCGCCTGCGATTATGCGATTGCCGCCACCCGTGAATTTCTGGACGCGGGCATTCCGCTATTTGGCATTTGTCTCGGCCACCAGTTGATGGGTCTGGCGCTCGGTGCCAAAACCCGCAAGATGAAATTCGGCCATCACGGAGCGAATCATCCGGTGAAAGACCTGGACGATGGCCGCGTGCTGATCACCTCCCAGAATCACGGCTTCGCGGTCGATCCCGACACGCTGCCCTCCAACACACGCGTCACCCATGTGTCGCTGTTCGACGGTTCGTTGCAGGGCTTCACGCTGACCGATCGCCCAGCATTTTGTTTCCAGGGACATCCGGAAGCGAGCCCGGGGACTCATGACGTGTGCTATCTGTTCGAGCGGTTTTTTAAAGCAATGCAGTGCGCTAATGAACGCAAATGAACGCGAATGGGCAAAGGATTTCAGAGCGAGTCATTGGTTGTGCCTTCGAGGTCAGTAACCGACTGGGCGCTGGATTTCTTGAAGTGGTGTACGCGAATGCGCTCGCGGTAGAGTTTGCGGAACAGAATCTGAGCTATGTACGGGAGAAGCCTCTCACCGTTACTTACAAGGGCAAGGAGGTTGGCGCCTACCATGCTGATTTCCTGATTGAAGGGCGTCTGGTGCTTGAATTGAAAGCGTTGTCCCGTTTAACAACAGAACATGAGGCTCAAGTCATCAACTACCTGCGTGCCAGCGGGATTCCGGTGGGTCTGCTTTTGAATTTTGGAACACCAAGGCTGGGCGTCAAACGGATCGTCCTTCAGCACGACGATGCAGAAGCAATCTGATATTTGCGTTTATTTGCGTTCATTCGCGGACTGAATTCTTCATGCCCAAACGCACCGACATCCAAACCATCCTCATCATCGGCGCCGGGCCGATCGTGATCGGACAGGCTTGCGAGTTCGATTATTCCGGAGCACAAGCGTGCAAGGCATTGAAAGAAGAGGGTTATCGCGTGGTACTGGTCAATTCCAATCCGGCCACGATCATGACCGATCCGGAAATGGCCGACCGCGTCTACATCGAGCCGATTGTGTGGCGCACCGTCGAGCGAATCATCGAGAAGGAAAGGCCGGACGCGCTGCTGCCGACCATGGGCGGTCAGACCGCATTGAACTGCGCGCTGGATCTTGCCGATCACGGCGTGCTCGAAAAGTACAAAGTCGAATTGATCGGAGCGTCGCGCGAGGCGATCCGGATGGCCGAGGATCGCGAACTGTTCCGGATCGCGATGGGCGAGATCGGATTGGAATGCCCGAAGGCCGCAGTGGCGAAGTCGATCGAGCAGGCGCGCGACATCCAGGCCACGGTCGGCTTTCCGACCATCATCCGGCCGAGCTTCACGCTCGGCGGTTCAGGCGGCGGCATCGCCTACAACGTCGAGGAGTTCGAGGGCATCGTCGCGCGCGGCCTGGAACTTTCGCCCGTGCACGAGGTGCTGGTGGAGGAATCGGTGCTCGGCTGGAAAGAGTTCGAGATGGAAGTCGTTCGCGACCGGTGCGACAACTGCATCATCGTCTGCTCGATCGAGAATCTCGATCCGATGGGCGTGCACACCGGCGATTCGATTACGGTCGCCCCGGCGCAGACGCTGACCGACAAGGAATACCAGCGGCTGCGCGATGCATCGATTGCCGTGCTGCGCAAGATCGGCGTGGACACCGGCGGCAGCAACGTGCAGTTCGGCGTGAATCCGGAGAACGGGCGCGTGGTGGTGATCGAGATGAATCCGCGCGTGTCGCGCTCCTCCGCGCTGGCGTCCAAGGCGACGGGTTTTCCCATCGCGAAAGTCGCGGCCAAACTCGCGGTCGGCTACACGCTGGACGAATTGCGCAACGAGATCACCGGCGGCAAGACGCCGGCTTCGTTCGAACCGAGCATCGATTACATCGTCACCAAGATCCCGCGCTTCGCGTTCGAGAAGTTTCCGGCCGCGGATGCGCGCCTGACCACGCAGATGAAATCGGTGGGCGAGGTGATGGCAATCGGACGCACCTTTACCGAGTCGCTGCAAAAAGCCTTGCGCGGGCTGGAGACCGGTCGCACCGGCTTGAATCCGGGCGGCGTGGACTATGCCAGCGAAGAAGGGATGGAAACGCTGAAACGCGAACTGCGCGAACCCGGCGCGGAACGACTGTTTCACGTCGGCGATGCGTTCCGCGCCGGATTGTCGATCGAAGACATCTTTGCGCTGACCAAAATCGATCCATGGTTCCTTGCCGCGATCGAGGACGTCGTGCTCGCGGAAAACGATGTGCGCGAACAAGGGATGGCTGCGCTGGATGCAGCGCGGATGCGCGAACTGAAACGCATGGGCTTCTCCGATGCGCGCCTGGCGGAACTCCTGCAAACCAGCGAACGTTCGTTGCGCGAATTGCGGCACAAACTCGGCATTCGTCCCGTCTACAAGCGTGTGGACTCCAGCGCGGCGGAATTTGCAACGACCACGGCGTATCTGTATTCGACGTATGAAGAAGAGTGCGAAGCGAACCCGAGCGACCGCCGCAAGATCATGGTGCTGGGCGGCGGCCCCAACCGGATCGGGCAGGGTATCGAGTTCGACTACTGCTGCGTGCACGCCGCGCTGGCGCTGCGCGAAGACGGTTTCGAGACCATCATGGTCAATTGCAATCCGGAGACCGTTTCCACCGATTACGACACCTCCGATCGCCTGTATTTCGAGCCGCTGACGCTGGAGGACGTGCTGGAAATCGTCGCGCTGGAAAACCCCGAAGGCGTGATCGTGCAGTACGGCGGGCAGACGCCTTTGAAACTGGCGCGCGCGCTGGAAGCGGCCGGCGTGCCGATCATTGGCACCTCGCCGGACTCGATCGATCTGGCCGAGGATCGCGAACGTTTCCAGCAATTGATCGATCAATTGCAACTGAAGCAGCCACCCAACCGCATCGCGCGCACCGCGGTGGAGTCGTTGAAAATGGCGCGCGAAATCGGCTATCCGCTGGTGGTGCGGCCAAGCTATGTGCTGGGCGGCCGCGCGATGGAAGTGGTGCACGACGATGCGGATCTGTCGCGCTACATCCGCGACGCGGTGCGGGTGTCGGAATCCTCGCCGGTACTGCTCGACCGGTTTCTCGATCACGCGGTCGAAGTCGATGTCGACATCATCGCCGACGCTCAAGGCAACGTGCTGATCGGCGGCATCATGGAACACATCGAGGAAGCGGGCGTGCATTCGGGCGATTCCTCGTGTTCGCTGCCGCCGTATTCGCTGTCGAAAGCAACCCAGGACGAATTGCGCCGTCAGGTGACGGTGCTTGCGCGCGCATTGCGCGTGATCGGGTTGATGAACACCCAGTTCGCGATCCAGAGCGACGTCACCGGAAAGGACGAGGTGTTCATCCTCGAGGTCAACCCGCGCGCCTCGCGCACGGTGCCGTTCGTGTCCAAGGCCACCGGCCGGCCGCTCGCAAAAATCGCCGCGCGCTGCATGGCCGGGCGTTCTCTGGAAAGCCAGGGCGCAACGAATGAGTTGATCCCGGATTACTGGTCGGTGAAAGAGGCGATCTTCCCGTTCCTGAAATTCTCCAATGTCGATCCGATCCTGGGCCCCGAGATGCGTTCAACCGGCGAGGTGATGGGTGTGGGACGCAGCTTCGGCGAGGCTTTCGCGCGTGGACACGAAGCCGCGCATATCGCCGCGCCGACCGTCGGCAAGGCGTTCCTTTCGGTGCGCGACGCCGACAAGCAACGCCTGTTGCTCATCGCGCGCGAACTGCTGCAGCGCGGGTTCACGCTGATCGCCACCGGCGGCACCTGCGCGTATCTTGCCGAACACGGTATCGAATGCGCGCGCATCAACAAGGTGCTGGAAGGCCGTCCGCATATCGTCGACGCGATCAAAAATGGCGAAATCGCTTACATCGTCAACACCACCGAAGGCCGCCGCGCGATCGCCGACTCGTTCTCGATCCGGCGCGAGGCGCTGCAACAACACGTCACCTATTCGACTACCCTCGCCGGCGCGCGCGCGTTGCTGCATTCGCTGGATTTCCGCGGACGCGGCGAAGTTTTCAGCCTGCAGGAATTGCACCAGAGCTTATCTCCACGCCCCCCACTGCGCGCTTGACTCAAGGGGGCCAAGGGCCACGGCCGGCATGAACATCACATTTGGGAACCATTGCAAATGAGACGAGCACCTTTGACCAAGACCGGCGCGCAGCGCCTGCGCGCCGAACTGGAACGCCTGAAATCAGTCGAGCGCCCGCGCGTGATCACGGCGATCGCCGAGGCGCGCGCGCATGGCGATCTCAAGGAGAACGCCGAATACCACGCCGCGCGCGAGCAGCAGGGGTTCATCGAGGGCCGTATCAAGGAACTGGAGGCGGGGTTGTCCACCGCGGAAATCATCGACGTGTCGCGTCTGAACGCCGGCACGCGTGTGGTGTTCGGCGCGACCGTTGAACTCTCGGACGAGAGCGGCGGCGACGGCATCCTCTACACCATCGTTGGCGATCTCGAAGCCGACATCAAACACGGCCGCATCGCGGTTTCCTCGCCAATCGCGCGCGCGCTGATCGGCAAGAGCGAGGGCGACACCTTTGAGTTCCAGGCGCCGAACGGTGTGCGCAGTTATGACATCGTGGGAGTGCGGTACGACATTTAAGCCCCTCTCCCTTCGGGAGCGCGGTTGTGGTGAGGGTTCGCACTTGCCAAGCCGCGCACAAGAGCCGAGCCCTCATCCGATGCTTCGCGCCACCTTCTCCCGCAGGGAGAATGGAATGACACTATCTGTCGGCAAGCGCGGACGCTTCAAATAGTAAAACTCCGCCTTGCTTCCGCACATTCGCTCCCGCACAGTCGCCGCATGTCGATCCTGCACCTGATGTTGCCGCCGCTGGCGCGGTTCGAGGCTTCTTCGCCACTGCGGCGCTGGCTGGTACGTGGCGACCGCTTGGCCGACGCGCAACGCGGACGACTCGTTGCATTGCGCCAGGTATTCCAGATGCCTGGCGCATCCGTTCCCGTTGCGGCGTTGTTGCGCGAGGCCATCGCGCACGATGGCGGTGAAAACACCTGGTTGTGCGCCGATCCTGCGCATGTGCTGGCGGAAACGGCCGGAGCGCGGCTGCTTGCCTGCGGTGATCTCGATCTCGCGTCTGAAGAGGCCGAACAATTTGCCGCGTCGTTGCGGCCGCTGTTCGGCGACGCCGGGATGCCGCTGGAAATCTGTTCGCCACAACGCTGGTGTCTGCGGCTGCCGCGCGAGGCGGGATTGCCGGGGTTCACCGCGCCCGACGATGCGCTGGGCACCAGCCTGCTCGATCATTTGCCGCAAGGCGAAGCGGGTAGGCGCTGGCGCGCGTTGTTCAACGAAGCGCAAGTGATTCTGCATGCGCATCCGTTGAACGAGGTGCGCCGCTCGCGTGGCCAGATGCCGGTCAATGCGTTGTGGTTCTGGGGCGCCGGTGCGCTGCCGATGTGGGTCAGGTCGCCGTTGACCTTGTTGGCCAGCGAAGACCCAATCGCACACGCGCTGGCGCAACGTGCGAAGGTCGGGTTGTCGTCGCCGACGTTTGACGCATTCGATGCGCTGGCCCGCGCCGGGAGCGATGCGTTGTTCGATCTTGAACGTGGCGATCCCGCGATCATCGAACACGGTTGGCTGTCGCGACTCGAACGCGTGTTGCGCCGTGGCCGCACCTCACGCATCGACGCCGCGTTCGTCAGCGGCGAGCGTTTTCGCATCAAGCGCTGGCATCATTGGCGTTATTGGCGTCGTGATGCTTCCCTTCCCCCGCTTGCGGGGGAAGGTGCCGAAGGCGGACTGGGGTAATGATTCGCGCGCTGACCGTCATTCGCCGCAAATCCGGCAGCGAACCGTACGGCTGGCCCGATCATGTGCATCCGGTATTGCGTCAGTTGTACGCCGCTCGCGGCGCGTTGTGCCCGGATGATCTTGGCCATCGATTGGCTGGCTTGCTGCCGCCGCAATCGCTATCGGGTATCGACCGCGCGACCGAACTGCTCGCCGATGCCATCGCGTGTCAACAAAGCATCGTGATCGCCGCGGATTTCGATTGCGATGGCGCCACCGGTGCGGCGATTGCGCTGCGCGGGCTGCGGATGCTGGGCGCGCAACACGTCGATTACGTGGTGCCGCACCGGATGTTGCACGGTTACGGCCTGACGCCGGCGCTGGTCGAAACGATCCGGCCCGCGCCGGGTTTGATAGTGACCGTGGACAACGGCATCGCGAGTCACGCTGGCGTTGCGGCCGCAAAAGCGCGCGGCTGCAAGGTGATCGTCACCGATCATCATTTGCCCGGCGAAAACCTGCCCGAGGCCGATGCGATCGTGAATCCGAACCTGCCGGACGATGCGTTTCCGAGCAAGAACCTTTGCGGCGTGGGCGTGATGTTTTATCTGCTGCTGGCGTTGCGCGCGCGTCTGCGCGAACGCGGTGTTTTTTTGGAAAGCAACGAACCGGACCTGACATCGTTGCTGGATCTCGTCGCGCTCGGCACGGTCGCCGATCTCGTGCCTTTGGATCGCAACAATCGCGCGCTGGTCGAAGCGGGTTTGCGTCGTATCCGCGGCGGTCGCGCCTGCGCCGGCGTCAACGCATTGATCGAGGTCAGCGGTTGCAGCGCGAAGACACTGAGCGCCAGCGAGCTGGGGTTTTCGATCGCGCCGCGCATCAATGCGGCGGGTCGGCTGGAAGACATGTCGATCGGCATCGAATGCCTCATCGCCGACGATGCCTCGCGCGCGCACGAGCTCGCCACGATCCTGCACGGGATCAACGCCGAACGCCGCAGTTTGCAGGACGGCATGGTGGCCGACGCCGAGGAAATGCTGGAGGGCATCGCATTCAACAATGCGATCGGCGTTGCGTTGTTCGATCCCGGCTGGCACGCCGGAGTGGTCGGGTTGGTCGCAGCGAGAGTGAAAGAGCGGCTGCACCGTCCGGCGATCGCCTTCGCGCCGGCGGGTGAGGGTGATCCAGGCGCACTGCGCGGTTCCGCGCGCTCGATCGCCGGCTTCCACATTCGCGATGCGCTCGCGGAAGTCGATGCGCGCGAACCGGGCTTAATCGTGCGTTTCGGTGGCCACGCGATGGCGGCGGGATTGAGTCTGCGCGCCTGCGACTTCGATCGCTTCGCCAGATGCTTCGATGTTGTTGCTCGCGCGCGACTTGCGCCCGAAGCGCTGCAACCGCTGTTGCACAGCGATGGTGAACTGACGCCGGACGAATTCGATCTGGATCTGGGGCGGCAATTGCGCATGTCTGGGCCGTGGGGGCAGGGCTTTCCGCCTCCGCTATTCGACAACCTGTTCGAGTGCGCGGGTTGGCGGCGGATGGGCGCGGATGACCGGCATCTGCGCATGCAATTGCGCGATCCGCGCGATGGCCGCATCCACGAGGCGGTGATGTTCAACGCCGAATCGGTCACGCCGGGCGCATCGGCGATGCGCGTCGCCTACGAACTCTCCGTCAACGATTGGCAGGGCCGCGAATCGCTGCGACTGCTGGTGCGGCATATGGAACCCGCGTAGGAGCGCGCGGCCCGTCCCGGTTTGGCGTACCCTTGGTTTTCCAGCATCAGAGGATCGAACCATGTCCACACGAATCCAGAGATTGCTCACCGCCTGCACCGGCGCGTTGTTGATGAGCGCCGCCGTCCACGCTGGGCCGATCGCCGCGTCCGGCGACACCGCCATTTTGTTGAAAGAAGCCACGATGGGTTCCTGGCGATCCGACGCCAACAAGGCGCGCGATCAATACCGGCATCCGGTGGAGACGCTGCAATTCTTCGGCATCAAACCCGACATGACCGTGGTGGAACTCGCGCCGGGCGGCGGCTGGTACACCGAAATCCTCGCGCCATTTCTTTACGACCACGGTCATCTGATCGAGACCGGCGCGCCCGCGCAGGGCAAACCGCCGAGCAAATTCCAGATGAAGTTGAAAGCCGATCCGCAAGTGTTCGAGCACATCGCCAAAGTGATCCGGTTTGCGCCTCCCGAACAAACCAATCTTGGGCCCGCCAACTCCGCCGACATGGTCTTGACCTTCCGCAACACCCACGACTGGCTCAACGACAGCCAGCAGTCGCTGGATGCGGCGTTCAAGGCCGCCTTCGATGTGTTGAAACCCGGCGGCGTGTTCGGCGTGACCGAGCACCGCGCCAAACCGTTCGCGGACGCGGCGCAAAGTTCCAAGGCGCTGCACCGCATTCCGGATGATTACTTGATCCAGGAAGGCTTGAAGACCGGCTTTCGCCTCGCTGGCGTTTCAGAGATCAACGCTAATCCAAAAGATGCCGAAGACGTCAACGTACATCACCTGCCGCCGGATCTGTCCGGACCGGACAGCGAACACGCGCAGATGAAAGCGATCGGCGAATCGGACCGCATGACGTTGAGGTTCGTCAAGCCGGAAAAGTGAAGGCAGCACGTGGATGCGGGTTTGCAAAAGCCCGCGTCCGTATTTGCGCTAGCGCTTGCGCGCCAAGGTGAGCCCATCGCCGATCGGCAGCATCGCAAGATCGATACGTTCGTCGCCGCGCAGTTTGTCGTTGAGCGCCTGCAACGCGGCGGTGTCTCCGTCTTCGGCCGGTTTGGCGACGCGGCCGCTCCACAGCACGTTGTCGATCGCGATCAGTCCGCCCACGCGCATGAGTTGCAGGCAACGTTCGTAGTAACCGTCGTAGCCGCATTTGTCGGCGTCGATGAAGGCGAAGTCGTATTTTCCCGCCTCGCCGGCTGCGAGTCGCGCGTCCAGGGTTTGCGATGCTGGCGCGAGTTGCAGATCGATCTTGTCCGCGACGCCGGCTTGTTGCCAGTAGGGTTTGCCGACGCGGGTGTATTCGTCGCTGGTGTCGCAGGCGAGAATGCGGCCGTCGTCAGGCAACGCGATGGCCACGGAGAGTGCGCTATAGCCGGTGAACACGCCGACTTCGATGGTGTTGCGCGCGCCCATCAGCCGCACCAGCAACGCCATGAACTGACCTTGCTCGGGCGAAATCTGCATCTGCGCCTGCGGATGTGAGGCCGTCGCTTCGCGCAAGGCGATCTGCGCGGGATGCTCGCGCAAGGAATGCTCCAGCAGATATTGATAAAGCGTGTCGTCGAGATCGATGGTGCGGCGGGACATGGCTGTCCTCCTTTAGGCGTGTTGAGCGCACGCACGGTAACGCACGTGATATTACGACGACACGTTACGCCTTTGCGTTCACTGCGGGAAGCGGTCGCACTGCCGCGACCCCAGAGGAAAGGCCCGGCAGCAAGCTGGGCCTTTCTCAAACATCATTGCTGCGCAAGTATGGCCTACTGCTTGTCCGCCACGGCAGACATCGTGGTGCCTTGTAGCTTGTCGTGCCTGGTGATCTTCATGGTCTTGCCGTCGGCTGCAACCTTGAGATCGCGAACAGTGATGACCTTTCCATCGCGCTTGCCGGTGATCTGCAGCGAGTTCTTGCCCGTCTTTTTCACCGTGACACTGGTGACGTCGGGCAGGCCCTTGGTCTGCGCGTCGCTGCCATCCATCTTGGCGGTGTAGGAACCGCCGGTCGGGTCGGTCATGCTCAGGGTGTCGCCGTCGACCTTGAGGGTGAAGGTCAGTCCGTTGTCGGAGATGTTGTTGACGGCCTTGACCCGCCACGAGCCCGCTACCGCGTTCGTTGCATCCGCCGCCTTGGCTACGCGCTCGAATGTTACCTTGCCTGTCACTGGAGTGGTTCCGCTGGAATCGGTGAACTCATTGGTGGCCGTTTTGCCATCCGCAGCAGCTGTGAAGGTGCTGCTCGTCACGACCTTGCCGTCCTTCTTGTCGGTTTCCTGGACGCTGTGGTCGTTGAGGACCTTGATGGCGACCATGTCGTAGCCGGGGTGTCCGCTAACGGCGTAATCTTGGCCATTGGCCTTGATGTTGATCGGCGGCGTATCGCAAGTGCAGTGGTACATGCCGTCTTTCAAGGTGATCACGAAAGGCTTCTTCGATGCCTGCGCCTTGTTCAGATCAACCTTCCAGGTTCCGTCGAACGCGCTTTGCGCCATTGCGCTTGCAGGCAGCAGCAATGCCACCACCATTCCGCAGAAAAGTAGCTTCTTCATAGCCATTTCTCCCATTGTTCTTGCAGGCCCGGATACGGGCACAGGGAACGACCTTTCGGGCCCCGGAACCGGCGAAGGTACGCCGAATTGCACGGAACTCAAGCAGATTTGTCCTTTACAAAAATGTAACGCCATGCAGGCGAAACGGATCCGTTGCGGCTTCCGTTGACCGCTCTGCTGGCCGAAACCGATGCGCTCAGTTCTGCGTGGGTCTCGAACCGTTGCGCCAGTTCCTGCCCAGCATGCTCAAGCCCCCGAGTATCACGAACAGCGGCCACCACCGCTGCCAGTCCAGATCCAGCAGGAAGAACACGGCGACTGTTATCACTGCTGCGCCGACGAAAAGTTGATGGATCACGTCGCCGTCGAATTTTCCGCTGGCGCGATACAGCTCGATCGCGCGCGTGAGCGGCGCGAGCGAGGCGACCAGGATCAGCCACGCCCACCAGTTGCGGTTGTCGAGGAAATAGAAATCGAAACCGAAGTTGCGCAGCAGGAACAACACGCCGATCGCGATCACGAACAGTGCCGGAAACAAACGGTACTCGTAGCGGCGCGCGGGTTTCATCTCGCTGTCTTGCATGGCGGAGCCTCCGTGTTGGAGGGAAAGATAGACGCCGAGGCGGCGGCGCGCCAGTGACAGATGTCAGTTCCCGCGGTTGAACGGTGCGGGGCGTGGCGGCCTTTGCTACCATCGCACACCATTCCCGACTTCTTCATTCTCATGCTCGAAACCAATCCGATCCAGGCGCGGATCGCGGATTTGCAAGCCCGCGTCGCGTCCTTACGGGGGTATCTTTGACTACCCGGTCAAGCGCGAACGCCTCGAGGAAGTCACCCGCGAACTCGAAAACCCCAACGTCTGGGACGATCCGCAACGCGCGCAGGATCTCGGCCGCGAGCGTGCGCGCCTGCAAGAGGTCGTCGATGGGATGGATAAAATCGATGCCGGCTTGAACGACGCCGGCGAGTTGCTGACCCTCGCGGCGGCGGAAAACGAAGAGGATTCCGTCAATGCCGTTGCCAACGATGTCGAGACCATTGCTCGGCACGTCGGGCAACTCGAATTTCGCCGCATGTTTTCCGGCGAGATGGACGTCAACAACGCCTTCGTCGACATCCAGGCCGGCGCCGGCGGCACCGAGGCGCAGGATTGGGCCGAGATGCTGCTGCGGATGTATCTGCGCTGGTGCGAGAACAAGGGCTGGAAAACCGAGTTGCTGGAAGCGAGCGCGGGTGAAGTGGCCGGGATCAAGTCGGCGACTGTCCGGGTCGAGGGCGATTACGCCTACGGTTGGCTGAAGACCGAGATCGGCGTGCATCGGCTGGTGCGCAAGTCGCCGTTCGATTCCGACAACCGCAGGCACACGTCTTTCGGTTCGGTGTTCGTGTCGCCCGAAGTGGACGACGATATCGACATCGTGATCAACCCGGCGGATTTGAAAACCGATGTGTATCGCTCATCGGGCGCCGGTGGCCAGCACGTCAACAAAACCGAATCGGCGGTGCGCATCACCCACGTACCATCCGGTATCGTGGCAGCATGCCAGACGGAGCGCTCGCAACACGCCAATCGCGATCGCGCGATGAAAATGCTGCGCGCGAAGTTGTACGAAGCCGAGGTGCAAAAGCGCAACATAGAGAAAGCCGCGCTGGAAGCGACCAAATCCGATGTCGGTTGGGGCAGCCAGATACGCAACTACGTGCTCGATCAATCGCGGATCAAGGATTTGCGCACCGGTGTCGAGCGCAGCGACACCCAGCGCGTGCTGGATGGCGATCTGGATGAATTCGTCGAAGCGAGTTTGAAAATGGGGCTGGAAGCGGGTGCCAAGCGGGCAGGTGTGTGAGAGCGTGGCGCGCGCTTGCGCAACGGCACGAAAGGAGTACGATATGGGTAGCCATATCATGTGAGCAGGGCGTAGAGATGAAAACCACGATCGAGATCGCCGACGAATTGGTCAGCCGTGCGAAACGCTTGCAGAAGCGCGACGACGTCACGTTGCGCGCGCTGGTGGAAGAGGGGTTGCGTTTGGTGCTGGATCGCCACGCTCAGAAGACGCAATTCAAATTCTTGCCGATAGTCGTTGGTGAGCCCTGTAAGCCGGGCGCGCCGGTGCTGGACCTGGACGTCAACGAGCTCATCGCCGAATCGAACGATCGCTCTTGGCTGCAACGCGAGTTCGGACGCAGTGCCGTGCATGAATCGGGCACGTCGTACCGTGCACGAAAGAAGCGCGCCGTAGCCAGGAAGCGCAAAGGATGATCGCGGTCGATACCAATCTGCTCGTCTACGCGCATCGAGCCGATATGCCGCAACACGCCGACGCTGTGGAAGCGTTGCGTTCGCTGGCGGAAGGCAGCGCACCGTGGGCTATCGCGTGGCCGTGCGTGCATGAGTTTTTTGCGGTGGTGACGAGCGCCAGGTTCAAACCCGCGTCGACGCCAAAACATGCCTGGGCCGCGATCTGCAATATCGCAGCGTCACCCAGTTTGCGTTTGATCGGCGAAGGCGTTAACCATTTGCAGTGGCTCGCGCGCATGGTCGAGCGCGGCGATGTGCGCGGTGCGATGATCCACGACGCGCGCATCGCCGCGATTTGTCTGGCCCACGGCGTCAATGAGCTGTGGACCGCCGATCGCGACTTTGCACGGTTTCCCGAATTGAAGACACGTAATCCTTTGACCGCATGAACGACTACGATCCCGCGCCGCCGAAGTCCGCCGCCGCCGAAAACAAATTGATCGCCGAGCGCCGCGACAAATTGCGTGCGCTGCGCAAACGGGGTGTCGCGTTTCCGAACGATTTCCGTCCAGATGCTTTTGCCGGGGATTTGCAAACCGAAACGGATGGGATCGACGCCGTCGCGCTGGCAACGCAGGCGCGGCGCGTGCGCGTGGCGGGGCGGTTGCTCGGCAAGCGCGTGATGGGCAAGGCCAGCTTCGCGCACGTGCAGGACATGACCGGATCGATCCAGTTGTTCTTGCAGGCCGGCGCATTGCGCGAGACTTATGAAGCATTCAAGGGCTGGGACATCGGCGATATCCTGGGCGTGGAAGGCACGCTGATGCGCACCAAAACCGGCGAGTTGTCGGTTGCGGTCGAGTCGATCCGCTTACTCACCAAATCGCTGCGGCCATTGCCGGATAAGTGGCACGGGCTTGCCGATGTCGAGCAGCGTTATCGACAACGTTACGTCGACCTGATCGTGACGCCGGAAGCACGCAGGGTGTTCGCGCTGCGCTCGCGCGCGATCGGTTTTATCCGGCAGTGGCTGGAAGACTCGACGCGGCGCTTCATGGAAGTCGAAACGCCGATGATGCATCTGATCCCGGGCGGCGCCACCGCGCGGCCGTTCGCGACCCACCACAACGCGCTGGATATCGATTTGTACCTGCGCGTGGCGCCGGAACTTTATTTGAAGCGCCTCGTGGTCGGCGGTTTCGAGCGCGTGTACGAGATCAACCGCAACTTCCGCAACGAAGGCGTGTCTACGCGGCACAACCCCGAGTTCACCATGCTGGAGTTGTATCAGGCGTATGCCACGTACAACGAGATCATGGATTTGACCGAGGCGATGATCCGCGACACCGCGAAAGCCGTGCTCGGCCGCACCGCGCTCGAATGGGAAGGCCGTAGCATCGATCTGGGATCGCCGTTCAAGCGCTGGTCGCTCAGCGCTGCGGTGCGTGAGCACAATCCCGAAATCGGCGAGCGCGAACTGCGCGATGTCGCCGTGTTGCGCTCGCATTGCGAGCGGCTCAAGATTCCGGTTAAGAACGATTACGGCTGGGGTAAACTGCTGCTGGAGATTTTCGAAAAGACCGTCGAGCACACGCTGGTGCAGCCAACGTTTATTATGCAATATCCCACCGAAGTCTCGCCGCTGGCACGCGCGTCGGATGTCGATGCAGAAGTCACCGATCGCTTCGAACTGTTCGCCGGCGGCAAGGAGCTGGCCAACGGTTTTTCCGAGTTGAACGATCCGGAGGACCAGGAAGCGCGCTTCCGTGCGCAAGTTGCCGCCAAGGATTCCGGCGACGACGAGGCCATGCACTTCGACGCCGATTACATCCGCGCGCTGGAGGTCGGCCTGCCGCCGACCGGCGGCTTGGGCCTTGGTATCGACCGCCTCGTCATGTTGCTGGCGGATGTGCCGTCGATCCGCGATGTGCTTTTATTCCCATACATGCGCCCAGAAGTTTAGGTATCTGCTTTTTCTGCTCGTCATCCCGGCCAGGGAATGACCGGGATCGAGTTCCATGGATGGACAAGCCACTGGATTACTCGCCGCATCCTGCGGCTCGCCCTTTGGCACGCCTTCGGCGCTCTGCTCCGGCTATCCGGCCTGCGCGGAATGACGATTTTGTTGTTACACTTTTTTTCGACCCCCGATCCCATTTTTATGTGGTATTGCATCCTCGGCCTCGACAACCCCGATTCGCTCGCGCAACGCCAAGCGACGCGCGCGTCGCACGTCGCGCGCTTGCATCAATTGCTCGATGAAGGCCGCTTGATGCTGGCCGGGCCATTCCCGGCAATCGACGCGGAAGACCCCGGCCCCGTGGGGTTCAGCGGCAGCCTGATCGTTGCCGAGTTCGATGATCTGGATGTGGCACAGGAATGGGCCGATGCCGACCCGTACGTTGCCGCCGGCGTCTATCGCGAGGTGAGCGTGCGGCCGTTCCGCAAGACCTTGCCATGAGCGGCATCGGTATCGACGCGCTCCGCGCACGATTGATCGCGGCCTTCGCGCCGATCGAACTCGACGTCATCGACGAAGGGCATCTGCACCGCGGCCATGCCGGCGAAGGCCAAGGCCATTACCGCGTGCGCATCGTCAGTACGGCCTTCGCCGGCCAGACACCGATCCAGCGGCATCGGCTGGTCTACGACGCGCTGGGCGATCTGATCGGGTGCGGTATCCATGCGCTGGCGATCGAGGCGCGGGCGTCTGACGGACCCGTGCCAACGAGTCAAGCCCAATGACGATCAATGGCTTGAAGACTATTTCTCCGCTCGTATCGAATCCTGTCCGCCACGCATTGCGTCCGGCGCCCGCGTTTGGCACAGTGGCGTATTCGCCCGCCGCAAATGCCGTGCGCCGGTCCTCGACTTAGATCGCGTCACCAGACCATCAATCCATGCGCCTGACCACCATCAAACTGGCCGGTTTCAAATCGTTCGTCGATCCGACCGTGCTGCACCTGCCGACCAATCTGACCGCGATCGTGGGTCCGAATGGCTGCGGCAAGTCCAACATCATCGACGCGATCCGCTGGGTGATGGGCGAGAGCGCAGCCAGCCGACTGCGCGGCGATTCGTTGACCGACGTGATCTTCTCCGGTTCCAGCGGCCGCAAGCCGGTCGGGCAGGCCACCGTCGAGCTGATCTTCGACAACGCCGACGGCGCGATCGGCGGTGAATACGCCACGTATAACGAAATCTCGGTCAAGCGCAATGTCGGCCGCGATTCGCAATCGGATTATTTTTTGAATGGCGTGCGTTGCCGCCGGCGCGACATCACCGATTTGTTTCTCGGCACAGGCTTGGGTGCGCGCAGCTATTCGATCATCGAGCAGGGCATCATCTCCGACATCGTCGAGTCGCACCCCGAGCAGTTGCGGATGCATCTGGAGGAAGCGGCAGGAATTTCGCGCTACAAGGAGCGCCGCAAGGAAACCGAAAGCCGGATCAAGGCCACGCGCGAGAATCTGGATCGCGTGCGCGACGTGCGTGACGAGGTCGAGAAGCAACTCGATCATCTCAATCGTCAGGCGCGCGCGGCCGAGCGCTGGAAGAAACTGAAGGAGGAACACACCCGCCGCGAAGCAGAACTGCGCGCGCTGAGTTATCGCGCGATCGCGCAGGAACTGGACACCCATCGCGCCTCGTTGCGCGAGGCCGAAACCGGCATCGAAAAACAACTCGCCGAACAGCGCCATCTGGAAGCGGCGATCGAGACGGGGCGCGCGCGGCATCAGGAACATGCCGATGCGTTCAATGCGGTGCAGGCGGAGGTCTATCAGGTTGGCGCGGAACTGGCGCGGGTGGAACAGCAGATCCGTCATCATCGCGAACTGGGCGAGCGTTTGCGTCAGGCGCGCGAGGAAACCGAACGCGCGTGCAAGGAAATGGGCGAGCACCTCGCCGCGGATCGCACGCAACACGAAGCCGTTGGCGCGGCATTGGCCGAGGGCGAGCCGGAATTGGCGCGGTTGCGAGGCGGCGAGACAGACGCCACCGCGACGTTGCGTGATGCCGAAGCCGCGCACGGCGCGTGGCAGGAACGCTGGGAAGCCTACGGCGGCGATTCGGCGGTCACATCCCGCGAGGCCGAAATCGAGCGCACCCATATCGATCATCTGGATCGACAAGGACTGGAACTCTCGCGCCGCCGCGATGCGCTGCAAACGGAGCGCGCGGGCTACGATGTGGACGCGCTGCATCACGTCGCCGCGCGATTGCAGGAGGACCACGCGGCGCTGCAATCTGAAGTCGAGTCTCGCGGCGCGGCGCTGGAGCAACACAAGGCCGATGCCGAACGCCTGCTCGGCGAGGAGCGCCAGGCGCAAGCGTGGCTCGCCGAAGCGCGCGCACAGCAACAAAGCTTGCGTGGCCGCGTCGCATCATTGGAAGCATTGCAACATGCCGCGCTCGGCCAGGATCGCGATACCGCGCGCGAGTGGATGCAACGCGTTGGCGTGGCCGATGGTGCGCGTCTGGGCGCGCGATTGCAGGTCGAATCCGGTTGGGAACGCGCGGTCGAAACCGTCCTGGCTGGGTTGCTGGAAGGCGTGCTGGTCGAGAACCCGCTTGCGCTTGCCGACGAGCTCGTCGCGGTCGAGGGCGCCGATGTCGGCTTGGTCAACACGGACATCAACGATGCGCGGGGTGAACCGGACACGCTGGGCGCGCAGGTGCGTGGTCCGGCCAGCGCGTTGGCGCTGCTGGCGCAGGTGCGCACCGCCGAATCGATTGGCGAGGCGCGCGCATTGGCCTGGACGCTGAGCGCGCCGCATTCGGTTATCACTCGTGAAGGCATTTGGCTCGGCGTTGGCTTCGCCAGGGTGCGGCGTGCCGAGGGCGGGCAGGTAGGCGTGCTGGCGCGCGCGAGAGAATTGCAGGCGCTCAACACGGAAGTCGAACAGAACCAATCACGACTGGCCGAATTGGCTCGCCGCGCCGAGGAAGTGCGCTCGGAACGCCTCGCCGCGGAAGCTGCGCGAGATGATGCGCAGGGCGAACTGTACGACACGCACCGGCGCTTGTCGGAGCTCGCCGGCGAACTGCAAGGCAAGCGCGGCCGCATCGATAGCGCGCAGGCGCGGCTGCAGGCGCTCGATGCCGAGCACGCGGACATCGCGAACAAACTCGATGAAAGCGAGGCGCTGTCGCGTGCCGCACGTGGGCGCATGGAATCGGCGATCGCCAGGATGGGCGAACACGAACGTGCTCGTGTGGAACTCGAAGGCGAGCGCCGGCAATTGCTGGAACGCCGCGAAGCCGCGCGGGCGGACGCGCAGGAAGCCGCGGATGCCGCGCATCGTCACGCGCTTGCACTGGAATCCAGACGCGCGGCGCTCGCTTCGCTCGAGCAATCGCTGGCGCGGATGCAATCCCAACTGGCGCAACTGGAGATGCGCCGCACGGAACTGGATACCCAGATCGGCGCGGGTGACGACCCCGTAGCGGCGCTCGAGAGCGAGCGGCAGACGTTTCTGGATCAGCGCCTGCAGGTCGATCGCAAGCTGGTCGAGGCGCGCCGCGCGGTAGAAGAAGCCGATGTCGAAATACGTCAGACCGAACAGCAGCGCCACGCCGCGGAAGCCGGGTTGGTCGGGCAGCGCGAAGAGTTGGCGGAACGCCGTCTTGCCGAACAGGCGTTGCGCCTGCGCGGCGAGCAGCTGACCGAGGCGATCAACGCTGCGGGTTTGCAGGTCGAGCCGCTGTTGGCGGAGCTCGCCGAGAACACGCAGCCCGAACAGTGGCGACAGCGGATCGAGGAATTGAACACCAAAATCGCGCGGCTGGAGCCGGTGAATCTGGCCGCGATCGCCGAACACGCGGAGCACCTGCAGCGCAAGGAGTATCTCGACGCGCAACTCGCCGACCTCGTTTCCGCGCTGGAGACCCTCGACAACGCGATCAAGAAGATCGATCGCGAAACGCGGCAACGTTTCAGGGACACCTTCGATCGGGTCAATGCGGGATTGCAGGAACTGTTCCCGAAATTGTTCGGCGGCGGCCACGCGCATCTGGAATTGACCGGCGAGGATCTGCTCGACACCGGCGTGGCGATCATGGCGCGGCCGCCCGGCAAGCGCATCAGCAACATCTCGCTGTTGTCCGGCGGCGAGAAGGCGATGACCGCCGTCGCCCTGGTGTTCGCGATTTTCAGGCTGAATCCCGCGCCTTTCTGTCTGCTGGACGAGGTGGACGCGCCGCTGGACGAAGGCAACGTCGGCCGCTTCGGGCAACTGGTGCGCGACATGGCCGAGAAAGTGCAGTTCATCGTGGTCACCCACA
The DNA here is from genome assembly GCA_039923855.1 of Rhodanobacteraceae bacterium. Taxonomy (GTDB): domain Bacteria; phylum Pseudomonadota; class Gammaproteobacteria; order Xanthomonadales; family Rhodanobacteraceae; genus 66-474. The sequence continues at coordinate 21,034 of JBDTBW010000090.1, read as the reverse complement.
ACAAGGCCACGATGGAAATGACCCACCAGTTGTGCGGCGTGACCATGCGCGAGCCCGGGGTCTCGCGCCTGGTGCAGGTTGATCTGGCGGAGGCCGCGAAACTCGCCGGGGCGGCGTAGAAATCTCCGTAACCCTTCTGCGTTCGACCGATTCACTGATTCGTGGCCGCCAAGGCAGCCCGAGTTTGCTAAAGTCCGCACATGGATTCTGCGGCGATCTCAACCAACGCGCTGCGCATCATCCTCGCCATCATCGGCGGGTTGATCCTGCTTGCGATCTATTTGTTCGGCCGCCCGGGCCAGCGCGGGCAGGGCACGCGCGTGCTGTTCAAGCGCATCGCAAGGCAGCGGGTCGAGCCGGTCATCGGTGATTCGACCGGCGGTCAGGCCGAACCAGAGACCCCCGCGCCGGAGCCGCGCCAACGTGAATTGGGCGTCGAGCTGCGCGAGGAACTGGAGCGCCTCGGCAACACGGTCGCTGGCGCGCGCGCAAAATCGCAGCGTCCGCTGCCCGCCGCGGCGCAACGCCCGCCGGCGGGCAAACGTCCGCCCGACTTGCCGGTGGAGCGGATCGTCACATTGTTCGTGGTCGCGCGCGGCGGAGCGAAATTCTCCGGCAGCGACATCGCGGTCGCCGCCGAAAAAGCGGGACTCGAATTCGGCGACATGCACATTTTCCATCGCCCGCTGGACGGCAAGCCGGATGCCGGGCCGATTTTTTCAACGGCCAATATGGTGAAGCCCGGTTATTTCGACATGAGCCGCATCGACGAATTGCAGACGCCGGGGCTGACCTTCTTCATGACGTTGCCGGGGCCGCTGACCGCGCTGGATGCCTGGGACGCAATGCTGCCGACCGCGCAGCGCATGGCCGAGTTGCTCGGCGGCAACGTACTGGACGAGGAACGCAACGCGCTCGGCCGTCAGCGCATCGCCGTGTTGCGCGACGAGTTGCGTGGGTGGGATCGCCAGCACGAAGGACCCGAGATCACCCTTCGTCCGCGCCGTTGATCGCTTAAGCGGCCTGCAAAGCTGCTGCGCTCAGCCTGATTCAATCATGATGTCGCGCGCCGGCGGTGCTCGGATCAGGCCCGGTACAAGGATGTACCGCTTTGGGGCCAAGGAATCCTCATGTACTGACGTGTACACTCCGGTGCTTGCGCTCCGGCGCTCCGGCGGCGCGCAACCCCGGATCAAGTCCGGGGCAGGCTCTGCCTTCGCTCGCGACGTTTTTCAATCCGCTTATGTTCGGCTAAATGAGAGAACCCGTGGCTTATCCAAATCACGCGTTTCGCGAGGACCGCGTCGAGATTTTGCACAAAGCGGTCCGTTCGATCGCTTTCGGCACGCTGCTTACGCATACCGATGACGGGTTCGCCGTCACCCATCTGCCGTTCGAACTGGACGCAGAACCCGCACCGAACGGTACGCTGATCGGTCACATCGCGCGCAGCAATCCGCAGTGGCGCACTGTGGGCGTTGGCGTAGCGGCATTGGCGATCTTCCAGGGACCGCACGGTTACGTGTCGCCATCCTGGTATCCGGGCAAGCGCGATGATCCGCGCCAGGTGCCGACCTGGGATTATGTCGCTGTGCACGCGCACGGCACGTTGCGAACCTTCGACGATCCGCAACGGCTGCACGAACTGTTGACGCGTTTGACCGGGCGCAACGAACGCGGACGTGCGCAGCCATGGCATGTGACCGATGCGCCAGAGGATTACGTGCGCGAGCAGATGCGTTACATCGTCGGTCTGGAATTGCGCATCGACAAACTGGAGGGCCGCTACAAGCTCAGCCAGAACCGCGACGCCGCCGATCAGCAAGGCGCGCGCGCGGGACTGGCGGCGGGCAGCGAGCGTGAACGCGAATTGTCGGCGGCGATCGCGGAGGCGCAGACGCGGCGGTAACGAATCAGGCCTCCAGCTCCCGCACCAGCTTGACGTATTTCCGTCCGGCTTCTTCGCGCGACATCCCGCGCAGCTTGGCCCATGCCTCGTATTTGGCGGTGCCGACGAAATCGAAAAAACCCGGCTTCGGCCCCGTCAAGTCGCCCTCGGATCCCTGCTTGTACAACGCATAGAGCTTGAGCAGGGTGTCGTTGTCGGGGCGCTCGCCGAGTTGCTCGACGCTTGCCGTGGCTTGCTCGAATTCGGACGTAACGTCGGTCATCACGCGGATATCTCCGCTAAGAGCGCTGGATCCCGTGTCATCGGCTATCCATGGCCTGCACGGGACGGCCACGTCCCGTGGTTGATTCTGGGGAACATCGGCGACGCGGTCAACGCGGTGGCGTTTTGCGCGCCGTGGTTTTTTTCGGTGCGTGTTTGTGCGCGCGTACTTCGCGCGCCAGTTCGTCGATGCGCGCGGACAAGCGCTCGATGTCGTCGTGGCTTGGCATCTGCATGCGCTTCATCGCACGCGCGAGCCGCTCGTCGAATGCCTGCTCGAGTTTGCCGAAGGCATCGGTGCTGCGACGTTTGGCCTCGTCCAGCCAGGGTTCGGCGGTGCGACGCGCCTGTTCGAACTGCGCTTGTGTATAGGTTCGGGTTTTGTCCTGCACCTGCGCGCCTTCCTCGACCAGTGTTTCGAACAGCTTGCCGCCTTCGGCTTGCGCGCGCGAAAACGCGCCGAGACCCGCGAGCCAGATCTGCTGCGCGGATTCCATCATGCCTCGCGCGAAACGCTGCGCCTGTTCGGCGCCTTTCTTGCCGGGTTTGCCGGGATCGTCTGTCATGGCCGTTTCTCCATGTTGGATCGAAAACACCAATCTACGCCGATTGCGTGACAAAATCACACGAGTTCCGCAACGTGCGTGAACGGCAAGCGCCGGAAATCGGCGCCGGGCTGTTTCACAAGATCGCTCAGTGCGCACAAATATTCCTGGCGCGGCAATTCGATCGCGCCGAGCCGCAACAGATGCGGATTGGGCACCTGCGCATCCAACCATGGAAAATTCCAGTCACGCAGCGCCCGGCAAAGTGCCAGCAGTGCGGCTTTCGACGCATCGCTGATGCGCGAGAACATCGATTCGGCGCTGAATGCGCGACCGATCGCGACGCCATAAATCCCGCCGATCAGCACCGCGCCATCCCAGACTTCCAGCGAATGCGCGTGCCCTGATTCATGCAAGCGTGTGTACGCGTGCCGCATATCGGGCGTGATCCAGGTGCCGGACTCGTACGCGCGCGGCGCGGCGCATTCGCGGATCACATGGGCGAACGCGCGATCCAGCGTCAACGTCCACTTCGAATGACGCAGCGAGCGCCGCAAACGCCGCGCGACGTGCACGCGACCGGTGGCGAACACGCAACGCGGATCGGGCGACCACCACAGCAGCGGATCGCCTTGTGAATACCATGGGAAGATGCCGCGGCGATACGCGGCGAGCAGACGCCGCGGAGATAGATCACCGCCGAAGGCGAGCAGGCCGTTGGGGTCGTCTAGCGCCTGCGATGGATCCGGAAAGTTTTCCGGATCATCCGTATCGAGTTGGGCGAGCCTAGTCACGCCGCACCTTGAGATTAGGAATCTTTTGAAAAGCGTCGCGAGCGAAGGCAGAGCCTGCCCCGGACTTGATCCGCGGTTGGCTGCCGCCGGAGCGCAGGAACCGGAGTGTATATGTCAATACATGAGGATTTCGAGCACCGCCGGCAGCCGAGATGCCGAGCGCAGTAACTTTTTCAAAGATTCCTTAGCGCGAACGGCGAGTGGCTACGCAATTCCTCGCCATAGCTTTCCAGCATCGCCGTTTCATGCCGCAAGGCGTTGCGCACGGCGTTGCGGAAACCCGTGTCGGCCAGGTAGTGCCGTGAATGCGTGCGAACAGGGAGAAATCCGCGCGCCAGTTTATGTTCGCCTTGCGCGCCGGGCTCGAAGCAAGCGAGGCCTACGCGCAGACAATAGTCGATCCCCTGGTAATAGCACAGTTCGAAGTGCAAGCCTGGCACCTGCGCGCGCGCGCCCCAGTAGCGACCGTAAAGCGTGTCGTGCGAAGACAGGAACAAGGCACCGGCGATGATGCGGCCGTCGCGGCGCGCGAAGGCGATGTGCGAACGGGCGGGAAACGCGGTACCGAGATGGCGGAAGAAACCGAGGCTAAAGGTCGGCATGTTGCCCTTGTCCTCGAACGTGCCGAGATACAAAGCGTGCATCGCGTGCCATTCGGCGTCGTCGAGCGAACCGCCGTCGCGGAATTCGCAGGTCACGCCCGCGCGCGCGACCTGCGCGCGTTCACGACGGATCGCGGCGCGGCGCTTATGGGTCAGCGCAGCGAGAAAATCCGCGAAGTCGCGCCAGCCATCTTCGTTGCGCCAATGGAACTGCCAGTCGAAGCGCGACAGCCAGTCGCTGTCGAAGTCGTCGCATTCATCAGCGCCCAGAAAATCGACGTGCGCGGACGATAGCCCGAGCCGGAGGCTCAACTGAATCAACGCATCCGTGAGCAATCGTCGCCGATCAGGAGCGCCGCTCGAATTGCCCGCCAGCAATCGCGGTCCCGTGACAGGGGAATACGGGACGGCGCACAGCAGTTTCGGGTAGTAGTCGCCGCCCGCGCGCTCCCACGCGCTGGCCCACGACCAATCGAATACGTATTCGCCGTGCGAGTTGCCCTTGAGATACAGCGGCAGCGCTCCGATCAGCGCATCGCCGTCGTGCAGCGTCAGGTGTTGCGCGCGCCAACCATTCGATTCGCGGACGCAGCCGTGGCGTTCGAGCCCCGCAAGAAACGCATGCGAGACAAAAGGATTGTCGTCGGCGACCAGCGCGTCCCATCTCGCGGCGTCGATTTCATCGAGGGAGGCATGCGTGCGCAGGGTCAGCATGGCGACATTATGCCGCCGATGTTTCCCCTATCGTCATTCCGGCGAATGCCGGAATCCATTTTTGATCTCGCTCTTTTGCAGGATTGCCTTGGTTCCGCTCGCTGCCGCGAGCGGGCGACTTTTGTTTTGGCAAAAGTCGCCGAAACCATTGCGCGCGGGCATGACGGTCTCGACAACATCGTGTTGTCTCGACTTTCCTGCGCTTCTCGCGCCAAGCGGGCCGGCGCGAACTCCTACATCCGTGTAGTCGAACATGCGCGCCTTGCTCCCGCTTGGCGCTGCGATGCTCGGCGTCATGCACGGCGCTTGAGCTCGCCTCTTTGACGGCCATCCATGGCGTTCGTTTCGGCGACTTATTGCTCGATATTCCATTTGTAGGAAGAGTGCATTGCGACCTGATTCAGGGTCAGCCCGCCAGCCCCACGGAATCCAGAAACTTCTCCGCATCGAGCGCTGCCATGCAGCCGAAACCGGCGGAGGTCACGGCTTGACGATAGACCTGATCGGCGACATCGCCGGCGGCGAATACGCCGCGCACGGAAGTCGTGGTTGCGCCGCCTTCCAATCCCGTGCGGATTTTTATGTAGCCATTGCTCATGTGGAGCTGGCCTTCGAAGATGCTGGTGTTGGGTGTGTGGCCGATCGCCACAAACATGCCGCTGACGGCGAGCTCGCGCGTGGCCTTGTCGTCGGTGCCGGCGAGGCGCACGCCGGTGACGCCGGAATCATCGCCCAGCACTTCGTCGACGATATGGTTCCAGACCAACTCGATCTTGCCCGCGCGCGCTTTCTCGAACAACTTGTCCTGCAAGATTTTTTCCGCGCGCAATTTGTCGCGACGATGCACCAGGGTCACCTTGCGGCAGATGTTGGCCAGATACAACGCCTCCTCGACCGCGGTGTTGCCGCCGCCGATCACCGCGACATCCTGATCGCGGAAAAAAAAGCCGTCGCAAGTCGCGCAGGCCGAAACCCCGCGTCCCTTTAACTTCTCCTCGGATGGAATGCCGAGGTACTTCGCATCCGCGCCGGTGCTGATGATCAGCGCGTCGCAACTGTACTGTCCATTGTCACCCTTCAGCCGGAACGGCCGCTGCGACAAATCCGCGCTATGAATGTGGTCGAACACGATCTCCGTATCGAAGCGCTCGGCGTGACGCAGCAGCCGCGCCATCAATTCCGGGCCCTGCACGCCAGCGTCGTCGCCGGGCCAGTTGTCGACATCGGTGGTGGTCATCAACTGGCCACCTTGCGCCAGGCCAGTGATCAGCATCGGTTTCAGATTCGCGCGTGCGGCGTACACCGCGGCGCTGTAACCGGCCGGACCTGATCCGAGGATCAACAGGCGGCTGTGTCTGGGAGTGCTCATGTATAATTTCCTGCGTTAGAGCCGCTTGCAAAGCTCGCGCTCGGCCCGATTCAATTCATCATGTTACGCGCCAGCGGTGCTCGGATCAGGCCCGGCACATGGATGTACCGCTTTGGGGCCAAGGAATCCTCATGTACTGACGTGTACACTCCGGTTCCTCCGCTCCGGCGGCGCGCAACCTGCTCATCCTCGCTACGCTTTGCAAACGGCTCTTTGTAGTTTGCCCGACCCGCATACTGATTGCATCGAAGAATGCGCAGCATGGGGAACAGTGAACATCAACTCAAGCCCGCGATTCTCGCATATCAGGAAACAGAACCATGCGTATCGGCATTCCTTCCGAAACAAAGACGCTCGAGGGCCGTGTCGCATTGGTGCCCGCGGCCTGCGCGGATCTCGTGCGCCACGGTCACGAGGTATTCCTGCAGGCGGGCGCCGGCGACAAGAGCGGTTTCAGCGATGCGGATTTCGCCAAGGTCGGCGTCAAGCTCGTGCCGGATGCCGCCGCGTTGTACGAGAAGGGCGAATTGATCGTCAAAGTCAAGGAGCCGATTGCGGGCGATCTGGCGCTGCTCAAGAAGCATCATTTGTTGTTCTGCTATTTGCATTTGGCTCCGGAACCGGAATTGACCAAGCGATTGCTCGATATCGGCCTGACCGGCGTCGCGTTCGAATCGGTGGAAGACGAGGATGGCAATCTGCCGTTGCTGGCGCCGATGTCGGTGATCGCAGGGCGAATCGGCGTGCAGGTCGGGACGCATCTACTGCATCAACCCGAAGGCGGCAAGGGCAAGCTGTTGGGCGGGATGCCGACCACCGAACGCGGCAAAGTGGTCGTGCTCGGCGCGGGCGCGGCAGGCGGCAATTCGGCGGCGCTGGCCGCGGCGGGTGGCGCGAATGTAGTGGTGTTCGACAAGCGGCCGGATCGCCTCGCGCAGATGATGGCGCTGGGCGCCAACGTCACCGCGTTGTACGCCTACGATTCCGTGGTCGCGCAAGAAGTGACGAGCGCGGATCTGGTGATCGGCGCAGTGTTGATCCCGAGCGCTAAAGCGCCGCATGTGGTGTCTGCCGCAATGGTGAAGTCGATGGAGCGCGGCAGCGTGATGGTCGACATCTCGATCGATCAGGGTGGCTGCTTCGAGACTTCCAAACCGACAACATGGGCCGACCCGACTTACGTCGTCGACGGCGTGACCCATTTCTGCGTGACCAACATGCCGGGCGCGGTGCCGCAAACCTCTTCGCAGGCGATCTCCGCCGCGTTGCTGCCGTATGTGTTGCGGCTGGCAGCCGAAAAGGACTGGCACCGCTACGAACCGCTGGCCAAGGGAATCAACATCGCCGGCGGCGAGATCGTGCACCCGGCATTGAAGGGCATGTTATAAACGCTGCCGTACAAAGACTTGGCCGGGTATTCTGAGGTTCTGTCGAAGATGGTGCGTGCCAAGGTAACTGCCAGCCAGCCCGTCCGCGACGTCGGCGAACGTACCCGCCGCATCCTGCGCGAGGCGGCGGTGCTGTTGTTGTTGCCGGTGGCGTTGTATCTCATCGCGTGCCTGGTCACCTACGACGCACAAGATCCGAGTTGGTCGCATTCCGGCCAGCCCAGCATGGGCGTGCACAATTTCGGTGGCATGGTCGGCGCGTATCTCGCGGATCTCTTGTTCAACCTGTTCGGCGTGTTCGCCTATGCATTTCCGATCCTGCTGATCGTGCTGGCGATCGGCGTGTTGCGCGGCTGGCGTTCCGCCGATCGCAGCGCACTGGAACCGACCCTGCGCCTGATCGGTTTCGTCGCCTTCTTCGTCGCCGGTTGCGGGCTGGCGTTTCTGCGCCTGGACAGCATCGATTGCCAGACACCGCTGGCCGCCGGCGGCGTGCTCGGCTGCGCGGTCGGGCGCGGGCTGGGCGCGGGTTTTGGCGAACTGGGCGCGGTGCTGTTTCTGCTGGGGCTGTTCCTGGTTGCGATCACGCTCGCCACCGGCTTGTCGTGGTTCAAGCTGATGGACGCGATCGGTCGCGGCGCGTTCGGGTTCGGCGCATGGGTGCAGCGCAAACTGAAACGCGCACCGGAAGCGCTCGCCGCGCGGGCCGCGCGGAGCGAACGGGAGGAAGTCCGCAAGGTCGAATTCGCCAAACAGGCCAGACGCGAGCCGATCAAGATCGAGCAGGCGCCCGCACCCATCGCTAGGAGCGAACGCTCGCGGCGCGAAAACCAGATCCCGATGTTCGCCGGCGCATCGGCGGAGGGCGAACTGCCGCCACTGTCGTTGCTGGACGACGCGCCGCCGCAAGGCAAGGGCTATTCGCCAGAAACGCTGGAAGTGCTGTCGCGCCAGGTCGAAATGAAGTTGAAGGATTTCCGGATCGACGCGCGCGTTGTCAGCGCGCACCCGGGCCCTGTGATCACGCGCTTCGAGCTGGAGCCGGCGGCCGGCGTGCGCGGCAGCCAGATTTCATCGCTCGACAAGGACATCGCGCGCGGGCTTTCCGTGTACAGCGTGCGTGTGGTGGACGTAATCCCTGGCAAGAACGTGATCGGGCTGGAGATCCCCAACGCAACGCGCGAGACGGTGCATCTGTCGGAGATTCTGAGTTCGAAGGAATATGGCGACGCGCGCTCGCCGATTTCACTCGCGCTGGGCAAGGACATCGGTGGCCGGCCGGTTGTGGTGGACTTGCAGAAGATGCCGCATCTGCTGGTGGCGGGCACCACGGGATCGGGCAAATCGGTGGCGTTGAACGCGATGGTGCTGTCGCTGCTGTTCAAGGCGTCGCCCAACGACGTGCGCATGATCATGATCGATCCGAAGATGCTAGAGCTTTCGGTGTACGAAAAGATCCCGCACCTGCTGACGCCGGTGGTCACCGACATGAAGGAAGCCGCCAACGCGTTGCGCTGGTGCGTGGCGGAGATGGAGCGCCGCTACAAATTGATGGCCGCGGTCGGCGTGCGCAATCTCGCCGGTTTCAACAAGAAGGTGCGCGATGCGGAAGCCGCCGGTCAGCCTATGCTCGACCCGCTGTTCAAGCCCAACCCGGACATGCCGCTGGACATGGCGAAACCGCTAGGCACGATGTACCAGATTGTGGTGATCATCGACGAATTCGCTGACATGATGATGATCGTCGGCAAGAAGGTCGAGGAACTGATCGCACGCTTGGCGCAGAAGGCGCGCGCGGCGGGGGTGCATCTGATCCTCGCGACACAACGCCCCTCGGTGGACGTGATCACCGGCCTCATCAAGGCCAATATCCCGACCCGCATCGCTTTCCAGGTTTCCAGCAAAATCGATTCGCGCACGATCCTCGATCAATCCGGCGCGGAAACCTTGCTCGGCCACGGCGACATGCTGTATTTGCCACCCGGCACCGCCACGCCCGATCGCGTGCACGGCGCGTTCGTCGATGACCATGAAGTACACAAAGTCGTTGAGTGGCTGCGCGCGCAGGGTGAACCGGATTACATCGACGGGGTGCTGGAGGAAGTGCAGTCGCTGGGCGACGGCAAGATCGTCAACGACTCCGGATTGCCCGAGGATGCCAGCAATGACGACGGCGATTTCGACGAGTTGTACGATCGCGCCGTGCATCTGGTCACCACCACGCGCCGCGCCTCGATCTCCGGTGTACAGCGGCATCTGCGCATCGGCTACAACCGCGCCGCGCGCCTGATCGAGACGATGGAGCAGCAGGGCATCGTCAGCGCGCCACAGCACAATGGCAATCGAGAGGTGTTGGCGCCGCCAACGCCCCGTTGAGCGGTTGCAAAGCTCGCGCTCGGCCTGATTCAATCAAAATGTAGCGTGCCGGCGGTGCTCCCTCAACTCGCTGGCGCGAGTTTCGACCTCAGGTACTGACGTGTACACTCCGGTCTTGCGCTCCGGCGACGCGCAACTCGCCTTGGCTCGCTACGCTTTGCAAACCGCTCACTCGGCTTGCGTTCAGACGGATCACTCAAAATGCGTTCGCTTCGCAGAGGAAATCCGTTATGCGCATGATGGTTCCGATTGCCCTGTTTCTATTTATCGGCATCGCCCATGCCGCCGGTAACGCACGTGATCACCTCGACGCTTTCGCGCACGATCTGCATTCGGTGACGGGCAATTTCAGCCAGGCCGTGTACGACGCCAACGGCCGCCGCGGCGATACCGCGCAGGGCACACTGGCGTTGTCGGCGCCGATGCAATTCCGCTGGCTGGTGAGCGCGCCGTACAAGCAATTGATCGTCGCCGACGGCCGTAAGGTGTGGGTTTACGATCCGGAATTGGAGCAGGTGACAGTGCGCGATCAGGGTTCGCAGGAAGCGCACAGCCCGTTGACCGTGCTCACCGATCTTTCGCAACTCGATCGCGACTTCAAGGCCAGCGAGCAGGGCGTGCACGGTGGCCTGCAATGGTTGCGGTTGACCTCGCGCGGCAAGGATCCGCAGTTCGAATACGCCGATATCGGTTTCGACGGCAACGCGCCGCGGCGGATGGTGTTCAAGGACACTCTCGGCAATCTCACCCAGATCGTGTTCTCGGATTGGCAGCGCAATCCGTCGTTGCCGGCCGATACGTTTACCTTCACTCCGCCCAAGGGCACCGATGTGGTGGGCGAAGCCGGGTCAGCAACGGGCGGGCATTGACCGCTGGCGTATCATCATCGAATGCCGCGCGGTAAATCTGTTTCCAGAACTCCCGAGCTTTTCGCCGAATCCAGCGAGTTGAAACCGCTGGCGGAACGTATGCGTCCGCGCACGCTGGATGAGATCGTCGGCCAGCCGCGCCTGCTCGGGCCTGACAAACCGTTGCGCCGCGCGCTGGAAGCAGGGCGTGTGCATTCGATGATCCTGTGGGGCCCGCCCGGTTGCGGCAAGACCACGCTGGCGCTGCTGGTCGCGAAATACGCTGATGCGCATTTTCGCGCGATCTCGGCGGTGCTTTCCGGTGTGGCCGAGGTGCGTGCGGCGCTTGCGGAAGCCGAGGTCAACTTCGCGCAGGGACGGCGCAGCGTGCTGTTCGCCGATGAGGTACACCGCTTCAACAAGGCGCAACAGGATGCGTTTTTGCCGCACATCGAACGCGGCATCATCATCTTCATCGGCGCGACCACCGAGAATCCGTCGTTCGAGTTGAACTCCGCGCTGCTGTCGCGCTGCCGGGTTCACGTGATGGACGCGATTGCGCCCGATGAGATTGTGGAAGCTTTGCAAGGTGCATTGCGCGACGACGAGCGCGGACTCGGCACGCTGCGTCTGAAAGTGGACGATGAGGCGCTCGCGCTGATGGCGCGCGCCGCCGATGGCGACGTGCGTCGCGCATTGACGTTCCTGGAAATTGCCGCGGAGCTCGCGGAAGAAAATCGCATCGACCGACGCACGCTGGAACTGGTGCTGGCCGACCGCACGCGGCGTTTCGACAAGGGTGGCGAGCAGTTCTACGACCAGATTTCCGCGTTGCACAAATCGGTGCGCAGTTCCGATCCGGATGCCGCGCTGTACTGGCTGGTGCGTATGCTGGACGGCGGTTGCGAGCCGCTGTACCTCGCGCGGCGGATGTTGCGCATGGCGGTGGAAGACATCGGCTTGGCCGATCCGCGCGCGTGGCAACTTGCGCTGCACGGCTGGGACACCTACGAACGACTCGGCTCGCCCGAAGGCGAACTGGCGCTTGCGGAAGTCGCGCTGTATCTTGCCGCGGCGCCCAAGAGCAACGCCGTGTATGCGGCGTACAACGCCACGCGCGCGAATGTGCGCGAAACCGGCACGCTGGACGTGCCGATGCACCTGCGCAACGCGCCGACCAAGCTGATGAAGGGACTCGGTTACGGCAAGGGCTACCAGTACGACCCGGACGTGGAAGGCGGCGTCGCACTGGATCAGCAATGCCTCCCCGATGCGTTGGTCGGCACCGAGTTCTACGCACCGACCGCGAACGGCGTCGAAGCCAAGATCAAGGAAAAGATCGTGGCGTTGCGCGAGGCGCGGGCGAGACAGCGTGCGCAGCCGATGCCTTGAATGGCATCGGCTGCGCTGTCGAGCGCACGAGGCAGGATGCCGAGGGCAGGGTTGCTTGGCGAGCGCCGGACGCGCGAGCCTAGCAACAAGCGCGTGACCATTCACCTTAGCCGTCATTCCGGACGCGCGCAGCGCGATCCGGAATCCATTTTGCTCTTCGGCTAGGGTGAAGAATCAAGATGGATTCCGGGTTCCGGCTTTGACCTTGCCCCCGAGAAACGTATCCCTTGCCGTGTGATTCAATCCACGCAAGGAGAACGACATGACGAAGACGACACGGGCGCGTTACACGCTCGAATTCAAGCACGAAGCGGTGCGCCTGGTTGAGACAGGCCAGAGCCAAGCCTCAGTGGCCAAGACCCTGGGGCTGGTCGAGCAGACGCTGTTCAACTGGGTCAAGGCGAGCCGGCAGGGTCAGCTCAAGGGTGCTGAAAGCAAGTCGGTGAGCGCCGAGCAGATGGAGATCGCCCGGCTGCGAGCCGAGTTGGCCCGAGTGAAGATGGAGCGTGACATTCTGGGAAAAGCGACGGCGTACTTCGCCAAGGGTGCGAAGTGAGGTACGCCTTCATCGAGCGTCACCGCCAGGTGTGGCCCATCACCGTGCAGTGCCGGGTGCTGAAGGTGAGCGTCAGCGGCTATCACGGGCATGTCGCACGCCAAGCCAGCCACGCACCGCGTCGCCACCTCAATGACGCGGCACTGTTGGTGCACATCAAGGCCATCCACACGCAGACGCATCGCGCCTATGGTCGACCACGCCTGCTGCGCGAGCTGCGGAAGCAGGGCGTGCGCATCGGCAAGCAGCGGCTGCAGACCCTGATGCACACCCATGGCATCCGCGCCAAGGGCAAGAAACGCTTCAAGGTCACCACCGACAGCAACCACGATCTGCCGATCGCACCGAACCTGCTCAATCGCCAGTTTGCGGTGGATGCGCCGGACCAGGTCTGGGCCGGCGACATCACCTACATTGCCACCGATGAGGGATGGCTGTTTCTGGCGGTCGTCATCGACCTGTTCAGCCGCCAGGTCGTGGGTTGGTCGATGCGCCAGGACATGCACCGCGACATCGTAATCGATGCGCTGCGCATGGCGTGGTTCAAACGCCATCCCGGCAAGCACGCTGGCCTGATCTTCCACAGCGACCGCGGCAGTCAATACGCCAGCGAAGACTTCCGGACCGTGCTCAAGGACTACGGTATCGCCGCCTCGATGAGTCGCCGCGGCAACTGCTGGGACAACGCGTGTAGCGAAACGCTGTTCGGTTCATTGAAGGTAGAGCGCCTACACGGACAGCACTTCATCACCCGCCGTCACGCCAAGGACGAAACGCTTGCCTGGTTGCTCTGGTACAACCAGTCGCGATTACACTCCACCTTGAACTACGTTAGCCCGATGCAGTTCGAACAACATTGGCTGGCCGATCAGGCCAAACATGCCAGCTCATGACCTCGGTTATGGGATACGTAATTCGAGGGCAAGGTCACTTTGCCGGCCCCGGAATGACGAAGTAGTCAGTTGCAGGTACGCGGTTTGCGCCGACTCGCGTCTCGCCGCGATAATCGCGTTTTGCGCGGACTTTCATAGGATTATCGATGCTCGATCCCGCCTTGCTGCGCAGCGAACCCGAAGCGCTTGCGCAACGCCTGAAAACGCGCGGCTACGACTTGCCTGTCGAGCAACTCGTGTCGCTGGAACACAATCGCAAGGTGTTGCAGACACGCACGCAGGAATTACAAAATCTGCGCAACACGCGCTCCAAAACGATCGGGCAGGCCAAGGCGAAAGGCGAGGATGTCGTGCCGCTGATGGCCGAAGTTGCGGGAATCGGCGATGAGTTGAAGGCCAACGAGCAGTCGTTGGCCGACGTGCAGGCGAAGATTGCCGACATCGCGTTGGGTATTCCCAACCTGCCGGACGAATCGGTTCCGGTTGGCGAGAACGAAACGCAGAACGTCGAAGTTTCGCGTCGGGGCGAACCGCGCACGTTCGATTTTTCCGTCAAGGATCACGTCGAACTTGGGAGCCGCCACGGTTGGCTGGATGGCGAAGCCGGCGCGAAGCTGTCCGGTGCGCGCTTCACCGTGTTACGCGGCCAACTCGCGCGGCTGCACCGCGCGCTCGCGCAGTTCATGCTCGACCTGCACACGAACGAGCACGGGTATCTGGAATGCAACGTGCCGCTGCTGGTGATCGAATCAACTATGCAAGGAACGGGGCAATACCCTAAATTCGAGGAAGATCTTTTTGAAACAATGAGCTTAGGCGACCCTGATTCTTATCCAAATGCACGATCCGAACTCAGAGCTGTCGGCAAAGGTAAAGCAAAAAATGTCGGTGCAGGTTTAAAAGCGATCAGCAATTTTATTAAATCTAGAAAAGCACATTATTTGATCCCTACCGCCGAAGTGCCATTGACCAATCTAGTGCGCGATTCGATCGTCGAAGCCGGCGCGCTGCCGATGAAACTGACCGCGCACACGCCCTGCTTCCGCGCCGAGGCCGGCTCTTACGGCAAAGACGTAAAAGGCATGATCCGCCAGCATCAGTTCGAAAAGGTCGAGCTGGTGCAGATCGTCGAGCCGACCAAGTCGTTTGAAGCGCTGGAAGAGTTGGTCGGCCACGCCGAAAGGATTCTGCAAGCGCTGCAACTGCCGTATCGCAAGATGCTGCTGTGCACCGGCGACATGGGTTTCGCCGCGGCCAAGACCTACGACCTGGAAGTCTGGCTGCCATCGCAAAATACCTGGCGCGAGATTTCCTCGTGTTCCAACTGCACCGATTTCCAGGCGCGACGCATGCAGGCGCGCTGGCGCAATCCTGCGACCGGCAAACCGGAGCTGGTGCATACGCTAAACGGCTCCGGCCTCGCGGTCGGCCGCACCCTGATCGCGGTGATGGAAAATTATCAGAACGCGGACGGTTCGATCGGCGTGCCGGACGCGCTGCAGGCGTATATGGGCGGCATGGAGCGAATTGTGTGACCGTTCGTGCCCATATCGTCCAACAACGTACAATCGTCATCCCGGCGAAAGCCGGGATCCATTTTCGCCCTCCTTGCGTTCGAATAAGATAAAAATGGATTCCGGGTTCCGACCCGATGAAATCGGGCCGGCCCAGGAATGACGAGTTTGGTTAGCCGGAGAGGTGGCCGAGTGGTTTAAGGCACCGGTCTTGAAATCCGGCAGAGGAGCGATCCTCTCGTGGGTTCGACAAATTCGTCAGGAACGAATTTGGACGCCGAAGGCGGCCCTGAGCGTAGCGAAGGGTGAGCATCAGGGATGATGCGGGCAATCCCGCCCGAGCGGGCAAAAATACGGAGAGGTGGCCGAGTGGTTTAAGGCACCGGTCTTGAAAACCGGCAAAGGCGAAAGCCTTTCAAGGGTTCGAATCCCTTCCTCTCCGCCAATTATACATATAAATATATGATGTATATGGTATTTTGTTTAAGATAGGCACATAATCCCTACAACAATCCCTACTCGCGTCAGACATCGGTTCACCAAGGTGGTGGGGCCTTGATGAGTATCAGGCAATTCTCGTTGCTGCCGCCCGATTCTGGAGACCATGTAACGCGAGACAGATTCGGGTTGCCTTCAATGCGCGACATCTCGAAAAGCCAGCGCGTCGGACTTTTCCACGAATCATCCGTGGCATCTGCAAGCTCCGCAAAAGTACAGCGCGCTGTACTTCTACCCCGGTTAGCGCCGACGTGGAAAAGTATGGCGCGCCATACTTTTCACGAAGAGAAATGAGCTAGTGCAGGATAGGGATCGCGGTAGCGTTGTATGACAGAAAGGCTAGCATGCTGGCTTTTTTAGTGGCAAGAAATGGCTAGTGCAGGATAGGGATGTCGGGGACACTTGGTACCAAATTCGTCCCGCGGTTTTCCCGCGGCGCGGCCGAAAAGTTCAGCCGGCTTAACTTTTCGAGTCAGAAACGGCGAGTGCTCGCTCGACGAATTGCGGGCGCACGTTGACGAGGCCGTCGTGGCTCAGGCCGACAAGAACGTCCGTCAAGTAGCGACGGCGATCGACCGCAATCGGCCAGAGGCGGTCACTCGAAAGTGCATTCTGCACGGGTTTTCGGTTTCTAGGAACCTGGGCAGGACGCAAGTACTGAACTTAATTACCCCCGTCCCCTTTTACCTACGCTGGCATTGCCATGATGCCGCTGCACGATGCGCGAAAAGCTCGCCCACGGGATGAACTCCATCACCTGAGCGAACAAGGTCTTGCCAGTGTTCATGTGTCTTCCCCGAGGCTGTCAGCTCCGGGAAACTACGCGATTCCTGGCAAATCACATTCAAATCGACACCATCCCAAAACAGCTCGTAAGTCCCGTCAATGCTTGATCTCAAGCTTGGCATCGGCCATTTAACCGGACAGTAGTGTTCCTAGCTGAACAGCAACTGCGACTCTGTAACGAGTGGGGAGGAAGCTGCAAGCAAAACTCCGGCCTGAGAACACGAAGCACATATACGAGAACCGAATTTGGCACGAGAAAGGCTTGCGTTGGTACGGCCGCACAAAACGAGGCGCTTACGTTTTCCGACGAGAGGCCGCGGCTGGCCGCGTCGATCCGCGCGGGTGGTTCTCTAGACCGGGAAAGCCTCGAAGATTGACAGTTCAGTCGGGGTGTGAGTGACGCCGTGAAGAGAAAATTGTGCGCTGGACAAGAGCTGCCGGAACTCCTCAACGGTCCGCTCCTTGCCGCCTGTCAACACCAGCATAATGAGATCGCTCAGCTTTCCAATGGATGGCACATTCGGTTCACTCAGGCTCCATTCTACCAGCAAGAGTACGCCGTTTGATGGAACCGCTCGTCTGCAGTGTGCGAGAATATCGCGCGCCTTAGCGTCGTCCCAATCATGGATCACGTTCTTCATGACGTAGGCGCGGCAACCTGACGGCACTTCACGAAAAAAATCGCACTCTTGCATTGTGGTGCGGGATGCCAGCTCGCCTTCGAGAAAGCCGCGTTGCGATGCTCGCTCTAGCACGTTCGCCCGGTCTGCTAAGACGCCGCGTAAATTCTTGTACGTTTTAAGAATGCAGGAAAGCAGTATTCCGTTACCGCCTCCGACGTCCATAATGCTTTCCCACTTCCCAAAGTCGTAGGCGCCGGCAAGCATGGGCGCCTGCATTGTAGAGAAATTCGTCATCGCTTCGTCGAATATGTCGGCCACGTCGGGATTTTGCGCCATGTACTCCCATTCGTTCATCCCATCGGGCTTTGAGGCTTCGCCCGTTTGAATGCTGCGGAACATGTCGCCAAAGGCGCGATAATAAAATTCCGTTCCCCAGAACATGAACGCCGGCCGGACAGACCCGGGAACGCCGGTGCGGAGGCGATCAGAAAGTTCCGAATTGCGAAAGCGTCGACCATCGCTCTCCTCGAAAATCCCCTGCGTTGCGAGCGCGCGGAGAGTACGGTACAGAGCATCTTCGTTCACGTTCAATGAACGAGCGAGTTCCGAGGGCGTACTCAGACCCTGTGCCAGGAGGTCCGCGACGCCGAGCTTTGCTGCGGCACACAGCGCGCTGTGTACGATTGCGGCGTCGCGCAGTTTCATTAGTTGCTTGAAAGCAGCTGGAGAATTTGTTTGCTCGTTCATAATATCTCGGTGCTAGCTTTGCGGAGCATAACGATAGGGTCCTAACCGCGCCATTACCACGATGGCCACAAGCATGGCGAACAAAAAACCTTCTAACGGCAACGCGTACGAATGGGTGGTGTCAAAGCCTGCGCCCATTATCAACGCGCCCACGGCGCCCGCGAGAATGTAGCTTCCGAAACCGAATCCAAACGCAGTGCCCAATGAGCGCAAGCCAAAGTAGCGACTCATTAGGAAGGCCATGATATCCACTTCGGACCCCATTCCCAGCCCGAGAAGAAATGCAGCGGCCAATGCTAAGATACCGGAACTGCCTGCCAACAGCAGAGTAAATCCAAGTGCCGCGCCGCCAAAAAAAATCATGGCGAGCCGCGGAGCGAAGAATCGGTCCAGCAGATAGCCGGCGCCAAATCTGCCGATCAGCAATGCAATTCCAATAACAGAACTTGCCACTGCGGCATTCTGTGCGCTACCACCGCGGTCAGCAACGATCGTCGGTAGGTGAACGATGCAACCCAAGAGTCCAGCTGCCGCCAGGCTGAAGGCGCCGATCAGCAACCAGAAAGTGGGTTGATGCCACGTGTCGCGCCAGCTCAATCCTTGTTGATCCATTTGGGTCGGTTGTTGCTTTTCATTGAACGGTGTCCCATCCGGTCGCAAGCCTTTTTGAGCTGGGCTTTCCAGAAGAAAGGCGCCAACCAGGGGGAGCGTTAGCAACGCGGCCGCGCCACCGAAGATTGCGTAAGCGCCGCGCCAGCCAAACATCGCTATGAGCCGTTGCGCAAATAGCGGCATCAGGATCGCTCCTAAGCCCAATCCGATTGCCATCAGCCCGAGCGCCAATCCCCGGCGTTTGTCAAACCAGCGAGAGACTACTACACCATACGGGACGGGTGAGGTTGTGCCGTTTACCGCACCCAGTACTGCGAAAAAGATGTATAGCGATGCAATGTGCGACCCGACGAACTCACTTGACAGCAGAACCATCGTGAAAAGCGCAGTTCCGATGAGGATAACCCTGCGTGCTCCGAAACGGTCGATCAGACGACCGATCAGCGGAATCGTTATTGCGGCGATAAGGCTGTTCAGCGAGAACGCGAGTGAGATGGCGGTTCGTCCGGCGTGAAAATCCTGGCTCAGGGGCTTGAAAAAGACGCCGAAGGACAGAACGACAATCGAACCTGCGCTTAGAAAGAGCCCAAGGGCAGCCGTTGCAGCGACCCACCAGCCATAGAATAATCCTTGCTTTCTGCCGGCCACACGTTCTTTTGCACGGAGATGCATCACGATTCCTAGGTTTGCGGCATCCAAGAGCAGGTTTCCATCTCGATCAAGGCCGGGCGCAGCCGCCTCGCCGCAGGGGGCCTCGTTTTTTGCGGTGCCTTATCTCCTATCCCATCGTGACTGCCCTTTTCGAGTGGCCGTCGCATGACCTCGAGTGAACGAACGCGAGAATTCAAGAAATTCCAAAGATGACGAGGGATAGGAAATCCAAAGCACTTTCCGCCCCGAAGCTTACGCCCACGGGCGGCCAAGTGCATGCTGTGCACCATGACCGAGGACCGATTCGGGCGTGTCCTGGGCGTTTCGAACGGTCGTCACCACCCGCATCGGCGGCAGCAAGCGCGTGCTGGGGCGAGATGCAGCGAGATGCGGCCTCTCACGCGCAGCTGGGCGCGCCGGCGGCGCCATTCGCGACGCCGGTTCACCTTCGCTCTTCTCACCAGTCCACGTCCTGCCGCTGGTTCTCGTAGTCGGGTATGTGCTGGGTGTTGGGTTCGAGTGCAAAAGCATCGATGTCACCCGTCCCCTCGGCCCACGCTCGCGCGGCCTCCGGCGGGTCGCGGATTGGCCCGGCTCGCGGCGGCGCCGTGGGTTCGCCAAGGTGATCGAGGATGCGCACGATCTCCGCCCGCTCGACGATGAACGCAATCAGCCGCATGGTGGCGCCGCAGCGCGGGCAGCGCTGGCGAAGGCGAACGAAGCGAAGGCCGACGCCAGCGTCGACAACTGCTTTCGTCGTCACGCCGGCTGCGCCCACTCCGCAGCCGGTCGCCACACCGACCGCGCCGACTCCCGCGCCCGCCGCTGCGCCGGCCACACCCCCCCGCGGACGCCATGCCGCGTCTGGTCAGCCAGCCCTCGCTGCGCTATCCGATCCAGGCCCTGCGTCGGAGCGTCGAAGGCTATGTCCAAGTCGACTTTGCGATCCGGCCCGACGGCAACACCGCCGATGTCCGGATCATTCGCGCCGACCCTCGCGGCGTGATCGAGCGCGAAGCCTCGCGCGTCGTCGAGGGCCTCAGGTTCGCCCCACCGGGCCGGGCGATCCCGACCGAGCGGCAGACGTCCGTTTTGGGTCGCACTGCGACAGTCGTGTGAACCGTCCTGGGAATTCGGACGCCGTTTGGTGTGAGTCACGCAGCCGTCGTGATCTGACCCGTTGCATAGCACATTGGCTTCTACCTCGGCACCCGGCGCTCGCCGCAAAAAATGTCGTTATGCAAAAAGGCCGCAGCGCGCCCTACACACTGCGCGCCATCTTGGGCTTGCGCTTCGTGTGTGCGTAACTGCGTGAAGCTCAGTTTGCCTTGCGGGCTCGGCGAATCGGTGTGACGTTGCCCTCGGGTGCCGGGGTCGCGCAGAACTTGGCCCAGTCAGTCATCAAGCGCGCGCGTTGGGCGAACAAATCCGTTCGCTTGTACGCCGCTTCGGTCTTGTCCTTGAGCACATGCGCCAAGGCAGCCTCGGCAATGTCACCGCGATAGGCGGTGCAGTCGGCCACCCAGTCGCGGAAGGTGGAACGGAAGCCGTGGGCATCGAACCCCGGGCGCAGCGTGCGCAAGGCTTTCAAAATGGCAGCGGTCGTGATCGGCTGGCCGCGCGGGCCGGGAAACACATAGCCAGAGTGACGGGGTAACCCGCGCAGCATCTTCACCGCGGCCGGCGACAAGGGAACGCGATGGGGGCGTCCAGCTTTCATTCGCTCGCCCGGGATTGTCCATGCCGCGGCCTCAAGATCAATCTCCTCCCAACGCGCATCCGCCACCTCGCCAGGCCGACAGGCGGTCAAAATTTGTAGTTCCAGTGCACGGGCACCCAGGCCGTGTTGCTGGTGCAGCGTTGCCATGAAGGCGCTGAGTTCTGCATAGGGCAGCGCCGCGCGCGGGGTAACGTGCTTGAGCTTGGTCGGCTTGGGCAACAGGTTCTGCAGGTGTC
>JBDTBW010000089.1:0-84218 GCA_039923855.1 Rhodanobacteraceae bacterium | reverse complement strand
CGTCGCGGTCGCGGAAGATCGGCGTCAACCGGCGCGGGATTGTCCCGGACGCGGTTTCCCTGCCGACCAGCCGCGACGGCACGCGATACGTTTCCAGCACCTTGTGCAACCAGTCGCACCACGCGCGGTCGGCGTGACTGTAACTGATGAAAGCGCGATAGGCGAACGCGGAAACGGACGACGACTCCGGCATACGAAGCCTCCCGGGGTGAGCAGACCCTTATTCCATCCGCCATCCATGGCGAAAACCGCCGCAACGTTGCCGCTCGTGCGCGCTCGGTAAACACCGAAAGCCCCGCACGGCGGGGCATTCAGCCTAGCACCAAATGTGAACGAAGGTCACGGGTTGAGCCCCTCTCCCTTCGGGAGAGGGGAAGAGGCCGATTACCTCAACGAACTCGCTTGGCCATCCGCAGCAAGTCGGACGCGAAGCCGGATCGTTCGTACAGTTCGCGCGCGCGCTTATTGCCGGGAAACACCGCCAGCGTCAGCAGACCGCAGCGGTTTTTCTTCGCCCAGCTTTCCGCGAATCCGAGCAGGCCGCGGCCGACGCCGCGGCCATCGTGACCGGGCGCGACGGCCACGTCGGAGATATGGCAATTGTTCTTGCCGGAAAAGAAATCGCGGGTTTTTTGCAGACGCAGAAAGCCGACACGTTCGCCGTTGTCGTCTTCCGCGATGAATAGCGCGTCGCCGGCGGGAGGATCGCGCAATGCGCGCGAGATGTCGCGGCGGATGCCTGCGGCGCAATCGACGCGCTTGCGCCAAGCGGGCAATTCGAAATCGACGAAGCGCGGGATCAGCGTCAGGATGAAATCATCGTCGCCGGCATCGGCGGCGCGGATGTTGATGCGTGGCTTGAAGGGCATGGCAGCGAAAGTCGAAAGATCAGTAGTGCCCTCAACATCAATTCCGATCGCCCTGAGCGTAGCGGTCGAAGGCCGCGAAGTCGAAGGGTCGTGCGCATTGTGCTTCGACTTCACTCGCTATGCTCTTTATGCTCAGCACGAACGGGATGTTATTACCGCCACACATTCGCCACGCCCGGCACCGGCGACAGAAAACCTTTGCCGTCCAGATCAAAATGATCGGGCTTGCCGGTTTCGCCTTTGCCCACCGACATACCGACCTTCAATTCGTAGGCGACGGCATTGCCTTTCGCCGACATCAGCGCGCTGCGCGCATCCGCTCTTGGCGTGATCGTCGCGGCCGCGGTGTCGGCGCTCATTTCGGGAATATCGAGCGCGGGCGACAGAACGATGTGCCCGGCGCGCTTGCCGCCGACGTCAAGATCGGCGTCCAGCGCATACACGTGCATGCCGGTGTCGTAGCTGTAATTCTGGATGCGCACGGTCAATTCCCAACCGCCGCCGGGCAGCACCTTCAACTGCTGGATGCTCGCGGTTGGCGGTTGCAGCTCGGTGCCCATGCCGCAGGCGGCCAGCGCAAATATTCCAGCGAGCGTAAAAGTAAGTCGCAGAAACGTTTTAAACTTCACAGTGGCACCTCTACGGCCAGATTAAGAAACCGTCATTCCGGACGGCGCGCAGCGGCGATCCGGAATCCAGTTCTTGACCAGTTTATCGTCAAAACAAAGCTGGATTCCGGGTTCCGTCCTGGACTTCGTCCAGACGGCCCCGGAATGACGGCTCGAAGTCAGGGACTTCCTCCTAGATCCTTTGATGGTGTGCGCTGGTGGCATTACCGCGCAATCCGTTCGTATGGCATATCGTGTAGCGTGTTTTGCGGCAATCGCTGGCTTGCATCGAACACCGCGATCGGCGACAACGCGGTCAAGCGTCCGTCGTCGAGCACCGCGACCGCATCGGCCAGCGCAAGCACCTCGTCGGCCTGGTGGCTCACCAGGATCGTGGTCAACTCAAGCTCGCGTTTCAGGCCGCGCAGATGTTCCAGCACCTCCGCGCGCGCCTCGCGATGCAAGTTCGACAGCGGTTCGTCCAGCAACAAGGCTTGCGGGTTCGCCAGCAACGCACGGCCCATCGCCACGCGCCGCGCCTGACCGCCGGACAATTGGCCCGGCTTGCGTGACAACAAGGTGGCCAGGCCGAGCAATTGCACCGCGGCGTCGAAGCGCGCCGAATCCGCGTGACGCTTCATGCCGTAACGCAGATTCTCGCGCACGGACAGGTGCGGAAACAGCCGCACGTCCTGGAATACCACGCCAAGTTTCCGCTGCGCCGGTGGCAGATCGACGCCGCTTTGCGAATCGAACAACACGCGATCATCCAGCACGATGCGTCCTCGCGCGGGTCTCAATAATCCGGCGATCGCGTGCAGCGTGGTGGTTTTGCCGCAACCCGAGGCACCGAACAGCGCCAGCGCGCGCGCCGGCGATTGCAACGCGAGTTGTAGCGAGAACTCGCCGCGATTCAGTGCGAAGTCGAGTTCGATCATGCGTCCTGGCCTTGTTGCCGGGTTCCGCGTCGCAGCAGCAGCGCCGCGCCCAGCGTGGCGATCAGTGCCACGATCAACGCGACCCAGGTCAGCCGCAGCGCGCCTCCTTCACCGCCCGGTGTTTCCAGCAATTCGTACAACGCGATCGGCAATGTGCGCGTTTCACCGGGAATCGAGGAGACGAAGGTGATGGTCGCGCCGAATTCGCCGAACGCGCGCGCGAACGCGAGCGCCAATCCCGCGACCAGGCCGCGCGCCGACAACGGCAGCACGATCCCGAAAAAAATCCGCCATGCGCTCGCGCCCAGCGTCGCGGCGGCCTGTTCCAGACGCCGATCGACCGATTCGAATGCGGATCGCAACGCGACCACCAGCAACGGAAACGCCATCACGCCGGCGGCGAGCGCGGCGCCCGTCCAGCGAAACGCGATCGACATGTGCAACGCATCCAGCACGCGGCCGATCGGTCCGCGATGGCCGAACAGTTCCAGCAACACATAACCCGTCACCACCGGCGGCAGGATCAGCGGCAGCAACAGCGCGGCTTCCGCCAGCGATTTGCCGAGGAAGCGCTTGCGCGCCAGCAACCACGCGCAAGCGACCGCTGGCGGCAATGCGCAGATCACCGCGACCAGCGCGACCTTGAGGCTCAGCGCCAGCGCGATCGTTTCGTCGTGCGACAGAAAGTTCATACGAACAAAAGGAGCATCCGTTCGCCCTGAGGTAACGAAGGACGAACCTCACTGGATCGTTCGTAGGTTCGATACCTCACCACGAACGGATTATTTCACGGCAGCGCATTTCAGGCATTTCTATCGTGGTGGCGCGTCGAAACCGTAACCGCGAAAAACGTCCCGCGCCCGCGGCGATTCCAAGGCAGTCATCAGTGCTTGCGTTGCGGCATTGTCGTGCCCGCGCACGATCGCGATCGGATACACGATCGGCTTGTGGCTCGTCGCCGGGAACGTTGCCACCACCCGCACACGCGGTTCCGACACTGCATCCGAGCGATACACGATGCCGAGCGGCGCTTCGCCGATCACCACCAGTTTCAATGCGGCGCGCACATCCTGGTTCGATGCCAGACGCTGGGCGATTCCATTCCATAGCCCGAGCGCCGTCAACGACGCTTTTGCGTAACGCCCGGCGGGCACGGATTCCGGCAGCGCGATCGACAAGCGGCCATCCTTGCCCAGCGCATCCAGTAGCGAAGACGGCTGCGCGAGATCGACGCGAATCGACGAGGTTTTCAATGCGACCAGCTCCAACGCATTGCCGAGCAGATCGCGGCGCGAATCCGCGACGATCGCGTCGTGCATTGCGAGATCGTCCATCCAGTCTTCGTCGGCGGAGATATAAACGTCCGCCGGCGCGCCTTGTTCGATCTGATGCGCCAGTGCCGACGATGCGGCGTACACCAGGCGTGGCCTTCTCGGGCCCAGCAAACCTTGCGCCGCCAGATCATCCAGCGCCGGTTTCAAACTCGCGGCGGCGAAGATCGTAGGCGTCGTCGCGGTCATCGCCGTGCCCGGCGACGGCGCGATCAGTACCAACGTCAGAACGGACAACCAGCGGTTCATTCGCGTATTCCGTTGTGGAATGCGCGGATTCTATCGTCGCATTCGCTCCGTGATGCGCTCAGCGTCCGTATTGCGCGGTCAGCGTGGCGGTCGCGAGCGTGTGCCGCTTGATCGCCGCGATGGCTTTGCCGGCGTCGGCGTCGATGGAAAGCCCAAGCGTGGGCACGTCCAGCGCGTACGCGGTGAACACGTAATGGTGCGGCTTTCCCGGTGGCGGACAGGGCCCGTCGTAGCCGCGCTCGCCGAAACCGTTTTCGAACTGGATGGTATCGCCGGGCGCGTTGCCGTTGTGCAGGGTGCCAGCGCCCGCGTTGAGACCGTGCGCACCGGGATGGATGTCGAACGCGATCCAGTGCCAGAAACCGCCACCGCCCGCGTCGGGATCGAACACCGTGACGGCGAAGCTTTTGGTATTCGCCGGGGGGTCGTGCCACGCAAGTTGCGGCGACACATTGCCGCCGCCGCATTGCGTGTATACCTGCGCGCGCGCGATGTCGCCGCCCGCCTTGATCTGCGGGCTATCGAGTGTGAATGCCTGCGCGGCGCCGGACGCGACGGCCAGTGCGGTCAGCAGGGCGATTTTCGTGGTGAGCTTATTCATCGCAATGATCTCCTGCGCGGATGTGTAGCTTTGCATCGCCGCGCGCAACGGGCATCATGCGCTTTCCTCCCTTGATCCTTCAACCATGACACGCCGATTGATTGTTCGCCGCTCGCCCATCCACGGCAACGGCGTCTACGCTGCCACCGCCCTTCCCGCCGATACCACGCTGATCCAGTACAAGGGCCGCATCATCACCCACGCGCAAGCCGACCGGTTTTACGGCGAGGGCTCGGACACCGGCCATACCTTCCTGTTCACGCTCAACGACACGTACATCGTCGATGCCAACGTTGGCGGCAACGCCGCGCGCTGGATCAACCACGGCTGCGCGCCGAATTGCCGCGCCTATGTCGAGGAAGACGATGGCGGCAGGAAAGATCGCGTGATGATCGAAACCCTGCGCGCGATCCGCGCCGGCGAGGAACTGACCTACGACTATGGCATCGTACTGGACGTGCCGCACGACGCGAAGATGAAAAAAGTTTGGGCGTGCAAGTGCGGCGCGAAAAAATGCATCGGCACTATGTTGAAACCCAAGCGCGGCCGTTAGGGATCTCTGCAAAACTGCTGCGCTCGACATCTCGGCTGCCGGCGGTGCTCGGAATCCTCATATACTGGCGTGTACGCTCCGGTTCCTCCGCTCCGGCGGCACCCAACCTGTCTTCGCTCGCGACGTTTTGCAGAGACCCCTGACTCAGCACATGACATCACGAACACGCCACGCTAACGCCGCGGCGTGCATCATGCGCGCTCATCCAGATCGGAGTAAACGCCATGAGCCAGTCATCCCTGAAAGGCCGCAAGGTCGTCATCCTTGCCACCGATGGTTTCGAGCAATCGGAATTGCAGAAGCCCAGACAATTGCTGGAGGAGGCTGGCGCAAGCACCGTCGTGGTCGCGCCCGACGATGCCGAATCAATCAAGGGCTGGAAAGGCGGCAACTGGGGCGACACGGTCAAGGTCGATGTTCCGCTCGCGAAGGCGAAAGTGGTGGATTACGACGCGCTGGTGTTGCCGGGCGGCGTGATCAATCCCGACAAATTGCGCCTGAAAGAAGACGCGATCAAGTTCATCGCCGATTTCGGTGCGACCGGCAAACCGATCGCGGCGATCTGTCACGGACCGTGGACATTGATCAACGCGGGTCTGGTCGATGGCAAGCAGGTCACCTCGTGGCCGTCGTTGCGCACCGATCTGGAAAACGCGGGTGCGCAATGGGAGGACAGCGAAGTGGTGATCGATGGCAATCTCATCACCAGCCGCAAGCCCGATGACATCCCGGTATTCGCCAACGCCTTGATCGCCGCGATCGCGGAGCGCGAGAAGGCAGCGGCGTAACGCTTCCGCCAGCGGCAACCCGCTCGATCAATGCGATCAATGCGACGACGCTTGCTCGAGCTGCTGCAGATGTGGGCCGTAGACATGCCCGATGCGCGCGCCGGTATCGATCAGCACCGCCGCGAACATGATGATCGCGAGCAGCAACGCGAACGCTGTCTTGCGGCGACGTTTCTCGTAAGCGCGCCACGACGGCGCGAACGCCAGCAAGCCGAACAGTGCTGCGACCACGACCACCGCATCCACGCTGGCGCGTTGCCAGTAACTGCCGCCCAGGTGCAGCCACATGCCGAACTCGTCGAAGGTCAGCGCCATCGCGATCCCGTACACCAGCGCCGCGCGGTCGGCGCTTTTCCCTTGCGGTGCGGCGAACAGCAGATATGCGCCGACGCCTGCCAGCAAAAAAATGCCATAGTTCAGGTGATGCACGTGGGTGCCGCGCAGAAAGAAATATAGATTCGGCATCCGCTGCGACATGATCAGGAACACCACGCAACGCGACGCAATGAACGTCAGCACGAAAGCCAGCAGCGCGCGACGAGCGAGGCGCGAAGTATTCAATTCACGATGCTTCGATTTCGAAGAATCGGTGAGATCATCGCTCATGCAGGGTTTCGCATTCCATAGGTACTAAGAGTGCTGACTAGCGATTGAAAATCGCCCAGCATGCCCGAGAAAGTAATCTTGCAACCATTGCGCAACAATACAATAAGCTGATTTGTTCTGTTCTCGCGTTGAAACCTAACCTCGGCGATATCAGAAATTTTTGTTACTTTCTTGAAAAATGCACCAATAGTGAGTGTTTCCCGATTGAGAACAACTCGGTATCTGAAAAAATAGATGCCCATGAAAAATGCAAATGCTGCGAAGCCAAGAAATGGCAATGAAAAAGTTAGTAGATCCATATTTCCCCTTGCTCCCGGCCAGAAAGGGGCGGTGAGAAAAAGGATCGAACAGAAAACCATCAGACAGCCGAGACCTACAGGAAATTTGTAGACATCGACCTCTTTAAGTGGTGGTGATGGCGATCGATTGTGCAGAGCGCGCTGATAACGCTCAACGTCAAGATAGTGAATAGTGGAACCAAAGAACTGAGGTTCATCCATTTCTCCTCCACTTTGATTTGTACGTCTTGGTCAATTGCTTCTGGGCGCCCCCGGCATGCTCACCGCGACGTGTGAGTGCCGGAAGTAGCGGCCGCGATGATCATACTGATTGCCTTGCCGATCATCGCGGCCGAGCATCCATCACGCCGCCGGCCACAGCCACACGAAGGTGAATCCGGTGATCACCGCGTAAATCACACCGTCGATGATGTACTTGACTGCGGTGCGCCACGGAAAGCCCCACCAGATCGCGTCCGGGAACGAGCCGAAGGCATAACCCATCAGCGCGGCCAGCGCGATCGTGTGGAATATCAGGCGATGGTCCGCGCTGGGCACCAGCACGCCCACGCCCAGCAACGCGCAGAACACCGACACCAGCAGGCAGAACACGAACCATTGTGCGAGCGAGGCGCCCATGTTCATCGACCCGGGGCGGCGCAGTTGCACCATGCCGACCGGCCCCTGTTTGAACTTCTCCTTCATCGCCGGATCCTTCATTGCTTCCGGCCCGCACCAGGGCAGCGCGTACTGCCCCGGTGCGGGATTACCATTGCGGATCGCGGCGCGGACTTCGTCCTCGTTGGCAAACTTGCGGTAATCGGGCGTGTGCCAGAACTTCAGGAACATGTTGATGAGAGCGCTCGCGATGAACACGAACACCGCTGAAAGCAGGATCGGCAACCACAGCGAAGCGAATGTCATGGCGTTTCTCCTTGTGGGTGGTGTCGCAAGACGAGGTGAATTTTAATCCTCTTCAACCTTCGGCTTATACGCCTCGGTCAACTGTTTCTGGATTTGCGCGGGCACCGGATCGTAGTGCGACAGTTCGACCGCGTAGCGGCCGCGGCCACCGGTGATCGCGCGCAGTTCGGTCTGGTAGTCGACGACCTCGGCCAGCGGCACCTGCGCCTTGATGACGAGTTCGCCGCCGCGCTGTGAGTCGGTGCCGTTGATGCGCGCGCGTTTGCTCGCGAGGCCGCCGGTGACATCGCCCATGTATTGCTCGGGCACGTTGACGTCGAGATTGACCACAGGCTCCAGCAGGATTGGTTTGGCCTTGGTGATCGCGTCCAGGAACGCCTTCTTGCCGGCGGATACGAATGCGACTTCCTTGGAATCGACCGGATGGTATTTGCCGTCGTAGACGACCACGCGCACGTCCTGCATCGGGTAGCCGGCGACCGCGCCGTGTTCCAGCACCTGGCGCACGCCTTTTTCGATCGCGGGGATGTACTGGTTGGGTATCACGCCGCCCTTACTGTCGTCGCGAAACTCGAAACCGCCGCCGCGCGGCAATGGCTCGACGCGCAGAAAGACCTCGCCGAACTGGCCGGCGCCGCCCGTCTGCTTCTTGTGGCGATGATGGCCTTCGGCCTTGCCGCCGATGGTTTCGCGATAGGCGATCCGCGGCGGGCGCGTTTTGACTTCCACGCCATAACGCTCCTTCATGCGTTCAAGCGTGAGCTTCAGATGCAGATCGGAAAGCCCGCGCACCACGCTTTCGTTCAACTCCTTGTTGTGCTCGATGCGCAGGCAGGGATCTTCCTCGGATAATTTGTGCAACGCGGTCGCGAGTTTCTGTTCCTGGCCCTTGTGCGCGGGTTCCACCGCGAGGCCGAACATCGGTTGCGGAAACTCCAGCGGCTGCAAATGGATCTGATCCTCGTCGTGCGAATCGTGCAGCACCGCGTCGAAATGGATTTCCTCGACTTTCGCAACGCCGGCGATATCGCCGGGGATCGCCTGTTCGATCTCGACGTGATCCTTGCCGTGCAGCTTGAACAGATGCCCGACCTTGAACGGCTTCTTGCCGTCGTCGATGAAAAGCTGAGTATCTTTTCTCACCGTGCCCTGCCATACCCGGAACACCGCCAGCTTGCCGACAAAGGGATCGTTGATGATCTTGAACACATCTGCGATCACGTGGGCTTTCGCGTCGGGTTTCGCTGCGATGGGTTGCGCGTTGGTGCCTGTTCCCTTGACGAATGGCGGTGGATTACCTTCGGCGGGATTGGGCAGCAAGCGTTGCGCGACGTGCAGCAGTTCCTTGACGCCCGCGCCGCTGCGCGCGGACACGAAACAGATCGGTACCAGATGCCCTTCGCGCAAGGATTGCTCGAAGGCATCGTGCAAGTCCTCTTGCGACAGCGCGCCTTCGCCGTCTTCCAGATAGCGGCCCATCACCCGTTCGTTGATCTCGACGACCTGGTCGATGATGCGTTGGTGCGCATCGGCGACATCGCCAACGTCGCTCATGCCTTGCGGTGCGAAAAAGCAATCGACGACTTTGGCGCCGTTGTCGGCCGGCAGATTGACCGGCAGACATTCATTGCCGAATTCGTCGCGCACGGCATCGATCAGCGCGGCCAGATCGACGCCTTCCATGTCGATGCGATTCACCACCAGCATCCGCGCCAATTTTCGTTCGCGCGCGTAGTGCATCATCCGGCGCGTGCCGTGCTCGATGCCGTTGCTGGCATTGACCACGATCGCCACGGTTTCAACGGCCGCCAGCGCCGACAACGCCTGTCCGCGGAAATCCGCGTAACCGGCGGTGTCGATCAGATTGAGATGGCAGTCGGGCAGATCGATCGAGGCGATCGCGGAATGGATCGAGTGCTTGCGTTCCTTCTCCTGGTTGTCGAAATCCGACAGCGTGCCGCCGCGCTCGACCGTTCCCGCCGAGGAGATCGCGCCGCCGGCGTGCAGCAGGGCTTCGAACAAGGTGGTTTTGCCGGCGCCGGCGTGGCCGGCAAGAGCCACGTTGCGGATGTTTTCGGTGGTGTAGGCCATGGCAGTTTTCCTCGGCGGTGCGAGACGCAATCCTATAGCGTTGCCTCGCGACGGCCCGCGGTCAAGCCTCGCGGCGCGGCCGGTGGAACTCGCGCCATGGGATGCGGTCAGATTGACGCTGGCCTACACTGCCGGCGTCTTTCCGCGTACCCGAGGCCATGCCCGAGAACCAGGCACGCGAAATCCCCGCCGAACATCATGTCTGGGCGCCCGGCGAGGACGTCCAGAGCGAGCCTTTCGACCGTTTTGGCAATGCTTTTCTGCGCGAATTGCGCTGGCGCGAGCCGCCGCGCGAACGCGGCCGGATCAGTTTCGCGCTGTTCATCGCGATTATTTTTCATATCGTCGTGATCGTGCTACTGAAGTTCGAGATGCGCCCGCGTCTGGTCGCGCCTCCGGAAGAACACGCGCCGGAATCCGCGATTCAGGTGACGTTGTACGAAACGCCGCAAACGGTATCGGCCGCCGCGCCACCGCCGCCGGCGATCGAGCTGCCGCCGGTGCGCACGCGCGAGACATCGCCGCGTCGGATGCGCGTTGAACCGCGTCACCCGAACAGCATCACCGCCACCATCGGCGAGACCCAGCCCGCTGCGCCGCGGCTGTATGGGCGTCAGGGTCAGGTCCTGCTGCCGCCGTCGTCGAGCGTTGCTGCGACATCCGATTACGCCGTGCCCCAGCCGCAAGAACCGGGCTTGATGAAACACACCACGCCGCTGCCGTATCACGCCACCCAATTCGACAAGGATTGGGCGCCGGATGGCGAGAGCATCGGCGCGCGGGCGTTCCGCCGCGCTGCACAGGCGACCACCAAGGAGAAAACCATCCGCCTGCCCGGCGGCCTCAAGATCAAGTGCGCGGTGTCGCCGCTTGTGCTTGCCGCCGGTTGCGGCCTTGAGCCGCCGCCCCCACCACCGAAGAACGACGACGATATCCGACTGTCGATGCCGCCGGCGCAATCGCTGACAGGCAAGAAAGTAACCGTGCCCGCCGCGCCGTCGTCGGCGAAGCCGGTTGCACGGCCCGCGCCCGCGCACAGTGGTTCGTGATCGTCACTTGCGCGCTTTTATTTCGCAAGATTGCTTTGGGTTCCGCTCGCTGCCGCGAGCGGAGTTACTTTCCTTTCGGGGAAAGTAACCAAAGCCATTGCGCTGGGACGCGATGGTCTCGCCGACGTCGTGTCGGCTCGACTACCCTTGCTCCTTGCCGCGCGCGCGCCGGCGCGAACTCCTACGCCCATGTAGTCGAACATGCGCGCCTTGCTCGCGCGCTCGGCGTCGTCGCTGTGGCATCGCATACAGCGCGCCAAGCTCACTTCGTTGACGGCTATCCATGGCCTGCGGTTTGCTGATTTTGGCTGGCTGCGTGGTCATAGCAGCCGCATCAACTCGGGAAGGATCGGCAGCTTGCGCACGCGCACCGTGGTCGCCGCGAAGATCGCGTTGGCGAGTGCGGGTGCCGCGGACGGCAAACCCATTTCGAACGCGCCGGCGGGTGTTGTCTGCGCCGGCACCAGGATGACCTGGACGTCGCGCGGCAATTGCGCCATCGTCGCCAGTGGATATTCGTGGAATCCCTGCTGTTCGATGCGGCCGTTCTTGACTGTGATCGACAGATCGAGCGCTGTCGATAAACCATCCAGCGTCGCGCCGACCAGCGCGGCGCGCGCGCCCAGCGGATTGACGATACGCCCCAGATCCGCCGCAACGACCGCATCATGGATCGTGAGTTTGCCGACGGTGACGGAGACTTCCAGCGCGTGCGCGACATAGCCGCCGTAGGTGAAGTGGAAGGCGAGGCCGATTCCATGCCCGTCGCGCCTTGCCTTCGTCCATCCAATCGCGTCGGCGGCGAGTTTCAACACCCCGGCGAGGCGCCCTGTGTCCAGCACCGGGCCACCATGGCCGCGATACGGCAGTTGCTGCGGGACGCCGAGCAAATCCAGACGCAATTGCAGCGGATCCTGTTTGGTCGCGTGCGCGATTTCATCCAGAAAAACCTGCATCGCGAACGCATTGACGCCGTGCGCGCCTGCGCGCCAGTTGCCGCGCGGCAGCGCCGAATCCAGCGCGAACCATTCGCGCTGCAGGTTCGGGATCAATCCGGCGGGGAGATCATCCGGATGCACCTCCGACAACCACAAGCGATCGGCGGGCTCGCCGCGTCCCACCAATCTCGAGGTACTGGCGATGCGCTGACGCCAACCGGTGATGGTGTTCTTGCGATCGAGCGAGGCGGTGAGATCGTGCACCACGAACGGGCGATAGCAATCGTGCGCAAAGGCATCGGCCTGTGTCCAGATCAGCTTCACAGGCTTGCGCGCGGCTTTCGCCAGCAACACCGCTTCGGCGACATGATCGTTGTCCAGTCTGCGTCCGAAGCCACCGCCGCTGCGCGGCAGTTGCACGTCGATCTGCGACGGCAGCAGCCCGGTCAACCGACGCACGACGTCGAATGCGCCGCGTGGATTCTGCAAAGGCGCGACGATCCGCGCGCGGTCGTCTTCGATGCGCGCCAGGCAATTGGGCGGTTCGAGCTCGGCGTGCGCGACGGTCGCGATTTCATAGCGTGCCTGCACCGCGCGGTGCGCGAGTCTGCGCGCATGATCGACATCGCCGTCGTTGCGTACCATCGTGGTCGGCGCGCTATCGAAACGCGCATCGAGTGGCGCGGCCAATGCATCGTCGCCGAGTGCGATTTGCTTACCCGTGTTCCACTCAATGACCAGCGCGTCGCGCGCACGCAATGCCGTCCAGGTGTCGGCGGCCAGCACCGCGACGCCCGCGGCGAGCGGGCGCGTGCCCAGCGGCAACGCGGGATTCGGTCTCGGCAACACCAATACCTGTTCGACGCCCTTTATCGCGCGCGTTTGCGTATTGTCGAGCTTTTTGAGCGAGCCGCCGGGATAGGGGCAGCGCGCGATCACCGCGACCAGCGTGCCGGCGAACCACTGATCGATCGCGTAACGCTGCGCACCGGTGACAATATCGCGCGCATCGACATCGCCGGCATCCTGCCCGATCAGCCGAAAACGCGAAGAATCCTTCAACACGACGCGTTGCGGCGCCGGCAACAACGACGCGTCGGCCGCCAGGTCGCCGTAGTCGAGTTTGCGTCCGTCGGCCGTGATCACCTGGCTCAAGTTCGTGCGCAGACTCGACGCAGCTACACCGAAGCGTTGCGCGGCGGCTTGCACCAGCAGCGCGCGCGCCGCTGCGCCGACGTCGCGCAAATCGTTCCATGCGGCCGGTACGCCGGTGCTGCCGCGGGCTTCCTGATGGCCGAGTGTCCAATTCGGTTCGCCGTTGCCGTCGTCGGTCACACCCAATGCCAACGGCAACACGCGCACGCGCAGCCAGTCCGCGTCCATTTCCTCGGCGACGATGCGCGCTTCGCTGGTACGGATGCCCTGGCCGATCTCCGGATCGCGCGCACCGATCGCGATGGTTCCATCGGCTTCGATGCGCACGTAGGTACTGAGTTGCAGGACAACCTGACCGAGCAATTCGTCCGGCGTATCGGCCAACGCGCGCAACGGAACGCCGACGATCAGCGCGCCGGATGCAGTGCCGAGCACTTTGAGAAAACGCCGGCGCTCGGCGTCGAGCGCGCGGCTCACTTGTGCGCATCCTTGGTCATCACGATGGCGGCGCGCTTGACCGCGCGGCGCACGCGCGGATAGCTGCCGCAGCGGCACAGATTGCCGATCGTGTCGATATCGTCGTCGGTTGGGCTCGGCTTGCGCATCAGCAGATCGAGCGCGGCGATCAGCATCCCTGGCTGGCAATAACCGCACAGGATCGCGTCCTCGTCGATCCACGCCTGTTGCAGCGGATGCAAGTTGCCGTTCGCGTCCGCCAGTCCCTCGACCGTGGTGATCTTGCTGCCCGCGAGTTGCGACATTGGCGACTCGCAGGCGCGTGCGAGCTTGCCGTCGATCAGCACGCTGCACGTGCCGCAACTCGCATCGTCGCAACCATATTTGCAGCCGGTCAACCGCAACACGTCGCGCAGATACCACAGCAAGGGCAGCGCGGGATCGCCGGTGTGGCGAAAGCGCTCGCCGTTGACGGTGACGTCGATGCCGGGGCGGGTTGGTTCGCCTACCAGGTGGCCGGGCGGAATTTGTGGGAAGCGTGCCATATCACGATTGTCTCATCGCCGTATATCAAGCGAAATGTGATCAGAGAGCCAGGCCATGGATGGCCGTCGTCGAGCGAGCTACCGCGCAGTACACGATGCCGACAAGACCATCGCGTCCAGCGCAATGGTTACTTTCCCCCAAAGGAAAGTAACTCCGCCCGCGGCAGCGAGCGGAACCAAGTCAAACTTGCGAAAAGTCACTAGATTTCCGCTCGGCCGAAGGCCGGTCTATCCTGAGCTTGTCGAAGTACCGGAATGACGAAGTCATGCGCGCCGCCCCAGGATGTAGCGCCACACAAAATAAATCGGCAGTCCGCCGATGGTGATCAGCGCGCCCATGCCGGCATCCCAGGGGCTTTTCCAGATCGTTGCAATCAATACCCACGCCACCGCGAGGATAAAAACGATCGGCAGCAAAGGAAAAAGCGGCACGCGGAACGGCACGGCTTCTTGCACCGACGCGCGTCGATACCAGAACAAGGTTGCCACGACGGCGGCGTAACCGAGCCAGTCGCCGGTGGTGGAATAATTCAGCAATTGATCGAAGGTGCCGGAGAGCGCCAGCACAATCGCCCAGCCGGCGATCATCAGCAGCGCGATATTGGGCGTGCGCCAGCGCGGATGTAGCCGGCCAGCCACGCGGAAGAACACGCCGTCCGCGCCCATTACCTGGAACACGCGCGCCGCGCCGATCAGCGAGATGTTGCAAAAGCCCAGGGTCGAAATCGCGATGCCGGCCGCGATCAGGCGCGCGCCCGGTTCGCCCAGCGCACGCCGCATCACGTCCGCCGCCGGCGCGTGGCTTGCGGCGAGTCCGGCGTGACCGAGCACGGCGAGGTAGGCGACGTTCGCCAGCAAATACAGAATCGCCACCAGCAACATGCCGTAGATCAACGCGCGCGGGATATTGCGTTGCGGATCGCGGATTTCGCCGGCGATATTGTTGGCGTAAGCCCAACCGCCGTAAGAGAACAGCACCGGCAGTAGCACGCCGCCGAGCGCCAGCGGATTCAACGCTGGCGTTGGCGAGGCCGGCGTGGGCGCGCCGCGCAGGATCAAACCCACCGCGATCAGCAATGCCAGCGCCGCGATCTTCAAGACGGTGAAAAGATTCTGCACGAAGGAACCCGCGCGGATACCGAACCAGTTGATGCCGGCCAGGAACACGATCGCGGCCACCGCCCAGGGCGCGGGATTCTTCAGCGTGTAACCGAACGCGGCCGCCGCGTAATTGGCGAACACCGTTGCGACCGCGGCCAGGCTGCCGGAGTAATTCACCGCCAGCATGTTCCAGCCGTAAAGAAACGCGACGATCAGCCCGAATGCTTCGCGCAGGTTGACGTAGCCGCCGCCCGCCGTTGGCCGCCGCGTACCGAGTTCCGCGTAGCACAGCGCCCCGATCAGCGCGAGCACGCCGCCCGCGGCCCAGGCGATCAGTTGTTCCGCGCTTGAGCCGGTCTGCCGCGCGATCGCTGCGGGCGTCAGAAAAATCCCGGAGCCGATGATCCCGCCGACCACCACCATCGCCGCCGACCATGCGCCCAACCGGCGCGCGTAGGTCACCGGTTGTTGCGGCGGTGCCGCTGTCCCGGGGTCGGGAGCGATGTCGTTCATGCCAGCATGGCTCGGGCCCACTGCGATGCGCGCGAGCATGACGGTGCCACGCGCGGCTGTCGAGCCACATGCGTCATTCCAGCGGCGCGTGATTGCGTTTTAGCGTACCGCAAGCAACACTGGCGCGTGCTGTATTGCCCTACTGCCGAGCCCGTTCCGTGACCTTGTCTGATAACGCGCCGCTGCCGCTCGACGCGCCCTGGATCGTGCTGAAGTTCGGCGGGACGAGTGTGGCCAGTGTCGAGCGCTGGCGCACGATCCTCGAACTCGCCGCCGCGCGCCGCGCCGAGGGCGCGCGTGTGCTGGTGGTGGTATCGGCATTGGCCGGCATCACCGATGCGTTGAAGGCGCTGTGTAACTGCGCGCCGCTCGAACGCGATTCCGCATTGTCGGCACTGACCGCGCGGTATCGAGAACTCGCTGCGCGGATGCGGCTGGCGCGGGTCGAGGCGATGGAGCGGTGGCTGGAATCGTTAGCGGCACTTGCCCGATTTGAAATCCCTCTCCCTTCGGGAGAGGGTGGCGCGAATGCGCCGGGTGAGGGCCCGGTTACCGCACAACAGTCCGTCGGTGCCGGACCCTCACCCCAACCCCTCTCCCGAGGGGAGAGGGGCTATCAGTGGCAAGCGGAAGTCCAGGCGCACGGTGAATTGCTGTCCAGCGCACTCGGCGCGGCGTTCATGGCCGCAAACGGTTTGGCAACGACCTGGCTCGATGCGCGCGAAGTCTTGCGGGCGCGCGAGTTGCCGTTCCTCAACGAACGCTCACGCGCATTGTCAGCGCAAGTCGAAGCCACGCACGACCGTGCCTTCGCATCGTCGCTAGCCGCGCGCGGCGACGTATTCATCACCCAGGGATTTATTGCGCGCGATACGAATGGCAACACGGTGTTGCTCGGACGCGGTGGTTCGGATACATCCGCTGCGTATTTCGGCGCGGTGTTGCGCGCGCAGCGGGTGGAAATCTGGACCGATGTCGCCGGCATGTTCAGCGCCGATCCGCGCCAGGTTCGCGGCGCGCGCTTATTGCAACGGCTCGATTACGAAGAAGCGCAGGAAATCGCGACCACCGGCGCCAAGGTGCTGCATCCGCGCTGTCTCTCCCCACTCAGAAACGCGCGCGTGCCGTTGTGGATCAAGGATACGCAGCATCCGCAACTCGACGGCACCATCATTGGGTCCGAATTGCGCGAGGAGGCGCCGAGCATCAAGGCGATAAGTTCGCGGCGCGGCATCATGCTGGTGTCGATGGAAACCGTCGGCATGTGGCAGCAGGTCGGTTTTCTCGCCGACGTGTTCGCGCTGTTCAAGCAGCACGGATTGTCGGTCGATCTGATCGGTTCGGCCGAAACCAACGTCACCGTGTCGCTCGATCCCAGCGAGAATCTGCTCGATTCCGATGCGCTCGCCGCGCTGGCGGAAGACTTGGCGAAAATCTGCCGGGTGAAAGTGATCGCGCCGTGCGCGGCGGTGACGCTGGTCGGGCGCGGGATGCGCTCGATGCTGCATCGGCTTTCCGGCGTACTGGCCGAGTTCGGCCGCGAGCGCGTGCACCTGATTTCGCAGTCGTCCAATAATTTGAACCTGACTTTTGTCGTCGATGAAGAAATGCTGGACGGCTTGTTGCCGCGGCTGCACGAACTGCTTATCCGAGCCGGCGCGCTGCGCACCGACGATGCTGCGCTGTTCGGGCCGAGTTGGCGGGCGCTATACGGAGCGAATCCGGTGGCTGCGCGCGAGCCGTGGTGGCGTAGCGAGCGCGAGCGGTTGTTGGAAATTGCAAAAACGTCATCGGGTCGTACAACCTTTACCCTTCTCCTTCCATCGGGGGAGAAGGTGCCGAAGGCGGATGAGGGGGAGTCGTCAAAAACGATTGGACGCAAGGAAGTGACGGGACCCTCACCCACGCTTCGCGCACCCGCTCCCAAAGGGAGAGGGGATCAAAGCAGCGCCACGCCGCGTTACGTCTATCACTTGCCCACTGCGCGCGCGCGCGCGCGTGCATTGCGTGCGTTGAGCGCGGTCGATCGCATGTACTACGCGGTCAAGGCCAATCCGCATACGGCGTTGTTGTGCGCGATCGCGCGGGAAGGTATCGGCTTCGAATGCGTGTCGCCCGGTGAACTCGCCGCGGTCGACGCGCTCGCGGAAGCACAGACATCGCCGCGCTTGTTCACACCCAACTTCGCGCCGCGCGCGGATTATGAGCTTGCGTATCAACGCGGCGTACCGACCACGCTGGACGCGCTGCACCCGTTGCAATATTGGCCGGAATTGTTCGCGGGACGCGAGATCATGCTGCGCGTGGATCTGGGGCGCGGCCTTGGCCATCACGACAAGGTGCGCACCGGCGGGGTGGGCAGCAAGTTTGGCCTGCCGCTGGATCAACTTGATGCTTTTATCGCGCTGGCGGAAATAAACAGTACGCGTGTCGTCGGGCTGCACGCGCATCTGGGTTCCGGAATTCTGGATGTGTCGCACTGGCCTGATGTGTATGGTCAGCTCGCGAGTCTCGCCGAAAAAATCGGCAGCGTTGCGTTTCTCAATATCGGCGGTGGCCTGGGCGTGCCGGGGCATCCCGGTGAAGCGGAATTGGATTTGTTCGCGCTCGATGCCGCTTTGAACGACGTCAAGCAGGCCTATCCGCAATACAAATTGTGGCTGGAACCGGGCCGCTGGCTGGTCGCGGAATCCGGCGTGTTGCTGGCGCGCGTGACGCAGGTCAAGCGCAAGGGCGCGTTGAATTACCTTGGTTGCGATGCCGGCATGCACACACTGATCCGTCCCGCGTTGTACGACGCCTGGCACGAAATCGTCAACCTGTCGCGGCTCGATGAGGAAGCGACGACGCTTTATCAAATCGTCGGGCCGATCTGCGAATCCGGCGATGTGCTCGGCGCCGATCGCCGTTTGCCGGAAAGTTCAGAAGGCGACGTGCTGCTGATCGCGCAGGCCGGCGCTTACGGCGAATCGATGGCCTCGCGTTACAACCTGCGCGAGTTGGCCGAGGCGGCGGTGATCGAATGAAGATCGGCTTGCAAAGCTACTGCGCTCGGCATCTTGCGCGCCGGCGGTGCTCGGAACCCTCATGTATTGACATATACACTCTGGTTCCTGCGCTCCGGCGGCGCACAACCTGCCTTCGCTCGCTACGCTTTTCAAGCCGATCTAAACGCGCTTGTTGTGCTGTGCGTATCGAAGGTGCGAAATGAATACACCGGCCGACCCGCGCCAAGCGCAAGCGTTCCGTTTCGTGCATTGCGGTTACGCCGATGGTGTGGCGGAGCTGGTGTATGCCTTCGACGATGGCCCGGAACTGGTCGAACGCGTGCGGTTTCCCCATGCGCCGGAGCTTACGGAAAACGGCAAAGCGGCATTCGACGCCGCGCTGCGACTGTTGCATCTGGTCGCCGGCATCAGTTACTACAAGGCCGGCGCGCCGGCGCGCACCGAGATCGAAAACAGCGCGATCGACGGGGTAACCGCTGAATTGCTCGATGACTTGTATCTGCACGGGTTGGCGGAATTTTCCTACCGAAATGGATTGGATTTGCGTGGACGCATCAAATTTCTTCTAGCTTCGTCATCCCGGCCAGGGAATGGCCGGGATCCAGAACCATGGAGGGTAAAGCCACTGGATTCCGGCCTACGCCGGAATGACGAACGAGAGGTTCGTACTCCTGCGCTACCTCCCCGCATCCTGATTCCCATCGGCGGCGGCAAGGATTCGCTGGTCGCGGTCGAGGCGTTGAAAAAAATTGGCGCGGACGCAACCGCGGTATGGGTGGGTAATTCGGCGCTGATCGCCGCGGTCGCCGCGCGCACCGGGCTGCCGGCATTGAACATCGGCCGCGAACTGTCGCCGCTGCTGTTCGAGTACAACCGCAACGGCGCGTGGAACGGCCATATCCCGGTGACCGCGATCAATTCGGCGATTCTCGTTTGTGCGGCGATCCTCTACGGCTACGATTCGATCGCATTCGCCAACGAGCGTTCCGCATCCGCCGCCACGCTGGAATACGAAGGTGGCGAGGTCAATCATCAGTGGAGCAAGGGCTGGGCATTCGAGCGCAGGTTCGCGGACTATCTGCATTCGCACATCGCCGCCGATCTCGATTACTTTTCGTTGCTGCGGCCGTACTCCGAACTTGCGGTGACGTGCGCGTTTGCGCGCACGGGTTCCGCGTACTTCGATGCGTTTTCCAGTTGCAACCGCAATTTCAGGATACGTGGGCCAAAGCCGGTGGATCGCTGGTGCGGGCAGTGCCCAAAATGCCACTTCGTGTTTCTGGCGCTGGCGCCGTTTCTATCCAAACCGCGATTGCTCGCGATCTTCGGACGCAATCTGCTCGACGACGAATCGCAAACCGCCGGCTTCGACGCGCTGATCGAATATCGCGATCACAAGCCGTTCGAATGCGTGGGCGAGGCGGCGGAAGCGCGCGCGGCTTTCGCAGCGTTGGCGTCAAAACCGGAATGGCGCGAGGATGCGTTGATTGCGCGCTTTCACGAAGAGATCGCGCCGCAACTGGATTCAGTGTCGCTGGCATTGGAGCCGTGGCTGGCGCCATCTGGCGTACATGGGATTCCAGAACGTTTCCGGGATGCGCTTGCATGCATCGCTCAATGAACCCATCCATGCGTTGCCCCCTCACCCGCCAAGCGTTGTGCGCTTGTCTCCCTCTCCCCGGCGGGGAGAGGGTTGGGGTGAGGGGGCGAGCAGCGGAAGCGCAACACCATGCGCTTTGAAGAACTCGCTTCGGCGGACATTGCGGTGTGGGGTTGCGGCCGTGAAGGTCGCGCCGCGCTGGCTGCGCTGCGTCGCCGCTTTCCGGCCAAGCCACTGACGCTTTACTGCGCGCTGGATGAAGTTGCCGATGCGCGCGGGCGCGGTGGCGAAAACCTGCGCGTGATCGACGCGCCGCCCGACGCACACGCGCTCGCATCGCATGACGTGGTCATCAAATCGCCGGGCATCAGCGCGTACAAGCCGGAAATCATCGAAGCGCAAAAACACGGCACGCGCTTCACGTCCGGAACCGCACTGTGGTTCGCGCAAAATCCCGACGCGCGGGTGGTCGCGGTGACCGGCACCAAGGGCAAGAGCACCACCACCGCGATGATCGCGCACTGCGCGCGGAGCTTGGGCATCCGCACCGCGCTCGCCGGCAATATCGGATTGCCATTGCTGGAGCTGGATGGACAACACGCCGAGCTGTGGGCGATCGAGCTTTCGAGTTTCCAGACCGGCGATGCGGGCCTGCTGGAACTGGGCGTGATCGTGAGTCTTGAAGAAGAACATCTCGACTGGCATGGCACACGCGAGCGTTATGTCTCCGACAAGTTGAAACTCGCAGACGTGTCGCGCACGCTGCTGGTGAATGCGCACTCTCCCGTGCTGATGCAGCGCACGGCCGCGCATCCGCGTCTTGCGGTGTTCAACAACCCGGACGGCTGGCATGGTGCCGACGGCGCGATTTTTTCCCTCGGCGAGCGCGTGTTCGATCTCGCCGAATTGCCGCTCGTCGGCGTACACAACGCGCTCAACGCCTGCGCCGCGCTGGCCGCGATCGAATTGCTCGGATTCGATGCGCGTGTCACGGCCGTCGCGTTGCGTGCGTTCAAGCCGCTGCCGCATCGGCTGCAATCGCTCGGATTGCGCGAAGGCATCGAATGGATCGACGATTCGATCGCCACCACGCCCGCGGCGGCACTGGCCGCCCTGCAAAGCCTTGAGGGGCGCGCGGTGACGTTGATCCTGGGCGGCCATGACCGCGGTCTGGATTGGAATGTGTTCGCGCGCGCGATCGCAAAGCAGCCGCCACACGCGATTCTTGCGCAAGGCGCGAATGCCGCACGCATCGTTGCAGCGTTGGGCGCCGCCGCCGTGCCGGCGCATATCGAACGCGTCGACGATCTCGCCGCGGCCGTCGCGCGTGCGCGCGAACTGACGCCGCCGGGCGGCGTGGTGTTGCTGTCGCCCGGCGCGCCGAGTTTCGATCAGTTCCGCGATTACGCCGAACGCGGACGAAAATTCGCCGCTATGGCCGGTTTCGATCGCCAAGTCAATGACACCATCGTGGGACTCGGCATCGGTTAAAAAAAACACGCGCCGCGGCGTGCGGCGCGTGCGATGTTCGTCGAAGAAGCGATCAGTGAACGGTGTAACCCGATACGCGCCACTGCTTGTCGCTGTCGAGGTGGAACGAAACCAGTTCGCGCACCGGGGTCTTGTTGTTGCTGAACTGGGTGGCGAACACGACATTGGTGTAGTAACCGGCAGGAAGCTTGGCGTCGCCTTTGGCGTAGGTGTGGGTGACGCGGACAACCTTGCGCGATGTGACATTGCCGAGCTTGGCATGGTCGGCACTGGTGGCCTTGATGAAGGCGTCGCGCGTCACGGCCTGCTTGGCGGCGCTGGAGGAAGCGTCCCACACATCGCCGGCTTTGCCCTGATCGACCATGGTCGCGACGCGCTCCGCGTTCTGCGCCGCCAACTGGTTCATTTGGGCCAGTTTGGCTTTCTGTTCGGCCGTCAATGCGGGCGCAGTCGACTTGGTGGTGGTCTTGGCGGCAGGTGCCGTGGTGGTCGTAGTGGTGCTGGTCTGGGCGCCGGCCGCACCGGCAACCGCCAGCAGCACGGCAGGCAACAAAAGTTTCGCGGACATTATGGAACTCCAAGGTTGGTGAATGCAGAGGCGCAACTTATCACGCGCATCTACTGAATGCAGCATGATCGCTTGAAGTACAAATCCATCGCTCTCTTACCAGATTTTCACCCTTCCCTTCGGCGCCAGATACAGCTTGTCGCCGGGTTTGACCGACAGCGCGGGATACCACGCATCGACATTGCGCACGGTCTCGGCGCGGAAGTGCGCCGGCGCGTGCACGTCGGTGGCAAGTTGCTGGCGCAACGCCGCTTCGCGGGTCTTATTGCGCCACGCCTGCCCGAAGGCGAGGAAGAAACGCTGATCGCCGGTGAGACCCGAGATCACCGGCGCGGGTTTGCCGTCGAGTGATTTGTGATACGCAATGTAAGCGATGGTCAATCCCGACACGTCGGCGATGTTCTCGCCCAGTTCCTGTTGGCCGTTCAGATGCACGCCGGGGAACGCCTGGTAGGCGTCGTACTGTTTCACCAGTTGCTGCGTGGCCGCCTTGAAATGCGCGAGATCTGCCGGCGTCCACCAGTTCTCGAGCTTGCCCTGCGCGTCGAACTCCGCGCCGGTGTTGTCGAAACTGTGGCTGATCTCGTGGCCGATGATCGCTCCGATCGCGCCATAATTGGCGGCAGCGTCGGCTTGCGGATCGAAGAATGGCGGTTGCAGGATCGCGGCGGGGAAGTTCAACGCGTTCTGCAGCGGCAGGTTGATTGCGTTGACCGTTTGCGGCGTCATCCACCATTCGCCGCGATCGACCGGTTGACCGAGTTTGGCGAGTTGATGTTCGTATTCGTGCTTGACCGCGCGCAGATGATTGCCCAGCGCATCGTCGGGCTTGACCACCAGCGAGGAATAATCGCGCCAGCTCTCGGGATAACCCACGCTGACTTTCAGCGTGGTCAATTTGGCTTTGGCCTTGTCCCGCGTTGCCGGCGTCATCCAAGAGAGTGTGCCGA
This sequence comes from Rhodanobacteraceae bacterium, assembly GCA_039923855.1. Classification (GTDB taxonomy): domain Bacteria; phylum Pseudomonadota; class Gammaproteobacteria; order Xanthomonadales; family Rhodanobacteraceae; genus 66-474. Next base: position 61,008 of record JBDTBW010000089.1, on the reverse strand, counting down.
GACGCTCGTCGAACGCGGCGATGAGATTGCCGACCAATTGCTGGATCTGCGCTTTCGACGAGGCCGGAAAATAATGCCGTACATAAAGTTGCCCGACAGCATCGCCGAGATCGGTGCTTGTGGCATCGACCGCGCGCTTCCAGCGCGGGCGCTGTTGCGGTGTGCCGGTGAGGGTGCGGGCATGGAAATCGAAACCGAGATCGGCGTAAGCCTTTGGCAACAGCGACGTATTGGTATCCAGCGTATGGAACACCAGCAGGTCTTGCCATGCGCTCAAGGGCTCGCTCGCGGTCAACGCGGATAACCCGGTGATCGCGGATGGTTGCCACACGTCGATCTGCTTCTGGCCATCCAGACCCGCGGCCTTGAAATACGCGGTCCAATCGAGGCCCGGCGCTCTCTTCGTGAAGTCGGCCATGCTCCACAGATTGTTGGCCTTGTGCACATCCTGGCTATCCACCAGGGTTTCCTGCGCCTTGGCGATCCTGGTTTCCAGCGCGAAGATCGTGCCGGCCTTGGCTTGCGCGTCGGCGACGCCCGCCAGTTTCAACAGCGAGGCGATATAGGTTTTGTATTTGCCCCGGAACGCGGCCATGTGCGCGTCACTGGAAAGATAATAGTCGCGGCTTGGCATGCCCAGACCGCCTTGCAGCAAATACGGTATCGTGCGCGAGGGGTCTTCCAGCCGCTGCGTGACGAACAGGCCGAACAGGTTTTCGGTATGGAAGTTGGTGGCGTTGATCGGGTCGACATCGGCGCGTAGGCGGCTGCCGAGCACGCGCGCCAGATCGTCGCGCGACTTGATCGCGCCGATCCGTGCAAGCTCCGGTGGCAGGCCCGCCAGTCCGCGCTTGTCGATGCCGGCCTCGTCCATGTAGGCCGCGTAGTAATCGGCGATCTTGCGCGGGTTGCTGCCGGGCGCGGGATCGCCTTTGCCAGCGTTGCGGATGAGCTCCGCGGTGTGTTGCTCGGTCAATTCGAAAATCTTGAAAAACGTGCCGGTGCTGGAGCGGTCCGGCGGGATCACCGCGGTCTTCAGCCATGCGCCGTTGGTGTAAACGAAAAAGTCGTCGCCGGGTTTGACGCTATGGTCGATGCCGGCCAGATCGATGCCGAGCGCTGGGTCGGATTTTCCAGCTGCAGATGGCGCGGGTGGCGCGGCGAACGCAGCCGGGCTGCACAACAACAGGGTGGTCAGAATCGAGGCGAGGCGTTGCATGGACGTGATCTCAGGGGCGAAAGACCCACTATACCGCCTTCGGCCGAGGTCGCGGGCGAGACCTATGGCAACGCGGATCGAGCGGGATGAAAGCGCGCCGTCGTTATCATTCGGCGCGATGAACCCCGATCCGTCAAACGATGCCGCGCCCGCGCCGACCCCGCGCGCGCTCCGCGCAGCGCTGACCCACGTGCTCAGCCGCGACGCCGGACGCTTGCGCTCGCGGTTGCGCGCGTTGGAACGGGAGCGCAAGCCCGATCCCATCAAACTCGCCGGGCTGGCAACGCAGATCGAAACTTCTTGCAGACAACGGGCCACGCGGGAGTTGTCGGTGCCGGCGATCCATATCGACCCATCGCTGCCGATCGCGCAGCGCGCGGATGAAATCACGCGTCTGATCCGCGAACATCAGGTGCTGGTGATCGCCGGCGAAACCGGTTCCGGCAAGACCACCCAGTTGCCAAAACTGTGTCTGGCCGCGGGCCGCGGCGTGGCGGGCATGATCGGTTGCACCCAGCCGCGCCGCTTGGCCGCCAGAGCAATGGCCAGACGGGTGGCAGAGGAATTGGGCAGTGCAATCGGAAGCGTGGTGGGATTCCAGGTGCGTTTCACCGAACAGGTCGGCGAGCGTGCGCTGGTGAAATTCATGACCGACGGTATTCTGCTGGCGGAGATTTCCTCCGACCGCGGGCTCGCGGCTTACGACACGATCATTCTCGACGAGGCCCACGAACGCAGCCTCAATATCGATTTTCTTCTGGGATATCTGAAAACGCTGCTGCGCAAACGGCGCGATCTGAAGTTGATCGTGACATCCGCAACCATCGACACGGCGCGCTTTGCGCGGCATTTCGATGACGCGCCGGTGATCGAGGTGGAAGGGCGCGCATATCCCGTCGAAGTGCATTACCGCCCAGCGCAGCGCGATGAAAATCCCACCGAGCAGATCATCGCCGCGCTGGACGAGTTGACACTTGAAGACGCGCGCGGCGACGCACTGGTGTTCCTGCCGGGCGAGCGCGAAATCCGCGACGCGCATCTGGCGCTGGAGCGGCGCAAATACCGCCATACGGAAATCCTGCCGCTGTATGCGCGGCTGTCCGCGGGCGATCAGGATCGCGTATTCAAGCCGGGCGCGGCGCGGCGCATCGTGCTGGCGACCAATGTCGCCGAAACTTCGCTGACGGTGCCCCGCATCCGTTACGTGATCGACAGCGGAACGGCGCGCGTCAAACGTTATTCGCAGCGCAATCAGATCGAGCGGCTGCATATCGAACCGATCTCGCAAGCCGCGGCGGATCAGCGCGCCGGTCGCTGCGGCCGGGTCGGGGCCGGCGTGTGCGTGCGCCTGTACGACGAGGCCGATTACGCCGCGCGGCCGCGTTACACAGATCCGGAAATCCGCCGCAGTTCACTGGCGGATGTAATCCTGCGGATGTTGTCGCAGGGTTTGGGCGACGTCGAATCGTTTCCGTTCATCGATCCGCCCGAACCGCGTGTGATCGCCGACGGCTGGCGGCGGTTGGCGGAACTCGGCGCGGTCGACGATGCGCGCAACCTTACGGACATCGGCCGCCAACTCGCGCGCATCCCGATCGACGTGCAACTGGCGCGCATGTTGATCGAGGCACAACGCCTGCACGTGCTGCCGGAGGTGCTGCCGGTCGTCGCTTTTCTCGGCACCCAGGATCCACGTGAAAGGCCGGCTGATGCTCGCGCGCAAGCGGACACCGCGCACGCGGCATTCGCCGATCCAAAATCCGATTTCGTCGGCGTGCTGAATCTTTGGCGCGCGTATCGACTGGCGCACGAGGAGTTGACGCAGTCGAAACTGCGCGACTGGTGCACGCGGCATTTTCTCAATTTCCTGCGGATGCGCGAATGGCGCGAGTTGCACCGGCAGTTGTTGCTCTTGACGCACGAGGCCGGGACCGGGGTTTCGGGTTCCGAGCTTTATCAAGCCATACACTGCGCGCTGCTCGCCGGCATTCCCACCAACGTCGCGCGCAAGGACGAGCGCGGTGTCTATCGCGGCACGCGCGAGCGCAAGTTCCGGGTTTTCCCTGGCTCGGCGCTGGCGAAATCGCCACCGCAATGGGTTATCGCCGCGCAGATCCTCGATCTCGGCGGCAAGGTGTACGGCATGCAATGCGCGCGGATCGAGCAGCACTGGATCGAGTGCCAGGCCGCGCATCTGTTGCGGCGCACATGCAGAGAGCCGCACTGGTCGCGCAAGCGCGGCGCGGTGATCGCACACGAACAAGTCACGTTGTTCGGTTTGACGCTGGTCGAGCGACGCACGGTGATGTTCGCCAAACAGGATCCGCGACTCGCGCATGCGATTTTCCTGCGAGAAGCGTTGGCACGATGCGAGTTGGACGTGCGCGCGGATTTTTTGCGCGCCAATGCGCGCGTGCTTGCGCAGGCGCGCGAGAGCGAGGCGCAACAGCGGCGCGGCGATCTCCTGAAGTCCGACGAGGAACTCGCGGCGTTCTTCACCGGCAAATTGCCGACCGGGATTTCGACGACCGCCGCGCTGGAGGCATGGTACCGCAAGGCCGCGCCCGCGCAGCGCGCCGCCTTGCGCTGGTCGCTCGCCGACGTGCTGGTAGCGGCGCCCGATCACGATGCCGGTGCGTTTCCCTCCACACTCGAGTTAGCCGGCCACCGCTTGTGGTTCGAATACCGTTTCGTGCCGGGCGACGCCGCCGACGGCGTGAGCCTGCGATTACCGCTTGCCCTGTTGAACGCGATCCCCGTGGCGCGTTGCGAATGGCTGGTGCCGGGGATGCTTGCGGAAAAAGTCGCCGCGTTGATCCGGGGATTGCCAAAATCATCGCGTCGCAACGTCGTCCCCGCGCCGGATTTCGCACGCGCGTTCGTGGAAGCGGAAGCGCCGCGCGACCAGCCACTGGCGCAAGCATTGGCGGCGTTTCTCACGCGCGCAACCGGCGTTCCGATCGAGACGGCGGCATTTGCGCAGACCGCATTGCCGCCGCATCTCCTGATGCGCTTCGCGGTGCACGATGAACACGGCAAGCCGTTGGCGGAAGGCCGCGATCTCGCCGCGCTGCGCGCGCAATGGGAGGCCCGCGCGCGCGAAGCGTTCTCGCGAAAGACCGACGCCGAACTGGTCTGCGAAGACGTGCAGGCCTGGGATTTCGACGCGATCCCGCGCGAAGTGTGTTCCGGCGGCGGGCTTGCCGCTTATCCCGCACTGAGCGATCTGGGCGGCACCATCGCGTTGCGCGTGTTCGAGCGCGAAGAAGACGCGCGGCGCGCGCATCGCGGCGGGGTGGAGCGCCTGTTGCGACTATCCCTGGCGCCGGAATTCAAACGCGCGAGACGGCAGTTGCCGATCGCGTCGAAGCTCGCATTGCAATATGCGCCGCTGGGGCGCGCCGAGGAATTTCGCGACGATCTCGTCGAGGGTGGTTTTTCCGATCTCCTGGCCGAACACGATCTGGAAGTGCGAGAGCGCGCCGCGTTCCAGGCGCTGCGCGAATCGCTAGCGCGCGGGTTGTTCGCCGCGGCGATGCAACGTTTGCAATTGGCCGAGCCGATCATCGGCGCCCAGGCGGAATTGAAACCCTGGCTCACGCCTCCGCTGCTGGGTTATGCACTAGCCAATTACGACGATCTGCACGAGCAAATGGACTTGCTTTTGCAGAGCGGATTTCTGCGCGAATTGTCGAACGCCCGGCTGGCGCATCTGCCGCGTTATCTGCGCGCGATGCGACTACGCGCGGAAAAGTTGCGCGAAGATCCGGCGCGCGACCAATCACGGCTGTTGCAGGTTCTGCCGTACTGGCGCGAGCTATGGGCGAGACAAGCCGCCGGCGAACACGGCGAAGCGCTGGAAACCCTGCGCTGGCTGATCGAGGAGTGGCGGGTGTCGCTGTTTGCGCAGGAATTGAAAACCGCGGAACCCGTTTCACCAAAGCGGTTGGCGAGGGCGTTGGAGGCGATGCGACAAGAACGAACGCGGTGAAGTGATGAGTGGTTTCAAAAGCGTCGCGAACGAAGGCAGGGCCTGCCCCGGACTTGATCCGGGATTGCACGCCGCCGGAGCGCAGGCCGAAGCCATTGCGCTTGCGCGATACCAGTGGAATCGCGCGCAATGGCAGAGGGTGAGGCATGGATGCCGATCGGGAAACGCACCATGGACAGTTGCTAGCTGTGCTTCGAGCACCGCCGGCACGCAACATATCGATTGAATCAGGCCGAGCGCAGCAGCTTTTCAAACCACACTTACTTCACCCGCTCCACGCGCACGCTCTCCCCACACCCTTGCACGTACATCAGCCAGCTTCCGAGGATCATCGGCTTGATGGTGACGGTCGGGTTGGTGACGGTGGGGCACGACACCGCGCCATCCTCGGCCTGTTTCCAGACCTGACCGTTGCTCAAGGTGAACTGCGAGGCGCCGTTCCAGCCGCTGAAGCTGCCGAGTAGATGGGTTTCGAATTTCTGGCGCCGGGTGTCTTCCGGATAGAACACCGGCTTGCCGTTGGCGCCGACGGTCCGTACCTGTTGGTGCGTGCTCAACCAGCCGTCTAGATACTTCAACTCGTCGGGCGAGAGCTTGTCGAGTCCGGATGCCTTGAAATCGGACGCGGACATGCGTTCTTCCAGCGAGGAGAACTGCTGGGCAAACGCCGGCAGTGCGGCCAGCAGCAGGCAAAGGGCGGTTGGCAACGCAAGTCGGATACGCATAAGTTCGCGATCATAGCAGCGGGATGCGCGCCGTCACAGGGGCTGGTCGACGCGACGCAACGGTTACACTGTGGCCCTTTCAGCAGGCTTTCCGCTTGGGAATCTTCGCAAAGTTGCTGCGCTCGGCATCTTGGCTGCCGGCGGTGCCTGGATCAGGGCGGTTATCTGACGCCATCCGATCAACCTGCTTATCCTCGCGACGTTTTGCAGAAGATTTCCTTGCGTTGTGGCGATGAGTCGGATCGTGAGCACCCCTGATCAAGATACGCAAGCCACCGAGGCGACCGGAGCCGATCGCGCACCGCGCGTCGTCGCGCAATCTCTTGTCGCCGGGGAACGCGCGCTGACCGGGAAGGTCTGCGAGTTGCTCGATGCGCTGGGTTGCGATGACGATACCCGCGCGGCGGCATGGTGGTATGCGCTTGCGCGCGACAACCCCGGAGTATGGGCGACGCAATCGGCCGGATTATCCGCGTCGGTGCGGCGGCTGGTCGAGGGTCAGCGCGAAGCCGAGCGGGTGTGGATGCTGCACGCCCAACGCGGTGGTCACGGCGGTGCGGAAGGTTTGCGGCGCCTGCTGCTGGCGATCATCCGCGACCTGCGGGTGGTGTATCTCTTGCTGGCGCGGCAGTTGGCGACGATGCGCACCGCCGCGGAATGGCCCGAGCCGCAGCGGCGCGCACTGGCCGAACTGACCGACGACATCCATGCGCCACTGGCCAACCGGCTGGGCATCTGGCAGGTCAAGTGGGAACTGGAGGACATCGCATTCCGCTACCTGCAGCCGCAGACCTACAAGCGGATCGCCGCGTTGCTGGACGAGCGCCGCGCCGTTCGCGAAGCCTGGATCGTGCGTTGTACCGACGCGCTGCGCGCGGCGCTGCGCGAGCAAGGCATCGACGCCGACGTCGCCGGCCGACCCAAGCATATCCATTCGATCTGGAAAAAAATGCAGCGCAAGGGCGTCGAATTCGGCGAGCTCTACGACATCCGCGCGTTGCGCGTGCTGACCGGCGGCATCGGCGACTGCTACGCCGCGCTCGGCGTGGTGCACGCGCTGTGGCCGAATCTGCCGGGCGAGTTCGACGACTACATCGCGCGTCCCAAGGGCAACGATTACCAATCGCTGCATACCGCCGTGATCGGCCCCGGCGGCAAGACGCTGGAAGTGCAGATCCGCACCCGCGAGATGCACCGCGCGGCGGAGTTGGGCGTGGCCGCGCATTGGCGTTACAAGGAAGGCGGTGGCGCCGATGCCGCGTATCAAAAACGCGTGGCGTGGATGCGGCGATTGCTGGAAGCGCGCGAGGATGACGGCGAGGACGGCGCGGCTTTGCTCGCGGGGTTGCGTGGCGAACTGGCCGAGGATCGCGTTTATCTCTTGACGCCGAAAGGCGAGGTGTTCGATCTCGCTGCCGGCGCCACCGTGCTGGATTTCGCCTACCACGTGCATACGATGGTCGGGCATCGCTGCCGCGGCGCCAAGGTCAACGGACGGATCGTGCCTTTGACACACCAGCCCGCCAGCGGCGATCGCGTCGAAATTCTCACCGCGAAGGAACCCGCGCCGCGCCGCGACTGGCTGTCGCCGCATCAGGGATTCCTGCACACCGCCAGCGCGCGCGACAAAGTGCGGGCATGGTTCCGGCGCGCCGAAGCCGATGGCAATCTCGCGGCGGGCCGGCAAATACTGGAACGCGAATTGAAACGCCTCGCTTTGAGCGAGCGCGCCGTCGAGCGCGTGCACGGCAAGCTTGGACAAAAAACGCACGAGGAGTTGCTGATCGCGCTGGCGCTCGGCGAAGTCGGTACCGGCGCGCTGGCGCGCGCGCTGGGCGAGACAGAGCCGCAACCGGCGCCGGCGATCACGACAATGAAATCGCCATCGTCGCGCGCCGCGCCGAAACATGTCGCATTGACGATCGAGGGCGTCGGCAATCTCTTGACCACGTTGGCGCGCTGCTGCCAGCCGCTGCCGGGCGATGCGGTTGCGGGCTTCATCACCCGCGGGCGCGGTGTCACCGTGCACCGTGCCGATTGCGCGAGCCTGGCGCGCCTGCGCGAGCGCGCGAGCGAACGCGTGATCGAGGTGCATTGGGGCAGCGCGCCAGAGCGGGCCTACGAGGTCGACATCGCGGTGTCCGGTTACGACCGCAAGAATCTGCAACGCGATGTGACCAACACCATCGCCAACGCCGGCGCGCAAATCGTCGCCTCGAACAGTCGCAGCGATCCATCGCACGGCGAAGTCTCGATGCGCTTCACCTTGCGTCTGCGCGACTTCGGCGAATTGTCGTCACTGCTGGCGAAGCTGTCCGCTTTATCCAACGTGATCGACGCGCGCCGGCTTGCCAGCGCCTGAACGCGGGCACCGCGCGCGTTCGACATCGGGCGCGCGGTGCTAAGCTTGCGGCGGCCCACACTCATCATGGAAATTCATGAGCGGACGCCAGGATCCACCCTCGCGCGATCCCCGCGCACGCACCGAGCCGGTATTCGGCGATCTCGACAATCTCGACGCGCTGCCACCGCAGCGTGAATCGGACGATCTGCCTTCATTGTCGATCGACGCGCCGCGCCGTGCGCGCACCGCCGCGTCGTCACCGCCGCGTCGCGCATTCGCGTGGGTGATCGGCGTGGTCATCGCGATCGTGGTGCTCGGCGGCGTGTGGGTGTGGAGTCACCAGAACACGTTGCGCGCGGATCTGCCGCGCACCCAGTTGAATTCGCTGTTGACGCGCGCCGATCAGGCGCTGGGGCAGGGCAAACTCTCCGGCTCGCCCGACAGCGCGCGCGATTTGTACGAAGCGGCGTTGGCGCTCGATCCGGACAGCGAGCAGGCGCTGGGCGGTTTGCGCAAGGTCGGCGCGGCAGAGTTGGCGCGCGCGAAACAGGAACTGAATGCCGGCAAGCTCGATGACGCGCGCGCGGCGCTGGAGGAAGCGCGCGGTCTGCTCGGCGGCGGTTCCGGCGTCGCGGAAGTTGACGCAGCATTGGCCAAGTCCGCCAGCCACGGCACCGGCGTCGAAACTTCGCTCGATCAGGCGCAGGCGGCACTGGCGGCGGGCCGCATCGACGGCAGGAGCGGCGCCGCCGGGTTGTACCGGCGCGTGCTGGCGGCCGAACCTGGCAACGCGGTTGCGCGGCACGGGCTCGACCAGGTCGGCGACGCGCTGGCCGCGCGCGTCAAGGATCAATTGGCCAGGGGCGATCGTGCCGGCGCGCAGCGCACGCTCGATCGGCTGGCGGGATTGCTGCCGAGCAACGCGCAGTTGCCGGCCCTGCGCGCGGCGATCGCGCAGGCCGAACACGATTCGCAGGCACAACGCGATCGTCATCTCGCGCAAGGCGAAACCGATCTGCGCGCGGGCAAGTTCACCGGCACGGGCAACGACAACGCGCTCGCGCAATTCCAGGCCGTGCTCGCCGACGATCCCGGCAACGCCGGGGCGCGCCAGGGACTCGGCCAAGTCGCGCAGGCGCTGATCGTGCGCGCCAATGCCGCGATCGATTCGGGGAATCAGGATGATGCGAAGCAACTGTTGGATGCTGCCGGCAAGTTGGCGCCGAAATCCGCCGATCTCGCCGCCGCGCGTTCGCGCATGCACGCCTCCGCGCGGACGCCGCGCACCGCCGATGCGGGGCAACCGCCGTTCACGCCGGCCTTGTCGCCCGCGCTGTCGGCCAAGGTCGCACGGTTGGTGCGGCAGGCGAACAATGCTGCGCATCGCGGCGAACTGATGCTGCCGCCCGGCGACAGCGCCTATGACTTGTATCGCGCCGCACTTGCGATCGACGGCGGCAACGCGCAAGCCCAGGCCGGCTTGCAAACGCTGCCGCGGATGGCGCACGATCTGTTTGGACAGGCGATGCACGGGGGCCGTCTGCAACACGCCGGCGATCTGCTGGCAACGTTGGCGCAATTGAGCCCCGGTGATCCGGCATTGTCTCCGATGCAACAGGATCTCGGCAGCGCATGGATCGACCGCGCGCGCAAGCTTGGCGATCAGGGCCGCTATGACGATGCGCGCCGCGCGCTGGACGAGGCGCGGCGGCTTGCGCCCGGCGATCCGCGCATCGATGAGACGGATGCGCGGATCGGCTACGGAAATTGAGTGCAGGATGCACTCATCCCGTGCAGCACAAGAGCGTGCGATGACACGGGATCCAGTCTTTGCGCCGGTACTGCTATTCGGCGCGAGCAGCCAGGTCGGCCGCTTCCTGTTGCCGATGCTGGCCGAACGCGGTGCGCGCACGTTCGCGGTGTCGCGGTTGCCGCGTGAAAACTGTGGCGGGATTGAATGGCTGCGTGGCCATCTGCCAGACGCCTGTCCTTCTGGCGTCGATGACGCGCAATCGCTGATCAGCTTCGCTCCGCTGGATTCGCTCGCGTCATGGTTGCAATGCGCGCAGCTTCCCGCGTTGAGGCGCATGGTCGCCACCAGTTCGATGAGCGCGGACAGCAAACGCGCGTCCCCGGTCGCCGCCGAACGCGCGCTGGCGCAACGCCTGCGCGATGCGGAAGCCGCCGTGGCGGAAGTATGCGCGCAACGCGGCATCGGCTGGACCATTCTGCGTCCGACCCTGATCTATGGCGCCGGCACGGACGGCAGCCTGAGCCCGATTGCGCGCCGCGCGCTGCGTTGGCGCGTTTTCCCGGAGCCAGCGGGAACGGGATTGCGTCAACCCGTGCATGCGCAGGATTTGGCATTGGCGGCGCTGACCGCATTGGAAACGCCGTTAGCGCTCGATCGCATCGTGCAAGTTGGCGGCGGCGAACGCCTGAGCGCGGCGGCGATGTTCGCGCGGGTGCGCGCGAGTCTGCCGGCGCGGACGCTGCCATTGCCGATGCCTGCATTCGTCACCGCCGTCACAGCGCGGCTGTTGCCACCGTTGCGCGGCCCATTGTCGCGCTTGCGCGAGGATTTGATCGCCGACAATGGCGATCTGGAACGATTGCTGGGCGTGCATCCACGCGGGTTCCATCCGGATGCGCGCAGCTTCGGACTTTGACGGCGCGATCCGCGCTGCTGTGCCAATCCCCGCGAACGTTTAAACTTCGCGCGCTTTCTTTTATCGGATTCGCGCATGTCGGCTTCCGTCGTGCTGTGCACCTACAACGGCATTCGTTTCCTTCCCGCCTTGTGGGACAGCCTGCTGGCGCAAACGCGGCTGCCGGCTGAAATCGTGGTGCGCGACGACGCATCGCGCGACGGCACCTGGGATTTGCTGGCCTCGCTGCGCGAAGCCGCGATCGCGCGCGGGATCGGCGTTTCGCTCGCACGCAATCCGGGGAATCTCGGTTACGCGAAAAACTTCGAGGCCGCATTGGGCGATGCGTCCAGCGACATTCTTTTTCTCTGCGATCAGGACGATGTCTGGCATCGGGCCAAACTCGCCGCGATGCTCGCGCCGTTCGAACGGCGCCCGCGCCTGGGCCTGCTGCATGCGGACGCCCGATTGATCGACGCCGATGGCAAGGATTTGCGGTGCACGCTGTTTCGCGCGCTGGAAGCCAGCCGCGAGGAAATCGCTGGTATCCATCGCGGCCGCGCTTTCGAGGTGTTGTTGCGGCGAAATCTGGCGACCGGCGCCACACTGGCCTTGCGCCGCGCGCTGCTGGCCGATGCGTTGCCGTTTCCCGGCGACTGGGTGCACGACGAATGGCTGGCGATCATCGCCGCGGCGATCGGCGAAGTGGATTGCCTAGAAACGCCGTTGATGGATTACCGCCAGCACGGCGGCAACCAGATCGGCGCACAACGCCGCAACCTGGCGGACAAATGGGCGCGCGCAGCCGAGCCGCGCATCGCCTATCTCGAATGGATGATCCGCCGCGGCAATGCGTTGCTCCAGCGATTGCAGTGGCTCGGTGCGCGCGTTCCCGCGGCGCATGTCGATAACGTGCGCGGCAAACTCGCGCATCTCGAGTTGCGCCTCGGTTTGCCTGCCGCTCGTACGCGCCGCCTGTGGCCGGTGCTGCGCGAAACGCTCACGGGCCGCTATGCGCGCTATTCGATGGGCTTGCGCGCGGTGGCCTATGACCTGCTGGGCAACGGCTGATGGCCGGCAGGATTGCGAATGGATTGCCGCGAACGTTTCATGCTCGCGTGTTGTCTGAATCCCCGGGCAATCGACTTTCCATTGTGCTTACCCGGATGCCTTACACTGCGCGACTTTCGGTTTGCCTCTCCGGATGAACGAGTCGTCTTTCCCCGATCGCGCGCGCGTGGCTTTCTCGCGTGGGTGGCCCTGGCTGCGCTGGCCGGTGTTGATCGGCGCGGGCTTCGCGTTCGGGTTCCTGATCCCGTACATGCTGACGCTGGACGCGCGCGTGCGCTCGCGCGTGGGCGAGATCGCGTTTTCGCAACCGACCCGCGTGTTCGCGCGGCCGCAGCGGCTTAGCATCGGCGTTGCGATGAGCGCCGACGCACTGGCGCTGGAACTGACCGCCGCGGGGTACACGCCTGACGTAGCTGCGCATGTGCCCGGCAGTTTCAATCGCGATGGCGAGTACTTCGTCATCGCCTCCCGTGGCTACGCCGGTCCCGATGGCGGCGAATTGCCGCGTCGCGTGCAGGTCGCGCTGTTGCATGGCCAGATCGCGAGCGTCAAGGATCTGACGTCCGGGCAGACGCTGCACGAAACCCATCTCGATCCCGCGCGCATTGCAACGCTGTATGGCGCAGAACAAGAGGAACGCCAGGTGGTGCGGCTGGACGAATTGCCACCGCTGCTGGTGACAGGTTTGCAAGCGGTCGAGGATCGCGATTTCGCGCATCACCACGGCATCGACGTCACCGCGATCCTGCGCGCCGCGTTCGCCAACCTGCGCGCGGGCCATGTGGTGCAGGGTGCGTCCACGCTGACCCAGCAACTGGTGCGCAATCTTTTTCTCGATCGCAATCGCAGTTTCATCCGCAAGTTCAACGAAGCGCTATTGTCGATGCTGATCGAGGCGCATTACAGCAAGGGGCAGATTCTGGATGCCTATTGCAACGAGGTGTTTTTGGGCCAGCAGGGCAATCAGGCGGTGCACGGGTTCGCCGCGGCGAGTCAATTTTATTTCGGCCGTCCCGTGCAGACCCTGCGTCCGCAGGAAGATGCTTTGCTAGTCGGGATGATCCAGGGGCCGAGCCTGTACGATCCGCGCCGTTATCCCGATCGCGCGCTGGCGCGACGCAATATCGCGCTGGACGTGTTCCATCAAACCGGCCTGCTCGACGATCCGCAATGGCGGGCGGCGAAAGCGACGCCGCTTGGCGTTTCCGCCGTGCCGCAACTGGTGGCCGATCGCTTCCCGGCTTTCATGGAAGCGATGCGCGCGCAACTCACCCAGGATTTCAGCGACGGGCAATTGCGCGGCGGCGGCTTGTCGGTGTTCACCACGCTCGATCCCGCCGCGCAGATTTACGCCGAGCGCGCGCTGGATTCGACACTGGCTTCGCTCGGCAAACGCGGCCGCGCCGCGGAAGGCGCGGTGGTGGTGACCGATGCTGCCGACGGCAGCGTGCTGGCGATGGTCGGCGGTCGCCAGTCCGATCTGCACGGTTTCAATCGCGCCTATGACGCGCGCCGTTCGATCGGTTCGGCAATCAAACCGTTCTATTACCTGATGGCATTGGCGCAACCGCAGCGCTGGAATCTCTCGTCGATGCTGGACGATACCCCGATCTCGCTGCGCCAGCCGAATGGAACGGTGTGGTCGCCGAGCAACGACGACCACATCGCGCACGGCCGCGTGCCGATGGTCGAGGCATTGGCGCATTCGTACAACCTCGCCAGCGTGCATCTGGGGATGCAGCTTGGCGTCGAACGGGTGGCGAAATTCCTGCGCTCGTTCGGCTTGGACAACGTGCCGGCCAATCCGTCGTTGCTGCTCGGCGCGATCGATTTGTCCCCGTTCCAGGTGACGCAGTTGTATCAATACTTCGCCGCGGACGGGCACGCGCTGCCGCTGTCGACGTTACGCGGTGTGACCAACGCCAAGGGCGAGGCGATCAAGCGTTACGGTGTGCAGCAAGGTCAGGGCGAATATCAACCAGCGGAACGTTTGACCCGCTGGGCGATGCAGCAGGTCGTGCAATACGGCACCGCCGCCGCGCTCGGCGATTCCTCGTTGTCGTGGCTGCACGCGGCGGGCAAGACCGGCACCTCCGACAGCCAGCGCGATTCGTGGTTCGCGGGATTCACCGGCCAGCATCTGGCGGTAGTGTGGGTCGGCCGCGACGACAACAAACCGACGGGTCTGTGGGGCGCGACCGGCGCGTTGCGGGTGTGGCAGGCGTTGTTCCAGAAATTGCCGACGCAACCGCTGCCGGCATCACCGGGTTCGGGAACGGAGTTCGCGTGGATCGATCCCGGCACGGGCGAAGGTACGCAAGCCGATTGCAACGGCGCGCATCAGTATCCCTTCATCAACGGCTATGCGCCTGCGGCGTCGGGCGGTTGTTTCATGCAACAGGTGCGCGACTTCTTCGGCGCCGGTGTCGGCGGCGACAATGACAACGACAGCAGCAACAACAACAACGGTGCGCTGCCAGCGTCCGCGCCGCCACCACCCCAACCGCCGCCCGACGACGGCGGACAACAGGAGCGTTGATGCAATGATGGTTTCAAGCGTGTCGCGGCATTTCTTCCCGATTCTTTGCGCGGGCGTGGCGTTCGCCTTACTAGCCGCGTGTTCGCAACCGCCGGCGCCGACCGCGCAGACCATGCGCGCGCCCGATCACGACGTCGTGGCGTCGATCCGCGCTGCCGGCACCCGCGACACCTCGGTGCTCGAGGTCGCGCCGTTGCGCAATCCCGCAGTCGACGAGACGTTGAAGGATGCGCACAACGCGGAAGCTGCCGGCAATGTCGAAGCCGCGATCGCCAAGACGGATGCTGCGCTGCGGCTCGCGCCCGATGCGCCGGACATCCTGCAATACCGCGCGGAACTCGCGGTGCGCGCGAAGGACTATACGACCGCGGAAAACGACGCACGCCGTTCGTATTCGCTGGGGCCAAAACTCGGCGGTCTGTGCATGCGCAACTGGCAGACGGTGCTGGAGATCAAGCAGTTGAAGGGCAACGCCGTCGCGGTGCAGAACGCGCGCAGCGCGCGCGACAAATGTCATGTGCAGGGGCCGATCAGGATGTGACCGCGTTTTTTTTCGGCAGGAAAAGGCGTGACACCCAGCCGCTGCCGGCTTAGCCGGTAAAACCCGAATAGGCCTGCGGCTTGCCGACTTCGGCGATCAGGCGATCGATGACGCGGCAGGTTTCATCGGTGTACCAGTGCTTGCGGCTGCGCCACCACGCCTGTGCGCCGGGGTAGGCGAACACGTCGGCCATGGATCGTTCCAGTGCGACCCACGTCGATTGCCTGAGCGTGCCGTCGAGATAATGAAAATACATTCCCTCGAACTGTTTGCAGAAGCGCAGCAAATAGGCGCCGAAGCGGATTTTCGACTGCGGATCGAGCTCCTCGTAAGACTGCAATCCGCGCAGATAGATCAGCCCGAAATCCGGACTCTCGTTGATCGACCGGATGAGGTCCGCCCATTGCAGGCTCAACAGATCCAGCGAAGCGCGGCCGCGCTCCTTGTTCTGGTCGCGCACCTGGATGGCCAGATAGATCAGCGAGGGGACCACGCCAATGGCGGCCCCGAGTTGCCCGATCGCACCAATCATCTCCCAGTTCATGACGGCCTTTTGAACCCTTGTGAGAGTACGGTACGCAGTCAGCCATTCATCCGGTGACGAGGAAGAGAGCAATCAACAGCGCGGCACCGATGATCGCCACGCCCATCGCGAATGCGAAAGCGAGCGAGGGACCATGCCGCAGCGGGACTTGGAACTCGCAACGATAGGCCCTGGCGTACATCAGAAACCGGATGCCGGTCGCCAACGCCATCAGCACGCCCAACGCAACCAGGATCACGCCACCCAGGGTCGACAGAGGATCTTGAAGCGGGTGACCCGCGGTCGTGTCGTGCCGCAACAGCAGCCCGAAGCGATCAACCGCGATGCCGAAGACCATCAGTGCCAGCGCGGTGCGGGTCCACACCGACAGGGTGCGTTCGGCATTCAGGTACGAACGCTGCGCCGACATCTCGACCAGACGCTGCATCATCGCGATCTGTTCCGATTCTTGATCTTCCGGCATGTGGACTCCCGGCAGGCCTTCTCCGCAACTGTACGAGAGTCTACCGCGGGGGTAGGGGGCATTTCCTCCCCATCGTGCGATCAGGCCGCGATCCATCCCCGCTGTTTTGCCGACATCGAGAACCACAACAGAAAAACACCGGTGACGAAAATGACGATGGGGAAGGGGAGTGCCGTCGCCGCGCCCAGCAGCTTGATTGCCCCCAGTCCGAAAAATGTATAGCCGAATTGCACGATGACCGCGATGAGCGAAAGAGCCAGCAACGGTGTCGCCCAGGTTTTGCGCAAGAGCAGGGCGATCGCTCCCAGCAATCCGCTGAAAATGGCGATCGCGTAGACGATGAAGAGCCACTGCGGTCGTAGCGCGTACAATTGGCGCTGCGCATCGCTCAACTGCGCGGCCGAAGCTTCATCCATCGTCAGATCCATAAACCAGGCGGCGACGCCGATGAGCATCCACAGGAGCGCAAGCCACGCGACGATCCAATACCAGACGGGCGGTTTGATGGCGGTTGCGGGGGTCATGATGTTCTCCTTCCGGGGGCGGGGAGCCAGCATCAATCAAAGGGGTCAGGTTCATTTTCTGTATTGCTTTTATTGCTTGACGTCAAAGCGATTTGCCAGGCGCCCACGAATCCCGCAGCGTCACCGCGCGGTTAAACACCGGCTTGCTGGGTGCGTGGTCGTGGCGATCTGCGACGAAGTAACCCAGCCGCTCGAACTGGAAATGTTGTTCGGGTTGCGCGTCGCGCAACGAGGGTTCGAGAAAGCCGCGCACGACACGGCGCGAATTCGGATTCAAGTGATCGCGATAGGTCTTGCCGTCGGCATCGTTGTCAGGATTGGGAACGTCGAACAGGCGATCGTGCAGGCGCACTTCGGCCTCGATTGCGTGCTTCGCGCTGACCCAGTGGATGGTGCCCTTGACCTTGCGGTTGGCGCCGGGCAAGCCCTGTCGCGTTTCGGGATCGAGCGTGCAGCGCAGTTCGGCGATCGCGCCGCTCGCATCCTTGACGATTTCCTCGCAACGGATAATGCCGAGGCCGCGCAGGCGCACTTCGCCGTTTGGCACGAGGCGGTGAAAACCTTTCACCGGAATTTCCATAAAGTCCTCGCGCTCGATCCACAGTTCTCGCGAGAACGGCACCTTGCGTGTGCCGAATGCTCCGTTCTTGGGGTGATTGGGAAAGGTTAGTGTTTCTTCGTGGCTCACTGGCAGGTTGGTCAACACCAGCTTCAGTGGATCAAGCACCGCCATGCGTCGTGGCGCATTGGCGTCCAGGTCCTCGCGTACGCAATTCTCCAGCACGCCGTATTCGATCACGCTGTTTTGCTTGGTGACGCCGGCGCGTTCCCAGAACGTGCGGATCGCCGCCGGCGTGAAACCGCGCCGGCGCACACCGGACAAGGTGGGCATGCGCGGATCGTCCCAGCCGTCGACCAGTTTGTCGGTGACCAGTTCGAGTAACTTGCGTTTGCTCATCACCGTGTAGTCGAGATTGCCGCGTGCGAATTCGATCTGCTGCGGCGTCGAAGGTTGCAACCACAAACCCGCGTCAGGCAGCAGTTGCGTCAACGTTGGATCATTCGGCAGATCGAGCTTTTCCAGGAACCAGTCGTACAGCGGGCGGTGATCCTCGAACTCCAGCGTGCACAGCGAATGGGTGATGCCCTCCACCGCGTCGGACACGCAGTGCGCGTAGTCGTACATCGGATAGATCGGCCACGCGTCACCGGTATTCTGGTGCGGCACCTTGCGGATGCGGTAGATCGCCGGATCGCGCAGATTGATGTTGCCGGATGCCATGTCGATCTTCGCGCGCAGCGTGCGCGAGCCGTCGGCGAACTCACCGGCGCGCATTCGCTGGAACAGATCGAGATTCTCGTCGACCGAACGATCGCGGAACGGTGAAGGCCGGCCCGGCTCGGTCAGCGTGCCGCGGTATTCGCGCACCTGCTCTGCGTCCAGATCATCGACGTAGGCGAGATCGAGCCGGATGAGTTTCAAGGCGCCGAGATGGAATACCTCGAAATAATCCGAGGCGTGGCGCAGCGTGTTCCATTCGAAGCCGAGCCAGTGCAGGTCGGCCTTGATCGCCTCGACAAATTCGATTTCCTCCTTGCCCGGATTGGTGTCGTCGAAACGCAAGTTGCAGGTGCCGCCGTTCTCCGCGGCGATGCCGAAGTTCAGGCAAATCGATTTGGCGTGGCCCAAATGCAGATAACCGTTGGGTTCCGGCGGAAAGCGCGTGGCGACGCGACCGCCGTGCTTGCCGGAGGCCTTATCCGCCGCCACGATCTGGCGGATGAAATTGTTGACAACGTGCGTGTCGTCAGACATGACTTTTGGGTTTGCGTCAAAGCGCGCAAGTTTACCGGCCCTCTGGCGTCGGCGCTGCCCAATGTTGTGGATTTTTTTGAAGAGTGCGGACATGGATGACCGCATTCACGCGCTTCGGATAGCGCATAATGACGCCATGCGTATTGTCTATCGCGCGGAAAATCTGATCGATGCCCATCTGGTCAAGGACGTGCTCGATCAGGCGGGTATCCCGTGCTTCGTCAACGGCGAATACCTTATCGGCGGCGTCGGCCAGTTGCCGGCGCGCGATTTCGTCACCGTCAGCGTGCCGGAAGTTTGCCTGGAATCCGCCGAACCGCTGGTGCGTGAAGCCGAGGCGATGCTGGGCGAGGCCAGAGTGGTGGCCGAAGAAGGCGGATTGGCATCAGGCTTGCAGTATGCCTAGGCATGAGCAACGTCAATCTCGCCTTGGTGCCAAGGCATACCTCGAAGCATGGGCTGGCCAGGCTGATCCGTGATGTTCCGGACTTTCCCAAGCCCGGGGTTACCTTCAAGGACGTCACACCGCTGCTGGCCGATCCCGGCGCGTTCGCCATCTGCATCGATGCATTGATTTCGCCGTGGCGCGCCCGCCGCATCGACACGGTGCTGGGCATCGAAGCGCGCGGGTTCATCTTCGGCGCGGCCATGGCGCACGCGCTGGATGCGGGCTTTGTTCCTTTGTGCAAAGCCGGCCGGCTGCCGGCGCAGACCGTCGCCGTCGATTACGACCTGGAATATGGGGAGGCTCGGCTCGAAGCGCACGCCGATGCGCTGGAACCGGGAGCGAGGGTGCTGATCGTGGACGACGTGCTGGCGACGGGCGGTACCCTGGAGGCGGCACGACAATTGGCCCTGGATCTCGATGCCGAGATCGCCGGTGCCTGCGTGGTGATCGAGCTCACGTCGCTGGGTGGCCGCGAACGTTGGCGGGATCGCGCTCCCTTGCACGCATTATTGCGTTATTGAGCTACGCGTGTTCAACGCGGTGCGATCGAAAGATCCTTGATATAGACCAATTCACAGGCGCCGTCGCCGGTGTCGTCGCGGGTCAGCGAACTGCGCCAGCGCCAGCCGCCGGGGCGGTCGGCTTCCACCAGCAAGCCGTCCAAGGTGATCACATCGCCGACACGGACTTGTGCCAGATCGTGTTGGACCAGCTTGTCGGCCGGGATCATGTGCATGTTGGCGCTGTGGGTTTCGATTTCGCGTCGCGGAATCGGGAAGGCATGCACACGCCAAGTGTAGAAACGCACGCCTTGTTCGATGTCGATGTCGCGCAACACCGCGCTGTCGGACATGCGGCCCCAGCCCAGCGCCAGATCGGTTGGTGACAACGCGGAGCCTGCATCGAACCGATAATCGTCGCGCGACAAAACGCGCGCGCTCAGCGTGAATTTCGCCAGCGGATGCAGGGTGGCGTCCTGGAAGGCAATTGGGGGCTGCACGCCGTCGAGATCGGTCTGCACCGGATCATCCGGCGCCAGCACACCCGCGGTGCGGGCGATCGGCCGATGCCGTGACCACGACCAGCCGCCGAACGCGGCCAGTATCAGCAATCCAGCCAGCAGCCAATGACGCATCGCGTGTCTCCCCGAAATGACGCGTGATGACTTTAATCGGGATCCGCGGCCAGCGTTTTATGGCGTCCGTTTCTTGAGCTTTCCCGAATCATGGACAGTACCGAAGTGGAACCTCCTGGCATGATGTTTGGGCCAGGAGGTTCCGGTGAAGAACTTGCGACTCACGAAACTCGATCAGTCCAGATTCCGAAGCAAGACTTAGGCGAGATCAAAGCGATCCAGGTTCATCACCTTGGTCCAGGCCGCCACGAAGTGGCGGATGAACTCCTCCTTCGCGTCGGCGCTGGCGTAGACCTCTGCCAATGCGCGAAGCTGGGAGTGCGAACCGAAGATCAAGTCGACACGGGTGCCCGTCCACTTGACCTTGCCGGTCTTGCGGTCGCGCCCTTCGAACTCGTCCTTGGCTTTGGAAGTTGCCTTCCACTCGGTGCCCATGTCGAGCAGGTTGGCGAAGAAGTCGTTGCTCAACGTTCCGGGGTTGGCGGTGAAGACGCCGTGCTTGGTCTGGCCGACGTTGGTATTCAGGACGCGCATCCCGCCAACAAGCGCCGTCATCTCGGGCGCGGTCAGCGTCAGCAACTGCGCCTTGTCGACCAGCAACGCCTCGGCCGACACGCTGTATTTGCCCTTGAGGTAGTTGCGGAAACCGTCGGCAACCGGTTCGAGCGGGGCGAAGGCCTCGACATCGGTTTGTTCCTGCGAGGCGTCCGTGCGCCCCGGCGAGAAGGGAGCGGTTACAGTGTGCCCAGCGTTTTTCGCCGCCTGCTCGACGCCCGCGCAACCGGCCAGCACGATCAGGTCGGCGAGCGAGACCTTCTTGCCGCCGGATTGCGCGCCGTTGAAGTCGCGCTGGATGCCCTCGAACGTTTTCAGCACCTTTGGCAGGTCTCCGGACTGGTTGATTTTCCAATCCTTCTGCGGCGCCAGACGAATGCGCGCACCGTTCGCGCCGCCGCGTTTGTCGGAGCCGCGGAACGTCGACGCCGATGCCCAGGCGGTCGACACCATTTGCGAGACAGAAAGTCCAGCGTCGAGGATCTTGCCCTTGAGCGCGGCAATGTCTTTTTCATCGATCAGCTTGTGATCGACGGCGGGAACGGGATCTTGCCAGATGAGTTCTTCGGTCGGTACTTCCGGACCGAGGTAGCGCGCGAGCGGACCCATGTCGCGGTGGGTCAGCTTGAACCACGCACGCGCGAAGGCGTCGGCCAACTGATCCGGATTTTCAAGGAAGCGTCTGGAGATTTTTTCGTAGGCCGGGTCGAGTCGCAGCGAGAGATCCGTGGTCAACATGGTCGGCGCGCGGCGCTTCGACGGGTCGTGGGCGTCCGGAATGGCACCGGCGCCCGCGCCATTCTTCGGCGTCCACTGATGCGCGCCGGCCGGACTCTTGGTCAATTCCCATTCGTAGCCGAACAGGTTCTCGAAGAAGTTGTTGCTCCACTTGGTCGGCGTGGTGGTCCAGGTGACTTCCAGACCGCTGGTGATCGCGTCGGCGCCCTTGCCGGCGCCGAACGTGCTCTTCCAGCCAAAGCCCTGGTCCTCGAGGTCGGCCGCTTCCGGCTCACGCCCCACGTTGTCCGCCGGCCCGGCGCCATGGGTCTTGCCGAAGCTGTGGCCGCCGGCGATCAGCGCGACAGTCTCCTCGTCGTCCATGGCCATGCGGGCGAAGGTTTCGCGGATGTCGTGCGCCGCGGCGATCGGGTCCGGTTTGCCCTCGGGGCCTTCCGGGTTCACGTAGATCAGGCCCATCTGCACCGCGGCCAGCGGATTTTCGAGGTTGCGTCCCGCAGGCCCGGTACGGTCGTGCTCGTGGCCGTGGAGATCCGCGTCGGCCACGATCTCACCCTCGGAATCACCGGGCTCACCCTTGGCGTAGCGTACGTCGCCGCCCAGCCAAGTGGTCTCGTTCCCCCAATAAACGGCTTCGTCGGGCTCCCACACATCCTCGCGCCCGCCGCCGAAACCAAAGGTTTTGAATCCCATCGATTCCAGCGCGACGTTGCCGGTGAGGATCATGAGATCCGCCCAGGAAATTTTCCGGCCGTACTTCTGCTTGATTGGCCATAGCAGCCGGCGCGCCTTGTCGAGGCTGACGTTGTCCGGCCAACTGTTGAGCGGCGCGAAGCGTTGCTGGCCGCCGCCGGCGCCGCCGCGACCGTCGCCGATGCGGTAGGTACCGGCGCCATGCCATGCCATGCGGATGAACAAAGGCCCGTAATGGCCGAAGTCCGCCGGCCACCAGTCCTGCGAGTCGGTCATCAGCGCCAGCAGATCCTTCTTCAGCGCTTTCAGGTCGAGGCTCTTGAACGCTTCAGCGTAGTTGAAGTCCTCGCCCATCGGATTGGACAGCGAGGAATGCTGGTGCAGCATATTAAGATGCAGTTGATTGGGCCACCAATCGCGATTCGACGTGCCGCCGGCGGCGGTGTGACGCATCGGGCATTTGTTGTCAGACATGGCTCTCTCCTCTAATACGCAAGAAATGGCGTGGACAATCTGAAAGGCTCTTGGCGCGCTGGTTGTGTATCGATCGCGGCGGCCGCCAGGCAGTTGTACTGAATGAGCGTAGCGCAGGCCGAATGCATGATGAAATTGATTGATGCGATCAAAACGATAGATGAGGTCTATCTAGTTGCATCCTGCCCGGTGCGATCGCGACAAGCCTTGCGGCCCGCGACCAACGACATCGATCGACTTATCGCTTGCGGCGGCGCGGCGCGCGTGTCGCCACCAGCGAATGGGTATCGAACAACTCAAGCGGTATCTTGCGGAATATCCTGGCGAGGTTTTTGAGAAACGGTGCCAGCGCCGAACTCCGACGCCAGAGCATGGCGATGCGCCTTCTCGGCGCACGTCCGTGGAATTCGACCAGGCGCACATTGCCGGCCTGCACGATGGGTGGTTTGACCGCCAGCACCGGCAGCAGGGTGATGCCGACGCCGGCCGCGACCATCTGGCGGAGCGTTTCCAGGCTGGTCGCGCGGAAGCCCGTCTTTTCGCCGGCGCCCGTCATGCGGCACACTTCCAGCGCCTGCTCACGCAGACAATGGCCGTCTTCCAGCAACAACAGGCGTTCGTCCTCCAGATCGGAAAGCTTCAACGCCGATTTCGAAGCCAGCGGATGCTCAGCGGGCACCGCCAGCATGAACGGTTCCTCGAACAGGAATTCGGCGTGCAGGGTGTCGTCGTGGATCGGCAGCGCCAGGATGCCGGCGTCGAGCTTGCCCTCGCGCAGACGCTTGAGTACTTCCTCGGTTTTTTCCTCGACCAGCAGCAACTCGAGTTTTGGAAAGCGTTCGCGGATTTCCGGCACCACATGCGGCAGCAGATAAGGGCCAAGCGTCGGGAAGATGCCGAGCCGCACGGTGCCGGCTTCGGGATCGTGCGTGCGCCGTGCGATGGCGCGGATCTGCTCGACCTCATTGAGCACATCATGCGCGCGCGCCACGATTTCGCGGCCGACCTCCGTCAACAGCACCTTGCGCGGCGCGCGTTCCACCAGGGTCACGCCGAGCTCGTCCTCGAGTTTGCGGATCTGCGTGGACAGCGTCGGCTGGCTGACGAAGCTGGCCGCGGCAGCGCGGCCGAAATGGCGGTGCTCGGCCAGGGCCACGAGATAGCGAAGATCGCGCAGATTCATGCTGTCAATATATCAAACCGATCGATTATGTGACAGTAATCGATTTGATTGATCGAAAGACTGCGCTCATCTTCCAGGCAGCGCGGCGTCACGCAGCTAGCCGCGAAGTGAAATCCGATCGCGATGATGTTCCGAACGGTGGTCAACGAGCCTTCCGGGATTTCTTGCACTTGCCGCGCCGACAACTGTGTGGTTGAGTAGTGCGTTGCCATGGCTTACGGAGCAAGCCGCGATGCGCTCGATCCCCGCCGTTCTATTGTTCGCCCTGATTTCCTGCGTTGGGCTGACGTTGGCCCATGCCGTGGCCGCTGATCCGGCAATGCCAGCGGATGCCGCATCGAAAACAAACGAAGCGCCACCGCTGGAGATGCTGCCGCGCTGGGCGGTTCCGCAATCCTACGACCTGTCGCTGCGCAGCGATCCCGACCAGCCCGGTTACAGCGGCACGGTCACGATCGCGGTCGATCTGAAAAAGGCATCGGATCACCTGTGGCTGCACGGCAAGGATCTGCAAGTTCCATCGGTTACGATCACCGACGCGAAGGGCCGCGCGCGCACCGGCAAATACATCGAGGCCGCGCCGGAGCAGGGCGTGGCGCGGATCGACTTCGGCGATACGCTGCAACCGCAGATGTTGCAACTGAAGGTCGTCTTCCGCGCGCCCTACAACCAGACCTTGCAGGGCTTCTACAAAGTCGTCTTCGCGGGCAACGCCTATGCGATGACGCAGATGGAACCGATCAGCGCGCGTCTTGCCTTTCCATGTTTCGACGAACCCGATTTCAAGGTTCCGATGAGGTTGAGCCTCACGATCCCCGGTGCCGACAAGGCGGTCGCCAACGCCGAACAGGCGAAGGAAACCGCGGCGACCGACGGCTGGAAGACCGTCACCTTCGCGCCGACCAAGCCGTTGCCGACCTATCTTTATGCGTGGTTGGTCGGCCCGTGGGACATCGTGCAGGGCGCGGCCATTCCGCCGGACCAATGGCGCTCGATCCCGGTGCCGGTCGGCGGCATCGCGACCCGCGGCAACGGCGCGAAGTTGCAGCACGCGCTGGCGATGGTGCCGGGCATCATCCAAGCTGAGGAGGCCTATTACGGGTTCGGTTATCCGTTCGGCAAGCTCGATCTGGCCGCGCTGCCGGATTTCTCCGCAGGGGCAATGGAGAATGCGGGTTTGGTCACCTTCCGCGATTTCCTGCTGCAACTGGAGCCGGACGCCTCGCCGAGTCAGGTGCGCAGCGTGTTCAACGTGGAAGCGCACGAACTGGCGCACCAGTGGACTGGCGATACGGTCACGCTGAAGTGGTGGAACGACATCTGGCTCAACGAAGCCTTCGCGACCTGGATGCAGCAGAAGATCGAAGGAGAAATTCACCCCGATTGGTACGCCCAACTCGATCGCATCGAAGGCGGCGAAGGCGCGATGGCCAGCGACAGTCTGGTCAGCGCGCGCAGGATCCGGCAGCCGATCACCGGCAACGGCGACATCGAGACCGCGTTCGATGGCATCACCTACCAGAAGGGCGCGGTGGTGATCGGCATGTTCGAGAACTTCGTCGGACCCAAGGTGTTCCAGAAAGGCATGCGGACCTACATCAAGGCGCACGCGTTCGGCAATGCCGATGCCCACGATCTGGTGAATGCTGTCGCCACCGCGGCCGGCAAGGGCGACGCGTTCAAGCATGCGTTCAAGAGTTTCCTCGATCAAAATGGCGTGCCGCTGGTTGCCACCAAGCTCGATTGCACGCACAAGGGCGGCTCGATCCTGGCACTTGCGCAAAGCCGTTACCTGCCTTTGGGTTCCACCGGCGACCAGGATCGCCTGTGGGGCATCCCGGTGTGTGTGCGTTTCCCCAACGGCGCGCAGTGCCAGATGCTGAGCAGCAAATCCGCCGACATGAAGATCGACGGCGGCCAATGCCCGGCCTGGTACATGCCCAATGCCAACGGCGACGGTTACTACCGTTTCGAAATGGCCAAGGCCGATCGCGCCGCGTTGACCGGGGTTATCGTGCAGCGAAACGACGCCGAACAACTCGTGTACGCCGATTCGATCGATGCCGGTTTCCGCCGCGGCGATCTGGATGTGGACGACGTGTTCGCGGCGATGCGCGTGTTGGCACCCTCGAAGACGCGCCAGGTCGCGTTGGCGCCGCTCGATACCGTGCAATGGATCTACGATCACGAGGCGCGCACCGACGCGCAGCGCGCCGCGATCCGCGACGCGGTCGCCAAGGCGTATCTGCCGCGTCTGCAAGCGCTTGGATTTGAGCGGCGCGCCGGCGAATCCGCCGATGATGCGCTGATGCGGGACTCGCTGGCGGGAACTTTGGGTCTCCAGTTCAAGGTTCCCGCGGTACGCACGGCACTGCTGAAGCAGGGCGAGGCCGCGTTGAAACCGGGCAACGACGGCCATCTCGACCTGGCCTCCGGCAATCCGGATCTGCTGCGCGATGCGCTGTCGGTCGCGGTGGAGGAACAAGGCAAGCCCGCGGTGGATGCGTTGATCGCGGCGATCCCGAATACCACCGATCCGGTCAAACGCAACGCGATGCTCGGCGCGCTCGGTCGCGCACAAGGCGCCGAGGCGAATGTCGCCCGCGATTTCGCGTTGAGCAAACAGGTCAAGGTCGGCGAGATGGCGATGGTGTTGCGCGGCGATCGCAGCACGCCCGCCAGGCGCGACGCGCTATGGAATTGGTTCATGGGTCACTATCAGCGGATCGTCACGCGAACCGGCGTGTTTTCCGGTGCCTATCTGCCCGGACTCGCCGCCGGTGGCGGTTGCTCGCAGAACGAGGCCGATCGCGTGACTGCGTTCTTCAAGCCCAAGCTTTCGCAGGTGCCGGGCCTGGATCGCGGCCTCGCCCAGACGCGCGAATCGATCCTGTTGTGCGCGGCGTTGAAAGCGAAGCAGAATCCGGCTGCGATCGCTCATTGACGATCAGGTCTATCGGATCTTCGGCTACGGAGGCCATGGATGGCCGTCAACGCAATGAGTTCAAGCGCCGTGCATGACGCCGAGCATCGCAGCGCCAAGCGCGGGAAAGGTGCGCATGTTCGAGCACAGGGACGTGCGAGTTCGCGCCTGCCCGCTTGGCGCGAGAAGCGCAGGGCAGTCGAGACGACACGATGTTGTCGAGACCATCATGCCCGCGCGCAATGGCTTTGGTTACTTTCCCCGAAAGGAAAGAACTCCGCTCGCGGCAGCGAGCGGAAGGCAATCTTGCGACAAAGTCACCGGATTTCTGCTTTTGCGGGAATGACACCTAATGCGAATGGGTGCGGATGAATTCGATGCTGTCAGCAAGCGCCGGATCGTGCCCGCGGAACGGCCGCGACAGCGACAGCAGCAAACCCGAGTGGCCGACGCCGGGATAGAGTTTCACTTCCACCGGTTCGTTGTGCGCGCGCAATGCGTTTGCCAGTGACGTCGCGTTGCCTGGTTTGACCGTGTGATCGCCGGTGCCTTGCAGCAACAGCATCGGCGGCTCGTCGCCATCGACGAAATCGACCGGCTGCGAACGCTGCTGTTGCGCGGGTGTATCGCCGAACATGCCGATCAAGTCGGGTTCGGTGATCGGCGTGAAATCGTAAGGGCCCGCCAGCCCGATGAAGCCAGCCAGATCGCGCGGCTGCATCCCAATCCGCGCCAGCCAGCTTTTATCGGTGGCGAGCAGCGCGCCGATATGCGCGCCGGAGGAATGGCCCATCAGGAACATCGTGCCGGGATCGCCGCCGTAATCGGCGATATGCGTGCGCGTCCAGCCGACCGCGTTGGTGGCGTCGCTCATGAAGCCGTCGAGTTTCACCTGCGGATACTTTCGATAGTCAGGGATGACCACGACCATGCCTTGCGTCGCCAGCGCCGCGCCGGCGTAGCGGTATTGGCCGCGCGAACCCTTTTCCCACCGTCCGCCGTAGAAGAACACCACCACGGGGGCATGCTCCACTCCGATCGGGGTGTAGACGTCCAGGGCCAATCCGTGCCGCGCATCGAACACGATGTCGCGATGCACGGCGTAGCCGCGTTTCTCGGCTGCGACGTTGAGCGCTCCGAACACCACCGCGTCGCAGCCGGCGACAAGCGTCATCAGCGTGGCGATGGCGAAGGCACACACGACATGCTTGCGCGTGGTGTCGGTTCGTAACGGGATTTTCCTTGGCATAATCATTCCGGTGATACCGCTACCATCTTACGGATGAAACGACGGATCGGATGCAGCCAGATGCGGCGCGCGTGAGCAGCGTACGCGAATTGCTCGCGCGCGGCGCGGATCGTTTGCGTGGCGGGGACGCGCGGATCGAAGCGACGTTATTGCTGGCGCACGGGCTCGGTGTGTCGCGCGCATGGTTGGTCGCGCATGGCGACGACGCGATCGACAACGCGCATGCTGTCATCTTCGATTCCTTGATTGCGGGTCGCGCGAATGGCGAACCTGTGGCCTATCTGACCGGCGCCCGTGGATTCCACGGCATCGAGTTGCAAGTCACACCGGACGTGCTGATTCCACGCCCGGAAACCGAACTGTTGGTCGAACTCGCGCTGCAGCGGATTCCGATCGACGCGGTAAGCGACATCGCCGATCTCGGCACCGGTTCCGGCGCGGTGGCGCTGGCCATCGCGCGCGAACGTCCGCGCGCGCGGATCGTTGCGACGGACGCCAGTGAAAGCGCGCTCGCCGTCGCGCAGCGCAATGCGACGAAGCTCGGCTTGCGCAAGGTCGAATTTGCGCAAGGTGATTGGGTCGCGGCGCTTGCTGATGCACGCGAGTTCGACATGATCGTTTCCAATCCGCCCTACATCGCCGAGGGCGACCCGCATCTGTCGCAAGGCGACCTGCGCTTCGAGCCGCGCACGGCGCTCATCTCCGGACCCGATGGCCTCGACGCGATCCGTATCGTTGTGCGTGGTGCCCGCGCGCACCTTCGTGATGGCGGCTGGCTGTTGTTCGAGCATGGTTACGAACAGGGCGAAGCCGTGCGGATGTTGCTGGAACAAAGCGATTATACGCAAGTGTTCACTACGCGCGATCTGGAAGGCCGCGAACGCGTCAGCGGTGCGCGCAGCGTTTAGCCAGGAATCGCAGCATCCTCGTAATCCGGTGCGCTCGTCTTGTCCAATGGCGCATGTCTACGCATCGCGGTGGCAACTGGCGTCGCAACCACCGCGACAACAAGATTCACTGCCAGCGAGATCAATCCGATATAGATCGTATAAGTGTGCGCGCCGAAGACCAGCGGATACACGGGCTTGAGGCCCTGCGCGTAGGCCAGCGCGCTGCCGAGCGCCATGCCGACGGCCCAACCGAGCAGCAACGCGGATGGGCGGAACCAGCGCAAAAACAATCCGAAGATCACGGCCGGAAAAATCTGCAGCATCCAGATGCCGCCCAGCAATTGCAGGTCGATCGCGAATTTCGTCGGCAGATACAGCACGCACAACAACGCTCCAAACTTGACCAGCAGGGATGTTATCTTGGCGATCCGCGCTTCCGCCGCGCCGCTGAGGTTGCGATTCACATACGGCCGCCAGATATTGCGGGTGACAAGGTTGGCCGCGCCGATCGACATGATCGCCGCCGGCACCAGCGCACCCAGCGCGATCGCGGCGAAACAGAAACCGGTAAACCATTCGGGAAAACTTTGCATGATGAGTGCGGGTACCACGGCGGTGCCTTTCGCCGTAACGTGCGCAGCGATGGCCATGTAGCCCATCAAGGCGATTAAGCCGAGCGCGACGCTGTAAGTGGGCAACAGGATGGCGTTGCGCCGGATCGTATTGGCGCTGGAAGCCGCAAGCGCCCCGGTTACTGCGTGTGGATACAGGAACAACGCCATCGCCGAACCCAGCGCGAGTGTCGCGAAAGACCAGTATTGATCGGGATGCAACAACACGCCGGTGTCGCCGCCTTTCGCGGCAAATGCATGCTGCGCGGCGTGGAAGATCGCGCCGTAACCGCCGAGTTGCAACGGGATGACGATGACCGCGGCGATCACGAAGATGTAGATCATCGCGTCTTTGACGAATGCGATCATCGCCGGCGCGCGCAGTCCACTGGTGTAGGTGTAGAGCGCGAGCACGACGAACGCCACGGCCAAGGCGATCTCGGCGCCGTGATGCGCGCCGCCGAAACCCATCGCCTCGAATACCACCTGCATCCCGACCAGTTGCAGCGCGATGTAGGGCATGGTCGCGAGCACGCCGGTCAGCGCCACCGCCAGCGCCAGCCAGCGACTGCCATAGCGGCCTTCGACGAAATCGGAAATGGTCAGATAACCGTGACGCCGGCAAACATTCCACAACCGCGGCATCACCACGAAAAATATCGGGAACGCGACGATGGTGTACGGCATCGCAAAAAAACCGTAAGCGCCGACTGCGTACACCAGTGCTGGTACTGCAACCACGGTATACGCGGTATACAGATCGCCGCCTAGCAGAAACCAGGTAATGACGGTGCCGAAGCGCCGGCCACCCAGCCCCCATTCGTGCAAAAGATTCAGGTCGGCCCTTTTCCAACGCGCGGCGACGAAACCGAGCACCGTCACCAGCGCGAAGAACGCCACAAACACCGTCCAGGCGGTCCAGTGCACCGCGCCATTCATGGCTGCCTGCCCCGATAGACGATAAAGATCAGCGGCGGCAGCAGCAGCAGCCACAGAAACAGATACCAGTAGAAAAACGGGAAACCCCACAGTTCCGGTGCGCGCGTGTTGTATAGCGGGACCGCCAGCGTGGCGACGAACGGGATCAGCAACAGCAAGAGCAGCGGTTTGCGCGAAGCTTGCATGACGATTCCCCCGGCCAGCGCTCGCCACCGGCGTTGTGGCATCTTATGCTGAATCGCTCCGGTTTCGATGGGGAACATTGCCATGCCCAGCAACATCCGCCGCGGCCCGCGCCAGATATGGAATGCGCTGGTGTGGTCGTTGAATGGTCTGCGTGCCGCATGGCACCTCGAGGCCTCGTTCCGCTTCGAAGTCTGCGCGTGCGTGATCCTGTTTCCGCTGAGCCTTTGGCTCGGGCACGGCGCAATCGAGAAAATCTTGCTGGCCGGGTCATTGTTGCTAGTGCTTTCCGCGGAGCTGCTCAACTCCGCGCTGGAATCGATCATTGACAAGGTCTGCCCGGAAGTTCACGAGTTCGCCGGCCGCGCCAAGGACATGGGTTCGGCGGCGGTGTTCCTCCTGATGTTGAACGTGCTGCTGGTGTGGGGGCTGATTCTGGGCGCGCGCTACGGATAGCCGTTTGCGCGCGACCCCCTGGTCGTGCTGCAATCCGCGCACGATCCCGCTATCGGAGATTTCGCCATGCACGCTTTGCGCGCGGTACTCGTGGCTCTGCTCGTCGTGCTGTTGACCGGCTGCGGTTACAACCAGATCCAGCAGAAGGACGAAGGCGTCAAGGCCGCCTGGTCGGAAGTCATCAACCAGTACCAGCGTCGCGCGGATCTCGTGCCCAACCTGGTCGCCACAGTCAAGGGTTACGCCGCGCACGAGGAAAAAGTCTTTCGCGAAGTGACGCAGGCGCGCGCCAAGGTCGGCAGCATCCAGGTTACGCCGGAACTCGCGAACGATCCGAAAGCCTTGCAGCAATTCCAGGCCGCGCAAGGCGAACTCTCTGGCGCATTGTCGCGCTTGATGGCGGTGTCGGAGAATTACCCCAATCTGAAAGCTGATGGATTGTTCCAGAACCTGCAGGCGCAACTTGAGGGCACCGAGAACCGCATCACGGTGGCGCGCAACCGCTACGTGCAATCGGTGCAGGATTACAACAGTTACGTCCGCCAATTTCCCCAAAACATGACCGCAAAGATGTTCGGCTATGCAGTCAAGCCGAATTTCAGCGTCGCCAACGAGCAGTCGATCTCGACCGCGCCGACGGTGGATTTCGGAACGGCGCCGGCGCCGGCGGGAACGCATTGACGCGATGCGTTTTTTTTCCTCAGATCGTGATGCGTATATTTTTGAACCCTTCTCCCGCTTGCGGGAGAAGGGGCCCGGAGGGCGGATGAGGGTGAGCGCCGAAGGTACGCATAACTTCGTGCGATGGTATTTCCTTTGCGCGTGGTGTGTGGCTTTTTTTTTGGCGACGGCCCCGGCCCGCGCGCAAGATACCGTGCCGGTGCCTGTACTGAAAGCGCGCGTCACCGATCTCACCAACACGCTCACCACCCAGCAAACGCAATCGCTCGACACGCAACTCGCATCGCTGGAGCAGCGCAAAGGCGCGCAGGTGGTGGTGCTGATGTTGCCGGGCACGCAGCCAGAGCCGATCGAGGATTACGCCACGCGCGTGTTCGATCAATGGAAGATCGGCCGCAAGAAAGTCGACGACGGCGTGCTGGTGGTGGTCGCCAAGAACGATCATCGCGCGATGATCGAGACCGGTTACGGTTTGGAAGGCGCGATTCCAGACGCCGCCGCTTCGCGCATCATCCGCGAATACATGGCGCCGAAATTCCGCGCCAACGATTACTACGGCGGATTGAACGACGCGCTAGGCGCGATCGAAAAACTGATCGACGGCGAACCGCTGCCGCCGCCGCTGGAGGGCAAGCCGCAGCAACACGGCAACGGCTTTGGCGGCGGCTGGTATAACGGCTTGATCGTGGCGTGGATCGCTTTGTTCTGGGCGCGTGGCTTGTTCGCGCGGGTGCCGCGCTTTCCTCGAGCCGGCTTGGTCGGCGTTGCCGCGGGCGCAATCGCGTGGCTGTTCAGTGGCCTGCTGCCGCTCGGGATCGGGCTCGGCGTGATCGGATTGCTCATTGGCTACTTCGGCAATACGGGCGGCGTGTTTGCGCGCGGTGGCGGCTTTGGCGGCTGGGGTGGCGGCGGTTTCGGTGGTGGATTCGGCGGTGGATCCGGCGGCGGAGGTTTTTCGGGTGGTGGCGGCATGACCGGGGGCGGTGGCGCCTCGGGGAGTTGGTGATGGACGCGACGCGCTGGATGCATCATTTTCTGCACGCACCGGCCAGCCGGCGCTTTCCGCCGGAAGCGATGGCGGAGATCCAGCAGGCGATTGCCGAGGGCGAGTCGCGTCACGATGGCGAACTGTGTTTCGTGGTCGAGGCGAAATTGCCGACGCGTTTTCTCATCAGTGGCCGCGGAGCGAGAACGCGCGCGGAAGATCTGTTCGCACGCTTGCGCGTGTGGGATACGCAACGGCGCAATGGGGTATTGATCCATGTATTGCTGGCGGATCGCGCCATCGAGGTCGTCGCCGATCGCGGCGTCGGCGCGCGTGTCCCGGCCGCCGGCTGGGACGGGGTGATGCGGGTGATGCAGGAGCGCTTCCGCGAGGACGACTGGCGCGGCGGCGCGCTGGCGGGCATCAAGGCCGCGCATGTGTTGCTGGCGCGTTATCTGCCGCCGACGCCGGGCAAACGCGATGAGTTGCCGGACAAACCGGTGTTGCTTTGATTATCCCGCTCGCGCAATAACGAGACCAGTTTTTTCAGCGACGTCACCGGCGCGCGGCAGGACATTCCCTCGCAAACGTACGCCACACCGTTTTTGCGCGTCTTGCGTTTCGCCAGCAGACCGGTCGGTGATGCCGCATCGTCCGGGATCACGAACACGTCGATGCGATCGCGATCGATGGTGCCTTCCATCCCCGCGTGCAGCGCGTCGCGCCAGGCTTTTTGCTTGCGGATATCGCAGCGAATCACGATCTGCATCCGGGGCGCATGGAACTCGCGCAAACCACGCAGGAGGGTGGGGCAGGCGTCGGGATATTTTTCCAGAGCCGCATGGGAAGCGCGCAGCGCGCGCTCGGCGGCATCCAGATAGCGCGTCTCGCCAAGCAGATGTCCGAGCCGCAGCAGGGCACGCACGGCGACGCCGTTGCCGCTCGGCAGGCTGTCGTCGGTGAATGTCTTGGATTGCTGCAACGGCGTCGCGTGTTGATCGGCGCTGAACCAGAAACCCCCGTGCTGTTTGTCTTCGAACTTGAGGAGCATTGCGTCGGTGAGCGCGATGGCCCACGCCAGGTCAACATCCCGCCAGCGGCATTGCAGCATCTCCAGCAATGCGTCCAGCAAGAACGCGTGGTCGTCGAGGAAGCCCGGGATACGCGATGCGGATTCCGCGACATTGGCGTAAAGCGCATCGTCGATCCAGGCGCCGTCGCACAAGGCTTGCAGTGCATAATCCGCGTACGCAAGCCATTCCGGTTTGTCGAGCGCGCGTGCCGCGCGCGCAAGACCCGCGATCGTCAACGCATTCCACGCGGTCAGAATCTTGTCGTCGCTTGCGGGACGCGTGCGTTTCGCGCGCGTATCGAACAGCTTGCGGCGC
This sequence comes from Rhodanobacteraceae bacterium, assembly GCA_039923855.1. Taxonomy (GTDB): domain Bacteria; phylum Pseudomonadota; class Gammaproteobacteria; order Xanthomonadales; family Rhodanobacteraceae; genus 66-474. The sequence goes on along the minus strand of JBDTBW010000089.1, from coordinate 27,052 downwards.
GCGGTGCCCAGCAGTTGCTGCGTCGCTTCCGTCGAACGATCCAATGTCGAGGCAATCTGCTCAAGTGTCGCGGCCTTGACCAGGTGCCAGGCGTGGCCCTCGAAGTTGGCTGGCGCGTCCAGCCCGTAACCGATCTCGACCGCGGCGAATACTTCCGACGTCAGCGCCGCGCGTATCTCCTCGCGCGTCCAGACATAGTACGCACCCTCTTGGAGCCGGCCCTGCTCGTCCCGGCTGTCGGCATCCAGCGCGCTGAAGAACGCGCCGTTCGACGCGGTCATCTCTTGTTGCAGCCAATCGGCGATACCGGTTGCGGCTTGCACGGACGCGGCATCATCGAAGCGTTGTGCGGCCATGGCGACATTTTCAATTTCGCTTGCGCGTGCTGCGCGCGCGTCATTCCTGATATCTTTTGTGCTTGCTGCGCGCGCAAACAGCGGCAGCAATTGCGCGTTGTCGTACAACATTTTTTCGAAATGAGGAATCGTCCACTGCGCATCGACGCAATAACGGAAGAATCCGCCGCCCAGATGATCCTGCAACCCGCGCGCGGCCATGGCTTGCAGGGTGAGGCGAGCCATATTGTTTTCCTGCTCCCTCCGGGAGAAGGTGGCGCGGAGCGCCGGATGAGGGTTCGCCATCGTAATGTCGCCGCACGTTTCTTCCGAACCCTGACCCCTCCCCCTCTCCCTGAGGGAGAGCGGTTCATCTAACACATCCAGCAGCAACTCCAATTCGCCCGCGTGCGGAAACTTCGGAGCGCCGCGGCTGCCGCCGTTGTCCGGATCGAAACGCGCAGCAATGCGTTGCAGTGCGGTGTCGATGATCGACGACGGCGGCACGTCGCCCGGAGTGGATTGCTCCACGCGCGCCAGCCATTCGCGCAGTTGGATATTCTGTTGGCGCAACTGATCGCGATGCGCGTCGAAATACGCGCGCACCTTCTCCAATACCTCGGTGAATCCCGGCAAGCCGTGACGTGGCGCGGGAGGAAAATAAGTGCCTACGAAGAATGGCGTCAAGTCCTGCGGATCGAGGAACACCGTCAGTGGCCAGCCACCGCCGCGCCCGGACAGCGCCTGGTGCGCGAGCTGATACACGCGGTCGAGGTCCGGCCGCTCCTCGCGATCGAGCTTGATATTGACGAACGATTCGTTCATCACGTCCGCGATTGCCGCATCCTCGAAACTTTCGTGTGCCATCACGTGACACCAATGGCAGGCGCTGTAGCCGATCGACAGCAGGATCGGCGTGTCGGTGTGCCTGGCGCGTTCGAGCGCGGTCGCGTCCCATCGCTGCCAGTGCACCGGATTGCCGGCGTGCTGGCGCAAATACGGGCTGGAGGATTCGGCGAGCCGGTTTTTCATTCGCGCAGTTTACGCGCGACCCGCAGCGCGTGTTGCCTGCGCGGGCGCGCCTCCGCTACCGTGGCGCGTTTCCGTCATTGGATCGAACGTGGACGAAGGGATCGAATATCCCGCGCTGTATCTGAAGCGTGGCGAGGATGCGCGCCTGCGTGCGGGGCATCTTTGGGTATTCGCCAACGAGGTCGATGTCGCACGCTCGCCGCTGACCTCGTTCGAGCCGGGAGAAGCTTGCGTGATCATCGACGCACGAGCCAGGCCGCTGGGCGTCGGCTACGTCAATCCGCATTCGCTGATCTGTGCGCGGCTGGTCGAGCGCGGTTTGGAGCACGCGCTGGATACCTCGCTGCTGGTGCATCGTCTGAAAGTGGCACTGGGCCTACGCGAACGGTTGTACGCGGAACCTTACTACCGCTTGATGTACGGCGAATCCGATGGCGTGCCGGGCCTGACGCTGGATCGCTACGGCGATGTGATCGTCGCACAGGCGACCACCGCGGGCATCGAGCGGTTAAAGCCGGAAGTGGAAGCCGCGGTGCAAAAAGTCATGAAACCCCGCGCGATGGTCTGGAAGAACGATGCCGGCATCCGCGCGATGGAACACTTGCCGGGCTACGCCGATATTGCGTTCGGCGAATTGCCCGTGCCGTTGATCGTGCGCGAGGGCGGGCTGGATTTTGCGATCGACCCGATCGGCGGCCAGAAGACCGGGTGGTTCTACGACCAACGCGCCAATCGCGACGCGTTGGCGTCGTATGTCAAAGGCGTGCGCGTGCTCGATGTATTTTCCTATCTCGGTGCGTGGGGACTGCGCGCGGCGGCGATGGGCGCGTCGGAGGTGACCTGTGTCGACGCGTCCGCGCCGGCGGTGGCTGCCATCACCGACAACGCGCGGCGCAATGGGCTTGGCGAGCAGGTGCGTGCCGAAAAAGCCGATGCGTTCGACTATCTGAAAACGTTGCGCGAACGGCGTGAGCATTTCGACGTGGTGATTCTCGATCCACCCGCCTTCGTCAAGCGCAAGAAGGATTTGAAGGAAGGCGCGCTGGCCTATCGCCGCTTGAACGAACTGGCGATGCAGGTATTGTCGCGCGACGGAATCCTGATCACCTGCTCCTGCTCATACCATCTGTCGCGCGCGGCCCTGCTGGAGGGCTTGCAGCACGGCGCGCGGCATCTCGATCGCAACGTGCAGATGTTGCAGCAACTCCAGCAGGCGCCGGATCATCCGATTCATCCGGCGATCCCGGAAACCGATTACCTGAAAGGTTTCATGTGCCGGGTGTTGCCGGCGTGAAGCTCTCCCCTCTTTCTCGGGAAAGGGGTTGGGGTGAGGGTACGATCCAAGGCACAATCGCGCATTCTGCCGATCCCGAGCCCTCATCCCCGGCCCTTCTCCCGAAGGGAGAAGGGAGCAAAGCCCATGACCCATCCCTACTTCGTCGACATCAATCCGATCGCGATCCAGCTAGGTCCGCTCGGCATTCACTGGTACGGCCTGATGTATCTGGTCGGATTCATCGCCGCGTGGCTGCTGGGCGAATACCGGCGGCGCCAAGGTCGGCTTCCGGTCAGCCGCGAAGCGTTCGCCGATCTGGCCTTTTACGCGATGATGGGCGTGATCATCGGCGGACGCGTGTGGTACATGCTGTCGTATTACCGGCCGGCCAATTGGTTCTGGGCCGATCCGCTGGCGCTGTTCCGGATCTGGGACGGCGGCATGTCATTCCACGGCGGTTTGCTCGGCGTGCTGGTCGCGATGTTGTGGTGGTGGTCGCGGCAGCGCGCCAGGATCACGCATTATTTCGATGTGATCGATTTCGTGGCGCCGCTGATTCCGATCGGGTTGGGACTCGGGCGGCTCGGCAACTTCATCAACGGCGAATTGTGGGGCAAGCTCACCACGCAGCCGTGGGGCATGATCTTTCCGCACGCGCTGCAGGACAATCCGCGTTTTGCAGGGATGGGCGTCGCGCAATTGCACGCGCTGTATCCCAGCGGTGCGCTGGATGCGTATGCGCGGCAACCCTCGCAGTTGTACGAGGCGTTTCTGGAAGGCGCGGTGATGTTCGCCGTGTTGTGGTTGTTCTCGATCAAGCCGCGTCGCCGTCATGCGGTGTCCGGCCTGTTTGCGCTTCTGTACGGCGTTTTCCGTTTCGCGGCGGAGTTCGTGCGGATGCCCGACGCGCAGCTCGGTTACCTGCTCGGCACGCACTGGCTGACCATGGGCCAGGTGCAGTCGATCCCGCTGGTCGTGGTCGGATTGATTTTGTTGTGGATGTCGCGGCGCGCGCCTGTGGCGCGGGTGGAAGTGATCGAAAGCGATGCGTGAAATAAAGCGTCCCTATAGCCATTTCGCGCGCTTCAGGCCAATATACAGCCCGCCACAAACGACGACGGTGATCGCGATGATCACGGGATACGCGTAAGGCTTGTCCAGCTCCGGCATGTTGTGGAAGTTCATGCCGTACCAGCTCGCCAGCAGGGTCGGCGCGGCCAACAACGCGGCCCAGCCGGCCAGTCGCTTGACCACTTCGTTCTGGCGCACGTTGATCAGAGAAAGATTGACGTTCATCGCGGCGGTCAGCATCTCGCGCATCGACACGATCGCCTCGTTGACACGCGATACGTGGTCGTGCACGTCGCGGAAGTAGACCCGGATTTCGTCGCGGATCAGGCCCGGGTGCATCCGCACCAATTGGTTGAGAATGTCCTGCAGCGGCGCGACGGCGAGTTTCAGCGTCAGCAGTTCGCGCTGCATGCCGTACAGGCGCTTGATAGTGTCGCGCTTGTAGGCTTCCGCGAAAATATCCTGTTCCAGCGCGTGCAATTCCTGCTTGAAGTCCTGCACGATCGGCAAATAATTGTCGACGATGAAATCCAGCACCGCATACAGCGCGTAGCTGGGCCCAAAGGCGAGGTGTTCACGCGCGTGCTCGCAGCTTTGCCGCGCGGGCGCGTACGACAATGACGCGCCGTGACGCACGGTCAGGAGATAACGCGCGCCCATGAAGATGTGGGTTTCGCCGAAGGCGATGTTGCCCTCGACCAGTTGCGCGGTCTGCGCGACGATGAATAGCGAGTCGCCGTAGGCTTCGATCTTGGGCCGCTGGTGCGCGTGGTGCGCGTCCTCAACCGCGAGTTCGTGCAGGCCGAACTCCTCGCGCATTTTTTCCAGCGTCGCCTCGTCGGGTTCGACCAGTCCGACCCAGACAAAAGTATCTGGCTGCGCCAGCACCTCGCTGATTTCGTCCAGTGAAATATCGCGCAATCGCTCGCCATGTGCGCCGTAGGCGACGCAGTTGGCGATCATCGGGGCCGGGGCACGTTGGTCCATGTACGGATGATGCGCGCGATTGGCAGTGGCGACAATCCATTTCCATTCGTGCTGAACGCAGCGAGCGTCAGCGAGCGAAGTCGAAGCACGGAGCCCGTTCGACTTGGCGGTCTTCGACCGCTACGCTCAGGGTGAACGGTTTATGGCAATGTGATTGCGCCACAAACCGCAAAAGCACCCCAACCATAGCGGCACTGCCAACAGAATCCATGTCAGGTTGTGTTGCGGAAACCAGGGCAACGTTTTCGACAACAGTGCGAAGGCGGCCAGCGCTGCCAAGGTCGCGCTCAATCGAAGCGTGAATCGGGAGGCGCGTGCTCCGGCTTGCGCGAGCTGCAGCAAACCCGGGATCAAGAGCAGCGCCAGCGGATCGAACAGCAGCAGGTTTTCATTGGCCCAAGCCGCGCGATGCGCGGTGAACGCCCACAGGATCGCCATCAGCAATCCGGCCGTGCCTGCGAATAACACGAGCAGCGTGCCGCCGAACGCGAATGCGAAACGCGCAACGGCGCAACGAGTTCGCAGCCATCCGACGATCGCCAGCGCCGCGCCCAGGATCAAGCCGGCGATCAGCAGTGGCCAGCGCAGATCGGGCGGTGTTTCCGGCGGTGCCGGCAGACGCGCCGCCGCGAGTCGCGTTTCGGAAATCACCAACGGCTGACCGTCCGCTGTTCGCGCGCCGCGCAATGACTCCATCAATTGCGCGGGGAGAAAACTGCCGCTCCAGCCGTTCAGCGGTTGGTCCGCGTAGGGCCCCAAGCCCAGATCGAGGATCAGCATCAACCACGGCTGGCCGGCCATTAGCCGATCGGTTTGCGAACGATAGGTAAAACCGCGCGGGTGTATCCGCATCTGCTCGCGCAGCGAACCGCCCATTACGCGATCCAGCGCATCGCGGATGCGCGTGGTGCAATTCTGGGTATAGTAATCGTAGGCGTAACGTGCATTCCGTGGCTGCACGTTCCACACCAGGAAGTCGCGCAATCGCGCGCGCTGCGGCGGCGTCAGGTTCAATTGCTGGTCGACGATCCAGCGGCCTTCGCCCTTGTATTGCGCGAGATCATCCGACGCCGGCCACGCCGCGGCCATGTAGCTCATGCGCCCGCGCGCGAAGTTCAGGAAGAAATCCTGCTGATTGAAATCGAACAGGCCGTAATTGAAGGCATACGACTCGCCGCTGGCGGTATCGGTGACGACCAGCGCGTCATGGCCGAAACGTTCCCAGTAGATCGCGCCGGGTCCGTAGGTGTAAAGATCAACGCGAAGATTCGCGCCGGGCGCGTCGGCGACGCCGGCGTGGACGGGCGGCGTGAACAAAAACAACAGTAGAGCTGCAAAGGCGAAGACACTGGATTCCCGCTTTCGCGGGAATGACGGCTTTGAGGTGTTTCCCGAGTCCCGAGTTCCGAGTCCCGAGTCCCGCGCTTCACACAGCATCGCGCTTGCGCACGCGAAAGCGGTGCACGCGGCGGTCATCGGCGTGGGTGACATTGAAGATGTAGCCATCCAGCACGCTCTCTTCGCCCGGCTCGGGCAGGTGGCCGATCTCCGCGGTCACCATTCCGCCGATGGTGTCGTATTCCTCGTCGGGAAATTCGCAGCCGAAACGTTCGTTGAATGCCTCGACGGGCGTCAACGCATCGACCATCCATTCGGCGTCACCGGCGGGCTCGATCAGATTTGGCTCGGTCTCGTCGTCGTGCTCGTCGTCGATCTCGCCGACGATTTCCTCCAGCACGTCCTCGATGGTGATGAGCCCGGCGACGCCGCCGTATTCGTCCACCACCAGCGCCATGTGATTGCGCGAGCGGCGGAATTCGGCCAGCAACACATTGAGGCGCATCGATTCCGGAATCATCACGGCTGGACGCACCAACGCGCGGATATCCAGTGCGGCTACGCCGGAGTCGAATCCGCGCAACAAGTCCTTGGCGAGCAGGATGCCGAGTATTTCATCCTTGTCCTCGCCATGCACCGGAAAACGCGAGTGGCCGGATTCGATCACGGTGGCGAGGATGCCGGCGGGATCGCCGTCGATTGCCAGCATCACCATCTGCGCGCGCGGCACCATCACGTCGTCCACCGAGAGATTGGTGACGCGGATCGCGCCCTCGATCATCGCGTAGGTGTCGGGCGAGAGCAGCCCATTCCCTTGCGCGTCGCGCAACTCCTCGAGGAGTTCCTCGCGGTTGCGCGGTTCACCCGAAAGCATATGGCCCAGGCGATCCCACCATGAACGGTGGGTGGGGCCGGTGGTACTAGGGGGTTCTACAGACATAGGCATCAGCACGTCCCCGAAGGGGCGGATTGCGGAGTTTACCGGAAACCGGCCGAACCCGCCCGCGCCACGCATTTCAGCTCGATCGCGATCGGCGTCGGCAGCGCGTCGATACCCAGTGTGGTGCGGGCTGGCGCTGTCGCGGGATCCGGGAAATATTCGGACCAGATGCGGTTGTATGCCTTGAAATCGCGCGCCATGTCGGTGAGAAACACGGTGACGTCGATCAGGTCTTCCCACCGCGCGTCCGCGGCTTCCAATACCGCGTGCACATTGGCAAACACCTGCCGGCATTGCGCTTCGATGTCGCAGGCGATCAAGGCGCCGTCGGCGTCGTGGACATTACCGGGCACTGCATCGCTGCCGGGCAGGCGCGGGCCGACCCCGGAGAGGAACAGCAAATCACCGACACGCCGCGCGTGCGGATAAGCGCCGACCGGCGCGGGCGCGTTACCGGTGCGGATCGCGTCGCTCAAGGATTTTCCGCCGCATTGGCACCGACCGCGATATTCTGGCGTGTGAGCACGTGTCCGTCCGCGTCAACTGCGGTCAGACGGTAACGGCCGGGACGCAAATACAGCTGGCTTGAAGGTATGCCTGCGGTGCCTGCGGTGCCGGAGGTGACGGTGACATCGCCGATTTTCATGAGTGGAACGGGGTCAAGCGCCGTGCGATCGGCCGGGATCGCATCTGCGCCTTCATCCGCATAGCGCGCCTCGACCAGGCACGGCCAGTGGTTCTGGCAGATCGTGCCATCGACGAAATACGGCGTGCGCAAACCGCCCAGTGTCAACCAGGTTGGGCGACCGCGTCGTAGCTGTGTCATCGGGAAGATCACGCTGACATCGTATCCAGGCCGCAGCGACCACGGCTTGCCGTCCTTGTCGATGAATACCACCGGTTGCACGGCATGCAGTGCGGCGATCACCGCGCTGTAGTAAGGATGATCCGTGAAACTGTTGTTGTGCGAGATCATCATGGTCTGCTCGATCGTGAGCGGATCGATGTCGGTGAGCTTGCGAAAATGCTCCGCCATCGATATCGAACCAAGATAATGGCCCTGTTCCAGGATGTGCGCGTAGCCCCCGTTGACCACCAGCCGCGTGTTCGGATTGTCCTTGAAAAGCTGCGCCAGGTGTTGCGCCTGTTGCAGCTCGCGCGCTGCGCCGATGTGTTGATCGTCGGCTTCGTAGGCGACTACCTTGTAGCCGAGTTTCAATGCGGTGCGAACCATTTCCGCATAGACGGGCTCGCGCGTGTAAAAACCGCTGTCCGCGATCGGATAGCCGCGTTCTTGCAGATCCTTGTCGGTGGCGTAGAGGGTTTCCGCGGCGAAGGTATTGAAGCCTTCCTCGCGCAGTGCACTCAACATTCCCACCGTCAGCGAGCGAGTCAGCGGTACGTTGTGTGCCTCGTTGAAGAACACCGCCTTGTAGTTCCTCGCCAATGCGGACAGGTAGCTCGCCGCCGGTACCACGTGATAACCCGGCGCCCCTATCGGCGCCGGCGCATCATCCGGCAGCTCCTTCTCGCGGATCGAGAAACTCTGCAACGCGTCCGGATAATCGCCGATGAAGGTCTGATACCAGGAAAGGTATTGCCCAAAAATCACATGGAAAGCGGTGCTGGTATCCGCAGCGTAGGCGTAACGCATGACCTGGTATTGCGCCAGCAGGCCTTTGCGCTTTTCGGCTTGCGCCAGGATGCGCTCGGATTTCCCGACCGCTTCAAGCTGTTGCGGTTGCACGCCAGGCACAGACAGCTCCTGCGCGCTCGTCGCGCCGAGGCCGCACAGACCCACCAGCGCGGTGAACAGGATCGTGCGTGGCAGCATATATGTCTTCATCCAGCGTGATGCGAACATAAGGCGGAGTCTACGCGCATCGTGCGCTTGCTGGGCTTGGCGAAGGTCAGCGTGTCGTGACGCGCCGCGCCATGCTTCGCCGGCGGTCAAACCGTGCCGGCTGCATCGGTGTGCGTGTCAGTGCGCGAGCGAAGCCAATGCCTGCCCATAGGCGAGCGCCAATTCCTCCGGTCGCGTGACATCAAGAGCCAGGTTGCGGATACAGCCGTCGGCCAGTCCATAGCACCAACCGTGGACGGCCAGCGCCTGACCGCATTCCCATGCGCCCTGAACGATCGTGGTCTGGCAGACATTGACCACTTGTTCGATCACGTTCAATTCGCATAGCCGTGCCTGACGCTGTTCCGGGCGCGCGATTGCCGCCAGTGACTCCCGGTGTTTCTGCATCACATCGCCGACATGGCGCAGCCAGTTGTCGACCAATCCGAGTCTTTCGCCGTCGAGCACGGCCTGCACGCCGCCACAGCCGTAGTGGCCCACCACCATGATGTGCTCGACCTTGAGCACATCGACCGCGAATTGCATCACCGCGAGGCAATTGAGATCGGCGTGCACCACAACGTTCGCGATATTGCGGTGCACGAACACCTCGCCCGGTGGCAGGTCGACGATCTGGTTGGCCGGTACCCGCGAATCCGAACAGCCGATCCACAGATATTTCGGCGCTTGCTGCCGCGAAAGCCGCGCGAAGAATTGCGGATCACGCGTACGCTGCATTTCCGACCAGCGGCGGTTGTTTTCCAGCAGATCCTTCACGGAAGACATGGGTTCCCTCAAAGGCGGACGCAAATGTTTTTCGGTTCGGTGAAGAAGCGCAGCGCGTCGATGCCGCCTTCGCGCCCCAACCCTGAGTTTTTCACACCGCCGAACGGCGTGCGCAGGTCGCGCAGCATCCAGCAGTTGATCCAGATGATGCCAAAGTCGAGTTTGGCGGCGACACGGTGCGCGCGATCGAGACTCGCCGTCCACAATGACGCGGCCAGTCCATAATCCGTGTCGTTGGCGAGTGCGATCGCCTGGGTCTCGTCTTCGAACGGAATCAATGTCACCACTGGCCCGAATATTTCCTCACGGTTCGTCGAGCAATCCTGCGCCAGCCCTTCGATCACCGTCGGTGCCACAAACCAGCCGCCTTCGCAACGACCCGCGAGTTTCACCAACTCGCCGCCGCACAATACCGTGCCGCCTTCGCTGCGCGCACGTTCGATGCAAGCCAGCACTTTTTCGTGATGCGCTTGCGACACCAATGCGCCAAGATCGCTGGTATCGTCATTCGGATCGCCGACGCGCAAGGCACATACGCGTGCGAGATAACGCGCCTTGAAATCCTCGTAGATCGAGCGCTGCACCAGCAGACGCGAGCCGCACAGGCAGATTTCGCCCTGGTTGGAAAAGCCGGAGCGCACGATGCTGTCGAGATTCGCGTCCGACAAATACGCATCGGCGAACACGATCGCCGGATTCTTGCCGCCCATTTCAAGCGAGAGTTTTTTGAACGACGACGCGCTCGCCGCCGCGATCGCGGCGCCGGTTTTGGTGCTGCCGGTAAAGGAGACCGCTTTCACCTTTGGATGTTCGACGATCGCTTGGCCGACCGCAGGCCCGGTGCCGTGAACAATATTCAGCACGCCCGGCGGCAAGCCCGATGCGATCGCAAGTTCGGAAAGGCGAAACGCCGTCAGCGGCGTGATCTCGGAAGGCTTGGCGATGACCGTGTTGCCCGCCGCCAATGCTGGCGCGATCTTCCAGGTAAAAAGATACAGCGGGAGATTCCACGGGCTGATGCAGCCGACCACGCCCAGCGGTTGCCGCAGCGTATAGTTGATCGCGCGCGCGTCGACGTGCGCCTCGCTGCTCCATTGGCCGATCGCGTCGGCAAAAAAGCGCAGATTGGCGATTGCGCGCTGGATGTCCACGCTGCGCGCAAGCGAAACCGGTTTGCCGGTATCGCGCGATTCGTCGCGCGCGAAATCGTCGAGCCGCGCTTCGATCGCATCGGCAAGCCTCCGCAAATGATTCGCGCGTTCACCAAGGGGCAATGCCGCCCACGCCGGCGCCGCGCGTTGCGCGACGGTGACCGCGGCCTCGACATCGCGCGAATCGGAATCGGGGCACCGCGCGAATACCGCACCGGTCGCCGGCTCGGACACGTCCAGATACGCTCCGCTCTCGGGCGCGCGCAGTTGTCCATCGATCAGGTTCGCCAGACTCAGCAATGCCATAGCGCAAGCTTACCGCGTGTCGCCGTACCTGCGCGATTACAGCGAGCGTGTGCGGCCGCCGTCCACCGGCAGATTGATGCCGGTGATGTAACCGGCCGCGGGCGACGCCAGAAAAGCCACCGCGGCGGCGATCTCGGCGGGATCGGCGAAACGCCGCATCGGGATTTCCGCTTCCATTGCGCGTTGCGTATCGTCTTTGCTGCGCCCCGATTTCTCGGCGCGTGTGGACACAATCTGCTCGACGCGGGGCGTCTGCGTCGAACCCGGCAGCACGTTGTTGACGGTGATGCCGAACGGCGCCAATTCGCTCGCCAGCGTTTTCGCCCAACTCGCCACCGCCCAGCGCGTGGTGTTGGAAACGCCCAAACCTTGAATCGGCTCCTTCACCGAGGTCGAGATGATATTGATGATGCGTCCGTAGCCATCCTGGCGCATGCCGGGAATCAGGACTTCCGCGAGAACGTGATTGGCCAGCAGATGCTTCCGGTAGGCATCGAGAAAATCGTCCGGTTGCGCGCCGAGCAAGGGCCCGGGCGGCGGCCCGCCGGAATTGTTGACGAGGATATGCACAGGACCCGCCGCGGCCAGCGCTTCGATCTGCGCGCGAAGACCGTCGGTGTCGCCGCTGTCGGCGGCGATAAATCCGTGGCGTTGCACTGCGTGGATTCGCGGCAATGTGCCGGTCAATTCGCGCAGTGCGTCTTCGCGGCGGGCAAGCACGGTGACATCAGCGCCGAGCTTCGCCAACTCGATCGCGCAGGCGCGACCGATGCCCTGGGACGCGCCGCAGACGAGCGCGTGGCGGCCGGTAAAATCGATGTCCATCACAAACTCCTGGGCAGGCGCTGCACAATTCGGCGGTGCGTGTGATGCAGTAGAAACAAAGCGGTTTGAAAAGCGTAACGAGCGAAGGCAGAGCCTGCCCCGGACTTGATTCGGGGTTGCGCGCCGCCGGAGCGGAGGAACCGGAGTGTACACGTCAGTACATGAGGATTCCTTGGCCCCAAAGCGGTACATCCTTGTACCGGGCCTGATCCGAGCACCGCTGGCGCGCGAGATGCCGAGCGCAGTAGCTTTTCAACCGCTTGAACTCAGAACTCCGCGTGTCCCGGTGCCCTAGGATACGGAATCGCGTCGCGGATGTTGGACAAGCCGCACACATACACCAGCAATCGCTCGAAACCGAGTCCGAATCCCGCGTGCGGCACCGTGCCGTAGCGGCGCAGATCGCGGTACCACTGATAGTGCGCGGGATCGAGGCCGAACTGGAGCATGCGCCGATCCAGATAGTCGAGCCGTTCCTCGCGCTGCGAACCGCCGATGATCTCGCCGATCCCCGGCGCCAGCACGTCCATTGCCGCCACGGTTTTTTCATCGTCGTTCAGGCGCATGTAGAACGCCTTGATCTGTTCCGGATAGTTCATCACCACCACCGGACGGCCGATGTGTTGCTCGGCGAGATAACGCTCGTGCTCGGTTTGCAGGTCCACGCCCCACGCGACCGGATATTCGAACCTCTGTTTCGCGTTTTCAAGTATCTCGATGGCGTCGCCGTAGTCGATCCGCTCAAATGGTTGCGCGATGAACTTCTCCAGCCGCGTGATCGCATCCGGTTGCACACGCTGCGCGAAGAACGCCATGTCGTCGCCGCGTTCTGCGAGCACGGCCTTGAAGACCGCTTTCAGAAACGCTTCCGCGCAATCGGCATCCGCGGAAAGGTCCGCGAACGCGATCTCCGGCTCGATCATCCAGAACTCGGCAAGATGTCTTGGCGTGTTGGAGTTCTCGGCGCGGAAGGTGGGCCCGAAGGTATAGACCCTGGACAGCGCCAGACAATACGCCTCGACGTTGAGCTGGCCCGACACGGTCAGGAACGCTTCGCGCGCAAAAAAATCCTTGCGGAAATCCACCGCACCCTTGTGATCGCGCGGCAGATTGGCAAGATCCAGCGTGGACACCCGGAACATGTCGCCGGCGCCTTCGGCATCCGAGGTCGTGATGATCGGCGTATTGACCCACAGGAAGCCTTGCTCCGTCAGGTGCCGATGGATCGCCGTCATCATGGTGTGTCGCACGCGCGAGATCGCGCCGAACAGGTTGGTGCGCGGCCGCAGGTGCGCGACCTCGCGCAGGAACTCAGGCGAGTGTTGTTTCGGCTGGATCGGATAGGTTTCCGGATCCTCGACGAAACCCGGCACGTGAATCGCGCTGGCCTGCAGCTCGTAAGCTTGGCCCTTGCCCTGCGAGCGCACCAGCGCGCCGGTCGCTGCAATCGCGCAACCGGCGGTCAAGCGCTGCACCTCGCTCGCGTAATTGGGCAGCGTCGCGGGCGCCACGATTTGCAGGGTATCAAAGCAGGAACCATCGCTGAGATTGACGAACGACAATCCGGCCTTGGAATCGCGCCGGGTGCGCACCCAGCCGCGCACGGTCGCTATCGCGCCTTCCGGAGCCCCTCCCGCCAACGCCTGCTTGACGCTCAATACCGTCATCGCTTGAAACCCCGCCATATATGCCGCATCTTCATTCGGTCATGAATGAACGCGAACTGGAATGATAGCGAAGCGATCTGGCCGACGCAGCACAATCGGGGCTGATCCCCGCGGTAGCGGGCGAGTACAAACACGATATCGTCATTCCGGCGCAGGCCGGAATCCAGTTTCGATCACCTGGCCGAAGAGCTTTGGCGCTAGACTGTCTTCCTGCCAAATGACTACTGGATTCCGGTCTGCGCCGGAATGACGAGCAAAAAACCCTTTCCGACTTCCATGTCCATCCAACTCACCGAAACCGCCGCCGCACGCATGCGCGATTATCTCGCCCGCAACCCTGAGGCGGCCGGGGTGCGGTTCGGCATCAGGAAAACCGGCTGCTCCGGTTTTGGCTACACCGTCGATCTGGCCGATACGGTCGCCAGCGACGACCGCGTGTTCGATCTGGATGGCGTGCGCGTGGTCGTCGACGAAAAATCGCTGCCGTTCGTGCAAGGCACCCGCATCGACTTCGAACGCAACGGCTTGAACGCCGCGTTCGTGTTCCACAACCCCAACGCCACCGGCGAATGCGGTTGCGGCGAGAGCTTCACCGTCGACGCGCCGGCCGTCTGAGGGTTCCGATCAACCCTTCCGGTTGAGCAAGGCGCGAAGCTGCGTCTCGATCTTGCGCGCGTTGGCGTCCCCGGCGTGGGTTTCGCCGACATAGGTGCCGCGGATCGTGCCGACTTGTCCACCACGTAGAAGGTCGGCCAGTATTCATTGCCCAACGCATTCCAGTAAGTGAAGTCGTTGTCGATCATCACCGGATTGGTCACGCCGAACTTGCGGCTTGCCTCGATGATGGAATCGCGCGCCTTCTCGTAACCGTGCTCGGGCGAGTGGATACCGATCACCTCGAACGGTTGGCCTTTCATATCCGCGCGCAAGGCGTTCAGCCAGGGGAAAGAGCGGTAGCAGTTCCAGCAGCCATAAGTCCACACATCCACCAGCAGTATGTTGCCGCGCAGGGATTCCACGCGCAGGGGTGGCGAATTGATCCAGGATGCCGAATCACCGCGGGTGAATTCGGGTAACTGGGTGGCATTGCCCGGAGGTGCCGCCGTCAGCGCGCCCAGCATGAAACAGACGAGGATCGGAAAAACGGACCATTTGTGTGGCATCGGTAACTCCATTTGCACCCAGGAGACCTTGGCTGACTTGCTCGCCTTACGCATCACCACCAACTTGCGGGGCGGCGCTGCCGATCGTATGATAGTGGGCTGGCCGTCTCGCTATGGCCAACCTTGCTCCACCGCCAAGCCGGGGAGCTGTCCAGTCCGGTGACGGACGACACCCACGAGGAAACAACATGCGTCATTACGAAATCGTGTTCCTGGTCCATCCGGACCAGAGCGAGCAGGTGCCCGCCATGATCGATCGCTACAAGGCGCTGGTCGAGGCCGATGGCGGCAAGATTCACCGCGTCGAGGATTGGGGCCGCCGTCAGCTCGCCTACCCGATCCAGCATCTGGCCAAGGCGCATTACGCGATGCTCAATATCGAGTGCGGGCCCAAGGCGCTGGAAGAACTGGAGTCCGGATTCCGCTTCAACGATGCGGTGTTGCGGCATCTGGTGATGAAGACCGATGCGGCCGACACCGAGCCCTCGGCGATCATGAAATCTAGGGACAAGGACGACAAGCCGCGCCGGCGCGATGATGAAGGCTTCGGTGGCGACACCCTCGCCGACCGCGACGAAGCCGCGTAAGCACCACGCCATCGACGAATCCGGAGACCATCATGTCCAAATTTTTCCGCCGCAAGAAATTCTGCCGCTTCACCGCCGAAGGCGTGAAGCAGATCGACTACAAGGACTTGAACGTGCTGCGCCAGTACGTCACCGAGACCGGCAAGATCGTGCCCAGTCGCATCACCGGCACCAAGGCGCGTTATCAGCGCCAGTTGTCGATCGCGGTGCAGCGCGCGCGGTTCCTGGCGCTGTTGCCGTATAGCGACAACCATTTCGTTTGAAGAATCGCTGTAAAGTTGCTGCGCTTGGCATCTCGCGCGCCGGCGGTGCTCGGACTGCTCATGTACTGACGTGTACATTCCGCGCCCTGCGCTCCGGCGGCGCGCAACCTGCCTTCGCTCGCGACGCTTTCCAGCGATTCTGAGAGTTACCGGATCTTCTCGATCCGCAACAATTCGGACAACCGTCCACAGGCTGTGTCGCGCATCAGCGGCGCTAACGAATCGGAGACAACGATGGACCTGATCCTGCTTGAAAAAGTGAAGAACCTGGGTGGCCTCGGCGACAAGGTCAAGGTCAAGCCCGGTTACGGTCGCAACTATCTGGTGCCGCGCGGCAAGGCCGCACCGGCGACCGCGGCGAACCTCGCCGAGTTCGAGCAGCGCCGCGCCGAGTACGAGGCGAAATCGAATGCGCTGCTAAGCGGCGCGCAAACGCGCGCGGCTAAATTCGAGAACGCCGAAACCACGATCAAGGCCAACGCGAGTCCCGAAGGCAAGTTGTTCGGTTCGGCCGGTCCGCGCGAAATCGCTGACGCCTTCTCGCGTCAGGGTCTGGAACTGGAAAAGAGCGAGGTGATACTTGGCGAAGGCCCGCTGCGGCATCTGGGCGATTTCGAGGTGCAGATTGCGCTGCACGCGGACGTGCATTGCAATGTCAAGGTGCATATCGTCGCGGAAGATTGACGCTTCGCATCTCGCGCGGGTAACGGTATCGACGAATTAACGAGCGCCGCTGGCGCCCGTTTTCATTTGATCTGTCGTCATTCCGGCCCTTCGACAAGCGCAGGACAGCCCGGCCTTCGGCCGAGCCGGAATCCATTTTCATCTTGCTCTTTCACAAGATCCCCCTTGGTTCCGCTCGCTGCCGCGAGCGGGTTACCTTCCTTTCGGGGAAAGTAACCAAAGCCAGTGCGCGCGGGCATGACGGTCTCGACAACATCGTGTTGTCTCGACGCCCCTGCGCTTCTCGCGCCAAGCGGGCCGGCGCGAACTCGCACATCCTTGTGCCCGAACATGCGCGCCTTACTCCCGCTTGGCGCTGCGATGCTCGGCGTCATGCACGGCGCTGACGCTCACTTCGTTAACGGCCGTCCTTGGCCTTTTCTTGATTACACACGCCGCTAAACTCTAGCGATGGATTCCCGACGCAGCGATGTGCTGATCCTCGGCGGCGGCGTGATCGGCCTTTCGTGCGCGTTGGCGTTGCGGCGCGCGGGCGCGTCGGTGCGCGTGCTGGAGCAGGGCGCGGCTGGCAGCGGCGCCTCGCACGGCAACTGCGGCACGCTGACGCCCAGCCACGCGATCCCGTTGTCGGCGCCGGGCGTGCCGTTGAAGGCGTTGCGCTGGATGACGCGCCGCGACGCGCCGCTCTACGTCAACCCACGTCCGGATTTCGAACGCTGGCGCTGGCTGCTCGGCTTTGCGCGCCGCTGCAACGCGCACAGCGCGGAACTCGCCGCGCTGGCACGCTGCGCGATACTGCAACGCTCTCACGCGCTCTTGCCGCAATGGCTGGCCGAGGAGGGCATCGATTGCGATTACGCGAGGCTCGGCACGCTTTACGTTTATCGCGATGCGCGCACGTTGCAAGAAGATCGCGACGATATCGAATGGCTGCATCGCTTGGGCATCGCCGCGGAAATCCTCGACGCCGATGCGACGATGGCGATCGAACCTGCCTTGAAGCCAGGCGTGGTTGGTGGGGTGCGTCATCCGGACGATGCGCAATTGCGTCCCGACAAACTGGTCGAGGGGTTGGCGCGACGGCTGTGCGAACATGGTGGGGTCATCGAGCAAGGCACGCGCATCGAGGGCTTCGTTTTCGCGAACGATCGCATCGACAAAGTGCGCAGCACGCGCGGAGATTTCGCAGGCGAGCATGTTGCGCTGGCCTTAGGCGCGTGGTCGCCGCGCATCGCGCGAACCCTGCAGTTGCGCCTGCCGATGCAGCCGGGCAAGGGCTATTCGATCACCACCTCGCGCCCCGACCCTTGTCCGCGAATACCGTTGGTGTTGCGCGAAGCCCTCGTTTGCGTCACCGCATGGCGCGACGGGTTCCGGCTCGGCAGCACGATGGAGTTTTCCGGTTACGACGACAGCTTGAACCGCACGCGGATCGAAGCGTTGCGGCGTGGCGCGCAATCGTATTTGCGTGCGCCGTTCGGCGAAACCTTGCAAGAGGAGTGGTGGGGCTGGCGGCCGATGTCCGTTGATGAAATCCCGCTGATTGGTCCATGCGCGCGCTGGAACAATCTGCTGCTTGCCACCGGTCACGGCATGTTGGGCGTCAGCATGTGCGCGGCCACCGGCGAATTGATCGCGGCGACGATCGCGGGCACGACCGCCGCGATCGATCCCGCGCCTTATCTTCCCGCACGCTTCGGACTGTGAGTTCACCATGAGCGAAGAAATCGACACGCAATCGGATTTGCTGGTGATCGGCGGCGGATCGGCCGGACTCGCGCTCGCCATCCGCGCCGCCCGCCATGGCGCGCGGGTGACATTGTTCGAACCGCGCGAACTCGGGGGCACCTGCGTCAATCGCGGCTGCGTTCCCAAAAAAGCGATGTGGTGGGCGGCGGAATTGGCGCAAATGCAGCGCCTCGCGCTGGAGATCGGCTTCAACGGGTCGTGTGGCATGCTCGATTGGCCGGCGTTCGTCGCGCGCCGCAACGCCTATGTTTTGCGCGCGCGTCAAGGCTATGCGCGGCGATTGGACGAGGCGGGCGTGCGTGTCATCAAACAGAATGCGCATTTCCTCGATGCGTACACGCTGCAAGCGAACGACACGACGTATCGCGCGCCGCATATCGCGATTGCTGCTGGCTCGCGTCCGCGTGTACTCGATATTCCCGGATCTGACATGGGTATCAATTCCGACGGCTTTTTCGAATTGCGGGAATGCCCCAGACGCGTCGGCGTGATCGGTGGCGGTTACATCGCGGTGGAATTGGCCGGCGTGCTGCACGCGCTTGGTTCTCACGTCGAGTTGTTTTCGCGCCGGCGCCTGTTGTGGCAATTCGACGCCGATCTCGGCGACGCGTTGGGCGCATCGATGACCAGCGCCGGTATCCACCAGCAGTGCGGTTGCGCGGTGCGCGGCGCGCTACAAGAGGACGGCGCGCTGTGGCTGGATTGCGCCGACCACGCGCGGCACGGGCCTTACGATCAATTGATCTGGGCGGTCGGCCGCGTGCCGGATATCGAATCGCTGCAACTCGCCGCCGCCGGTATCGCACGCGGCGACGATGGCCAGATCGTTACCGACAAATACGAAAATGCGAGCGTCCCGGGCGTGTACGCGCTCGGCGACGTCAATGGCAAAAAAGCCTTGACGCCGGTGGCGGTCGCGGCAGGGCGCGCCCTGGCGCGGCGTTTGTTCGGCGATGAACCGGACGCGCACCTCGATTATGAAAACGTCGCCAGCGCGGTGTTTTCGCATCCGCCGATCGGCAGCGTCGGATTGAGCGAAGAGCAGGCGCGCTCGAAATACGGCGACGCGGTACGCGTGCATTCGACTTCGTTCACGCCGATGCTGCTGTCGCTGGCCGGCCGCGAGACGCGCACGCTCATGAAAATGGTTTGCGCAGGAAAGGACGAACGCATCGTCGGCATCCACGGTATCGGTCACGGTATGGACGAGATGTTGCAGGGCTTCGCGGTTGCGTTGCGCATGGGCGCACGCAAGACGGATTTCGATTGCACAGTGGCGATCCATCCGACTTCATCCGAGGAACTCGTGCTGATGCAGTAGTGCAGAGAGCAGAAGACAGAGTAGAGAAAACAGGCACCGGCAATAAATCCTGCCGTCATTCCGGGGCCGTTCCCGGCTTCATCGGGAACGGAACCAGGACGGCGGAGGCAGGATGCCGGAGACGAACGCAGAAGGCGGCCCGAAGGGCAGATCGCAGGATGCGATCTGTAATCCATTTTGATTCCCGCCGGCAGAAAATCGTTAAACTCGCAGGATGGAAAATTTCACTCTGCACTGCGGCGATAAGCCACTGTTGATCAGTCTGCCGCACGACGGTACCGGGGTACCGGGATTGCTTTCACCGCGCCTGACGCCGGCCGCGCGCCGCGTCCCCGATACCGATTGGCACGTCGGTTTGTTGTACGGCTTCGCCAAGGAACTGGGCGCATCGATGATCGTGCCACGCTGGTCGCGCTACGTGGTCGATCTCAACCGTCCGCCGGACGGTCACGCGTTGTATCCGGGCCGCAACGAAACCGCGCTGGTGCCGGTCAGCACTTTCGCCGGCGAATCGATTTATCTAGATGGACGAGAGCCGACATCGGAGGAAATCCTCGCTCGGGTCGATTGGTATTGGCGGCCTTATCACAGCGCGCTGCAAAACGAATTGCATCGGCTGCGTGACGAACATGGTCGAGTCGTCTTGTGGGACGGCCACTCGATCAAAAGCCGCGTGCCGATGTTCTTCGACGGACAATTGCCGGATTTCAATCTCGGCACCGCCGATGGCGCGAGCTTCTCGCCGACGCTGCAGGAACGTTTGACGGCCGTGCTACGCGAACGGGCGCGTGGCGGCCAGGACGCAAGTGACTACAGCCATATCGTGAACGGGCGCTTCAAAGGCGGTTACATCACGCGGCACTACGGCAAACCGGACGACGGCATCGACGCGGTGCAACTGGAACTTGCGCAATGCACCTACATGGACGAGGACAGTTTCGACTATCAACCCGACCGCGCCGTCGGCGTGCAGCGCGTGATCCACGCGTTGCTGGAGGCCTGCGTGCCGTTGTGAGAAACAAGTGTCGTTGTGGCTAGCCTCAACCGATAATTCGTGGTTCTCCGCTCTGGATAGCTTCCCGTAATCCCGATTGGTCAAAACAGAAACGAGATGCCGGTACCCACCAGCGAATTCGGACTGGCGCGGTTGAGGCCGACGTCAAAAAAACCGTCGACCTGCAGATGATTGGTGAGGAGATAGGTGACGCCGGCACCCGCCAACGCAGTGTCGGCGGCGTTGCGAAAGCCCGGAAAGTACCCGGCCTCGACGTAGGCACCGAGGCGGCCGCTGAAGGAGTGACTCAGGGAGAGGGCCAGGGTGCCGCTGTCGACATGGCGGTCGCCGGCTATCGGCGAGCGCGTGTAGCTGATCATCGTGGTCAGGCCGGAGCTGTCGCCGAGCTTCCATCCGGTGACGAGATTGAGATTGTAGGCGGGGCGGCCGCCGGAAAATGCGCTGCCCCCGGTCGGAGCCGTGACGAACCCCACCAGCGTGATGGCAGGCGTGCCGGCACCGCCCGCCAGCAGTGCGTATTTCGCGCCGAGCTGGATGTCGCCGGTTCCGCGGACCGAATCGCTTTGGCCAAACGAATGGGTGGTCAGTCGGTTGTATGGGGAAACGCCCAATTGCAGTTCGAACGAGTTCGTCACGCCATAGCGCAGAAAAGCCGGCGTGCTCAGCAGCAAGCTGTTGCCGCCGGGTATTTCCGAGTTCTGAAAAGTCGGCACGCCGGACTCGATCTGCAGATGTCCGGTTGGCACGGTCGACGTGCCGAACGGAATTCCCGGCCGATCCGTGCTGATGGTCTGCTGGGAGAAGTCCTGGGCACCGGCAGCGGAGCAAACTCCCGCGCTGCTCGCAAACAAACCCAGCAGCAATAACCGCTTCATCGGCTCTCCTCGCCCGTTCGCGCTGACAAGCGGCTTGATACGCCGCGACCGATTGCGGCAACGCGCTACACCTTTGCGGGCAGCATTTCGCGTGCGTGTGAATGGTCGCTGCACCTAGCCCCGTTCCATCCAGGTGACATGCGATACAAAAAAACAGGGCCAGACATTCTGACCCTGTTTCAGTACTGCGGCACGTGCGGAATGCTCAACGCACGCGCTTGATCACGATCTTTGCCACCGGATTGCGCCAATCGCGCAAAGCCGGTGTGAAATCGCCGACGCCGTGGATGCCGCTGCTGACGTGCACGAAACCATCGCCTCCGCCGGGTTGTCCGCCGCCGCCGGGACCGCCGCATTCGGCGAAGAAGGGACCGGGGATGTCCTTGCAAAGCTCGTCTTCCTGTTCCGTTCCCGAGTCGTAGGCCGGGGAGTACAAAGTCACGTCGCGCTCGTAACCGAAGAACGGCAACTCCACGCCATTGAGGGCGAAGAACGCGGCATTGGTCGGTATCAGCATCGCTGCAACGCTGAGACGGTCGAAGAAACCGGCATCGATATCGAAGGTGATGCTGCTGCCGGGATTGGTGAACCCGTCACCGGTTACGACCTCCCGGACGCCGGGCGTCGAGTTCAACAGATCCGCAAGCGGCGCGGGGTTGCCTGTCGTTGCGAGCGTGCCCAACTGCGTGCTCGCCGGCTGGCCGAGTGTGAACAGTTTGACGGACGCATCGTGGGTAGCGAGCAGAATCGGGGTGAATTGCTGCCCGGGTGTCAGGTTGGTGATGGTGACTTCATAGCGAACGGTGTGTGTGCCATTTCGCCGGCCGGATGTTTCCGCTGCGCTGGCCGACAATGTAATGACGCAAGCGAGCAATACGGCGAAGCTCGCCGCGAGCGTTCGGATTTTGGTCATGACTTGAGTCCTCTCGTCCTGGAGATGAGCGAGCGATGACGGCGCCAACCGCCATTGCAGCCGCTGGCGCGGGCGGCGGCTTGTTTCGAAGCGCTTGTCACGCATTCATCACAAGCGATGCCAGCATGTAGCGATCCAAGAGAGAAGACCCAGCTAGTGGCCGGACCATTTCAAGGCAATCTCAAGAGCGGTTCTGTCCTCCTATATGGCGTGTACGCATTGGAAGTCCCGGCAGTCAAAGGGTTCCAGAATCCTTGCCACGCATTTCAACCCGATCGCGATCTTTGGCGGCAGCGTGTGATTCGCGCGCTGCCGCAAGCCTGCCGGGTTCGATGCGCTGCCGCTGCATCAATAAGGGTCTGCGACGCCCAGCCCGGCCAAAATTCGCGTCTCCAGCGTCTCCATCCGCGAGGCGTCTTCCAGGGTTTGATGATCGTGGCCAAGCAGATGCAGCATGCCGTGCACGGTCAGATGCGCGTAGTGATCGCGACGGTTTTTGCCCTGGCTTCGCGCTTCCCGCGCAACCACGCTCGCGCAGATCGCGATATCGCCGAGCAGATGCGGATCAACGCCGGCCGGCAATCCGGGGCGTTCCGAATCGAGTGCGAACGACAGCACATTGGTTGCGTCATCCTTGCCGCGATAGCGCCGGTTGAGTGCGCGGCCTTCGCGCAAGCCGACGATGCGGATCGACAATTCCGCCGGTTCGCAGCGATGCGCGGCGGTCAGCGCGGCTAGCGTCCAGCGACGGAAACTCGCGGGCGACGGCAGGCCGCGCCGCGACACGCCGTAGCTCAAGTACACTTCAACCGGGGGCGCCATTTTCGCGCTCGTCCGCGGCTTCGTACGCCCGCACGATCTTGGCCACCAGCGGATGCCGCACCACGTCGCGCGAGGTGAAAAACGTGAAGCTGATGCCGTCGATATCGCGCAACACTTCGACCACGTGGCGCAAGCCGGAACGCGCGTTGCGCGGAAGATCGACCTGGGTCACGTCGCCGGTGATGACGGCGATCGTACCGAAGCCGATCCGGGTCAGGAACATTTTCATCTGCTCGACCGTGGTGTTCTGCGCCTCGTCCAGGATCACGAACGAATCGTTGAGCGTGCGACCGCGCATGTACGCCAGCGGCGCGATCTCGATCACGTTGCGTTCGATCAATTTCGCCACTTTCTCGAAGCCGAGCATTTCGTACAGCGCGTCGTACAACGGACGCAGATACGGATCGACCTTCTGGGTCAGATCGCCAGGCAGGAATCCGAGTTTCTCACCGGCCTCGACCGCGGGCCGCACCAGGATCAACCGCTGCGCGCGGCCGGCTTCCAGTGCTTCCACCGCGCTCGCTACCGCGAGATAGGTCTTGCCGGTGCCGGCCGGACCGACGCCGAAACAAATGTCGTGCGTGGCGATCGCGTGCAGATAGCGGATTTGATTCGGGCCGCGGCCGCGGATCACGCCGCGCTTGACCTTGATCGTGACATCCAGCGCGCCTTCCGCGGCACGCGCGGCCAGCGCGTCCACACCCGATTCGGACAGATGCAGATTGATCGCGTGACCATCGAGGGCTTCGCGTTCGGTGCTGGCGTACAGTTCGCGCAGCACGCGCTCGCCGGCCTTCACCGCGTAATCTTCGCCGATCACCCGGAACACATTGCCGCGGTTGTTGATCTCAACGCCAAGCCGCAATTCGATCTGGCGCAGGTGCTCGTCGAACGGCCCGCACAGGTTGGCGAGCCGCTGCACGTCCTCCGGTTCGAGTACCAGATCGCGTTGTGTCAGCGTGTCGGTCATGGGTGTGCGAAGAAGTTGCCAGTGGAACCCTTCTCCCTCCGGGAGAAGGGTTCGGCAGGCGGATGAGGGTTCGGGCGAGAGTGCAATGTCCAAGAATGCCGGACCCTCACAGCAAACTCCTCTGTCAAGAGGGAGAGGGCTTTCATGCCACAGCCTCATCGCTGGTCCGAACGCGCCCACGCAACGAATTCACCATCGCAGCAGTGATCGTGACATCGACGAACTGACCGATCAGCTTCGCGTCGCCCGGGAAATTGACCGGGCGCATGTTCTCTGTCTTGCCGGTGAGTTCGTTCTTGTCGCGCGCGCTGGCGCCGGTGACGAGGATGCGTTGCACGCTGCCCACCATTGCTACGCCGATCTTCGTCGCGTTTGCATTGATCGTGTTCTGCAACTGCGCCAGACGCTCGCGCTTGACCGCATCTGGCGTGTCGTCGGGCAGATTGGCCGCCGGCGTGCCGGGCCGGCGCGAATAGATGAAGGAGAACGACTGCTCGAACCCGACATCCTCGATCAATCGCATCGTCTGCGCGAAATCCTGATCGGTCTCGCCGGGAAAACCGACAATGAAATCGGAACTCACGGAAATATCCGGGCGCACCTCGCGCAGCTTGCGAATCTTCTGCTTGAACTCCAGCGCGGTATAGCCGCGCTTCATCGCGGCGAGAATCCGGTCGGAGCCGGACTGCACCGGCAGGTGCAGATAGTTCGCAAGTTTCGGTACATCTCGATACGCCGCAATCAGCGCATCCGAAAACTCCAGCGGATGCGAGGTGGTGAAACGGATGCGGCCGATGCCATCGATCTGCTCGATCGCGCGGATCAGCAGCGCAAGATCGGCGATGTTGCCATCGTGCATCGGCCCGCGATAGGCGTTGACGTTCTGGCCGAGCAGATTCACTTCGCGCACGCCCTGTTCGGCCAGCGTGGCAACTTCCGCCAGCACGTCGTCGAAGGGGCGCGAAATTTCCTCGCCGCGGGTGTACGGCACCACGCAAAACGAACAGTATTTCGAACAGCCTTCCATGATCGAGACGAATGCGCTCGGGCCATCCGCGCGCGACTCAGGGAGCGCGTCGAACTTCTCGATTTCGGGAAACGAAATATCGACCTGCGGGCGACCCGATGCGCGGCGCGCGTCGATCAATTGCGGCAGACGATGCAGGGTTTGCGGGCCGAACACCAGATCGACATACGGGGCGCGCTCGACGATCGCTTCGCCCTCCTGCGACGCGACGCAACCGCCCACGCCGATCAGCAGATTCGGATTCGCCTGCTTCAATTCCTTCCAGCGGCCCAATTGCGAGAACACCCGCGCTTGCGCCTTCTCGCGGATCGAGCAGGTGTTGATCAGGATCACGTCGGCGTCGCGTTCGTCCGCCGTCAACTCCAACCCGTGCGCCGCGCCGAGCACGTCCGCCATCCTGGCGGAGTCGTATTCGTTCATCTGGCAACCGTGGGTCTTGATGAAGAGCTTGCCGGACACGTTGTTTGCTGCAATCAATAAGAGATCAGGCATTCTAGTGTAAGGGCGGTGCGTCTTGCCGCTGTCTCTCGCCCGAATTGTGACCCTGAACGCTTGGCAACCGGGGCAGATAGGGGCACACTCCGGGCTGCCATGGACACCGCCATCCGCCAAGGGGGCACGGGCGGCCGTTGCGCGCGGCCCGTTTCCGCATTGTCTTGCACGCCATCAAGGATGCGCGTGGCGGCGGCGTGTGCGCTGATTTCCTCTACGTTGATCTTGACCGCGCTAGCCACACCTGCGCGCGCGGCGGTGCTTTATCGGTGCAAAGGAGATCAGGGCGAGATCGTGTTTGCCAGTCACATTGGCCATTACAAAGGCTGCCGGGTGATCAGCGGCATCGAGAGCGCGCCGCGTGCAAGGCATGTCCCGAAACCGTTGGTCGAGTCGACGACAATCCCGGCGGCGACATTGCAGGATGAACCGATCGTCGCAACAGCCGCGGCGGCGGCAGGATCGGTACAAGCTCAGCCGATACCGGTCGCGCAGGTGCCGATCACCGATGCGCCAGCGCCGAATCCGGCGGTCATCACGGTCACGCCGCTGCGCGATGCGGGCGCGCCGGTCGTGCGTGAATTGCCTCCCGTCGGCATGACCGCGTTGTCGATCGCCGAGCCTTGGCCGATATCGGTGCTGGATGCGGTGGCGACCGACCTGTTGCCGCATCTGCTGACGCCGCGTGTCACGGCGCCGGCGCATACGGCTTCGTCGGCGCCACCGCTGGTGAAGACCGTGCCCGCTCCGGCTCCAGTTGTGGCGATGCCGCCGTCGTTGCAGCACGATGCATCGCTCGCCGTCGTCAACAATCCGCGTCCGTCCTATGTCTCGCGACGCGGCGCGGTATATCGCATCGCGCGCGCCGACGGCAGCATCGAGTACACCAATGTCGCTACGCGCGCGCGGGGCGCCAATGCGAGGATGTTGTTCACTTACATCATGCGCACCTGCGTTGCCTGCGACGTGCACTCGCGCGTCGACTGGAACAACGTGACATTGCAGCTGGACGCTTACAACGACGACATCCGTCTCGCGTCCGCGCAAACCGGCGTGGACGAGGCGCTGCTACGCGCGGTGATCCACGCGGAATCCGGCTTCAATCCGGCCGCGTTGTCGATCAAGGGCGCGCAAGGGCTGATGCAGTTGATGCCGGGCACCGCCAGCGATCTTGGCGTGCGCAATCCCTTCGATGTCGGGGAGAACATCCGCGGCGGCGCGCGTTATCTCGCGATGTTGCTGAAGACGTTCAATGGCAATATCGGCCTGGCGGCGGCGGCTTACAACGCCGGTGCGGACGCGGTGCGCAAATATGGCGGCGTGCCGCCGTACGACGAGACCCGGGTGTACGTCAAACGCGTCGCACTATTGCGCGATCGTTATCTGAAGGCGTTGAAGCCACCGGCGTTCGCCGCGACGGGGTCGCGGTAGCTCGAATCGGTCGGGGATTCGCTGTAGCGATGATTAGATGATTATGAGAGTGTACCTGTAGTGTCCTCGTTTTTTCGAGTCACTTGAAAGTAGAGGTTGTGGGTGATTGTGCCATGGCGTAGCGGATGGGCGGCAAGCCGCCGAGCGCGCGATGCGGGCGGTGGTGGTTGTAGCGGTGTCGCC
>JBDTBW010000088.1:0-15474 GCA_039923855.1 Rhodanobacteraceae bacterium | reverse complement strand
CCTCAACGCCACCGGACTCAAACCGTGCACGCCAGCGGGCGACCCGATGGCGCGTGGTGCCAAGCCGTGCGGCAATGGCCTGGTCCGAGGCGCGCTCGGTGGCGGCCAGCACAATCAACGCGCGCGCGCGCCAGCGCACACTGACCGTGCGCGACCGACTCCATTGCTCCAGAACCTTGCGTTGGTTGTCGTCAAGCGTATGCGGTGACTTCATCGTCCATCTTCCACGTTGCGATGGAAGCTGAGACAGCGGCATTGTTTGATGGTTCAATATTTATGAAGCACTACACTAGCATTTCGCCGCCGTGCAAAGAAAGGCGCCAGCGTAAGCATATCAATGACGGCTACCGCAGTCTGATCACATCCATGTGGCTGGTTCCCGGCTATTCCCTGGCCGCGATGACGAGCAGCATTCGAACTCAAACGAACCGTGTGTATTCTTCCAGCGACAAACGCTGGATATCGGGCACACGGCAATCCTCGGCGGGATGGCCGACGACCAGCAGCAGATACGGCATCTCGTTGCGCGGGCGTTCCAGTATCTCGTTGAGAAAGCCCATCGGACTTGGCGTGTGTGTCAGCGTGGCCAGACCCGCACGATGCAACGCGGCGATCAAGAGGCCAGTGGCGATGCCGACCGATTCGTGCGGGTAATAGCGTTTGTGTTTGTTTCCGTCCGCATCGACGACAAACCGCTCGTAGAAAACCGCGATCAGCCACGGTGCGATTTCAAGGAATGGCTTTTCCGCATCGGTACCCAGCACGGCCAGCGCCTCCAGCCATTCCGGCGTGGCGCGATGCGTGTAGAACTCGCGCTCCTCTTCTTCGGCCGCCACCCGGATGCGGTGTTTGATTGCCGCGTCGGCGATCGCGACGAAACGCCACGGTTGCTGATTGGCGCCGCTGGGCGCGCTGCCGGCCGCGCGCAAGCTGTGTTCGATGAGCTCGCGCGGCACCGGCGTGGGTGCAAATTCGCGCACCGTGCGTCGTCGCGAGATTTCATCGGCGAATTGCGCGGCGTGCGCGATGCGTTCGGCGTCGGTGAGTGTTTCGCGCGCAGGCAACGGCACGGTCACGACAGCAGGCATAACGCACCTCGGCAATGATGATCACGGATTGGGCGGCGCTCATCGTCGACCACATCGGCATGGACAAGACCGGCACAACGGCTTCAGGGTTTCGATTCCATTTCAGCAGTCTGCCAGATCGAGTTCTCTCACACATGGCGGCAATGGCGTAAAGTTGCGCCTGTTGCCGGACACTGTCGATTCGCTCATTGTCGTCACGATCAGGGGAAACGCACATGCACGCTACGAGGCTGGTGGCGCGATTGCGCCGGCAGGACTGGTTGACCGCGATCATCGAACTGGTGATCGTGGTGGTCGGCATCCTGCTCGCGCTGCAGATCAGCAACTGGAACCAGAACCGGGTCGACCGCGCACGCAGCGATAGTTACTACCGTCGGCTGCACGCCGAGCTGGTCAGCGATCGCACCACCATGGACGAAGCGCTTGTCTTCTGGACCAAGGTCTCCGCTTACGGACGCGGTGCGATGGCCAACGGCGAGCAAGGCACGCTGGTCAACGGCTCGCAATGGCAGACCTTGCTGGCGTGGTACCAGGCCAGCCAGATATTTCCGTTCGAACTGGAAGACACCACGTTTACCGAGATGCGCGACACCAGCGACCTGGCCCTGATCAGCGACGAAAACCTGCGCAAGCGCCTGGCCGACTACTACCACATGACCGGCAGCGGCATTCGCGCCGACGTCCTGCGCCACGACCCCGTTTACCGCCTGGAGATCCGCGGACTGACGCCGTGGCCCGTGCAGGAATACATCTGGACGCATTGCTTCCACCAGGGCGCGGGCGTCTCGCAGACACTGATCGACTGCCCTGCCCCGATCAGCGAGCAGGAAGCCGCCGCCGTGCTGGACCACTACCATCATTCCGAGACCGCGCTGCCGCATCTACGCGCATGGATGTCCATACTGCGCGTCTCCACCCTCGTCGTGAGCGGCATGCGTCGAGATGCCACGGCACTGGCGGCCGACGTGCAAGCCGCGCGGAAGCAATAATTCGCGCCGCGGTTACGAATGCGCCAGCGCGAAATAGATCCCCGCGCACACCGCCGCGGCCTGCGCTGCGTTACATTGCTCGGGCGTGACGCGCGGACTGTCCGGATACACCTCGGTGGTGGTCTTGTAACGCGCGGCGGTAATGCTCGCGCAGAGCCCGAGTTTTGTCAGTGCGTACTCGATCACGCCGGGCGCCACCATCGGCGAACCGATGATCTCGCCGTTCGCATCGGCCGGTGCGATGTGGGTGACCTTGGCCACCGCAGCGATCACCGCCTGCTGGAATTCCGGCTGTGGCGCCTCGCTGTCGTCCACCAGATAGAAACCATCGGGGATTTCGCCGGGTGCGCATGCCACGCCATCGCGCGCGGCCAGCGCGGGACGAAATTCGGTTTCATCCGTGTCAGTGGTTTCGTGCAGGTCGATGTGCAGCAGCACGCGCTCGCGCAACGGTACGACGAATGTCATCAACGCGGCAGATTCGGGTGCCGGGCTGTTGTCGCGAAACGAACGGTTCGGATCCAGCGCCAGCGCATTCCAGCGATGGATGCGCTCGTAGCCCCAGGGACTGACGCAGGGCGCAATCACCAGGTTCGCGCGGCCCGCGTAATTGTCCGCGTGCCGCTCGGCGAACCGCAGCGCGCCGTGCACGCCACTGGTTTCGTAACCGTGCACCCCACCCGTCACCAGAGCGATCGGAAGATCGTCGCGCCACTCGCGACTCTTCAACGCGAACAGCGGATAACGGTCAGGTGCGTAATCGACCTGGCCGTACTGCACCACGTCGAAGCGCGGACGCAGACATTCGACCGCGCTCAACACGTCGTCGGCATAACTGCGCTGCTTGCGCTGCCGGGAAAGCCATTCGACCTTCTCCGCCTCGCCCCAAGGCTGGTCGGCCGTGCCGATCGAGTAAGGTGCCGTCATTGTGTTGCTCGCTTGGC
Organism: Rhodanobacteraceae bacterium; assembly: GCA_039923855.1. Lineage (GTDB taxonomy): Bacteria > Pseudomonadota > Gammaproteobacteria > Xanthomonadales > Rhodanobacteraceae > 66-474. The sequence continues at coordinate 12,453 of JBDTBW010000088.1, read as the reverse complement.
TTCATCATCAGGAGTCGAGCATGCACTCTAGCATTGCGCCACGCATCGGCCCCATGACTTATCGCACGCGCCCACGCACGCGCCCGGCACCACACTTCGCCATGACGCATGCATCGGAGGCGAACGATGACGAAACGATTTGTACGATACGTATTGTTGGCGGCGCTGGCCTGTTCCGGCATGGTGCAGGCACAAGTGGATCTGTCCGGGCTGGACAACGGCATGGCCGGCCCGCGCTCGCAAGTGCTGGTGCTGGGCAGTGAGCATCTGTCCACGATGCCGAAGGATTTCAAACCCGAATCGCTGGAGCCGTTGCTGGCGCGGCTAGCCGCGTTCAAACCCGACATCATCACGATCGAGGGCATCCCCGGCGAGAGTTGCGCCATGATGGCTCGCTATCCCACGATCTACGAGCCGGCCAGTGTGGAGCCGTACTGCCTCAAGACCGAAGCTGCCAGAGCCGCGACCGGACTGGACGTCCCCTCGGCCATCGCCCTGGTGCAGAAAACCCTGAACGATTGGCCGGCGCAACCCACATCCGCGCAACGCAGGCATCTCGCGGCGCTGTTCATGGCGGCCAACGACGACCCTTCCGCATTGACGCAATGGCTGCAGGTACCGCAAACGGATCAGCACACCGGCGATGGTTTGAACGATGCGCTGGTGAAACGGCTGAATTCGCTCAGCACAAAACACAACGAGGACTACCTGATTGCCGCACACCTCGCGGCGCGGCTCGGACTGCAACGCGTCTATCCGGTGGACGACCACACCGGTGACAACATCCAGATTCCTGATTCGCAGGAGAAGGCGTTTGGCGCGGCAATCCAGCACGCGTGGAATACCGCCCGCGCAACGAGACAGCCGACGCAAGATCAGGAAAATACCTTGAAGAAAGCAGGCGACATGCTGGCGCTGTACCGCTACCTCAATCGACCCGACGTGCTGCGGAACGCCATCGAAGCCGATATGGGCGCCGCGCTGCGCGATCCCTCGCCGCAACACTACGGCCAGATGTACGTCGCCGGCTGGGAGACGCGCAATCTGCGCATGGTCGCCAACGTGCGCGCGGCATTCCGCGAGAAGCCCGGCGCGCGTGTGCTGTGCATCGTGGGCGCCACCCACAAGCCGTGGTTCGACAGCCTGCTGGGGCAGATGCAGGGTGTGGATATCGTGGATGTGGAAAAGGTGCTGGGCGCGGCGCCGAAGTAAGCTCGGTTGCCGTGCCTTTGAAAACCTGGGTTGCCACGCAGATGGCGCGCCGCGAGCGCGCGATCTGCGCAGCGGCCCGTGCGGTCAATGCGCCAGTTCGAGCTTGCTCGAAACCACCCAGCCGATGTTGCCCAGCTCGTCCGACACTTTCCACCAGATCCCGACCTTGTCGCCGGTGGGATACAGCGTCATGCCGGGCTTGAGGCTGCGCACGACCGATGAATGCAGATTCGCATCCGTGTACAGCTTCGTAGACTCGGTCAGCCGCACCGCCTGCTGGACGTTGTTAGTCTGTGGGTTGGGCGCATTTTTCTGCAGATCCGCGACCATCTTGGTATACGCATCCAGATAGGCCACCGCGATCACCTGGCCGATCTCGGTATTGGCGTATCCGCTCGCGCCGCCCGCGGCGAAGCCGCCGAAAAATCCGCCGCCACCGCCACCCGCCCAGCCGATGTCGGTCTTGTCGGAGTGTCCCTGCTCCAGCGCGACTTGCTCGGTCGATCGCACATCGGTCAGTGTCAGCACCACATCGGCCGTTTTTTCGACAGACTGATGCCACCGACCACCGCCCCGATTCCATGTGGAAGAAAACCGCCGAGCAATCCACCGATGCGATTGCCACCGGCATTTTCGTTACGGTTGGCGATATCGGGAACGAGCACGTAATCCGCCGCCTTCATCTGTCCCTTGCCGACGTTCGAGCCGACGCCCTCCTCGCCGTTAGCGGCCAAGGCCCGCTCGGCCTCCGCAGCCTGCAATCCGGCGCCGCGATCGACCAGGGTGAAACATCCGGACTGCGCGACGTAGACCTTGATCAGCGCAGCCGGCGATTCGAGATTCAGCGACGTCCACCAGACGTTGCCGTTCTGCGGCTCGTGCACCGCCAGCGTGCCGATCCTGCTGTTGCATCTGGGCATCTGCGGTTGCGCGTCAGAACCGGCGTAACTCGCCGACGTGGCGAGAATGCCGCCGGCAAGCACCAGTAAACCTGTCCACGGATTGGCACCAAGAACATTGATCTTCATGTGAAGTCCCCTCTTTGCTGGCAGGAAAGTCGCGGTGATTGGCGAAGAAGCCGGGCGTGCGAGCGCAAAGCGGACAAGCAGTCCCCAGAAATCGCTCAGCAGATACACCGGTCATCCGTGGCCTGCGGCGTGTTGCTCCCCATCGCCCGGCTCATGAACCCGCGGGTATACGCCGGCGGCGCGCGAGTGTCAATGAATTCACCAGCACCCGCAGGCTGCATGCTGTATTACTAGCATTAACAGGCCGAAACCACGCGATATCGACGATGCCCGCTTCGCCGGACTCTGAATCCGCCTTCTCGTTCGCCGGCGTGACGCGTGCGTGGGGTGCGGTGCGTGCGGTCGATGACGTCACGCTCGCGTTTGCGCGCGGCAGCGTCACCGTGCTTATCGGCAGCAGTGGCTCGGGCAAATCCACTCTGCTGCGCCTGCTGATCGGATTGGAATGGCCGGACGCTGGCGAAGTGCGCTGCGATGGCGTGCCGTTGCAACGCGACCAAGTACTGCAAGTGCGCCGCCAGGTCGGGTACGTGATCCAGGAAGGCGGCCTGTTTCCACATCTCACCGTGCTCGGCAACCTCGCCTTGCTGCCGCACCACCTCGGCTGGAACACGGCATGTGTGCGCGAACGCGCACGGGAGTTGGCGGCTCTCGCCCATCTGCAGGAGGAACTGTTCGCGCGCTTCCCCGCGGAACTTTCCGGCGGCCAGCGCCAGCGCGTTGCACTCATGCGCGCCTTGATGCTGGACCCGCCCGTCCTGCTGCTCGACGAACCACTGGGTGCGCTGGATCCGCTGGTCCGCCACGGACTCCAAGACGAATTGCGCGAAATTTTCCGGCGCCTCGGCAAGACGGTGATCATGGTAACCCACGACCTCGCCGAAGCAGCGTTCTTCAGCGAGCGATTAGTGCTGATGCGCCGCGGCCGCGTGGTGCAGGACGGCAGCCTTGATGATTTCCGGCGCGCGCCGACGGATGATTTCGTGCGGGAGTTCCTGGCCGCGCACCGCGATCTTCCGGATGCCGCCACATGAAATGGTGGCTCGCCCTGTCGTTGCTTGTGCTGCCGTTGGCGGACTTCGCGCGGACGCACGCGCCGCCTGCCAACGCACCGATGGTAGCGATCGGTTCCAAGGTCGACACCGAATCGGTGGTGCTCGGCGAGGTCGCGCGTCTCGCCGCACATACACACGGTGTCGAGGCCCAACATCGACGCAGCCTTGGGGGCACACGCATCCTTTGGCGTGCATTGACCGAAGGCGACATCGACGCCTATCCCGAATACACCGGCACCCTCACCCACGAACTGCTGCGCGGCGTGCCGTCCGACGCGAGCATCGCGGCGTTGCGCGAGCGCCTGAAGAAAAACGGCGTCGGCATCACCGACCCGCTCGGCTTCAACAACACCTACGCGATCGGCATGCGCGAGGACGAAGCGCAGAAATCGCACATCCGCGGCATTTCCGATCTCGCGCAACATCCGGGGCTGAAACTTGCCTTCTCCAACGAGTTCATGCAACGCGAGGACGGTTGGCCGGGACTGGAAAAGGCATATCACCTGTCGATGGATGCGCGCGGGATGGATCATGATCTCGCCTACCGCGCACTGGCATCAGGTGCCGTCGACGCGACCGACATCTACAGCACCGACGCCGAAATCGCCTACTACCACCTGCGCGTGCTGCAGGACGATCGTCATTACTTTCCGCGCTACGACGCGGTGTATCTGTACCGGCTCGATCTCGACAAGCGTGCGCCCGCGTTCGTCGCCGCGCTGAATGGTCTGGCCGGCACCATCGACGCCACGCAGATGCGCGCGATGAACAAGGCCGTGAAGATCGACAGCGACAGCGAAACTGCGGTCGCTGCGAAGTTCCTCGGTGTCAAGGCGGATTCCGCTGGCAACAGCACATTCTGGAAGCAGATGGCGCAGTACACCCTGCAGCATCTCGCGCTGGTCGGCATCTCGCTGTCGCTGGCGATCGTGCTGGCGGTGCCGCTGGGCATCTTCGCCGCACGCAATCGTCGCATGGGACAAGTGGTGCTGGGCCTGACCGGTATCCTGCAAACAGTCCCGTCGCTGGCGCTGTTCGTGTTCATGATCCCGCTGTTCGGCATCGGCGCTGCGCCCGCGATCGCCGCGCTGTTCCTGTACAGCCTGCTGCCGATCGTGCGCAACACCCACGCGGGATTGACCGGCATCGCACCGTCGCTGCTGGAATCGGCCGCCGCACTCGGCTTGCCGCCGCGGGTGCGCTTGTGGCGGGTGGAACTGCCGCTGGCGCTGCGCTCGATCCTCGCCGGCATCAAGATCGCCGCGGTGATCAATGTCGGCACCGCCACGCTGGGCGCGCTGATCGGCGCCGGCGGCTATGGCCAGCCCATCCTCACCGGCATCCGCCTCGACGACATCGGCCTGATCATGCAAGGCGCGATCCCGGCCGCGCTGCTCGCGCTGGTGATCCAGGGCGTGTTCGAACTGATCGAGCGCGCGCTGACGCCGCGCGGTTTGCGGTTGCGGGCGCAGGGGTGATTGCGGTCCTGGGTTTTTCTTTCCTCAGTAATGAATCTGACCCTTCATTTGCGCCTATTTCGCGTTTTTCGGTTCAACCATCAACTCACCGCTTTCTTCACCAGCGCGCCGATCCGTGCCTCTTCCGTTGCGGTCAACTTCTTCATGGCGAAGTCGGTCGGCCACATGGCGCCGTCGTCGAGATTGGCCTTGTCGCTGAAACCCAACGTCGCGTAGCGCGTCTTGAACTTGTGCGAGCTACGGAAAAACAAGACGACCTTGCCGTCTTTGTTGGTGTAGGCGGGCATTCCGTACCAGGTTTTCGGCGAGAGCTCCGGCGCGCTGGTCTTGACGAGGGCGTGCAGCCGCTTGGCCATGATGCGATCCGGTTCCGGCATTCTGGCGATCTGCGCGAGTACGTCGCTTTCGCCTTCCGCCTTGTTCTTGTTCGCGCGCGCTTGCGCTTTCATCTCGCGGACGCGCTCCCGCATCGCCGCGCGTTCCTCGGCTGTGAATCCCTTTGACGCCTTGTCGGTTTTGCTCTTGGCGGACTGCTTGCCCGCCTTCGCAGATTTCTTCTCTGCCATGGTGTTTTCCTCACTCGTTCTGTTGCGATTGACGCCTGCGATCGCCGAATGGTTCAGCGCCGCTCCTCCACGCGCAGCAGGTTGCCGCGGGATCGCGCACGGCGCAATCGCGCACGCCCGGCCGACATGTGCACGCCGCGCGCGAGTGCATCGACGTTCAGCGGTTGCGCGTATGCGGGTCGATCCGGTCGCGCACGCGACGCAGGCGTGCGAGGTCGCGGAGGTGCAGGGCTTCGGCGGTTCTGGTTCTACCAGTCACCTGCGCGATCCTCCCATCGGCTACGGAGTATTCAAGCCTGTCGGGAAAGCGAACTGGACCCAGATTGCCACTTCTTACTGGTGAACCTGCTGCGCCTTGCCGTGTTTCATTGCGTCGATCTTCTTTTGGGTCACGGGCAGCGGCTGGATGGCGCTGGCGTTCTGGTAGGCCTGCTTGGCCGCCTGGGTGTCACCGTGCATCCGCGCCACGTCGCCCTGCATGGTGTAGCCGTAGGCTTTCAGCGCAGGCACCTTCTGCATTTGGATTGAGAGATCCGTCCGTGCATGCAGGTCGCTCGCTGGCAACGGGTCCGGTTTCACATCGGTCGACACGGCGATCTGGACGTGCTGCACGTCCGCATGAACCACCCGCCCGTGCCCATCGGGCAACGACGCGCTCGCGGTATTTTGCAGAACGCTGGGCTTGCCTGATTCGGCGGATATGACACTGGCGACCAGTTGCGCGCCCGGCGCCATGGCGATGCGCGGGGAGGCTTGCGTCGCATTGAGCAGCGCCCGGTTAGCCGGCGCCAGCAGCCCGAGCGACGAGAGCGCATCCGCCGTGATCACCCATCGCGCGGCGGCCGGAAGATCCGGCGCCGTTTTCGAGACTGAATTGCCTGCCACCTCGGCGATCTTCGCGAACTGTTGCTCCTCCGTCATGCTTTTGAGCCGGGCCACGTTGTCCGGCGAGGAAAGATAGTCGGTAACCTGGGCTGTCAAAACGCGGGCCACCGCGTCCTGCTTGGCTTGCACCGCGCCCACGTCCTTCACGCGAACCACCACCATGCGGTCAACCAACGGCGGCACGCTCAGCGTGAAGCGGTATTCCGGCTGCAACGTTCCGCGCAGGAGCACGAGTTGCAACTCGTCGGCATGTTTCGCCGGGATGTCCTTCGGGGTGTCGTCCGGCAGCACCATGAGCTTCGGATCGGAAACCCGCTCGATGGTGTAGTTGAGCTTGCGATCGCCATCGTTGACCAGCCGCGCGACGTTCCTGCCGTTCGGATCGGTCAGTTCGTACGTCCAGTGATCGCCTTCGGACACGAAGTCGGGCGTCGACAATAGCGGACTGTTGGGCGCACCGAACACGTATTGCCTGAGCGCATTGACCAACACGATGACCGATGGGTGCGACGGCCGGTCCGGCTTGACGATCGTGGAATGGTTCGTGCCTTCGATAGCGGCAGGTACGCCGTTGCAGAACCGGGTGGCGCTGGACCACGGCACGATCATCACGCCATCCAGCGGCGCCGTCTCGTAGGCACAAATGATCGTCGGTTTGTCCTGTTCCGGCACGCGGCCCCAGTCGTCGCTGAGCAGCTTGAGGAAATCGTTCTCGTCGGCCATCAGCATCTGCTTGATGGCCGGATTCCTGACCACGTGCTGGGCGATGGCGGTGATCTGCGAGCCTTCCTGCGGCGTGGCGTAGAACACCATCAGCGGCACCTTCTCGCGATGCGCCGGCTTGTCGACCATCTCGCGCATCACGATCAAGCCGCCCATGCTGTGCGCAACGAACACCACCGTCGGGTAATCCCACACGCCGTTGTACTGAAGCGATTGCTCCAGCATGTTCGCGGCTTCGCGTATGTCGAGCGAACCACTCTTGAACGCGTTCGACGTGAAGCCAAACGCAAATATGTCGAGCTGGTCGCCGATACCGGGTGCGGCCTTGAGAAGCTTGAAGAAGCTCTGCCCATTGGCATTCGTCCAGGTGCCATCGGTGTCGCCAAAAATGCCGTGCACAAAGACCACGGCCACCTTGTTGTTGGGGCTGGACCGTTGCACCCAGTGCGGGTCGGTGGTGTTGGCTGCCGTATTGTCACTACCGCAGCTCGTGGCAGTCACGGCCAACCCGACGACCAAGACCAGACCCAAGCAAGACCACAGCGCAGGGCGCCTTGCACGTACCCGAGCCAGCAAACGCCGCAGAGTGTCCATTGACGTACTCCCCGAAAGGTAATGGCTTGGCGATTGTCTGCCATTCTCCGGCGGGGCGGCCTGGGGTGCAACGCCATTCCGTCGCTGCGCCGCGAAACCGGATTCAGCATTTACTCCAATGGATAAACGAACCTGAGGTTTCCGCACCCGCGCCCTCGACCACACCCGACTGCCCCAAGTGCGGCGCAACCATGGTCAGACGGGAAAACCGGCGTATGAAGGAGTGGTTCTGGGGTTGCCCAAGTTATCCCGCTTGCCGAGGAACCAGGCGAGCATGAGCAAAAATGAACCTGACTCCTTTTCCCCTAACCGGAAAAAATGAACCTCACCTCTTTTCTGAATCGCTTCTGCGGGTTCTCGTACCCCGCTATGATCGAGCTATACGGCGTGGGGGCGCCGATCACTGGGGAAGTACACCGTGACCACACGATCCAAGGGGCCGTTGGCCGGCTTTGGCTGGCTGAAGCGTGGCATCAGCGTGTGTTACCGCCATCCAAAACCGATATTCGGAGGCGCGGCCTTCCTGCTGCTGGCCTGTCTACTGCCGTCGCTGATTACGCTACCGATTCAATTTCACTTGCGAAACGCGGGCACACCGCCGAGCCCAGCGATTTTCGCTTGGATCATGGCGGGCTCCATGCTGCTCGGTCTGTTGCTTGTGCCGCTCTATGCGGGCTATCTGCAGGTGATCGATGCGGCCGAGCACGGGCTGCCGGCCCGCGCACGCGACATCTTCAAGCCTTATCGGCAACGCGAAGCATTACGCCTGATCGGCTACGGACTGGCACTCATCGTGATCTACGTCGCCCTGTTGGGAATCATCATCGTGGCGACGGGAGGCAGCATCCCCAGCTGGTACATGCAATTGCTGACCGCACAAGCCAACCATCAGCCACCACCCGGGTTGCCCCATGGCTTTGGGATCGCAATGGCGCTGTTGACTGTGCTCGGTCTTTTCATGATGGGCTTCTATTCGATCAGTCTTGGCCAGATCGCGCTGCATCGCCGCGACGTGTTCAACGCCATCGGCGACGGCTTGATCGGCGCACTAAAGAACCTGCTGCCGCTGCTCGTGCTTGTGGTGAGCCTTGTCCTTGCCTGGATTGTCGTGATGATTGCCATTGCGATCATGGTCATTCTGCTCGCCTTGCTCGGCAAGCTCATCGGCGCATGGCTGATACTCGTGCTGGTCATTCCGGTTTACATCGCCCTGCTTCTGGTGATGTTCGCGGTCATGTTCGGCGTGATGTATCACTTGTGGCGTGATGTATGTGGCGACGACACCTCGTCCGGCATGACTCAGATGATCGCCGCATGATTTGCGTTGTTCGTTCCGATACGAAGGCGACCACGGCCGCCTTCGCTCTACGCCCCCAACAAAATGTTTTTGACTTGTTGATATGTGCGGTTGTCGATTCCCCGGCTTGTCGTCCGTCGCATGAGCAAGGCGGACACGTCGATCCGCACGGAGACCGAATATGAGAAAGCTCATCGTTGCCGTGTTCGTCAGCCTCGACGGCGTGATCCAGGCGCCCGGTGGCCCTGACGAAGACACCAGCGACGGTTTCGCGCACGGCGGCTGGTTCTGGCCCTATGCCGACCCGGGCCAACCGGTGATGGGCGGCGTGTTCCAGCATCCGTTCGAACTGCTGCTCGGGCGCCGCACCTACGACATCTTCGCCGCGTACTGGCCGCACGTGCCGGAGGGTGGGCCGCACCAGCACATCGCCGACCTGTTCAACGGCACTGCCAAGCACGTCGCCACACATAAACCTGAGTCGCTCGCATGGCAGCACAGCCGCGCCTTGGGGCCGGACGTCGCCGCCGCGGTGCGCGAGATCAAACGCGGCGACGGCCCAAACCTGGTGACCCAAGGCAGCAGCGATCTGGTCCATCAGTTGCTGACCACCGATCTGGTCGATGAACTGCGCCTGCTGATCTGTCCCGTACTGCTCGGCCGCGGCAAGCGCCTGTTCGATGACCGTGCGCAGGCGTCGGCGTTCCGGCTCGAAGAATCGAAGACCTCGTCCACCGGTGTGCTGATCAACCGCTACGTGCGCGAGGGCGACGTGCGGACTGGCTCGTTCGAATAACGATAGGGCGGCTCAAGGCCGCCTTACGCGGGTTGCGAAGAAAATAAACCCGCCCCCTGCCTGATTCCTTTTCTCGCGATGCGTGCCCGGTGACTCGTTGGCACTTAATTACCTCCGGCCCCATTTCTCCGGCCAAATGACTGCACCGCGAAAACTTTTATCCCTCCGAATTCAAACGGCTGTAAGTGAACCTGTCACCGTTTGCTTCCCACAACTGTCAGTGTGCACCTGACACATTTTTCGCACCTTTTCCGCAGTTAGGCCCGGTGTATAGTGCGCTTGGCAGCAGGCCATCGAATGGCCGCCAAGCGGATACAGGCCCGCTGCGGAGGCGAGGGTGAAAGTCTTCATCTTGCTCCTGCGGGTCGGCGCAATCTTGTTTGCGGCGGCATCGACAGGTTGTGCGGTCGTGCCCACCGCCAGAACCAGCGATGTCACGCCGCTGTTCCGGGACGCACTGTTCAAGCCACCGGCCACGCCGGTCGACAGCCGGGTGATATTTGCCGTCGATGCTTCGATGCGGCGCTTCCTTGCCGAGGAAATCGTCCCGCGGACTCGTCACACGGACCGGCGACAAGCCCTGCTCGACGCGATGGGCGGCAAACTCCAGATCGATTACGACTCGGAGATGACCCGTACCGCGTCGCAAACGTTCGGCGCGCGCGAAGGAAATTGCCTGTCGCTGGTAATCATGGCGGCTGCCTTGGCCAAGCAACTCGACATTCGGGTGACCTATCAGCAGGTGTATGACTTCGACACATGGTCGCGCGATGCCGGCTTCGCCATCCTCAGCCAGCACGTGAATCTGGTGCTTGGCCCGCGCGCGCCAAGCGACCGGCTCTTCCCGGGTGATGCAACGCCCATGATCGTGGACTTTCTGCCGCCACGACAGGCGGCAGACGCCGTGTCCCGGCCAGTCTCGGAGCAAACAGTCGTCGCGATGTACATGAACAACCGCGCGGCCGAAGTGATGGTCGGCGGTGACGTCGATCGCGCTTACTGGCTCGCCCGCGCAGCGCTCGAGGCCGACCCCGGATTCGCGATTGCCGCCAATACGCTCGGCGTCATCTATCTCAAGCGGAATCATCTGGCGCCAGCGGAACGCGCCATACGTTACGCGCTGCATCGCGAGCCCGACAACACCTCGGCGATGTCCAACCTGTCAGGGATCCTGGCGGCGGAAGGCCGTACCGCAGAAGCACAGGTACTGGCGAAAAGGCTGGCCCATATCCAGCGCCATCCGCCGTTCTATTTCTACGACCGCGGAGTCGAGGCGATGCAGGTCGGCCAATTCGAGAAGGCGGCGCGACTGTTCGAGAAGTCGCTGTCGCAGCGCCCCTACGATGTTCAGTCGCACTTCGAGCTGGCGATAGCCGCGTCGTACCTTGGCGACATGCGGCGTGCGCGCAGGGAACTGGAACTTGCGGAGAAGAACAGCACCACCCCGGAATCGCACGCCATCTACGCGGCCAAGCTGCAGCACCTGAAATCGTTGAACTGAACTCGTTGAACTGAAACAGGGGGCCGGCAAGGCATACGCGCGCGGTTTGCACTCGAAACGCCCACCGCGCACGTCGCCACACTTCGGCGGCGCGGATAGCGGCATTGACCTGTGGCTGAGCAAGGATCACAAGACCACGCAGGTGCAATGCAAGCAGTGGCGCAGCCTGCGCTTGGACGTGAGAGTGGCTCGCGAAGGAATGGTTCTGGGGCTGCCCGAGCTATCCCGCTTGCCGAGGAACAAGGGAAGCTTGAGTGAAAATGAACCTGACCCCTTTTTTCCGGCATCTATCGGCAATGGCTACAGAAGGCCATCCAACAAGACGACCTGGACGGAATCCGCACGCACCTTCAACAAGAGCGTGCGCTCGGCGACGAGATGTTTCAGACGATGGTCGAGAAAGCACTGGGACGTCCCGCCAGGCCGAGGCCCCGCGGACAGCCCCGGCACGCGCCCGATGACACCGCTGGCGCTTAATTACCTCCGTCCCCTTTTTTCAGGTGACCCCGCATTCGCGCTTTCTTGCGCTTCATGCCTATCGCACGGCACGGGCCGGCACCTATCGGCAATGGCCGCAGCAGGCGATCCGGCAAGACGACCTAGACGGAATCCGCACGCGTCTTCAACAAGAGCGCGCGCTTGGCGACCAGAGGTTTCAGGCGATGATAGAAAAGCGTTGGGACGTCCCGCCCGGGCGAGGTCGCCTGGAAGGCCAAGGCGCGCGTCCATAACTCAGTCTCCGCTTACTAAACTCTGCCCCTTTTGTCGTCCATTATGCGTAATGTTTTGCGCGATGACAGTTTGGACACAATGCCTCCGCATTGCTTACCGTGTCGTCGCCACCGTCCGCGAGCGTCACACGATGGTGAACTTCAAGATACGGTGAACCGTCGGCGCGCCTGATGAAAGGTGCACGGTTGCCACATGACTCGCACATGCCCTTCGCCCGGAATAGAACTTCAGCCACAACAAATGGGCTTCTTACGAATGCATGCGTCGTGAGTACTACTCGTTTGGGTTTTCTTGCAGCGTTATCAAGGCGCGCCTTTCTAGCAGGAGGTTTTAGGGCTACGGCCGCTTGAACGCGCCTCAGAAATTCGGCCTCAAAAGCAGTTGCTGTCGTATTGCCGCTGGTCTTGCCGATCTTCGTTCCGAGATCAAGATGCCGAATCTCGAACTGGGTATCTGTTCTCCTGATTTGCGCTGTATCTCAGCTGCCGTCGCGATCGATGAGACGCGCAGCGGGCAAGGTGAGTCTCCACGCAACCGCAGGAGACGTGATCATGGCGACGAATCGAGTGCAGTTCCAACCTGGCCT
>JBDTBW010000087.1:0-15953 GCA_039923855.1 Rhodanobacteraceae bacterium | reverse complement strand
ATCGGACACCACCTCGCGCGCGCGAAAACGCTTGACCAGACCTTTCGCGGTGAGCATCAGTTTGTGGAACTGGCGGGCGAGGGCATCGGCGCGGGTTGCGTGGCGGCGTTTTGTGCGGGGGCAGGCTGCGTCGCCGTGGTTTTGGGTTTCGCCGCCGCGCTCTTGGGTTTCGGTTGCAGGGTGAGATGCACCTGTCCGCCGCCGCCCGATTCGCCGCTGATCTGGCCGCTGTCGGTGTTGTAGGTGAGCTTGGCGCCGTGGAACTCGCCCTTGTGTTCCTGCACCACGTTGGCATTGCCGATCAGCACCACGGTATTTTCCGACACGGTGTAATCGATGGTGTCGGCCGAACCGTGCACCATGCTGCCGTCGTCGAGTTTCTGTTGCATGTGCGCTGGTTTGCCGGTCAGCACAACGCGCTGCACCTGGTTGTTCTGATCGAAATAGCCATTTGCGTTGTCGCCGTCGGCGTGTAGTGTGCCCTGGTCGATCTTGACGGCACCGGTGAACACGGTTTTGCCGGAATCCTGGCTGCCGGAAAACGAATTGGCGTTGACGTTGACGGGCTGGTCGCGGTCGGCCTGCATGGCGCTTGCCGCGCCGCACGCGAGCATACCCGCGAGCAACACGGCGAGCGACGCACGAATACGCGAAAGATCAGTGCTTCCGCGGTTGCGGCGTGAGCGTGGCGTGCACATCGGCGAGCAACTCCAGGGAATGGGTATTGAGGTCGGCTCTCATGCCGGTGCCGCGCAGTATAGAGCCGGTCTGCTGAATCACGCTGGGCGCGTCGGACGCCATTTTTTTGGTCCTGGTCCACACGCTGGCGTCGCTGGTGTGCACTTCCGCTGCCGTCGCGGCAGGCGTCTTCGGGCGCAGCATGTCGACCTTGCCGATCAGTTTCACCAGCGTATTGTCGGCGTTGACCCAGCCGTATTGCGAAGTGCCGTGCCAGTCGGCGCCCTGGCTGCTGAAGATCGTGAACTTCGGTGCGTTGACGTACAGCGAATCGTCGCCCTCGCGGCGCGCCAGGTACGGCGCGGTCAAATGAAACGATGGCGCGCCATCCTCGTCCATGCCATCGAGCGTGAAATCGGTCAGCGTGTAACTCGAGCGCGGCGGCCCGACCATCACGTTCGGTTTCGGCGGCGGTTTCAGCCACCAGATCAGCAATTGGGTGACGCCCACCGCCAACGCGAGCGCGATCACCAGATAAATGTTCCGGCGATCGATCACGACCAGTGGCCCCTCTCTTGATGCATTTTGCCTTGCGCTTCGAGCAGCAGATCGCACACTTCGCGTACTGCGCCGCGGCCGCCCGGCAGCCGCGTGCACCAATGCGCGCGCTCGACCACCCACGGATGCGCGTTGGCGACGGCGACCGCGAAACCGCATGCACCCATCGCCGGAAGATCCGCCAGATCGTCGCCTACGAACGCGGCGTGTTCGGACGCGAGTCCGCTGCCGTGCAGGAGATCGGCCACGCACGCGCGCTTGTCGGCCTGACCTTGATAGACGTGATCGATGCCCAGTTCCTCGGCGCGCAACGCGACGATATGACTAATCCGCGCGCTGACCAGCGCCACCTCGATGCCGTGCGCGCGCAATCGCTTCAATCCATGTCCGTCGTGCACGTGGAACGCTTTCAATTCCTTGCCGTCCTCGCCGTACCACAAGCGACCGTCGGTCAAGGTGCCATCCACATCGAACGCGATGAGCCGGATTTTCGCCGCGCGGTCGAGGATGGCTTGCGGGATGTCGGCGTGGAGATTGCTCACACAACCCTTGCGCGCAGCAAGTCATGGATGTTCAACGCGCCGACCACGCGACTGTCATCGTCGACCACGATCAACGCGTGGATCTTGTGCGCGTCCATGATCTGCGCGGCTTCCGCGGCGAGCTTTTCCGGGCCGATCGTCTTGGGCGTGCGCGTCATCACGCGTGACACGCGGGCGTTGCGCATGTCGACACCTTCGTCATCCAGCGCGCGGCGCAAATCGCCGTCGGTGAATACGCCAAGGAGATGACGGCCGTCGTCGACGATCGCCGTCATGCCCAAACCCTTGCGCGACATTTCCATCAGCGCGTGGGTCAGGCAAGCGTCGGCCGATACCGCGGGGATCGCATCGCCGGTGTGCATCACGTCCTCGATCTTGACCAGCAACCGGCGGCCGAGCGAGCCGGCCGGGTGCGACAGCGCGAAATCCTCGGCGGTGAAACCGTGCGCTTCGAGCAGCGCGATCGCCAGCGCATCGCCCATCACCAATGCCGCGGTGGTGCTGGCGGTGGGCGCGAGCCCCAGCGGGCACGCTTCGACCGAAACGCTGACATCCAGATGCACGTCGGCATCGCGCGCCAAAGACGATTGCGGCCGCCCGGTCATCGCGATCAGCGGATTGCCCTGGCGCTTGATCAGCGGAAGGATGGTTAGCAGTTCGTCGGTTTCGCCGGAATAGGACAACGCCAGCACCACGTCCTCCCTGGTGATCATGCCCAGATCGCCGTGGCTGGCTTCGCCCGGATGCACGAAGAACGCCGGCGTGCCGGTCGAGGCCAGGGTCGCCGCGATCTTGCGGCCGATATGGCCGGACTTGCCCATGCCGGTGACCACAATGCGGCCCTTGCATGCCAGGATCAGCCGGCAGGCTTCACTGAATGCGCCATCGATCCGCGATGCCAGCGAACGGATCGCATTGGCTTCCGTGGTGATCACGGTCAATGCGCTGCGCGCAAGGCTGTCGCTGGCGGGTTGGGGGTGCACGGCGTGGAGAATATCGGCGCTGAGTGCGTTCATGGGTGTCGTTCCGTGGCGGGTTCAAAACGGTGTCATTTCTAGGCCATGAGATTTCCGATAACATGGCTGATTGCCATTCTAACGTGCATCCCGCGCCTCCCGCCGACAAGCGCGCGGTGCGCGGTTCGCCGTTCACTTTCAGCCGTAGCCGTTTCCGGAACCTTTCCATGGATGCCGCCGCCGTCAAGACGTTGATCGAACAAGGACTGCCGGGCTCGCTTGTCGAAGTACACGGGCCCGACGGGGTACATTTCGAGGCGCGGGTGATCTCCGCAAATTTCGCCGGCAAACCAACCCTGGCCCGCCACCGCACGGTTTATGCCGCACTGGGCGGGCGGATCGGCGGGGAAATCCATGCGCTCGCGTTGCGCACGTTGACGCCGGAGGAGGCGGGACTCGGGACTCGGGACTCGGGGCTCGGAGCCGCCTGATGGCGAAGATCGTTATATCGGGAGGCACGCCCCTCAACGGTGAAGTCTGGATCTCCGGCGCCAAGAACGCGGTGCTGCCGATCCTGGCCGCGAGCCTGCTCGCCGACGAGCCGGTCACGATAGGCAACGTTCCGCATCTGCACGATGTCACCACCACCATGGAACTGCTCGGCCAGATGGGCGCGCAGCTCATCGTCGATGAGCGGATGAAGATCCACGTCGATCCGCGCAGCACCGATCGTTTCTTCGCGCCGTACGAATTGGTCAAGACCATGCGCGCGTCGATCGTGGTGCTGGGTCCCTTGATCGCGCGTTATGGACAAGCCGAGGTCTCGCTGCCGGGTGGTTGCGCGATCGGTTCGCGCCCGGTCGATCAGCACATCAAGGGATTGGAAGCGCTGGGCGCGCAGATCACGGTCGAGAACGGCTACATCAAGGCGCGCGCGAAACGATTGCGTGGCGCCCGTATCTCGATGGACGTGGTCACCGTCACCGGCACCGAGAACATCATGATGGCCGCGGCGCTGGCGTGCGGCACGACGGTGATCGAAAACGCCGCGCAGGAACCGGAAGTGGTCGATCTCGCCAACTGCCTCATCAGCATGGGCGCGAAGATCGACGGCGCCGGCACCACGACGATGGTGATCGAGGGCGTCGAGCGCCTGCATGGCACCCAGTATGAAGTGTTGCCCGATCGCATCGAGACCGGCACTTTTCTGGTGGCCGGCGCGATCACCGGCGGCCGCGTGCTGACCAAGCGTGCGCGGCCGCAGACCTTGGACACGGTGCTGGCCAAACTCGAGGATGCCGGCGCGCACATCAATACCAATGGCGAGACCATCGAACTCGATATGCGCGGCAACCGCCCGAAAGCCGTCGACATCACCACCGCGCCGTATCCGGCGTTTCCCACCGACATGCAGGCGCAGTTCACCGCGCTCAATTGCGTGGCCGAAGGCACCGGTGTTATCACTGAAACCGTTTTTGAAAACCGGTTCATGCACGTGCACGAATTGCATCGGCTCGGCGCGGACATCAAGCTTGAAGGCAACACTGCTGTTATCCGCGGCGTGGCTGGGATGTCCGGCGCGCCCTTGATGGCGACCGATCTGCGCGCGTCCGCATCGCTGGTGCTGGCGGGGCTGGTGGCGCAAGGCGACACCACGGTCGATCGCATCTATCACATCGACCGCGGTTACGAGTGCATCGAGGAAAAACTCGGTGCGTTGGGGGCGAAGATCCGGCGCTTGCCGAATTGATGACACTGTGTGAGAGGAGGCATCGTAGGAAGAAGGTAACGGGCGGGCCATTTCTTTGCTCGTCATTCCGGCGCAGGCCGGAATGACGGTTTGTTGTTACGCTTTCGCCGATTCCCGATTTACTTCGCCGAATAACTTTCCAGCTTCAATGTGAAGTCGCCGCCGTCGCGCTGCGAGACCTGCACCGGCACCGGCAGCTTGTCCGGAACGAACCAGGCGTCGAAACCGCCGCCGTCCGTGCGCACGACGTGCGTCGCGGCATAGCTTCCCGCCGGCACCTTGATCGTGCCCTTGCCTTGCACCGCGAAATGCTGGGTTTCGATGCGGTCGCGCACCGCCACCGGAAACGCGAACGTGCTTTGGCCGGCATCGAGACCCGCGGCGATCGCCAGCGCAATGGTGTGCCGTTCGATCGCACCCGGTTGTGCGGGATAACGCTGTTCACCCTTGTCATCGACGCTGATACTGTTCGTGGCCCAGTCGAAGCGCACGTGGCGTTCCTTGTGCTTGATCGCGGCGTCCAGCGAATAGTCGTAACTCAGGCCTTCCGGCAGCGCGCCTTTCCAGCGGAAGCGCGAGGTCTCACGCACATCGGCGCCCAGCAACGCGGCCATCCCCGCGGTGCCGCGGCTTTGCGTGGTGAATGTCCACTCGCGGTTGCCGGATGGCGCGAGCGTCATGGCCGCTTCGCCGATCGGCGAGCCGTTCTGCAGCAGTTGGTAATGCGCGGTGAACGCCGGCGGTGGCGCGGCGACAAGACTGTCCGCAAAAAGCAGCGCGGCGGCACCGAGAACGCAGCGGGAAAAACGCAGGATGTTCATGCGCCGCAGTGTGCTGGCGTTTTTCTGAACCTTGCCCATCGCATTTGCCCCCTCCCACTCGCGCTGCGCGTTCGCCTCCCTCCCCCGCAAGCGGGCAGGATTTTTTACGCGCGTTCCAGAACTCCATTGCGATCCAGCCGCAACGGCGCGGCCAACACCTCGCCATCGAATATCACCGCTTCCGCGCGCAGTGCGATCCGGCCTTGCGCGATCGCCGCGACACTTGTGACGAGTAGACGATGTTCCCGCGGCAGCAGCCGATCGGCCAAGGTTTGCTCGTCGTCGTCATGCCGGATCGCGATGCGCGTCTGCGCGATCGCCGGGCCGCCGTCCAGTTCCGCAGTGACGAAATGGACGCTGGCACCGTGCTCGGCGTCGCCCGCCGCGAGCGCGCGGCGATGGGTGTGCAGGCCGCGATATTTCGGCAGCAACGACGGATGGATATTGATGATACGGCCTTGCCAACGTTCCACGACTTCCGCATCCAGAACGCGCATAAACCCGGCGAGCACCACCAATTCCGCACCGCTGCCGGCGATGCGCGCGAACAGGGCCTGGTCGAATTCGAGGCGCGACGCGAACCCCTTGGCATCCAGTGCCAGCGTAGGGATGCCGTGCGCTTCGGCATTGCGCAGCGCGGGCGCCTGGGGCTTGTCTCCGGCGACCAGCGCGAATTTCACCGGCAAGGTTCCGGCGTTGCGCGCGGCGATCAGCGCGGCAAGGTTGCTGCCGCGGCCGGAAGCGAGCACGGCGATCGGGAAAAGCCGGGACTCGGTAAACATCGCCCTCACCCTTTGCCCTCTCCCCAAAGGGGAGAGGGGAACGCAAGGAGTCGCGCTCCGCGCGACGGTTCAAAGATTGAAGCGGGGGCTCGGGACTCGGGAGCGCCGCTCACGCGATGTGTACCCGAGCATCATCGTGATGCCGGACCACCTCGCCGATCGTCCACGCACGCAGTTCCGATTGCTTCAGTACCTCGATCACCGCGCTCGCGTCGGCGCGCGCGACGATCACGGTGAAACCGATTCCGCAATTGAACGTGCGCCACATTTCCTCGCGCGGCACATTGCCCTCGCGCTGCAGCCAGTCGAGCACGGCGGGCAATTTCCACGACGAAGTATCCAGCGCGATGCCAAGTCCTTCCGGCACCACGCGGATGATGTTTTCGGAGAGTCCGCCGCCGGTGATATGCGCCATGCCGTGCACGGATACTTGTTTCATCAGGGCAAGCATCTGTTTGACGTAGATCGTGGTCGGCGCCATCAGCGCGTCGGCGAGCCTCACGCCGCCGAGGTCGAGATCGAAAGGACTGCCGGCGCGTTCGACGATCTTGCGGATCAGCGAATAGCCGTTGGAATGCGGCCCGCTCGATGCAACTCCGACGATCGCGTCGCCCGCGCGTACATGCGAGCCATCGATCAATCCCGATTTTTCCACCGCGCCGACACAGAAGCCGGCGAGATCGTATTCGCCATCGTGGTACATATCCGGCATTTCGGCGGTCTCGCCGCCGATCAGCGCGCAGCCGGCCAGTTCGCAGCCGCGGGCGACGCCGTCGACGACCGCCGCCGTTGTCTCCACGTCGAGCTTGCCGGTGGCGAAATAGTCGAGGAAAAAAAGCGGCTCCGCGCCTTGCACCAGCACATCGTTGACACACATACCGACCAGATCGATGCCGATCGTGTCGTGGCGATTCAACTGCTGCGCCAGTTTCAGCTTGGTGCCCACGCCGTCTGTGCCCGACACCAGCACCGGTTCGCGGTATTTGTTGGACAGATCGAACAGGCCGCCGAACCCGCCGAGGCCGCCCATGACCTCCGGCCGGCTAGTGCGCGCCACCAATGGCTTGATGCGCTCAACCAGGGCATTGCCGGCGTCGATGTCCACGCCCGCGGTGCGATAGGTGAGCGGTTGTTTTTCGGAAGACATGGGGCTCGCCACGGGCCGGGATCGGAAATGATAGACGGTAGCGCGCCGATTGGGCAGACTTGCAACGTGAAAACCTGCTGCGCTCGGCCTGATTCAATCAGCCCCGGATCAAGTCCGGGGCTGGCTCAGCCTTGGCTCGCTACGGTTTTCAAATGCTGTATGGACCAATGGGAGCAGGCTGTGATGACGCGATTCGTGTTGCTGGCACTGTTGATGTTCTCCTTCGGATTTGCTGGCGTCGCACGTGCCGAAGATGCCACGGGGGCGCCCGGCGGTTACGCGGCCACGGTACCGGTCGCCGATACCAGCGATGCGCAGCGCGACGCCGCGCTGTCGGCGGCGTTGGCGCAGGTGCTCACCGGTATCGCGCCGAAGGTCACGCCGGGCGCGGATGTGCTGGCGCAAGCGCCGGGCCTCGTGCGCAATTATCGGTATCGTCGCGGCGCCGGCGGACAAGGCCTGGAATTGCAGGTGGACTTCGATCCCGGCTCGATCCGTCATCTCGCGCAGCAACTCGGCGCGCCGGTCGCGGCGTTCGATGCGGGCGGTGTCACGGGTGACGCTTCCGCGCAAGCAGCGGCGGACGCCGGCGGCAGCGGCACGCTGTGGGTCGGCGGCATCGAGGACAGCGGCGACTTTGCCGTGTTGCTGGCGGCCTTGCGCCAATCGACGCAGTTGCACAATGTCACGCCGATCGCTGCGAAAAACGATGGAGTGCTGTTGCACCTCGAGTACGATGCGCCGTTCGCCGACATCACCACCGCGCTCGCTGCCGGTGGACATTTGACCGCGGCGCCCGCTCACGATGGCGCGGATGCGTCGCTGC
The DNA here is from genome assembly GCA_039923855.1 of Rhodanobacteraceae bacterium. GTDB lineage: Bacteria > Pseudomonadota > Gammaproteobacteria > Xanthomonadales > Rhodanobacteraceae > 66-474. Next base: position 7,893 of record JBDTBW010000087.1, on the reverse strand, counting down.
GCTGGGTTCATTGAACGCACGCGCGCCATCGGCTTTGAACATCCAGCGATGGACGGTCCGCTCGTGACGCAGACACGGCCGGAAAAAAGAATCGCGCGGCATCTGCCCAATCTGATCAGTTGCCTGCGTATCGCGCTGGTGGCGCCGTTGATCGCGACGGTGCTGACCAAACATTTCGTGGCGGCATTGTGGATCGCGTTCGCGGCCGGCGTCTCCGATGCGCTGGATGGATTGCTGGCGCGTCGTTTCGGTTGGCAAAGCCGGCTTGGCACGTTGCTTGATCCGCTGGCCGACAAGCTGTTGCTGGTCGCGGCGTACTTGGCACTGGCGTGGGGCGGGCATTTGCCTTGGCCGTTGGCGTGGCTGGTGCTGGCGCGCGATCTCACGATCGTGCTCGGTGCATTCGCCTACCAGCAAATCATCGGCGGCTTCGAGGCGCGGCCCAGCCTGTTGTCGAAGGCAACCACGTTCGTGCAGATCGTCTATGTTTTGCTGGTGCTGAGCGCCGTCGCGTTTGCCTGGCAGATGCCGGTGAGATGGTTGTTGCCGTGGCTCGTCGCGGTGTTCACCCTCGCCAGCGGTTTTGATTATCTGTTGCGCTGGAGTTTGCGCGCGCGCCGTGCGGCGCGCGCAAGGGAGGCATCGCGATGAGCGACACCATCGGCCGCCGTTGGCAGTGGTTGGCGATAGCGATTGCCATCGGCCTGTTGTTGTGGCTGCTGGCGCCGGTGCTGACGCCGTTCGTGATCGCCGCGATCTTCGCCTACATGGGCGATCCGCTTGCGGATCGCCTGCAACGCGCCGGCTGCAATCGCGCCGTGGCAGCCAGCATTGTATTCCTGGTGATGCTGCTGATGGTGGTCGCCACGCTGTTGCTGTTGGTTCCATTGATCGAACGCCAGATCGTCCGCCTGATAAACGCACTGCCGACCTACGGCGCATGGGTGCAGCAAAGCATGCTGCCCTGGCTGCAGCAGCGTCTGCGTTTGCCGGCCAACACCTTCCGCACCGATGAGTTGCTGGCGAAGTTGCGTGAGCACATCGGCACCGTCGGCAACGTCGCCACGGTGATACTTGGTTACGCGACGCGCTCGGGGCTGGCGATCATCGGCTGGATGGTTTCGCTGGTGCTGATTCCGGTGGTTGCATTTTATCTATTGCGCGATTGGGACGTGATGATCGCCAGGATCGACGAGCTACTGCCGCGCACCATCGAGCCAACCGTCGCGCGGCTGGCGCGCGAGTCGGATACGGTGCTCGGCGCGTTCGTGCGCGGCCAGTTGCTGGTGATGGTCGCGCTCGGTCTCTACTACGCGGTCACGCTGTGGGCGATCGGACTGGATGTCGGCGTGCTGATCGGCGTGTTTGCGGGGCTGGTCAGTTTCGTGCCGTATCTGGGTTTCATCACCGGGCTTTTCGCGAGCCTGATCGCGGCGCTGGTGGAATACCACGATTGGCAACACATCGTGATGGTGTTGGTGGTGATGGGCGTGGGTTCGGTGCTGGAGGCCTACGTGCTGGTGCCGCGGCTGGTCGGCGGCAAGATCGGGCTGCATCCGGTCGCGGTGATCTTCGCGGTGCTGGCGTTCGGCGAGTTGTTCGGTTTTCTCGGTGTGCTGCTGGCGCTGCCGTTGGCTTCGGTGACGATGGTGTTGCTGCGCTACGCGCATGAACGCTACACGGCGAGCTACTTGTACGACGAACGCGCGGCCTCCGCGGCGGAACATGCGCCGGCCGCCGCGCTGGCACTGGAACTCGAGCCCGTGCAGGAACAGGCCGCCGACACGGATCTCAAGGTGGCCGCGCCGGACAAGCTGCAACCCATCGCTGGCAACGATCCGCCCGATCGCGCGCCGGATAGATGACGACGCGGCAGCTCCCGCTGGAACTGCGCTGGCCGTCGCACCAGCGGCTCGATGCGTTCCTGCCAGGCGGCAACGCGGCGGCATTGCAACTCGTCCGCGATTGCGCTGCGGGCTGCCACGATGCGTGGCTTTTTCTGCATGGCGCGCACGGCGCGGGCAAGACCCATCTCTTGATCGGCGCCTGTCGCGCCGCGATGACAACGGGGCGCGTTGCGCGCTATCTGCCGCTGGCCTCGTTGCCCGCGCCACGCGCCGAGGCGATCGCCGGCGCCGAAAGCGCCGGAGTGATCGCGATCGACGACGTGCAGGCGATCGCGGGCGATGACAATGCGGAACGCGCGCTGTTCGATCTGTACAACCGTTCGCGCGAACATCAGGCGACGCTTTTGTTCGCGGGTTCCGGGGCTCCGGCTCAATCGGGGTTTCAATTGCCCGATCTCGTGTCGCGATTGTCCGCATGCACGCAATGCATTCTGAAACCGCTGGACGAAATCGGATGCCGCGCCGTGCTCCGCGCGCGCGCGGAGGAGCGCGGAATGGAATTGGACGACAACGTGCTCGACTGGCTGTTCGCCCGGCAGCCGCGCGATCTCAACGCGCTGATCGGTTTGTTTGAGCGCCTGGATCACGCGGCATTGGCCGCGCAGCGAAGGATCACGATTCCGTTTTTGCGCGAGATGCTGGCGCCGAAAAACGATCAGCCCTGATGGCGCAACCGCGCATCGAGCTGCGCCAACCGCTGCGGCGTGCCGATGTCGAGCCACGCGCCACCGTGCCGCTGCCAGGTGATTTTTCCGAGAGGCATCCGCGCGCGCAACAACGGCACGATCGAGAAACGCGGCGGCGTGGCGTTTGCACCCGGTGTTTCCCCGATCACCGCGCGCCAATTGTCCAGCAATTCCGGTCGATACACGCCGATGCCGGCGAAGGTTAGTGCGCGCGTCGTGCCGGGCGAATCCGCGAGCGGCAGCAGCCGTCCATCGCGGTCGACGCCGAAATCGCCTTGTGGATGGTGCGACGGGTTGTCGACCAGCACGAGGTGGGCGATGCCTTCGGGTTCGCACGGCAGCGCGCGAAAATCGAAATCGCTCCAGATGTCGCCATTGACCGCGATGAAAGGCTCGTCGCCGATCAGCGCAAGCGCGTGCAACATGCCGCCGCCGGTTTCCAGCGGGATCGCGCCTTCTTTGCTGTATTCAATGCGCAAGCCGAAACGCGCGCCATCGCCGAGCGCGGCGGGAAATTGCTCGGCGAGATGCGAGGTGTTGACGATGACCTCGCGCACGCCGCAGGCCGCGAGCCTTTCCAGATGCCAGACGACCAGCGGTTTGCCGCCGGCCTGCAACAAGGGTTTGGGTGTGCGTTCGGACAGCGGGCGCATGCGTTCGCCGAGGCCGGCCGCGAAGATCAGCGCCTGTCGGATCACGACAGGCCGGACCCGGCAGCCGAGTGCCTGCGCAGCAGTTGTTCCAGACATCGAAATTCCGGATAGCGCGGCAGCACGTCGAACAGGTAAGCGAAGAAGCGTGGTACGTCGGCGACGTAGTGACGCTTGTCGTCCCGGTGGTACAGCCGCGCGAAGATGCCGATCACCTTGAGGTGGCGTTGCATCCCGATCCAGTCGGCGTCGCGCCGAAACGTCTGCCATTCGCGCACCGGCAACGCGGCGGCACGGGCTTTGTTCCAATACCTGCGCAGCCATGCGTCGGCTTGCCCGGACGGCCAGCTCCAGAAAGCGTCCTTGACCAGACAGACCGGATCGTAGGCGATCGGTCCTAGCACCGCGTCCTGGAAATCGAGGATGCCGATGTCTCCTGCATCGGGGGTCCCCGGCATCAGATTGCGCGGCATATAGTCCCGGTGTACGAACACGCGCGGTTGCGCGAGCGCGGCTTCAACCAGCCTCGCGGACGCATCCATCCACGTCGCGCGGTCAGCGTCGCTGAGCGGCGTGCCGAGATGCCGCTCCAGGTACCAGTCCGGGAACAGGGCCAGTTCGCGTTCGAGCAACGCCGCATCGTAGACCGGAATCCACGTGGGCACCTCGATTTTCTGCAGCGTCACCAGCGCATCGACGGCTGCATCCATCAGCGGCTCCGGATCGGCGCCGGTTTCGAACGCCTGAAGGAATGTAGCCCGGCCCAAGTCGGAAAGCAGCAGGAAGCCCTGATCGAGATCCTGCGCCAACACCTCCGGCGCCCGCAGGCCTGTGTCGCGCAATATCCCGCCGATGCGCAGAAAAGGGACGAGATCGATCTGCGCGGTCGGCGCATCCATCACGATGTAGCTGTGATCGTTGGAGGCCACGCGCCAGTAGGTGCGGAACCACGCGTCCTCGGAGGCGCGTTCCAGTGCGACGGTGGGATCGTCCAGCGCGGCGCGCGCGAACGCAAGGCGCGCGGCGGTGCGTTCGCCGCCGGGCGTCGTGGAAGGATCGCTGCGGGCCGCGGCTTCAGTCATGGCGGTGAAGTATAAGCGGCGTCTTGATAAAGCCGGATTTTCTGAAAAGCACGGCCTCGGGGCACGGGCGGAGGGCGCCGGCTTTGGCCGCACTCACGCACGGGACAGCGCATCTCATTCGCGATTCCGTTATCCTCGCGCGTCCTGCGTAAACCCGAGATTGTGACCCTGGATGGACGCGACGGCACACACCCACCTCGACGCGCTGGAAGCGGAATCGATCCGCATCCTGCGCGAGACGAAAGCCGAATGCCGGCATCCGGTGTTGCTGTATTCGATAGGCAAGGATTCCTCGGTATTGCTGCACCTGCTGCTGAAGGCGTTTCATCCGGGCAAGCCGCCGCTGCCATTGCTGCACGTCGACACCACCTGGAAGTTCCGCGAGATGATCGAATTCCGCGATCGCCGCGCGGCCGAAACCGGCGTGGAACTCATCGTGCATATCAACGAGGACGGCGTGCGCCGGGGCGTCGGGCCGGTAACGCACGGCGCGTCGGTGCACACCGAAGTGATGAAGACGCAAGCGTTGCGGCAGGCGCTGGCGCAACACGGTTTCGATGCCGCGATCGGCGGCGCGCGCCGCGATGAAGACCCCGCGCGCGCCAAGGAGCGCGTGTTTTCGCTGCGCGGTGCGGGTCAGCGATGGGAGCCGCGCAAACAGCGCCCGGAGCCGTGGGGTTTGTACAACGCGGGGCTTGCGCCGGACGAATCGTTACGGGTGTTTCCGTTGTCGGATTGGACCGAACTCGACGTGTGGCTGTACATCCGCCGCGAAAAGATTCCGGTGGTGCCGCTGTATTTCGCCGCCGAGCGTCCGGTGATCGAACGCAACGGCGCATTGCTGGTGCGCGACGACGAACGCATGCCGCTCGATGCCGGCGAAGCGCCGACGATGCGCCGGGTGCGCTTCCGCACGCTTGGCTGCTGGCCGCTGACAGCGGCGGTCGCATCCTCCGCGTCGAATCTGGATGAAATCATCGACGAGATGCTGGAGACGCGGCTGTCCGAGCGCGCCGGCCGCATCATCGATCTGGATCCGGCCGATTCAATGGAGCGGAAAAAACGCGAGGGTTACTTCTGATGGCCCGCGCGAACGACGACATCGCGACAAGATTGCGCGCGCTGGAGCGCCGCGACACTCTGCGCATCGCGATCTGCGGCAGCGTGGATGACGGCAAGAGCACGCTGCTCGGACGCTTGCTGGTGGAAGCCGGCATGATCCCGGACGATCGTCTGCAACAGATGCTGCGCGACAGCCGCAAGCATGGCACGCAGGGCGACGCGCCCGATTACGCGCTGTTGCTGGATGGTCTGGAAGCCGAGCGCGAGCAGGGCATTACCATCGATGTCGCGTGGCGTTATTTCGGCACGTCGAAACGCGCCTTCATCGTCGCCGACTGCCCCGGCCACGCGCAGTACACCCGCAATATGGCGAGCGGCGCGTCCAGCGCGGAGCTGGGGCTGGTGCTGGTCGACGCGCGCGCCGGCGTGCAGACGCAAACGCGCCGTCACCTCGCGATCCTGGCGATGTTCGGCGTGCGCCGCGTGCTGTTCGCGGTCAACAAGCTGGATCTGATCGGTTACGACGTCGCGCGTTACGCGAGAATCGAACACGAGTGCAAGGAACTCGCGCGCACGCTCGGCATCGCGCAGGCCGATGCGATCCCGGTGTCGGCCCTGAACGCGGACAATCTGGTGGCGAACTCGCGGCAGACGCCGTGGTACATCGGTCCGCCGTTGCTGGAATTTCTGGAAACGGTGAGCGTTGAACAGCGCGCGGACGACGCGTTTGCGTTGCCGGTGCAATGGGTCAACCGGCCCGACGCGCATTTCCGTGGCTACGCCGGCAACATCAGCGGCGGGCGCATCGGAACAGGCAGCGAAATCGTGGTGCTGCCAGGCGGCCAGCGCAGCCGCATCGCGCGTGTGATCGGGGGCGATGGTGATTTGTCGTCCGCTAGCGCGGGCGATGCGGTCACGCTTACCCTGGTCGACGCCATCGACGTTTCGCGTGGCGACGTGATCGCCGATGCCGCGCATCCGCCGCAGATCGCCGCGCAATTCGCCTGCCATGTGTTGTGGCTGGATGATGCGCCACTGCTGCCCGGCCGGCGTTACTTGTTCAAGCTCGCCACCCGCACGCTAGGCGCGCAAGTCACCGAGATCAAATACCGCATCGATCCCGACACCCAGGCGCAACTCGCGGCGACACGCCTTGCCGCCAACGAGATCGGTTACTGCAATCTGTCGCTGGACGCGGACATCGCGTATCAGCCGTACGCGCGCGACCGCACGCTCGGCGGATTCATCCTCATCGACCGCGAGAGCAATGCCACGGTCGGCTGCGGCACGCTGGATTTCGGCCTGCGCCGCGATAGCAACGTGCATTGGCAGCATCTGGATGTCGATCGCGCCGCGCGCGCGCGCATCAAGGGCCAGCCGCCGCGTTGCCTGTGGTTCACGGGCCTTTCGGGCGCAGGCAAATCGACGATTGCGAATCTGGTCGAACGCCGTCTGCACGCCGACGGTTTCCACACCATCACGCTCGATGGCGACAACATTCGCCACGGCCTGAACCGCGATCTCGGTTTCACCGATGCCGATCGCGTCGAGAACATCCGTCGCGTCGCCGAAGTCGCCAAGCTCATGCTCGACTCCGGCCTGATCGTGCTGGTCTCCTTCATTTCGCCGTTCCGTGCCGAGCGGCACATGGCACGCGCGCTGTTCAACGAAGGCGAGTTCCTGGAAGTGTTCGTCGACACCCCGCTGGAGATTTGCGAGCAGCGCGATGTCAAGGGTCTGTACGCCAAGGCCCGTGCCGGCGACATCAAGAACTTCACCGGCATCGGCTCGCTATACGAACCGCCGGAATCACCGGAAGTGCACCTGCATTCCGACCGCGAGCCGCCGGCGGAATCGGCGCGGAGCGTAATTACAGCGTTGGGACTGTAACCACATCGAGCTTCTTTCGGCATGACCCGGGACATTCTTTCTTGGCTCTTCGGACTATGCAAGCACTCTAACGTCTGAATTTAGCGGTGCGAATCCGCGTAGTGATTGAGCGTCCGCTGGAATGAGCAGTTAGGCAATTTATTGCCCGTGTTTAACCAGCTCCATTACGGTAACCGCAACCACAAGCCCTGCTAGGGCGCCGGCTAATGCACTAAAAATGTTTGTGCGCCGGCGGGAGCCGAACGACCCCGTGATCTTGTTTACAAGTGGCAGCGAGTAGAGGGCTGTCAAAATAAACAGCGCAATCGCTGATATACAAGCAACGGTGGTGAGAACTACCCGCACCAGCAGCAAACTCGCATTTATTGCTAGATAGATGGTTAGAGAAGTTAGAATGACACACTCAAGCCAGTGAAACCATGTGGTCGCATCCTTCTCAGTTTTCTCAAACATTTTTTGTGTCCGCATATGGCCTAACTTCAAAAGATATCCTGATTTGCGCTGTATCTCAGCTGCCGTCGCGATCGATGAGACGCGCAGCGGGCAAGGTGAGTCTCCACGCAACCGCAGGAGACGTGATCATGGCGACGAATCGAGTGCAGTTCCAACCTGGCCT
>JBDTBW010000086.1:0-9362 GCA_039923855.1 Rhodanobacteraceae bacterium | reverse complement strand
AACCCTCACGCCCGTAACCCAGCGCATTGAGCTTGCGCAACGCACGGATGCTCGGATCGAACACATGCCGGCCGCGCTGCTTCTCAACGTTGGCCTTGGTGTAGCACGGCAGCGACGCGACCACCTTGATTTTCTGCTCGGCCAGGAACTCGGCGGTGTCCTCCTGTCCGGCGAGGAACAGCACGGTCAGGTTGCAGCGGTCGATCACGGTCTTGCTCAGCGCACGCGATTCCCGCGCCAGGGTCCGGAAGTGCGGATTCATTTCCGGCGCACCACCGGTGAGGTCCACGGTATGTATCTGCGGCGCATCGGCCAGCAGTTCGAGAATGCGCGCGACCGTGCGCGCCTGCATGATCTCGGTGCGCTTCGGTCCCGCCTCGACATGGCAGTGATGACAGGCCAGATCGCACAGCTTGCCGACGTTGACCTGCAGGATTTCCAGCGGCGTGCGTGGCAGCTCCAGACCGTGCGTGCGCAGGGTGCGGGCGAAGGATGGTCGTTGCAAAGTGGCAAGGACAGCGTTCATCGGATGGGCTCCTTCGCATCCGCCGCGATCGTGGGGGCGAAAACAAGATCACCAAACCAGGCGGTGGCATGGCCGCCGGTGTTATCGGTATCGGAGGCCAGCGCCACACCGGTAATGCGCGGCGCGGTGCGGCCGAGCGCGGCGCGGAAATCGGCGGCGAGGTCGCGATGTTGTGTCTGCCAGCGTCCGGCATCGGCGTTGCCGCTGCGCAACACGATCATGCGCACGCCACCGTAGTAGGCGTTGGGCGCGATCGTGCCGATCGGATGATGGTTGTCCCACACGTAACACAGGGCTGCGTGCGGCAAATCCACGCCGAGCACGCTTTGCGCCAGATGCAGTTTGAAACGCTCGCCGAACGACAAGGCGCTCTCGGGCAGATCGAAGAACACGTACACACGCGCCGCAAAATCATCGCCGTCCTTGCGGCTGAGATCAGCGTTGGCGACCGCGTGATCCACTTTCCATCGCCAGCTCAGGGTGGTCGCGGCGGGCAGATCGAGCGGATGGGTAATCGCGCCGGTGGCGGCATCGGCGTCGATCCGCAAGGCATTCTGATCGCCGTCTTGAACCACCGCGATCCGCGCAAGCGGAACGTGGCGCGACAACCCATACGGCGTCCAGCCCGGCGGTAATTTTGTACCCTGGGTTGCATCGGAGAAGCGCAGCATCGCGCCGGTATCGGCCGCGGCCGACAGCGCGAACGCGCATAACAGCAATAGCAGCATCAGCGGTGGAGTCCGTTTCATCCGCGTCTCCAGCGATGCCAGCGCTGCGCCATGCGCAATGCGCGTTGCGGCGCGTGCGCCTTTTCCCATTCGCCGGCGGCGTACTTGTTGGCCTCGGCGAAGGTCGGATAAGCGTGCACGACACCACGGATCTTCTTCAATCCCAGTTTCTGGTGCATCGCCAGCGCGAATTCGCTCATCCACTCGCCCGCATGCGCGCCCACGCAGGTCGCGCCGAGGATCTTGTCCTTGCCTTTGGCGGTGAGAACCTTGACGAAACCGTCGGTCTCGCGCTCGGCGATCGCGCGGTCCAGTTCGGCGAGGGGGTAACGGGTGACTTCATAATCGATATCCTGGTGGCGCGCTTCGCGTTCGTTCAAGCCGACCCTTGCGATTTGCGGATCGATGAAGGTCACCGCCGGCATCACCTGATAATCGATGCTGAATTTCTTGAGCGATCCGAACAGCGCATTCACGGCGGCATACCAGGCCTGATGCGCGCCGGCGTGGGTCAACTGGAACGGCCCCGCGACATCGCCGCAGGCGTAGATATTGGGATACAACGCACGCAAATAGTCGTCGGTCTCGATGGTGTGTTTCTTTTCATCGAGCGGGATTTTCAATTCCTCCAGACCGTAACCGGTGACGCACGGTTTGCGCCCGATGGCGACCAGGATCGCGTCGAACGGCAGGCGCACCTTGTCCTTGTGACCGTCCTCGCCGTGTTCGCAAATCAGCGCCTTGTCAGCGCCATCGCATTCGACCGCCAGCGCCTTGTGTTCGGTCAGCACGCGCACGCCATCGCCCTCCAGCCGCGCGCGCGCGAACGCGGACACCTCGTCGTCCTCGCGCTGCAATAGCCTATCGTCGAGTTCGACCTGCGCGACTTCGCAACCCAGCCGCGCGAAGGCTTGCGCCAGTTCGCAACCGATCGAGCCGCCGCCGAGGATCAACAAGCGTCGCGGCAGCTCCTTGAGATTCCACAATGTGTCGGAAGTGAGGTAGCCGCACTCCTTGAGCCCCGGCAAATCGGGGACGACCGGCTCGGCGCCGGCGGCGATCACGATCGCGCGGGTGGTGATCGGTTCGCCGTCGACTTCCACGCACCATGGGGAAACGATCTTCGCCGCACCACGACGCACATCGACCCCGAGTTTTTCGTAACGCTGTTGTGAATCGTGTGGCGCGACATCCGCGATCGCGGCGCGCACGCTGTCCATCACCCGCGCGCCATCGATCTTCGACTCCCTGACCTCGATGCCGAACCGCGCCGCGTTGCGCGCCTCGTGAGCGGCGCGGGCGATGCGGATCAATGCCTTCGATGGCACGCAGCCATAGTTCAAGCAGTCGCCGCCCATCTTGCCGCCTTCGATGAGCGTGACTTTGGCGCGCACGGTTGCGGCGATTAGCGCGCTGACCAGGCCCGATGCGCCCGCGCCGATCACCACCAGGTTGCGCTCGAAGCGTTTCGGTTTTTTCCAACCCTTGTACAAGCGCCGCGCCTTGACCCAGGCGATGATCCCGCGCGAGATCCACGGCAACAGCGCCAGCAGCAGGAACGATCCGATCAGCGTTGGCGACAACAGGTCGGACAGGGATTTCAAACCGGCCAGGCGCGTTCCCGCATTCACGTACACCAGCGTCCCGGCGAGCATGCCCAGTTGGCTGACCCAGTAGAACGTGATCACCGACAGTGAAGTCAACCCCATCACCAGATTGACCACGAAAAACGGGAACACCGGCACCAGGCGGATGCTGAAAAGATAGAAGCCGCCTTCGCGCTCGATGCCCTTGTCGATGCGCTTCAAACGGCCGCCGAAGCGTTTGCGCACGGAATCGCGGAAGATGAAGCGGCTGGACAGCATCGCCGCCGTCGCGCCGATCGCCGAAGCGAACGACACCAGCAAGGTGCCTTCGATCACGCCGAAAATCGCGCCGCCGGCCAGGGTCAGGATGACCGCGCCCGGCAACGAGAAGGCCGCGGCCAGCAGATAGGCGACAAAATAGCCGCCGGCCAGCAGCAACGGGTGCGCGCCGCGGTAGGCATCCAGCGCGGCTTTGCGGCTTTTCAACGCGTCCAGGGTCAGATAGTGCTGCAGGCCGAACGCGAAAAATGCGATCACCGCGCCAATCAGGATCAGCAGCAAGATGATGCGGAGGATCAGCCAGAGCTTCCCATTCTTCTTGGCCATATCCAGTTCCTGACCGCGAAAACGCACAAAAGCTTACAGAAAACGCGACGCGGGAATGCCTGGCTTCGCATACCCGGCACGTTTGAAACGCGATATTGTCACGCGCGCGGCGCCGCGCGCCAATATGAAAGGAATGCCCGGTCAGTGTCGAAGCTCGGCCATCGTTTGCCTTCCCCCGCTGACGGCTGCGTTACGGCGTTAATCGGCAAAGGATAACCCATTGACCATTTTCGCCACGCGGCTGAAACACGATCATCTGCTGCAGGTGCTGCTCGCGCTGGTGGTGTTGCTCGCGTTGTTCGACCGGCGTCCCGCGCACGATTACCTGCAATGGCTGGACCTGCGCACGCTGGCCGGTCTCACCGGTTTGCTGGTCCTGACCCAGGGCGTGCGGATGAGCGGCTATATCCAGCGCTGGGCGATCCGGTTGGTGACGCGCCTGCGTGGCGCGCGGGCGCTGGCTATCGCGCTGGTGCTGTTGTCGGCGCTGTTGTCGGCGGTGCTGACCAACGACGTGAGCCTGTTTCTGATCGTGCCGCTGACCCTAGCGATCGACCGCATTGCGCGCATTCCGAGACAGCGGCTGGTGATCGCGGAAGCGCTGGCCGTGAATGCCGGTTCAACTTTCAGCCCGATCGGCAATCCGCAGAACTTGTTGTTGTGGCAGCACTCGGGCGTGTCGTTTGCCGCCTTCGTGCTGGCGCTCGCGCCAGCCGGTGCGATCATGCTGATCGTGCTGCTGATCGCGTGCGTACCGATGTTTCCGTCCACGCCGCTGCAACTGGATGAGCGCACGGTGCAAACCGAAGCGACCAACGCACCGCTGGCGATCGGCGCGGCGCTATTGTTGATCGGCATGGTCGCGGCGCTGGAATGGGGCTATGCGGTTCCCGCGGCGATCGTCGTGTTGTGTCTGGGCGCGGCATTCTTCCGGCGCGCGCTGGCGGGCGTGGACTGGATGCTGCTGCTGACTTTCGCCGCGATGTTCGTGGGCCTGGGGCACCTCGCCGCGCTGCCGATCGTGCATACGCATATAGGCGCGCTCGGCTGGCACGATCCCCGCGTCACCTATCTCGGCGGCATTGCGCTGTCGCAGGTGATCAGCAATGTGCCGGCCGCGGTGCTGCTGCAACATTACACGCCCGATCTCCTGTTGCTGGCGGTCGCGGTCAACGTCGGCGGTACCGGACTCGCGATCGGATCGCTGGCCAACCTGATCGCGCTGCGCCTGGACGGCAGCGCGCGCATCGGCTGGCGCTTTCATCTGTACTCGATTCCGTTTTTGCTGCTCACCGCGGTGCTGGTCGGTGTTTGGGCGCTACGTTGATGAGCAACATTTAGGCAAGCAAATCGGCGTATTCGTTGTGGCGTCGAATGAACGCCGCGGCGTAGGAACACGCAGGGATCACCTTCCAGCCGTTCGTTCGCGCGGTGTCCAGCGCCACGCGCACCAGTTGCGCGGCGACGCCGCGTCCGCGCACCGCTTCCGGTACGCCGGTATGGGTCATAGTCATCACGCCATCGCGCAAGGCGTAATCGACCACACCGCGATGGCTGTCGACGTCGACGCTGAAGACGTGCGCGGTCGCGTCGTGCTGGATGGCGAACTCGCTCATCAGATGATGGGCACCTTTCTGATGTTCGTCGCCGGATCCAGCCAGAAGGAATCCTTGACGAAACGATTGAACAGATCCGGCGGCAGCACCGATTCGCGCTGCGTCACCGTGACCTTGGGCGCGACCTTGTGCAACCCCGGCAGGCCAAGGCGCGAATCGAACTCCGGCTCGTCGTACTGGATGTTGTCGAAGTCGTGCTGGAACGGCGGCTCACCAATGAACTGGTACACCGCGTTGATTGCGCGGAGCGGATCGCGGGTCAGGTTTTCGTAGGTGATCAGCATCAGTCGGCCGGGTGCGTGCTCGCCGTAATAGGCGTCTTTGGTTGCCTGGAACGAAAAGCCGACCATGCCGGCGACGTCGATCAGGCTCTCGGTGCGCGAATACACCGTGCCGTTGGGATTGAAGTGGAAAATCTTGCTGACCGACAGCGGATGCTTGCGCACCATCCGCTCGACGCTGTCCAGCACCCACGGAATTTCGCGCACGCAGGCGATCACCTTGGACTGCGGAAACAGCGACGCCAGCGTCGGCATCTTGCTGCACCACACCCGGCCGGTGTCAAACGCGACTTCGATGCCGTTGTACACGCTGTAGTAATTCCGGAACAGCCCGCGCATCACGGCTTGGCGTTGTGGCTCGTCGATGAACACCGAGAAATCGTTCTTGCCGCTCATCTCGGTCATCAATGCGCCCAGCATGTCGCCAACGGGACTGGTCATGCCGGCGTGGAAACGCGGGTTCTGGCGCAGGATCGCGCCCAGCAGCGTGGTGCCCGAGCGCGGCAGCCCGGAGATGAAATGGAGTTTCGGCATCGGTCGGTCGGTCATCGTTTCCGTCCCCTGTAAACCAGCGAAACGGGAAGTGTAAGCGAGCGACGGCCGAAAAGGCCAAACGATCATGTGATAAACGGAGCCACCATCTACCACAAAAATCAGATAACACATTGAGCTTAATATACGTTCCGATGTGGCGTGTCTTGGCCTTACTCGCAATCTTACTCACAATTCTATGATCGCTATCTTTGAAAGGTGGATCGATCCCGTCAAGTCGTTACCTACCCAGTTGTACATACGTCTCGCTGTCACGCCAGCCTCACGGCTTTGCCACCCATGACTCGCGCTCAGCGGGGCGGCAGTTCCGCTGGAGGTTCCGCCCGCAGGGAGAGGTATTCGGCACGAAATGGTCGCGTTTGTGCCCATTGCGCGTACGTGAGCGCGTCCGCCGACACCGCGTGTGCACCCTCGATGATCACCGCGCCATCAAGATCGGCTGCTCGAAGCTCGGCACGCGTAACGATGGCACTGGCGACGGCTTGGGCCGCCTCTCGCGCACCATCGTTGAAGACGATGAGAAAGTTTAAAAGCGGAGCGTCACTGCTCTCCTTGACCAGCACACGCACATCAGCGATTTCGTGCACTGTGCGTTCGAGCGCACGCAACAGTGCAGCCTGCACGCCTGAGCGGTCGAGAGCTACAACGATCACGTCTGGAAGTGCCAGTCGGTCGAACCGCTGTGCCATCCAGCTACCTACGATTGTTTCCGCTCCATCGCGATGACGTTCATTGTCCCATGGGTCAAAGCGGTCTAACACGGAAGCATCGACCAACCGGAGCGTTTCGATGTCGTACTCTATTGTTGCTCCCTGAGTTGTGGTGAGCTGCAGATATCGAACTGACTTGCCGCCCATTTTGCCGCCATCGTGTCGAGCAGCATGTCCTTGTACAACAGCAAGCAGTGGGCCGCGCATCCTCTGGAGGTCGCACGAATGCGAGCATACAAGCAGGCGCTTAGCTGATGCTGGCTCGCCTACTTCCGCGGCAGCGGCAGTCGGCAGGACATCGCCCTGTCGCCAATGCTCGCGCAAGCCTCAACCCCGTCGCGCAAACAGCGCATCGATTGTAGCCGCATCATTGGTATCTTCACGCCACAATCCCACAAGCTCCGTTGCCATTGAGACAGGCTCTAGACCTGACTGCATGCCTTGCGAAAACGCGACGCCGAAACCCGGGAGGACACGGTGCTGCCAGAAAGCAGGCAGCGGGTTTTTTGCCGCGCGCAACAATTGCGCAGCGTGACGAAGTGCCTGCAAGCGTTCGGCATTGCGATCGCGAATGTCGCCGCCGTTGGCCCACAGATACAACGTCTGACGGCTAACGCCGAGCATCCCTGCGAGTCCTGCACGCGAGGTCCCCAACTGCTCCACTAATCCCGAAATCCAGCCGGCAATTTCTCCTGGTGTCTGCGCCCGCACGCCGACCTGCAGATCGTCGTGCTGCATATGATCCGGCCGCACGAATGGCGCGGATTGCGGCAGAGTACGGATGATTGGTTTTTGGACTTGGCCCCAAGCGGCTAACACAAGCGCAGCACCGGCCACATAGATGATGATGCCGTTATGACGGCCTGTCGGCTGCGGGGAAACGGTTATCGAAGTATTCACTGCAGACCCCATTCGGACAGCGCAAGAGGTGTAACGGACGCGCGGAATAGTCTGCTGATCCGATCCTTGTGCCCGCCCAGTTCATCCATCACGGCGTCAATCGAGAACGCCCGTGGTTCAATGCTCGCGCGCGTACCACTATCGATATCCAGGATCGCGTGGAGCACGCCTGGAACGCTAGTTAGGTGTGGCGGTAACGCGTGCCCCTGCATTGTTGACATGATATCTGCCCGAAGTCCAAATCCATCAGGTAGACAGTCGAACTTTGCGATCACTTCGGCATCGCCGTCGCTGAAGCGCTGTTCGAAGGTGGATAGCCCGGTAGCCCATCCTTCCGTGGCCGAAATTGCTTCGAAGCCACGGAAACTGGGCGCCACATAGCTGGCAACAGTGTGCCCTGAATCAGAAGGACGAATCAGGTCAAGCATACGGGCACCAACCCGACGCAACGTCTGCAGCTGAACGTGCTGATGGAATATCTCAAGGCCCATCCTGACCTGTTTAAACAACGCCGCCCGCGTTGTGTAGGCAGTAGTGTGATACGCGAAGATGCCTTGGTCATTGAATGTGAATGCCGATCTGGTGTCAGCAGTAAAAACCGAATAGGTATTCTCGACAGCAGCCGGCTTCATTCCTGCTGGCAGCGCGACAAGTAGCGGGTTCTCTAGGTGTGACAGCGTTGACTCCTGTAATTGCCCCGAATAGCCGAGTTTTCGCAGGGAGTCCTGTATTTGAGGAATGTAGCCGCCGAGTGCTTTGAGAGGCTCGTGCGTTACCGCCGCAATCGTCAGAAAAACTGGTGGGCGCTTGTCTGTCATTTGACCCCCTACTTGACGCGTTACTTTACGCTTTAAATAACCACATTGGAAGGGGAAAGTTCCCTTCGTCTCGGTCGGTTGCGTGCTGGCTCGCGATCGCCATACGAAAACGCCTGAGGGAAACTTACGCTATATTTTTGATTTCATTTATATAATTTCGTGATACGTCTGATGCGTGGCGATACTTTCTCGGCCGAATTCTTGAGCTGAGTTTTTTCAACAAGTTTAGATCGCCCGCTGCCTGTCACAAGAGCCAAGCAGGCAGTCGTCCACGCTGGCTCTCCAACAATTTTCGCAACCTGGCGCTGTCCATAGAAGTCTCGTCAGCAGGGCATCTCAATAAGAATGCTCTGCCGCTGAACCTTACCGGCTTCGTTGTGGCTCTGCCTTCAAGTGCTTCGCCAAAGCCTTGTGCGCGACGGTTGCCAAGGCCTCGCGCTCGGTGGCCAGGTTCGGCAGGTTGGCAATGAACTGTTTCACTTCCGCCACAAGGGCCGGCCGTCCCGCATCTTCCAATGCGATCGCGAGTTGTCCCCACGCTCGTCGCACTTTCCGCTGACGTTCGCGCGTGGCTTCTGTCCAAGGCGCCTCTTCCGTTGGTTGGCCGTGCGTGACTGTTTTCAACGCCTGCTCGATCTTCCAGCGCGAGATACGCGAGGCACGGCGCGTATTCATATGACGGATCGCCTGACGCTGCCCTTTGCGCACCACGCCGCGCGCTCGCCGCGGTGTCGCTTCGGCTTCCACGCCACGCATTCGTAGCTGCTCGGCGAAGCCTTCCCGCCACGCCTGCAAGTCGTCCTTGTGGGGATCGAGCCGTTGACTCGCGCCCGCGGGTCTTGATGGTCAAATGTGCGTGCGGGTTTTCCGGACGCTTCTTGCGGAGGGGTGTGACAGCCCACAGTCAACTCACGAGCTTGCGAATCGGTACAACATTGCCGCCGTGCTTCAGCATGTCCAGATAGTCCGCCCACTGCTGCATCATCTTGCGCCGTTCGGGCAGGTGCGCGGTGCGGTTGTAAGCACGGCCATTCGGATC
>JBDTBW010000085.1:0-72580 GCA_039923855.1 Rhodanobacteraceae bacterium | reverse complement strand
CCACGATCCGCGGCGCGATCCATCTTCCAAATGAACGTTACAGTCCACTGGACGCACGCGCGCGATCTTTAAACCAGTTATGGCCCTGACCGCAGTAATGGCCGCCAGTGCCGTGCACGCCAGCGGTGCAGGTTTCGCCGTAGGTCGGGCATTCGGAGCTGCAGGCCGAAGTGAAGATCCCCACGATTTTCAGAATGAGTTTGCGCATGACAGCTTGCTTCGGTTTCAATGGAGCGGATAGCGTGCACTTTCAGGGGCAGCGATCATACACCCCGTGCCCCCGAACCCTCACTCGGCGGCGTCTTTCGCGATGCCCGAAGATGGCGCATGATCCGCGCTCGTCGCATGCGCACCCGCGGGTATGGTGATGCCAAGGGCCGACCGGGCCAGACAGCGCTTCAGATATCCATGCCAATGCCGCCATTTGCGCGTAGAGTTGGAGGTATAGGCGTATGTTGCAGGTTCCTGCCCGAGCGCACCGGAATATGATCTGGGGTGACAAAGGTTATCGAATAGCCACGTCCGCCCTGCGGACCTCACCCCGCTGTGCCCGGCCAATCCTTCATTTTCAAGCATTTTCGGCATCGCTCGCTCGCAGTGCCGAAAAGCTGGCGCCGTCTATGCCCGGCGCCAGGCGTACCAAGCAGCAACCACCACCGCAGTACCCCACGTGACCTCCGAGGAGAATCGTCATGAATACCCGTTTCGAACTGACCGGTCCCCTGACCGAATTGGGCAGCTATCCGCAGTGGGCTCAGGATATGGTCGCCGAGTGCGACCCAGTGAAGCAGACCGTGGTCGATCACGAGCTGTGGGACGTGATGCGCGCAGGATATCCCGATCAAGCGTGCACCTTCAATTTCATGGTCGGCATCTGGCCGATGATCGAACGCTTTCCGGCTTATATGGCACGGAGCTTGTTGAAGACCCGTTTCGGCCGCAGCCCCGGCGACAACCTTGCGCGGCGCTGGCTGGTGCGCAATATCCGGGTCGAGCAGAACCACGCCGAATACTGGCTCAACTGGGCCGAGGGCGCCGGCATCGCGCGCGAGCAGGTATTGAACGGTATACCGCCGGGCGGCACGCAAGTGCTCGCCGATTGGTGCGAATCTGTCAGCGACCGCGGCACCTTGGCGGCCAGTATCGCTGCCACCAATTACGCGGTCGAAGGCGCCACCGGCGAATGGTCGCAAATCCTGTATGACAGCCAAAGTTATGCGGCGCGTTTCCCGTCGCAAACCCGCAAGAGCAGTCTGCGCTGGCTGCAATTGCACGCCGCGTACGACGACACCCATCCTTGGGAGGCGCTGGAGATCGTCTGCACGCTGATGGGGACCGCACCGACTGCCGCGGAAGTCGATCACATTGCCGAGTGCGTCAAGCGCAGTTACACGAGCATGCGTATCCTGGCAGACCGTTGCGTGCAGCCATCCCGGCAGTTCGAAGTCGAGTACGAGATCGCGGCCGCGGCCTGACGCCAATGGTACGCAACGTGCATGCAGCCGGAGGTGACGTATTCGTCATGGCATAGAGTGCGCGATGCGCAATTCTGCGGTCACTTTGCAAAAGCCCTTGTCGCGGCGCCTGCTGCCGCTGGCTTATGCGCTGATTGCGGTGGTGTGCTTCATCCTGGCGCTCACGTGGGGCGCCCTGCAGATCCAGGTGGCTCTCGCCGGGTTCCTGAACGGCGAGAGCGTCTGGTCCAAGGCGCAGAAGCAGGCGGTGATCGATCTGGACGCCTATGCCGTATCCGGCGATTCCGTGCGTCTTGCCGATTTCAGGCGCAACTTTGCGGTCATGGCTTCGGATCGTTGGGCCCGCGATGCGGTTTTGTCGGGCGACTACGATTACGAGACGGTTGTGCAGGAATTGCGACGCAGCCACGCCTTGCCGAGGGCGATACCCGGCGTGATCTTCATGCTGGAGCACTTTTCCGGCGCGCCTTATATGAAGGAGGCGCTGCGAGCATGGACTTCCACCGACGCCAAGATCGCGGAACTGGGCATGATCGCGGGGGAATTGCAAAATACCAACGCGGTCGGGGCGCCGACCAGCGCGGAAATCGCGCGACAACGCGGTCGCATCAACGCGATCAACAATTTCATACAACCACGCAGCAACGTTTTTTCGCAAGCCATCGCGAACGGCGCGGTGTGGATTGGCCAAGTACTCTTCTACGGCGTATTAGTTGCCGCGAGTGCTGCCGCGCTTTTGTGGTTCTGGATGGCGCGCTGGATCCTGGCCGGCATCCGCGGCACCGAGGAGCGTTATCGTCTTCTGTTCGACAGCGCGGCGGATGCGATCGTGATGGTCGACGAAGGCAGCGGGCGCATCCTCGATGCCAATCGCACCGCATCAACATGGACCGGGCGCGATCCGCAGGAGCTGCTTGGGGATCACTATGCAGATCTTTTTCTGGAACGCGTGCCGCAACGCGACGGCAGTTCCGCGGTCGGCGCACTGCGCGGAGAGAACGGCCGCGTACGGCCGGTGGAAACGCAAAGCAGCCTCGCGGTATGGGGCGAGAGGGTGGTGCGGCAGGCGATCATCCGCGACATTTCCGAGCGCGTGGCGATGGAGCAGGAACGGCGCATCGCCGCGGAAGCGCTGGCCAGCATCGTCGAGGGCGTGATCATCGCAGACGGCAGCCGGATAACGGTCTCGGTCAATGCCGCGGCCACCTACATCACCGGCTTCACCGCGCAAATCCTGGAGGGCATGCGCTTCGACGAGACCCGTCGGATGCCGGACGGCTCGGCCTTGCCGCAGGTGATTTGGGATGACATCGGGGCCGGGCGCAACTGGCTGGGCGAGGTGCAAAGCCGCCGCCGCGACGGCAGCAGCTATCCGGAGAAACTCAGCCTCAGCGCGATCCGCGACAGCGCGGGACGGGTGCTGCATTACGTCGCGGTGTTCAACGATATTTCAAAACTCAAGGCGGATCGGCAACGGCTGGAACACCTGGCCACCCACGACACGCTCACCGCGCTGGTCAATCGCGCCGAGTTCGAGCGCTATTGCGCGGACGCGGTCATCACCGCCGAACGCGAGCGCTGCGCCGCCGCGGTGCTCTTCATCGATCTGGATGCCTTCAAGATCGTCAACGACAGCTACAGCCACGGCATCGGCGACCAGTTGCTGGTGCAGGTGGCCGAGCGCGTCTCCCGGCAGTTGTCCGGCGACGATGTGGCCGGGCGCATCGGCGGTGACGAGTTCACCGTGCTGGTACCAAGACTTCCGCTGCGCGAAGACGCCGCCGCGCTGGCCAGCCGGCTGCTGACGACCTTGTCGGAACCGTTCACGGTCGACGATTACGAAATCGTGCTAAGCGCCAGTATCGGTATCGCGGGGTTCCCGCTGGATGGCACCGATGCGCTCACGCTGATCGGCAACGCCGACGCCGCGATGTACGCGGCCAAGACCGAGGAGCGCAACGCTTTCCGTTTCTACGCGCCGATGATGCACGCGGACACGCGCCTGCGTCTGCAACTGGCGACGGAACTGCGCCAGGCGCTGATGCGCGACGAATTCCGTCTGGTGTATCAACCGAGCATCGAATTACGCAGCGGACGCATCCTCGCCGCCGAGGCCTTGCTGCGCTGGCAGCATCCGGAACGCGGCGAGGTGCTGCCGGGCGAGTTCATCCCGATCGCAGAAAGCCTTGGTCTTATCCATCGCATCGACGAATGGGTGATGCAGACGGTGTGCGCGCAGATTCAGGCGTGGGATCGCGCTGGCATGCCGCGCATTCGTATCGCGATCAATGTCTCGGCGCGCTGGTTCGGACATCCGGCCTTCGTCGAGAGCGTCAGCCGCACCCTGCAGACCTACGCCACACCCGCGCAGCGGGTGCTGCTGGAGATCACCGAGGGCGCGATGCTGCGCTTGGGCGAAGGCACGCAACGCACGATGCAGGCCTTGCATGCGCTCGGCGTCGCGGTGGCGGTGGACGATTTCGGCACCGGTTATTCGTCGATGGCGTATCTGAAACTGCCGGCTGTGAGCCATCTAAAAATCGACCGCTCGTTCGTCACCGGCTTGCCGGGCAACGCCAACGACGCGGCGATCAGCGAGGCGATCCTGGCGATGGCGAACACGCTCGGTCTTGTCACCATCGCCGAAGGCATCGAAACCGAAGCGCAGCACGAGTTCCTTTTGCGCGCCGGCTGCAGCGAGGGCCAGGGTTACCTGTATTCGTATCCATTGCCCGCGCCCGCGATCGAGCGCATGTTGTGCCCCAAACTGTTGCCGGCCGCGGGCAGGTTGAAACTGGTGCCGCCGCGGCGCGGCTGATCCGCAGCCGGTTCAACGTGGCTGTTTCGCCTGCGCGCGCAACCGTTCTTCCTGTTCGCGCAATTCCGGGGTGAATGCCTCGCCGAAATCCTCAGCCTCGAACACCGGACGGATTTCGACCTCCTCGCCGCCATCGAACGGCGCGCGCTTCAACCATTCGATCGCTTCTTCCATCGACCTCACCTGCCATAGCCAGAAACCCGCGATCAGTTCCTTGCTCTCGGTGAACGGCCCGTCGATCACGCGCCGTTGTTTGCCATCGAAGCGCACGCGCGCGCCTTTTGACGTCGGATGCAGCCCTTCACCTTCCAGCATCACGCCGGCCTTGACCAGTTCCTCGTTGTACTTGCCCATCGCTTCGAGCAATTCGCGACTCGGCAGCACGCCGGCTTCGGAATCCTCGCTGGCCTTGACGATCACCATCACTCGCATGGTCTTTACTCCTTCGCTTGTTGAGGGAAGTTACCGGATTCATGATCGAGAACCCGGCTTTCATTGTGACGACGAACGAGTGTGCGCGAAATCGACACGTTACCCGCGCGGCTTTGGCTCGCGCGTTCGGGTCGCGTAAAAGGTGAGGCATGGGATATGCTGGTGAAGAAATTCGCCAAGGAGTTCGCCATGAACGCACCGACCATTCCGATTGCGTGCCATGCGATCCCTGCCACGCGCGTCGTCAGTGCCATCCTCGCCGGCGGTCTGATCGCGGGCGCCATCGACATCTGCGCGGCGGCGTTGATCAATCACATCAACTTGTCGGTTATCTGCCGCGCTGTCGCCAGCGGCTTGCTCGGCAAGGCGGCATTCCATGGCGGAATGGGCGTTTCCGCGCTCGGTATGTTGTTGCAGTGGGGAATGTCGATAATCATTGCGGCGATTTTCGTGATTGCTGCACTGCGGATGCGCTGGCTGACCGCGCGGTCGATCCTGCCCGGTCTTGCTTATGGCGTTATCGTGTTCTTCGTGATGAATTACATAGTGATGCCGCTTTCAGCGGTCGGCCATGCTCCACACTTCACGCCGGCGAGCTTCGTCGAAAACCTCGCGGCGATGCTGCTGTTCGGATTGATCGTCGCCTTCGTCGCGAAGCGCTGGTTGCGGTGCGTGACCGACGACACTTGACCCGGCGCGCGCGCGGGTTTGCAATTAATGGGTTGCGCTTCGTCCATGGAAGATCCGAGCATGAACCGAACCATCACGCGCCTCGCGCTGGCCTTGGGATGTCTTTTTACCGCGCTCGCGGCCAGTGCCGTGTCCCCAACAACAACGGCGAACGACAGCCGCAACGACAATGCGATGCTTGGCTTCAGCGCCGACGGCGCGGCGGCCGAGCAAAGCCTCGAACAGCGTTTCGATGCGCAACTGAATCCGTCCGATCAGCGCGACTGGCTGAAGCAGATGTCGTCGCAACCCAATCAAGTCGGCTCGCTGCACGACAAGGCCAATGCCGATTTCATGCTGGCGAAATTCAAGGACTGCGGATGGGACGCGCATATCGAAACTTTCGATGTGCTGTATCCGACGCCGAGAAAGGAATTGGCGCAGATGGTCGCACCGGACGTATATACGGCCAAATTGCACGAGCCTCCGGTCGCCGGCGACGCCACTTCATCGCTGCCCAGTGCGTTGCCTCCGTACAATGTCTATGGCGGCGATGGCGATGTCACGGCCAATCTCGTCTACGTCAACTACGGCATGCCCGATGACTACAAGGATCTGGCGCGGCGCGGCATCGAAGTGCGCGGCAAGATCGTGATTGTGCGTTACGGCGAAGGCTGGCGTGGGTTGAAACCCAAACTCGCCTACCAGCACGGCGCGATCGGCTGCCTCATCTATTCCGATCCGCGCGACGACGGTTATTTCAAGGGCGATGCGTATCCGAAGGGTGGCTGGCGTCCGCCCGATGGCGTGCAGCGCGGCTCGGTCGCCGACATGCAGGTCTATCCCGGTGATCCGACCACGCCCGGCTACGGCTCGCTGCCCGGCGCGAAACACGTGCCGATCAAGGACGCGAAAACCATCCTCAAGATTCCGGTGCTTCCGATTTCCTACGCCGACGCAACACCCTTGCTGCGCGCATTGGGTGGCCCCGTCGCGCCCGACAACTGGCGCGGCGCGTTGCCGTTCACCTATCACATCGGTCCAGGCCCCGCGAAAGTGCATCTGGTCGTGCAATCCAATTGGGGCTTGAAGCCGGTGTACGACGTGATCGCGGTGATGAAGGGCTCGACGTATCCCGATCAGTGGATCGTGCGCGGCAATCATCATGACGGCTGGGTGTTCGGCGCGTGGGATCCGCTGGCCGGCAATGTCGCGTTGCTGGCGGAAGCCAAGGCGATCGGCGCGCTGGTGAAGCAAGGCTGGCGGCCGCAGCGCACACTTATTTACGCGAGTTGGGACGGTGAGGAGCCAGGCCTGCTCGGATCGACCGAGTGGGCCGAGACGCACGCAAAGGAATTGCAGGACAAGGCCGTGCTGTATGTCAACTCCGACACCAACGGCCGCGGGTTTCTCGATGCCGGTGGCAGCCATTCGCTGCAACACCTGGTCAACCAGGTCGCCGACGGCGTGACCGATCCAGAAACCCACGCCAGCGTGCGCGAGCGTCTGCGCGCGCACATGCTGATCGCGGGTCTCGACAAAAATGCGAAGCCGGAAGTCAAGGAAACCGCCAAGCTCGCGGAAGCCGGCGGCGACGTGCCGATCCAGGCGCTCGGTTCGGGTTCGGATTACAGCGCGTTCCTGGAACACCTGAGGCTGGCTTCGTTGAACCTCGGTTTCGGCGACGAGGACGACGACAATGGCATCTACCACTCGCGTTACGACTCGTTCGATCACTACATTCGTTTCGGCGATCCGGGGTACCAGTACGGCGTTGCATTGTCGAAAGTGGCGGGCCACATCGTGTTGCGCAGCGCGGACGCCGGCTTGTTGCCGATGCGCTTTGCCGATTTCAGCGACACGCTGGACCGTTACGACCACGAGTTGCACAAGTTGGTGGACAAAACGCGCAAGGACACCGAGCACCAGCACAAGCTGATGGCGCTGCATGCTTACGCGCTGGATTCCGATCCGACCCGCCCGGTGGGACCGCCGGAGCGCGATACTGATGTGCCGAACATCGATCTCTCGCCACTCGACACCGCTGCGAAACAGTTGCAGCAGAGTGCGCTGGCGTATCAAACGGCTTATTCAGCGCGCGTAGCGGATGGTTTCAAGATGCCGCCGAATCAGTTGCAACAGGCGAATGCTCTGATGGGCAGGATGGAACAGGCTTTGACCGACCCTGACGGCTTGCCCGGCCGCACCTGGTTCAAGCACATGATCTACGCCCCCGGCATGTTGACCGGCTACGGCGTCAAGACGGTGCCGGGCGTGCGCGAGGCGATCGAGGCGCGGCGTTGGGACGAGGCCAATCACTACCCCGTGATCACCGCCAAGGTGCTGGATGGTTATCGCGCGCAACTCGACAAGTTGACCGCGTTGTTGAACGGCAAGTCGTGAAACACGCAGATTGAGGAAGGTCTGATCTACCTGGTCGCTCGCCCTTCGATACCTCAGGACGAACGGTCAAATTATTGATTCCGTTGGTGGTGAGGTATCGAACCATGAACGGAATCGCGTAAAATCAGAGGTTCCGTGACGCCGCGATCCGCAAGGGATCGACGGGGTCTCGACTTCTCCCACTCGCGCACATTGCCGGCGACGATCCGGAACAGCGGATGCGGCATTGGCGAGGCGGTATCGTGTAGCAGCGCGTGACGTGCGGGATCGCGCCGCGCGAGCTTGCACAGCAGGTGTTGCCATTCGTGCAGCAACTGGCCTTGGTGTTCGTCCAATTGCATGTTGAGTCTTTCGGTGCCGATCTTGCCGGCATCGAACGCATAACAGCGCCGCAGCGACTCCGCGTGCACCACGGCGAGATAACTGGCGATGGCCGCGAGCGGCGAAGCCTGCTGCGCGAAGCGAAGCAGTTGTGGGTGGTGGCGATAGCCCCGGGTCTCGCCGCGCAACACCTTTTGCGCCAGCAGCGCTTCCCGCCATAGCGCGACCAAACCCTTGGCGTCGAGATAACGCGGATGAAGTGTCCACAATCTCATCGCGATCCGGTTTCGGCGCCATCCGTCTGCGCATCGAAGCATTGCAGCAACACCACCGCCGCGGCTGGGTTGCGTTGCTTGGCGCTGCCGATGAAAAAAACGAACACATCGCGGTGCTTTGATTTGCCGCGCGTGGCATGCGCGATCGGCTGGATGCGCGGCAGATCATCCGGCTCGTCGCCATCCGACCAAACCCGAGCGCGTTGCGCCCAGGCATCCAGGGCGGCCGCGCGATAACCGTTGGCGATCGACGCGCGGCTGCGCATCAATCGCGCATACACGAAATCGCCGGTGACATCGGCGAACGAAGGATATTCATCCGAGTCGGTGAACACGCTTGCGCAGCCATGCGCGCGCGCCAGATCCAGGTATTCGGCGCATAGAAAACTTGCGTGGCGCACTTCCAATACATGGCGCAAAGGGCGCCCGCCGAGTTCGCGCGGAAGCAGATCGAGGAAAGCGGCGAAGTCGGGCGCATCGAAATGGCGCGAAGGCGGAAATTGCCACAGGATCGGGCCAAGCCGGTCGCCCAGATTGTCCAATCCGCCGAACACGAAGCCGTCGACGACATCGCCCGCACTCGCCAATGTGCGGCGCTCGGCAATGTAGCGCGGCGTCTTCAGCGAAAACACGAAACCCTCTGGCGTCTCGTCGCGCCATTTCGCATAGGTCGCCGGTTTTTGCGCGCCATACCAGGTGCCGTTGATCTCGATCGCCGTGACGTGCCGGCTGGCGTATTCCAGCTCGCGCCGTTGCGGCAAACCCGCCGGATAAAAGTTGCAGCGCCATGGCGCAAAGGTCCAGCCGCCGATGCCGAAGCGGATACGCGTATCGGCGCGGATCATCGATAGCGAATCGGAGATGGGTGGGTCGGTGGATTTCAAGTTGTTCCTGCGTTTCGCGCGACCGCTCGGACGTGCGTATTTGGCCGTGTACCGATGACGGATTATGCTCGGTCGGCGTGTCGAAATCCGCAAACGAAGGATCACGATGAACGCGAATGTACGAGAGAACACTCCGTTATCGCAGCCGCATGTGGTGGTACTGGGCGGCGGTTTCGGCGGGCTGTGGGCGACGCGCGCGCTGCGACATGCGGGTGTGCGCGTGACGTTGGTCGATCGCACCAACCACCATCTGTTCCAACCGCTGCTGTATCAAGTCGCGACGGCGGGCTTGTCGGGGCCGGACATCGCCGCGCCTTTGCGCCATATCCTGCGCAGGCAGGACAACGTTACCGTGCTTATGGAGGCTGCGCGCGGCATCGATGTGCAAAAACGGCGCGTGAGGTTGAGCGACGGTACGCTGGAATACGATTATCTGATCGTCGCCACCGGCTCGACCCACGCCTATTTCGGACACGACGATTGGGAATCGCGCGCGCCGGGTCTGAAGACGCTGGACGATGCGTTGAAGATTCGCCGCCGCATTCTCGACGCCTTCGAAGCCGCAGAACGGGAACCCGATCCGGCGGAACGCGAAAAGTGGCTTGACTTCGTGGTGATCGGCGCCGGTCCGACCGGCGTCGAACTGGCGGGGACGCTGGCGGAAATCGCGCAGCACACCCTGGCGGGCGAATTTCGTGTCGCCGATCCACGCAATGCGCGGATCCATCTGGTGGAGGCCGGCGCGCGGGTGCTAGCGATGATGCCATCCTCGTTGTCGGCGAAGGCGCAAAGGCAGCTTGAAAACATGGGCGTGCAGGTGCATGTCGATGCGCCCGTCGTTGGCGTCGATGAAGCCGGTGTGACCTTGAAGGGCGGACAGCGGATCGAAGCGAAAACGCTGCTGTGGGCCGCTGGCGTGGCGGCGTCACCGCTGGGAACTCAACTGGGCGCGGAATGCGACCACGCAGGACGCGTTTGGGTGGCGCCGGATCTGTCGTTGCCGCAACATCCGGAAGTGTTCGTGATCGGCGATCTCGCCCATGTCTTGCAGGACGGCAAGCTGGTGCCGGGCGTGGCGCCCGCGGCCAAACAGATGGGGGCGTTCATGGCGCAAGCGATTCGCGGCCGGATTGCCGGCCGGGAATCGCTTGCATTTCATTATCGCGACGACGGCACGCTCGCCAGCATCGGACGCGGCGCGGCGGTGGTCGAAATCCGCGGCGTGAAGATGTCCGGCGTGATCGCCTGGTGGTTCTGGCTGGTCGCGCACATTTTCTTTTTGATCGGTTTCCGCAACCGGTTGATCGTGATGATCGACTGGGCCTGGTCCTACCTGAGCTGGCAGCGCAGCGCGCGGATTATCGTCGGCCAGGATAATGGCGGGGACTGACCCGCCGCGTTACAGCGCCGTTACCGCGATCGTTCCCGATTGCGGTCGATAGAGCACAGGCTGTGCGCGGTACAGCGCCGGCAACAGTTTCTGCAGTGCGGTGACCTTTGGCGCGTCGTTGACGACGATATACAGCGCGTCCGGATTCAGGCGCGCATAGTCCTGATGATAACTCTCGGCCGGGTAGAACGCCTTGAACGGCACGACTTGGGTCACGATCGGCGCGGGATACGCCTTCGCCGCGGTCAATTGCGCGATATAGGCGTCGGCGATTTTTTTCTGTTGCGCATCGGTGTAGAAAATCACGCCGCGATATTGCGTGCCGGTGT
The DNA here is from genome assembly GCA_039923855.1 of Rhodanobacteraceae bacterium. Lineage (GTDB taxonomy): Bacteria > Pseudomonadota > Gammaproteobacteria > Xanthomonadales > Rhodanobacteraceae > 66-474. Next base: position 61,584 of record JBDTBW010000085.1, on the reverse strand, counting down.
CGGGTGTTTGACGATTCAATTGGGTCGGATCGGTCGCCGCCGAGAAATACACATGCAGCAATTGCCCGTAACTGATCTTCGACGGATCGAAGGTGACCTTGACCGATTCCGCGTGGCCGGTGTCGCCCTCGCTCACACGCTCGTAAAGCGCGGTGCTCGCCGCGCCACCCGAGTAGCCCGAAGCCACGTTGGTAACGCCGTTGACGTGCTCGAATACCCATTGCAATCCCCAGAAGCAGCCGCCTGCGAACACCGCGGTTTGCTTGGCGGATGTGGCCGCCAGAGGTGCGTCGACTTTGGGCGCGGGTACGGCGCGGGTCTCGTCCCCCATCGCCGCAGCGGTGCATGCGGTGAGCGAGACCAGTACGATCAGTGCGCCAAGGGCGCGGCTTCGGAAAGCGGACAGACGGGGCATCGGGGACTCCGTTGGTTGGGGAACGATCTCGTCATTAGACCTTGTGGGGGACAAATTACTTACAAGGGATGGTCGTCGCTGTCGTTTTAATTGCAAGATAAAACATTCGTTTAGTTCCCATAAAGCAAGTAAAATCAAGGGGAGGCGCTGGCCAGAATCGCGGCGATCGCATCGAGGTCGTCGCTGGGAGAGGGCGGAATGTTGCGTCCCAATGCACCGATCGGGCGCTGGTAATGATCGAGCATCAGCGAAAACGCGAGGTGTTCGCCGCTCGCATCGGTGACGTAACCGGACAAAGCGTAGGCGTGGGTCAAGGTGCCGGTCTTGGCCTGCAAGTTGTTCGCGGCGGGGGTGCCGCGCATCCGGTTGCGAAGCGTGCCGTCGACGCCGGCGATCGGTAGCGTGTCGCGCAACTTTGCTGCGAATGGTTGTCGTGCGATCCACGCCAGCAGCCGTGTCGTCGCTTCCGGTGTGATCAGATCCTGGCGAGACAATCCGGTGCCTTCGTTGAAGGTTGCCAACTGCGGCGCGATGCCGGCGCGCGCCAGCATCGCGCGCAGTGCGCACAGGCCCCAATCCGCGCTGCTGCGCGGCGACTGCGCACGGTCCACGCAGACACCGCGCTGCGCGGTCTTAACACCGACCTGTTCCAGCAGAGCCTGTGCATGCAGATTGTCCGAGTGTTTCAGCATGTGCCGGATCAGATTCGACAGCGGCGGCGAGAAGATCTCGCCAATCGTGACAATCCCGGGTCGCGACAAAGCTGTATCGGTTTGCGGCCAGTGCAGCGTGCGCACGCGGCCATCCAGCGCGATGCCGTGTTGCTTCAATGCATCATGCAAGAGATTGCCGGTGAACAACGCCGGGTCGGGCGCGGAAAGGACGTAGGTCTTGCTCTGCGTTGCGAGTGGCAGGCTGCCGCTCGCGTACAGCGTAAACGAGCCCGGTGGCCGGTAGAGGCCGAGCGCGTCATTGTCGTCGCCATCGTCGACCGAGTTCTGCGTGAGATCGACAACGTGCGCACCGCTGGCCAGCGGATCGACCGCGACATCGCAGCAACGCGCGCCGTCGCGCGACACGCGCACGTGGATCAGATTGCCCTGCACGCTGAGCGCGGTTGCCGGCGCCGCGAACCACGTCTGCAGATCATTGGCTTCCCAACCGTTGCCGATCTGTGTTCCCGAAAAGAAAGTATCGTCGGCGATCAGATCGCCGCGCACGCGGCGCACGCCGTGTGCGGCCAGCGCGGCGGCGAGACGGTCGGCCCAATCGGGAGATATTTCAGGTTCGCCAAGCGAAGGATCGCCGCGGCCGTAAAGGATCAGATCGCCATTTAGCGTACCAGCCGCAATTGGCAACGCGGTGGCATACAGTGTGGTCGTGAAGCGCGCATCAACGCCGAGCGCATCCAGCGCCAGCGCGGCGGTGTAGAGCTTGGCGTTGGAGGCCGGCACGAACAGCTTGCCGGCATGGTGCGTATACAAGGTCTTGCCGCTGTCCAGTGATACCACGTCGATGCCCCAATCGGCATGCGCGAAACGCGGCTGCGCGATCAATGCATCGATGCGCACAGACAGCGAGCCCGTCGTTTCAACCGAATTTCGCGCAGGCGCGGTGTGCTGAACCGGGATGATCGGAGATGACGGCGCGACGGATACCTGCGCGGGCGCTGTCGCGCACCCACACAAGGTAAGCGCGGCAAGCAATGCGCAGCGGTGTACATCGCGCCATGCCGCGCCCATGGCGCGCAATGCGTTGGCAAGGATCGGTTTCAGCCCGAATGCCCCGCCCACGGATCGTAATCGCCGAACGACCACAGATGGCCTTCCGGGTCACGGCAACTGTAGCCGCTGCCGCCGTAGTCCTTGGTTTCCAGTTCATCCACAATTTCGGCGCCCGCGGCCTTGGCCTGCGCATAGTGAGAAGCGCAGCCGGCGACGATCACGTAACACGCCTGCGTTTGTTTGCCACCGATCTCGTCGGGTTGTACGACGCGCTTGCCCCACGCGGTTTCGTTATCCACCGAGCCGAGCATGATCATGCCGTTGCCGAAAGTGAGTTGAGCATGTTGCACGACAGCCTTTTCATCGGCGTAAACGGCGTTCTTCTCGAAGCCAAACGCCTTGCATAGCCAATCGATCATTTCGAGGGCGTTGCGATATCGCATGCTGGGAATGATGGTGGAAACGGTGTCTTTGGCGGGTTGGTTCATGAATCTTCTCCTTTGCGCGACGATCGCTCAACCGGATGTTGGGACATCCACGATGCCTTGCGCGCGCAAGGCACGCAACACGGCAGCGGCATTCGCATTGACGTCGCCGTCGGCATCAATGGTCAACGTTTGCGGTTCGTCCGCGACCGGCTCCTGCAAGGTCTCGAGTTGGCTGTCCAGCAGCGATGCTGGCATATATTCGTGATGACGCGTGGCGACGCGGCGTTGCAATTCGGCGCGCGAAACCCGCAGATAGACGAACCAGACCCGTGGTCGGCCGTTGCGCAGAAAGTCGCGGTATTTTCGTTTCAACGCGGAACAACCGACCACGCCGGCTTGGGCGCTGGCGGCTTGCACATCCATCCACTCGGCGATCGCGGCCAGCCACGGTTGTCGATCGGCGTCGTCGAGCGGGATGCCGGCGCGCATCTTCTCGACATTGGCGGATGGGTGGAAATCGTCGCCTTCCTGATAGTTCCATCCCAGCCGCGCGGCGACGGCCGCACCGACCGAGCTCTTGCCGCACGCGGAAACGCCCATCACGACCAGCATCGCGCAAGGTGGTTTGTGACTTTCCGGCATGCTTCCTGTTTCCCTGTGATTGCGTGATACCTCGGCGCGTCCGCCCGCCCGTTGCTCACGGCGAATTAACCGCGGTCATTGCAGTCTACGTGCTTCATCAACGATGTTCGAGTTGGAGGACGGCATGGACAGCAAGGGTTCTGCGGTATGGAAAGGCGGGTTCAAGGATGGACACGGTTTGATCTCGGCCGCGAGCGGTGTCTTGAAAGACGTAGGCTACTCGGTGGGTTCGCGTTTCGAGGGCGACAAGGGCACCAATCCCGAGGAACTGATCGCCGCCGCGCACGCGGCGTGTTTTTCGATGGCGCTTTCGCTGATGCTCGAGAAGGCGGGCATGAAACCGGAGTCGATCCAGACCCGCGCAACCGTCACCTTGAACAAGGCCGGCGACGGCTTCGAGATCGCCGCCTCGCATCTGGACGTGACGGCCAAGGTACCCGGCGCGGACGAGGCGTCCTTTCGGGAGGTCGCCGGCAAGGCAAGCCGGGACTGTCCGGTGTCGAAGGTGCTCAAGGCCAGAATCGACATGGATGCCCGGCTGGAAACCTGAAGTCCTTCTGCTCGTAGGAGTCTGCTCAAAGCACTTGCGTTTCCGAGCGCACTGTCGCAACTTTGCGGTGCGCCGCTGGAAGGCCAGCGGCCTTCATCCACATCAGGAGAACGCCATGAGCAAGGGTCTGGAACGAAAAAAAGAGGACAAGAAGAAACCGGCCAAGACGCTGAAGGAAAAGCGCGCCGAGAAGCAGGCCAAGAAACAGTCGAAGGGTTGATCGTCGCTCGCGCGGCGAGTTATCAGACAATGCGTTGTGGATGCGTGTAGATGTTCATCGCGTCCGCGCGGGCAAATGCGATCAAGGTCATACCCGCTTCGTCGGCAAGGCGGATCGCCAGCGACGTTGGCGCCGAGATCGCGGCGATCACCGCGATGCCGGCACTGGCTGCCTTGTGCACGATTTCGTAGGACGCGCGCGAAGTGATCGCGAGAAAGCCCGCGCCGTTTCGCCACGCGATCGCGGCAGCATCGTGGTCGGCCGCGTTCGCCAGCGCGCCGATCAACTTGTCGAGCGCGTTGTGGCGGCCGACATCCTCGCGCACCAGGATGCCGTCGGGGTGCACGAAGGCCGCCGCGTGCACCCCGCCGCTGCGCGTGTTCAAGGGCTGATGCTCGGCGAGGCGGCGCAAGCCGCCTCGCACCGTCTCGCTGTCGATCCGCGGGTCGGATTCCACCCGACCTAACGGGCGGATCGCTTCCTGTAGCGACTCCACGCCGCATAATCCGCAGCCGCTGCGCCCGGCAAGATTGCGCTTGCGCGTTTCCAGCGCCTCAAAACGCGCGGCGGGTATCAACGCCTGCAACGAAATCCCGTGCTCGCCGCGCAGACAATCGACCAGCTCGAACTCGGTGGCGCGTTCGACCACGCCCTCGCTCAGCGCGAAGCCCAGAGCGAAATCGGCGAGGTCGCGTGGCGTCGCCATCATTACCGCGTAAGGGCGGCCGTTGTAGAGCAGCGCAACCGGTGTTTCCTCGACCACGCAATCGACGAACGTGTCGCGGCCTGCGCCCTCGATGCGCAGTGCCGGGGCGCCGCGCAGGCCCGGGTCATCCGTTTCAGCGATCATGGCGCAAGTATAAACCGCGTGTCGTTGCCAACAGCGCGCGCGTGGCCGCACGGCGTTAAGATGCATGTAGCGCACGCCGTCTTGGGGAATGGGGTGGAAAAACTCCAGCTATTCGAGCGACTCAAACGCCACCACATTTTTCGCGTGGCTGTGGTGTACGCGGTCGTGGCATGGTTGCTGATCCAGATCGCGGCGATAACGTTTCCGTTGCTGTTGCTGCCGGAGTGGTTAACGCGCGCGGTGGTCGCGTTGATCCTGATCGGGTTTCCCGTCGCGCTGCTGCTTGCATGGGCGTTCTACGTCAGCCCGGAAGGGGTCGCGCGCACCGGTACCGATGCCGTGACGGGCGAAGTGCATCCACGCGCACGCCACATCGCGCTGGGGATCGGAGTTGTCGGAATCTTGATCGCCGCGCTCGCGGGCGGCGTTTACTGGCATTTCGATCGCGGCCGGATTGCATCGGCGCAGGCGCGACATGTGACGCCTGCCGTGAAGCGAGTGACTGATACGCCCGCTGTCGAAAGCTCGCCCATGTCCCCCAATCCGGTGCGCGCGTCCAAATCGATCGCGGTGCTGCCGCTGGTCAATCTGAGTGGCGATCCGAACGACAATTACCTCGGAGAAGGCATCAGCGAGGAAGTGCTGAATGCGTTGACGAAGCTGCCGGGACTGAAAGTGATCGGGCGCGAATCCTCTTTCAGTTTCCGCAACAGCAACGTAAGCGCGGCAACCATCGGCCGCGAGCTGGATGTGCGCAGCCTGTTGTCGGGAACCGTGCAGCGCACCGGCGACGATCTTCGCATCACCGTCGAGCTGGACGATACGAAAACGGGCGTGCAACTGTGGTCGCAACAATACGATCGCAAGATGCAAGGCCTGTTTGCCCTGGAAGACAATATTTCCGGCGCGGTGGTCAAGGCGCTCGCGGTCACGCTGGGCGCCGCCGCCGGCCAGCCGCTGGTAAACGTCGGTACGGCCAATCCGCAAGCGCATGATCTGTATCTGCGCGCGATCCGGTTGTACTGGCATACCGACGAGGCCAGCCTGAATCAGGCCATCGCCTTGTTCGATCAGGCGATCGCCGAGGATCCGAACTATGCCGCGGCCTGGGCAGGGATGGCGCAGGCCTATGGTTATCTTGCCGACGCGTATCGCGCGCCGCTCGACGTGTTGCCGGCGATGCGCGGCGCCGCCGAGAAAGCGGTCGCGTTGAACGACAAGCTGGCCATGGGACATTTGCAGCTCGGCTTCATCCTGATGAATTACGAGTGGGATTTCGCCGGCGCGAAACGCGAGCTGGAACGCGCGGTCGCGTTGAATCCGGGCTTGGCGGAGGCGCACGCCATCTTCGGGCTATACCGGTTGCGCATCGACAAGGATCCGGCGCGCGCGCGCGATGAATTCCGGATTGCGGAAAAGCTCGATCCGCTGAACGCCTGGTTCCCGCGCTGGGAAGGGTTCGCCGCGATCGCGCAAGGCGACGAATCAGGTGCGATGATGCTGGCACAGCGTGTGCGCCGTCTCGATCCCGCCTTTTCCTACGATACCGATGCGGTGGCGTATGTCGATGCCGCGTTCGGTCATTGGCAGGCGTGTGTCGATCGTTACACACTCGCGCACGTTCCGGTCAGTCCGTCCGGACCGCAACTCGCGATCTGTCAGGCGCACGTCGGCGATTCCGCGAAGGCGCGCGCGGTGATCGCGCAACTCGAAACCGCCGCACGTAGCCGCTATGTCGATCGCAGCCACGTCGCCGCGATCCATGCCGCGCTCGGCGAAAAGGACCAGGCTTTCGCCGCGCTCGAACAGGCGTACCACGATCGCTCCGTGCACATGGTGAGTCTTTGGATGAGCCCGTGGTTCGAACCGCTGCATGGCGATCCGCGCTTTCAGGCGCTGGTCGCTCGGGTGTCGGCCGACAGCGCCAGTCCGTGACCGCTGGCATGTAGCAAAGCTGAAGTAACGCAAGTCAAAGCTGGGGGCATTGCCGCATGTCGCCGTAATATTCGCGTTGCTTCAAGGCATCCAGATCGTGGAGCAGCAGTCCCGGCTTGACGAAGCGTCCGCGATGCAATGAACTTCCGTTTTTGCTACTGCACCGCAACATTCCGTTAATTTTCCGTAAGATGGCTTGTGGCGCATACTCGGGCATCGTGCGTCGGCCGCGCGGAGGGTCCGCCGCCGCTTGCATACAGGAGCAAACACCATGAAGCGTCGTGTCCGCACCCATTCTTCGATCACGGTCGGTTTCGCTATCGCCATTGCAGCGTTGCTGCTGCCCGCTGCGGTCTGTGCGGATAACGCGACTTCGCAGATGCTGATGGGCAAGCTCAAGTGGCGCAGCGTCGGCCCCTACATCGGCGGCCGCGTTGTCACGGTGGCGGGCGTGGCCGATAAACCCGATCTGTTCTACATGGGCGGCGTCGATGGCGGCGTGTGGAAGAGCACCAACTACGGCATAAGCTGGAAGAACATCAGCGACGGTTGGCCGAGCACCAGCGACAGCATCGGCGCGCTCGCGGTGGCGCCTTCGAATCCCAAGATCATTTACGCGGGCACCGGCGAGAGCGACATCCGCGGCGACATGATCACCGGCGACGGCGTCTACAAGAGCGCCGACGCCGGCAAGACCTGGACCTATGCGGGCCTGCGCGACACGCACACGACGATGAGCCTGATCGTCGATCCGAACAATCCGGATGTGGTTTACGTCGCGTCGATGGGACACGTGTTCGTGCCCGGACAGCAGCGCGGGGTGTTCAAGACCACAGATGGCGGCAAGACCTGGAAAAAAATTCTGTTCGTCGACGACAAGACCGGCGTGGTCGATCTGGTGATGGACCCCCAAAATCCGGCGGTACTGTACGCGGCGGCGTGGCAGGCTTATCGCACGCCGTGGCGTCTCGCTAGTGGCGGCCCCGGCAGCGGCATCTACAAAACCACCGACGGCGGCGCGCACTGGACCAACATCACCGATCACGCCGGTCTGCCCAAGGGCGTGCTCGGCAAGATCGGCTTGGCCGTTGCCGCCAGCAAACCGAATGTGGTCTACAGCACCATCCAGGCCAAGGACGGCGGCGTATTCCGCTCCGATGACGGCGGTGCGAACTGGAAGCAGGTCAATGCCCAGTGGAAGTTGCGCCAGCGCGCGTTCTACTACATGGCGATCTTCGTCGATCCCAAGGACCCCGACACCGTGTACATGCCGCAGGTAGATGCGCTGTTCGTTTCCCACGACGGCGCCAAGACGTCCAAGGAATTACACACGCCGCATGGCGACAACCACACCATCTGGATCAACCCGAACAACACCGACATCCTGCTCGAAGGCAACGACGGCGGTGCGACGGTTTCGACCGACCGCGGCAAAACCTGGAGCAGCGAACACAATCAGCCGACCGGACAGTTCTACAAGGTGAGCCTGGACGATCAGTTCCCGTTCCATATCTATGGCGCGCAGCAGGACGAAGGTTCGTTCGAGGGCCCGAGCGCGACGGCCGACAAGAAGATTCCATTGTCCGCGTGGCATTCGGTTGCCTACGGCGAGAGCACGTCGGTTGCGCCGCAGCCGGGCAATCCCAAAATCACTTTCGGCAGCGGCTACTACAGCATCTTCCTCAAGTACGACATGGACGACGAGCAGTTCCAGAGCGTCAGTCCTTGGCCGCTCTATCGCGAGGGCGCTGCATCGGATGAACTGAAGTACCGCTTCGGTTGGACGCATCCGATCCTGTTCTCGGCGGCCAATCCGGACGAGTTGCTTATCGGTTCGCAATACGTGATGAAGAGCGATGATCACGGCGCGACCTGGCAGGCCATCAGCCCCGATCTGACGCGCAACGTGGCGAGCACCGAGGCGGCGACCGGCGGTCCGGTGGATATCGATCAATCAAGCGCGGAGATTTATCCGACGATTTCGGCGCTGGCGGTCGCGCCGATGGATGGCAACGTGATCTGGGCGGGATCGAGCGACGGCCTGGTCCATGTCACCCAGGATGGCGGCGCGCACTGGAACGCGGTCACGCCGCCGACGCTGTCTGCGCCTTCGTTGATTACCACGATCGAGCCCTCGCATACAGACAAGGGTACGACTTGGCTCACCGCCAGCCGTTACATGTGGGACGACTTCAAGCCCTACGTGTTCAAAACCACGAATTACGGTCACACCTGGAAGGCGATTACCAATGGGTTGCCCGACGACCAGTACGCGCTCGCCGTGCGCCAGGATCCGAATGATGCGAACCTGCTGTTCCTTGGTACGAAAAATACGGTGTACGTCAGTTTCGACACCGGCGCGAATTGGCAACCGCTGACGCTCAACCTGCCTCACGCCGAGATACGCGATCTGGCGATCGACACCAGGCAGGGCGCGCTGGTGGCGGCCACGCACGGACGCGCGTTCTGGGTGCTCGACAACCTGGTGTTGCTCGAACAACTCGGCAAGCAAACAGCCGTGGCGACTTCCGGTACGGATTTGTTCGCGCCGCAACAGGCATGGCTGACCCACGCCTACGGCAAGCCGGATCAGCCGCGCCAGGCCAAGGGCGCCGGCAAGAATCCGCCGTTCGGCGCCACGGTGTTTTTTCGGCTTCCGGCAAATTACAACGGCTCGACGCCGGTCAACCTCACGTTCGCCAAAGCCGAGGGAAGCCTGATTCGCAGCTTCGATCTGCATTTGAAAGCGAAGAACAAGAAGAACGAGAACGAGCAAAACCAGAACGAACATAACGAGAACGTACAGGGCGGGAACGGGCAAGATGAAAGTGACCTGACCCCAGCGCAGCGCAAGGCCAAGGCGGAACGCAAGCTCACGGCTGCCGAGCCGGGGATGAATCGCTTCCAGTGGAACTTGCGTTATCCCGACGCGGCGGAGGTCAAAGGTTTTTACTCGCCGATTCCCGCGGGCGGTCTCGCGGACGAGGTTTCGGGTCCGCAGGTCATGCCCGGCACCTATCGGGTGGCCCTGGATTATGGCGGCAGGAAAACGCAGCGGAACTTCACCGTGATGCTTGATCCACGGTTCAAGTCCAGCCCGGCGGATCTGCAAGCGCGCTTTGCGTTGCAGATGAAAATTCACCAGACACTCGATCGGCTCGATCAGGCCATCAACCAGGCAATCGAAGCGCGCGTCAATCTCCAGACGGCGATCGCCAATGGAAAGCTGAGCCAGCAACAGGCCGCGCCCGCGCTCGATGCACTCAATCAAGCCATCGCTTCCGTGGTCCAGCTCGACCTGCAATCGAGCGAAGGCCCGCTGCTGCACGAGACCAAACTCAAGAGCCACCTGGCCTATCTTCAGGCTGACATCGGACTTGCCTATGCCCGGCCGACGGCGGCCCAATCCGCGGTGTTCCAACAACTCGATCAGGAATCCAGTTCGGACGAACAGAAACTGCTAGCGGCGATCGACGCGGCGACCAAATGATCTAAGGCGTATGGTGGCATCGGGGGGTTCCATGCAAACCACCAGTTTGAAGTTGCCCGCTGTTGGCGCCAGACCCAAAGGCCATCTGCTGCGCGTGTTCGGCATGGCGTTTGCGCTGGCGATCGCGATCGGCACCACGATCGGTGGCGGCATCCTGCATACGCCGGGTGACATCGCAGCCTTGCTGCCGAACGTGTGGCTGATCATGGCGGTGTGGTTGTTCGGAGGCATCAACGCCTTGCTGGGTGCGACGGCGTTTTCAGAACTCGGCGCGATGATTCCGTGCGCGGGCGGCCCCTATGTGTTCGCGCGACGCGCGCTGGGCGATTACGCCGGCTTCTTCGTCGGCTATATCAATTGGCTGCAGGATTGCGCGATCTGCGCGGGGTTGGCGTTGCTGATCGGCGAATATTCCGGTGTGTTGCTGCCGTCGCTCAACGGGCACACGACCGCCGTGGCATTCGCGGTTTATGGCACCTTGGCGGCGATGCAATGGCATCGGGTGCGCTGGGGCGGTCAGGTGCAGACGATCACCACGGTGGCCAAGACAGTGGGCCTCGGCGCGCTGGTGGTCGCGGCTTTCGTGTTGCCGCATTCCACGGCATCAACCACCGTCGCGACGCCACCGCTGCCACATGGCGCCGCGTGGATGCTCGCGCTGGTGTTGGCGCTGCAAGGGGTCTTCTTCACCTACAACGGCTACCAATATTCCGTCTACTTCGGGGAGGAACTACGCGATCCTGGCCGCGAAATTCCGCGTTCGATGTTCCGCGGTCTGGCGATGATCATCGTGCTCTATTTGCTGCTGAATGCGGCATTTCTGTACGTGATTCCCTTGGCACAATTGGCGCACGATTCTTTTGCCGGCGGTACGGTCGCGGGTATCCTGTTCGGCGAACGCGGCGACCGCATCATCCGCGCGATCGTCATCGTATCGGTGCTTGGCGTCATCAATACAAGCATCATGTCCGGTCCACGCACGCTGCTGGCGATGGGGCGCGATCGGCTGTTTGCACACCAGGCCACCCGCGTCAATGCCGGCGGCACGCCGAGCGTGGCATTGCTCTTGAGCGTCATGCTGGGCACGGCGTTCCTGGTTTCCGGCACCTTCACCGTGGTGTTGCAAATCACCGTGGCCCTGATGGTGGTGCTGTATCTGTTGATGTTCGTCTCGGTGTGGGTGTTGCGCTGGCGCGAGCCGGACACGCCACGGCCTTATCGCGCATGGGGTTATCCGTGGAGCAGCATCGCCGGATTCGCGATCGGCTTGGTGTTCCTGATCGGAGTCGCGTTCGGCGATCCGCGCCACAGTTTGATCGCGCTGGCGCTGTTGGTCGCGAGTTATCCGCTTTATCGCGGCGTGGTGTGGCTGCGCAAGGATACAATCGGGAACGAATCATGAAGACGGGCAAAGTGTTCGGGCGAATTCTCTTTTGGGCAAAATCGCGATGAAGAAGCTCTCGGATCTCGTGATCCCTCGCATGCGTAATACTTGCGTGGTGCGCCCATGCCGCATCCAGTCCCTCGTCAGCGCAGCAACAGATCCGGTCGGTATGGAGTGGCATGCAGCGCGCGGCCAACGCGCACGACACCGATGCGTTTATGGCGCCATTCCTGCACCAGCCGAGCCTGGTCTTCGTGATCGATGGCGAGACCATCCGTGGTTGGGATGCCTTGCACGCGCAACAGTTGAAGTGGTGGCGCAACGGCAAATCCGACGCCGTCTACACACCAAGCGGCAATGCCGAGTTCATGCCGCTGGCCGCGGATCTGATGCTGACTACTACTACCCACGCTTCGCGCCGCACGTTGGCGAATGGAAAGGCAAGTAACGGAACTTCGTCATCACCTACATCTGGAAAAAATTTCCGCGAGACTGGCGGATCATATACGGGCACGAGTCCTGGGCGCGTTAGCACCGCGTTGGCGGCACACCGGTATGATCGATGCAAAGTTATTTCCTCAGGGCTGCAAAACGCATGACGGCGAGCAAATCCGCAACGCCTCGCAAGGGATGGCTTGCACGGCATTTGCACGGCGTGCGCCGGCGTCCGCGTTTCAGCGTGTGCGCGGCGATCTTCTTCGTTCTCATCATCGTGTTGATCGTGAGCGGCATGCAGCCAGCGCTCGGCGTGTTGCTGGCGTTCGATATCGCGACGGTGATTTTCCTCGGATCGACGGTGTGGATGTTCGCCCATTCAAAGACCAGTTCGATGCGGCAGCGTGCGCGCACCCAGGACGAGGGCTACTGGGGCTTTTTGCTGAGCAGCGCCGGAGTGTCGGGGATCGCCCTGGTCGCGCTGGGTGTCGAATTGCATGCCAGCAAGGGCGGCGGTGTGATCGCAATCGTGCTGGCGGCATGTAGCCTTTTATTGGCGTGGCTGTTCTTCAACACGATCTTCGCCCTGCACTACGCGCATGAGTTTTATGGTGACAGCGGCGGCAAGAATAGCGGTCTTGAGTTTCCGGGCACCAAGGAACCCGATTACTGGGACTTCGTTTATTTCGCTTTCGTGATCGGCATGACCTTCCAGGTTTCCGACGTGCAGATCAGCGAACGCGAAATCCGCCGGGTGGCGCTTGCCCACGCCGTCATCGCATTCTTCTTCAATGTGATCATCATCGCGTTGAGCGTCAATGTCGTCGCTGGCAGGGCCTGACAAGTGCTCAATCGATGCCTTTCGATTCCGCCGTGCCGAGCATCTGCCGTTGCGGCATCGCGGGCACCTGTCTTGAGATCAGCGGGTGCGCGAACACCGCGCCGAGGATGATCGCGACACCAAGATAAAACAGCGGTTCGAGCTGGTGCTGCTCGCCCAGCAGCACGATCGCCAGCACGATCGCGTAAACGGGTTCCAGATTCACCGCGAGCTGCACGGTAAACGCCGAAAGTTGCCGCAGCGCGACCAGCGACAACGCGAATGGAAGCAGCGTGCAGCCCAGCGCGAGCGCAAGCAGCAGCAGCGCATCGTGCGGATCGGGCAACACGAATGCCGAACCTGCGTGCGGCAACAGCGGTGCGAGCAAGGTCAGGAATACCGCGCCCGCGCCGAGTTCCAGGCAGGTCACGGTGAGTGGATCGGCATGTTCGACCATGCGTTTGTTGAGCGCGCCGAAACAGGCGACGAACAATGCCGACAGCGCGCCCACCGCGACGCCGACGCGCATCGCCGAAGGGATGCCGCCGACCACCAGCGCCACGCCGGGCACCACCGCGATGCCGAGCAGCAATTCGCGTGGATCGAAGCGCTTGCGCGCGATAGCCGGTTCGATCATGGCAAGGAAAACCGGCGCCAACGCAATACAAGTGGCGGCGACCGAGGCGTTGGCCAGTTTGATCGCGCCGTAAAACGTCAGCCAGTGCAGCGACACCAGCACGCCGATGCCGACATACGCGGCAAGCAGGCGTGGCGTAAGCGCGCGCAGACCGCGCCACACCCGCGGGATCAGCAGCAGCGCCGCGGTGACGAGCAGCATCCGCCACCACACCAGCGGCAGCGCCGCCAGCGTGATCAGCTTGCCGAGGATCGCGGTGAATCCCCACAGCACCACGCAGAAGTGGATCTGCCATTGCGCCTTCGCGCGCGATGAAATCGAGGCCGGGCTCATGCGCGCCGCTCGCCGCCAGCGTGACGTTGCACCAGATGCGCGATCATGTCAGTGCGTCGCCGATGCCGGTCGCAACGGTGGCTTGGGCGGCATGATTTTTCCCGGTGGCGGCGCGGTCGCCGGCTTTTGCATCTGGGCGATCCATTGCGCGCAGTGGTTGTGCTGTTCGTGGCTCGGCGCGACCAGTGCGGCCAGCGCCGCCAGCGGCGCGGCGATCGTACCCAGTGCGACCGCGCCGGCGGCGCGTGCGAGCAACGGTCCTTTCTCCACACCGAGATCGGGGTTCTTCAACGTGCCGCGCAGGTACAAGGGCGAACGCAGCGACAGAACGCGGATGCCCTTGCTGTGCGGGTGCAGGGTCATGTCGAGTTTTTCGCTGGACAGATTCATCGTGCCGTCGATGTTGATGGTCATGTCCTCGGTGTCGAACACGAACAGCCGCGTGTTCAACACGCCATCGCGCGCGATGAAATCCGCCGCCGCGCAATTGATCTTTATCGTTTGATCGCCGAACAGCTTGTTGACGATCACGTTGGCGATATTGAGCCCGGCTTCCTCCATCAGCGTGTCGCTGATCTGTCCGTTGTCCAGCAGCAGCTTGACCTCGCCATTGGAACTGCCGAGCAACGTGGCAACCGAGTTGCCAGTGCCGGACAGCGCCGCGTCGCCATTGATTTCGCCCAAGCTCGATTGCATCAGCGTGACGGTCGGAAAAAGTCTTTTCAGTTTCATGTCGCGCAATGACAGCTTGAGTTTGCCCTTCATCGGGGCAGCGCGGCCGTCGAGCCGGATGGTCGAATCAAGCGTGCCGCCGGCGATGTCGAACTTGAGTGGATCCAGCGTCAGCACGCCGTCGTCCATCTTGAGATGCGTGGAAAGATCGTTGATCGGCAGCGCGGCGTTGCGCATGATGCGCTCGCCGGAGAACTTCACGTCCGCGTCCATCGCGCGCCAGCGATCGGTGCTGAAAGGTTCTACCGGCAGCAGTTTGTCGGCCGGCTGCTTCGTCGCGTTGCCGCGCTGCGCTTTCTCCGCATTGCTGCCGGCGCCGATCAGCGGCGCCAGATCGGAGAACTTCAACGCATTGGAAGTGATGCTACCGCTGAGTTTTGGCCGCGGCGGCGCGGTGGCGTAGCTGAGCGAGCCGTGCAGATCGCTCATCCCGACCTTGCCGTTGAAATCCTCGTAATGATACACGCTGGCGTTGCGATGCAGATTGCCGATGAGATGGCCTTCGCTGGAAAACGGCGGGGTA
This sequence comes from Rhodanobacteraceae bacterium, assembly GCA_039923855.1. GTDB lineage: Bacteria > Pseudomonadota > Gammaproteobacteria > Xanthomonadales > Rhodanobacteraceae > 66-474. The sequence goes on along the minus strand of JBDTBW010000085.1, from coordinate 46,466 downwards.
GCCGGCAGGATAATCCCGGTCAGCGCGTACAGATGCGACATGCTGTCTCCGGAGAGTTTCAGGTGCAGATCGAACGCCGCCAGATGTGCGGGGTCGCGCAGCGTGCCGGCGAAGGCGATATGCAGATCGCGCAGATGCAAGCTCGCCTGCAACGGAAACGGCAGGCTGGCGTCCGACAATGCCAGCACGCCGCCGATCTTGCCGCTGCCGTCGGCCTTGGCGCCACGATAGGTGCCATGCGCCGTCCAGCCGAAATAGTAGGGCTGTTTGGCGCGCGCGGAAGCGGGTTGCGAGGCCGATGGCATGATCTGTTCGTAGGGGATCGGCGCGCCCAACTCGTCGACCGAAACCTGCAAATGCAGATCGAGCTTCCGGTCGTCCACGTTCACCGCGCCGCGATCGAAAATGAGTGTGCCCAGTTCCAGCGTCCACGCGCTCGGTGCCTGGTCGCTCACGAAGGTCCAGTTGTCGCGCCCTTGCTTGTCGCGTTCGATATCGACGTTCGGCGCGGTCACCGACAGCGACGGCACCTTGATGTCGTGGCCGAGCAGCACCAGCGGCGAAATGCTGAACTGGACTCGCGACGCGGTCGCGAACATCGGTGCCTTGGCCCACGCCGGGTTGGCGATGGTTACATTATTTGCGGTGAAACGCGGCCACGGCACCCACGCGGCCAAGCCGCCCTCTGCGCGGTTACGCGACCAGTGCACGGACAGATCGCCATTGATCGTCAACGGGCGTCCGATCGCCGTGCTGAGCGTGCGGCCGAGCCACGGCTTGGCGCGGTTCCAGTCGAACAGCGCGACAAAAATGATCACGATCACGATCAGCGCGACGATGGCGCCAACGATCCAGCCAACGATGCGGATGCCGCGGGTCATGCGAGGTTCCTTGTGCGGTGCCGGGGCAGGGTACACGAGCCCGTGCAGTGGCCGCATCCCAATCACTTGCGGTCGTTCATGTTCGTCACGGTCGATCACTTGCGAATGACTCTCGGCTCTCGCATAGTCGAAGCCGTTGCGTTTACGCGATTCCTGGAATGGCATCGCGTGCGACGGCTTCGGGTGAGGCAAGATGCCGATCGCAGGAAGCACCATGGATGGTTTTTACGACGAACTTCATACCTGGGGAAAGCCATGCTCTGGAACAAAAGCCGTTCGAGCGACAACGTTGAGCAGGCCCAGGGTGGCGGGGGCGGCGGCTTCGGTGGAATCCATTTGGGTGTCGGGGGCACGATCCTCGCAATCATTATCGCGATCATTTTTCCGGGCACGCGCGGGATCATCTTCGGCTTGCTGGGTGGCGGCGGCGACACCGGCGCGCCTGCGCAAGTGCAGCAGGCGTCCGACACCGATCCGCAGGTGCAATTCGTCAAGCACATCCTCGGTAGCACCGAGGACGTGTGGTCGCAAACCTTCCAGCAGATGGGCAAGCAGTATGTCGATCCCAAACTGGTGCTTTTCACCGGGCAGATCAGCACTGCTTGCGGCGGCGCATCCGCGGCGGTCGGGCCGTTCTATTGCCCTGGCGACAAACAGGTGTATCTGGATCTGGATTTTTTCCGGGAACTGGCCACGCGTTTCCATTCCGACAGCGATTTCGCGCGCGCCTATGTGATCGCGCACGAGATCGGCCACCACGTGCAGGATCAGCTCGGCATCATGGACGCCGAGCAACAGGCGCAACGACGCGGCGCGCCGATGCAGGGCGCCAACGGTCTATCGGTGCGGCTGGAACTGCAGGCCGATTGCTTCGCCGGCATCTGGGCCAATCACTCGCAACAGCAATTGCAGTGGCTGCAACCGGGCGATGTCGAAAGCGCATTGAACGCAGCAAGTCAAATCGGCGACGACACCTTGCAGAAGGAATCACAAGGCCAGGTCGTGCCCGATTCCTTCACCCACGGCACCTCGGCGCAGCGCGTGCACTGGTTCCAGACCGGATTCCAGTCCGGCAATCTCGGCGATTGCGATACGTTCAAGGCGCAGGCGCTTTAATTTTTTCTTGAATGAACGGAGGGGAACAAACATAGAACAAAAAGACTCTTTGACTTCCGTTGGTATCGTAAAAGACGGTGCAGAGCCAGACGTGCCATTCAATAAATGACAGGACTACCAAATGTATTCGGTAGTATCGCAATTTTTGGCGGTGTTTGCGTGTTCGTTGCTGGCTTCATCGTCGGTGGGAACGGGCGCAATAACATGGCAGTGGGCATTGGATTCTGGGTCGATGGATGGGTTGGTTGTCTCTTTATTTACGCACTTGGAGCGATAGTCGCAGCATTGCGCCAAATCGAGTACAACACTGGGCGGCGCTAACTCCTTTGAAGTAGGCCAAGGATGGCCGTCAACGATACGAGCTTCAGCGCTGTACGCGATGCCGAGAAGCGCAGCCGAACGGCGGAGCATGCGACGAATGTTCGAGCACATGGATGTGCGAGTTCGGCGCGGCCGCCGTTCGGCGAGCATCGCAGGGCAGTCGAGGCAACACGATGTTGCCGAGACCATCGCATCCAGCGCAATGGCTTTCGTTACTTTCCCCGAAAGGAAAGTAACTCTGCTCGCGGCAGCGAGCGGAACCAAGGATTTCTTGCGAGGACCTCGCAGGATTCCCCCTCACTCGGCGCTTCGCGCCAGCCTCTCCCACGAGGGGAGAGGGGATCAATGTGTGTGCACCGGCAACGGCACATTGCATAAATCGATGCGCCCGGCCTTGTGCAGGTACCACGTATCGTTGCGATTGCGGCGCGATTCGATCAGCGCATTGAAAGTCGACGTATCGGTGCGCAGCACTTCAAGTTTCGTGCGTTGCGCGAGCGGCAGATCGGACACCAGGCGCACGCGCAGGATCGGTGTGCGTTGCGAGGCTTTGGTATAAAAGCCCAGTGCGCCGGTACCGCGCGACAGCGCGGATAAATATTCCATGCCTTGCACCACCCGACCGACCACCGCGATATTGCGGTCGAGTTGGCGGGGCGCCTCGCCGATTACCACGTAGAGTTCTGTGCCCGGGCCGCTGTCGGGTGCGTTGTCGCGGCCGGCGCCGACCATGCCGTAGCAGTGCGTGAGCCAGGTTTTGCCGGTTTTTGGATCGCGCGCGACCGGAAAGCCATCGCTGAATCCGACTTGCGGCGCGTACACATCGCCATCCGGCAAATCGGTGAACGGCAGCGTTCGGTCGATCTCTCGTTCGAACTCCGCCGGCAATGTCGCCTTGGCCGAACCGATCGATTTCTTGTGGGTGGGATGGTCGGTTTCCGCTTGCGGATCGCCCCATTGCGTCACGAAGTTGTCCTGCACCCGCAGGATGGCCAAGCTATCCCAATAATGCTCGTGCGCCAAAGTGCGGATATTCGCGGCATGCAGCGGTGCGTAGCTCGGCGCGAGTTCGATCACCACGCGGCCTTTGGGCAAATCCATGTACAGCGTGTTGGCGGGATCGAGGGCGCGCCAGTCGGAGGTTTTAGATGCATCCAGGATCTGTTGCATGGTTGGCGCGGATTTGGATGCGGGTGTCGTTGCGGCGCCAGCGCCGATTGCCAACAGCGATGGCGCACACAAGCTCATCCCCAACAACATGTGCAAGCGAAGACGAGATTTCACCGATCGATCTCCATGAAGAACGAACGCCATTATCGCGCGATGAAGATGACTCAAGCCGCGCGCCGCGCCACGCACAACCAACTGTTGAACGGTGTGCGTCCCCATAGCGGGCGCAGTTCGACATCGAAACCCGCCGCGCGCAGGGGAGCGGCGATCTGCTCGCGGGTCGGAATATGGCGCGTGCCACTGGCGTGCATCCATCCCGATGCGTGCAACAGCCATTCCTCGATCACGGTCAGGCGATAGCGCCAACTGTCGTCACGAATACAGGTGCGAATCAGCAACACGCCTTCGTCGGAGACGCGCTCGGCGGCGTCGTTCAGCAGGTTGGCCTGATGTTCCGGCGGCATGTAATGCAGCACGTCGAGAATCGCGACGTCGCCGCGATGCGCGGGCAACGCATTGGCGTCGCTCTCCTGAAAATTCAGCAAGCCCGCAAGGTGCGCGCTGGCGGCGCGGCCGGCGCGCAACTTGCGCGCGTCGCGATCGACACCCAGATAAACGACGTTGCCGCCACGCTCGCACAGATAAAGACCCAGCAAGCCCATGCCGCAACCGATGTCGAGCAACGGCTGATCCGTGCCCTGTAGCAATCGTTCCACCGCGCGGTACACAGGATCGGTAGGCAGTTTGAAACGCACATAACCGCGCGCGAAACTGAAGCGCGGAAAGCGGCGCGCGATCCGGCCCATCGCCGCGTTGTGCGAGCGATAGCCGGGTTTGCGTGCCGGGATAAAAGTGCTCACGGAGCGTTCGCGTTTTCGACGATGCGCTCGATCGCGACATCGAGATAACGCCGCGCGTACGCCGGTCCGTGCTGGGCGAGCACGCGTCGCGCCTGCGTCATGCGAGCGTCATCCGGCGCGTACACAAACAGGAAAGCGCCGCCGTCGCGCGCCAAATCGGCATCCTCGCGGATATAGCCGGCTTCGGTGCCGGCGAACTCCACCAGCCGCGCTTCCATGCGCTCCAGCCAGCTCGCGCCGTGACGCGATTCCAGTTGCCCGACCACGAAATCGCCGGTCGCGGCGCGCACGTCTTCCGCAGGTGTGCCGGCGTTGCGGAACGCGGCCTCGGCCGCTTCGGCGTCGGCGATGTTGTGATAACCCGCGACGATGTAGTGCTTTGGATAGAAGATGCCGAACGAGGTATCGCCTTCCTTGAAGAACGCCCAGTGTTGGGTCATGGCGCTTCCTCCTGCTTTTGATGGATGGGAAGGGCGCGGCGCGGCGCATCAACGCTTCTTGCCGTGTGAGGTTTTTTGGATCGGCTTGCGCGCGGTGGAATTGCGTGCAGATGATTTATTTCTGGCCGGGGATTTTTTCGTAGCGGATTTTTCCGCACCGTTCTTCGTCGACGTTGATTTCTTTTCCGCCGTGGACTTTTTGTGGCCGGAACCGGACTTCTTGCCGCCACCATCCTGCTTGTTGACCGTAGCCCAAGCGCGGCGCTCGGATTCCTTTTCGGAGAGTCCGCGCTTTTCGTAGCCTTGCTCGATATGTTCGGCTTCGCGTTTCTGCTTGTCGGTGTAGGAGGACTTGTCTCCCCGCGGCATGGCTGCTCTCCTTATAGCCCTGTATATCGAATGAAACGGCGATTCCGGAGCGCAATCCTAGCAAGAAGCCGACGCGCGCGGATGAAAGCAAGCGCCGCGTATCGTCACGATTATTTAACGGGCATCCCGGGCAGCGCGCCGGTATCGGCGTTAAGCAGAAACAATTGCTCACCACCGCCGCCGGCCGACAAGATCATGCCTTCGCTCATACCAAAGCGCATTTTGCGTGGTGCGAGATTCGCGATAAACACCACATGCCGCCCGATCAATTGTTCCGGATTCGTATACGCAGCCTTGATGCCGGAAAAAATCTGCCGGGCGCCGAGTTCGCCGGCATCGAGTTCGAAACGCAGCAATTTGTCCGAGCCTTCGACGTGCTCGCACGCGATGACCTTGCCGATGCGCAGATCGAGTTTGGCGAAGTCGTCGATGGAAATAGAGCCTGGACGGGGGACGGGGGACGGGGGATTGGGATTGGGAACGGTGCTGTCCGGATTCGGGATTTGGAGATTAGGCCTTGCGGTTCCAACGGCTTGCGTTTTGAAGCCCTCCCCCGCAAGGGGAGGGCTGGGTGGGGATGGTGTTGTATTGGCCGAAACGCGGCTCGTCGCAAAAGCCTGAGCCCCTCCCCCTTGATGGGGGAGGGGCTGGGGAGAGGGTGAACCAGCGTTCGGTTGCAGTGATTCTTTCGACGCCTCGATCACGGCTTCGATCTTTTTCGGGTCAACCCGCTGCGCGAGTGGCGTAAAGGCATTGATCCGCGCGCCGAGCAGCGGCGTGCGTGCGTCGTTGAACGTTCGCGATGCGTCGCCAAGAAACGCCAATGCGCGCGTGGCGATGCCCGGCACCACCGGCACCAGCCAGATCGTCAGCAGCCGGAAATAATTCAGCGCTATCGTGCAGACAATGTGCAATTCCTCGCGCTTGCCTTCGTCTTTCGCCAGCAACCACGGCGCGCGTTCGGCGACGTAAGCATTGGCCTCGTCAGCAACTTCCACGATCAGCCGGATCGCCGCGGCGTAATCGCGCGCTTCGTACGACCCCGCGCAAGCTTCGAGTCTCTTCGCCGCGATGTCGTAACGTGCGCGTTCGGCATCCGGCAACGTTGAAACCAACGCACCATCGAAATGCTTGTGCACGAAACCCGCGGTGCGGCTGGCGAGGTTTACCCATTTGCCGACCAGATGTGAATTGACGCGTTCCTCGAATGCCTTTAGATCCAGATCGATGTCGGCCAGTGTCGGCCCCAGCATGGTCGCGAGGTAATAACGCAGGTAATCCGCATCCAGATAATCGAGCCAGGTGCGCGCGTTGATAAAGGTGCCGCGCGACTTGGACATCTTGGCGCCGTCCACGGTCAGGAACCCGTGCACGTTGACGGCGCTCGGCATACGCAGTCCCGCGCCGCGCAGCATCGCCGGCCAGAACAATGTGTGGAAATAAATAATGTCCTTGCCGATGAAATGGATGAGTTCGGTCTCGTTCGCGTCGTCATGGGTGAATCGTTCAAAATCGATCGCCGTCAATCCATTGCGGCGGCTCTCGCACAGTTCCTTGAACGCGGCGAGATACCCGACGGGCGCATCCACCCACACATAGAAATACTTGCCGGGTTGGCCGGGGATTTCGAAACCGAAGTAGGGCGCATCGCGCGATACGTCCCAACTGCGCAGCCCGTCGGCGAACCATTCCTGCAACTTGTTGACGACTTCCGCCTGCAGGCCACCGGCTTCGCGGCGCTCGTCCAGCCACATTTTCAACAACTCCTCGAAATCCGCGAGTTTGACGAACCAGTGCAGCGATTCGCGCTCGACAGGCTTGGCACCCGATACCACCGAGTACGGCTCGATCAAATCCATCGGCGTATACGTTTTGCCGCACACCTCGCAGGCATCGCCGTATTGGTCTTTTGAATGGCAGTTGGGGCATTCGCCCTTGATGAAGCGGTCCGGTAGGAACATCCGCTTGACCGAATCGTAAAGCTGTCTGACCGGGCGTGATTGGACGTGGCCGCCTTTTTCCAGCGCGCGCCAGATTTCATACGTCAATTCGCGATTGGTGGCGCTGTCTGTGCTGGAGTAGTGGTCGTACTCGACGCCGAAATCACGTAAATCCGCGGTGTGTTGCCGCCACACGCCATCGATCAGCGCCTGCGGCGTCACGCCCTCGCGCTCCGCGCGCAGCATGATCGAACTGCCGTGCGCGTCATCGGCACAGACGAAATGCACGGTGTGCCCGGCCATGCGCATCGCACGCACCCAGATGTCGCCCTGCATGTGCTCGACCATGTGGCCGATATGGATCGGACCATTGGCGTAAGGCAGGGCGCAGGTGACGAGGATGTCGCGGGGCATCTTGTATGGAATGCGCAGGAAGATTGCGAATTATGACACGACAAATCGCGTAGGCTGGGCTGGCAAGCCCAGCACTGTAAGCAGCCGCCTACAAAAACGAACTATGTAGGCTGGGCTGACAAGCCCAGCCTGCGGTGCCACGATCGCCCGATGCGTCGCTACGTTCGCGCAAACGTTTCGGGCGGCACGTTTTTTTTCACGGTCAATCTGGCCGAGCGTTCAAGCAACCGGTTATTGATCGAACATGTCGACGCGTTGCGCGAAGCTTATCGCGTGACTCGCCGAGATCATCCCTTCCGAACGGAGGCAATCGTCGTCTTGCCCGAACATTTGCATGCCATATGGACTTTGCCGCAAGACGACTCGGATTTCTCCACGCGCTGGGCGTTGATCAAAGCACGGTTCTCACGTTCGATCAAAGCTGGCGAGCGCTGCTCGGCGAGCCGGCTGCGACGCCGGGAACGCGGCATATGGCAGCGACGGTATTACGAACACGTCATTCGCGACGACGAGGGCTTTGCGCGGCATTTCGATTACGTCCATTGGAACCCCGTCAAGCATGGATGGGTCGAACGCGTTGCAGATTGGCCATATTCGTCTTTCCATCGGTTCGTGCGCCGCGGATGGCTTCCAGCGGATTGGGCCGCGCCACTGGATACAACGACACTCGATGTAGAGTGAAACCGTAGGCTGGGCTGAAAGCCCAGCAATCGCGAACGAAGAACGCTGGGCTTATCAGCCCAGCCTACGCGGGCTGCCGTGCGCGTCATCGGCACAGACGAAATGCACGGTGTGCCCGGCCATGCGCATCGCCCGCACCCAGATGTCGCCCTGCACATGCTCGACCATGTGGCCGATGTGGATCGGGCCGTTGGCGTAAGGCAGGGCGCAAGTGACAAGAATGTCGCGTGGCATCACGTGATCGCAATCGGAAACGATCGCGGATTATCGCACGAGAATTTCCTTCCTCCGCTCGCGGGGGAAGGTGCCGCAGGGCGGATGGGGCAACACTTGCGAAAGCTTCGCGAGATTTCCTGGTTCGCCACGGCCACGCCTCGGCGATGATTACGTCGCGCGCGGGTGGATATGGGCCAGCGTGTTGCCCAGCTCGCGGCGCGCCGTTTCCAGCTCAAACCGCTTCTGTAGATTGATCCACACATCCGCGGTGGTGCCGAAATAACGGCCGAGCCGCAGGGCGGTATCCGCGGTGATGCCTCGCTTCTCGTTCACGATCTCGTTCACGCGCGCCGGCGTCACGCCGATGGCGCGGGCAATCGCATGGCTCGAAAGCGCCATCGGCGCCATGAACTCCTCGCGGAGGATTTCGCCGGGGTGAACCGGCGGCAGCAGTTTGGTCGCCATTGTCATTCCTGTCTCAATCATCAATGGTAATCGCAGATTTCCACGTCGTAGGCGTCGCCGTTTCTCCAACGGAAGCACATGCGGAACTGATCGGTGACGCGGATGCTGTGCTGCCCTGCGCGGGCGCCCTTAAGGGCTTCCAGACGATTGCCCGGTGGCACCCGAAGATCGCCCAGCACACTTGCCGCGTCGAGATATTCCAGTTTGCGGCGGGCAGCGCCTTCGATGTTCACGAAGCGGCGAACGCGCGCGCCGTTGAATAGGGCTTGCGCATCCTTGTCGGCGAAGGTCTTCAGCACGGGCGTATCGTATCCCGATACGCGAGACATGGCAAGTTGTTGTAAGTTGGCGGCAAGTGAAACGAAGTCTCAACGACAGCGATTTGTTGAAATTTCGTAGCGCTCATCCCAACCTGCGCAGGCTAGTCATCGTCCATTGAGCTACCAAAATGAGGGTGCTTAAGCCTCATAATTGCAGTATGAAGTGAAAGGGCTTCCTCCTGAGGTAGTCGTTGCATGGCGTTGCCTACTTGCCAAGTGATCCACATTCCCAAGAAATAGGCAGCAATGCGAACGGCAACGAGCATTCCTATGTAGATGGCCGCGCCTTAGTAGTCTTTTTCTATTACGGAGTACACCGTTAGTCCAAGGAGGCTGAAAACAAATATCTTCAGCCAGAAGTTCAGCAATCGAAAATAACCAAGATATCGCTTTTCATCTTTGGCCGACATCGCTTTCCCTTTCTAGCTACATGAGCGCTCAATCGGTTTTGCGCTTCCACACCTGCGACCTCCCCAACAGCGAGAAGCCGATGTATCCGTGCACATCGAGCTTCTGCCCGCCGTCGGTAAGGGTGAGCTTGACCTTGTAGGTCTTGCCGTTCTTGGGGTCGAGGATCTGGCCGCCGTCCCACACGTCGCCGTCACGCTTGACGCCCCACATGATGGTCATGCCCTCGACCGGCTGGTTGTGGCGCGCGCCGTCGCATAGCTTGCAGACCGGATGCGGACCCTGGTCGGAGAAGATCACGGTCTTGACCATGCCCTGCAACGTGCCATCCGCGGCCTGACTGATCTCGATGATCGATTTCGGCTTGCCGGTTTCGTCGTCCACCTGCGTCCAGGCGCCGACCGGGGTGTCGCTGGCGGCGAAGGCGTGCACACTCGGCAGCAGCAGGGCGGCAGCGAGCAGGACGGCGCGGAATGCAGGGCGCATGGCAGTTCTCCAAGAGATGCGGGGCAAGCGTGCGCGGTGTTGCCACAGCCGTCAAGTCTGCTACAGAGCAGGCCAGGGATGGCCGTGTTGAGCGAGTTCTCAGCGCAGTGCATGACGCCGAGCATCGCAGAGCCAAGCGGGAGTAAGGCGCGTATGTTCGAGCACAAGGATGTGCGAGTTCGCGCCGGCCCGCGTGGCGCGGGAAGCGCAGGGCAGTCGAGACAACACGACGTTGTCGAGACCGTCATGCCCGCGCGCAATGGCTTTGGTTACTTTCCCCGAAGGGAAAGTAACCCGCTCGCTGTGCGAGCGGAACCAAGCCTCTGGCATAATAACCGATTGCCTCTCGCTTTTCTTTCGGTATCCCTTTATGCCGCAACCCACTGAAGCCCACGTCCGCGAATTGCTCGCGGGTATCATCGATCCGCACACCGGTGTCGATCTGGTGCGCACCGGCGCGGTGCGTGCAGTCGGTGTGGACGGCGAGCGCGTGGCGGTGGAAATCGCGCTGGGCTATCCCGCGCAAAGTTATCGCGACGAACTCGCCGCGCAGATCAAAACCAAACTCGAAGCCGATTCGGGAATCGCGCAGGCGAGCGTTTCGGTGACCACGCGTATCGTCGCGCACAAGGTGCAAGAGAAACTGACGCCGTTGCCGGGCGTTAAAAACATCATCGCGGTGGCGTCCGGCAAGGGCGGCGTCGGCAAATCCACGGTGGCCGCGAACCTTGCGCTGGCGTTGCTTGCGGAAGGCGCCGTGGTCGGCGTGCTGGACGCCGACATCTACGGCCCCAGCCAGCACCGCATGTTCGGCTTGTCGGGCAAACCCGATTCGCCGGACGGCAAGAGCATCGAGCCGATGGTCAATCATGGCGTGCAGGTGATGTCGATCGGTTTTCTGGTCGGCGAGGACACGCCGATGATCTGGCGCGGACCGATGGTGACGCAGGCACTGACGCAATTGTTGAACGACACCCGCTGGCGCGATCTGGATTATCTCGTCATCGACCTGCCGCCCGGTACCGGCGACATCCAGTTGACGCTGGCGCAACGCGTGCCGGTGGCAGGCGCGGTGATCGTCACCACACCGCAGGACATCGCGCTGCTGGATGCGAAGAAGGGACTCAAGATGTTCGAGAAAGTCGAGGTGCCTGTATTGGGCATCGTCGAGAACATGGCCACGCACATCTGTTCGCAGTGCGGCCGCGAGGAACACGTGTTTGGTGAGGGCGGCGGCTTGGCGATGGCGCAGGAATACGACGTGCCGCTGCTGGGTTCGCTGCCGCTGGATATCCGCATCCGCGAACAGGCCGATGGCGGTACGCCGACGGTTGCGGCGATGCCGGATTCCGATCTCGCCGCGCGCTATCGCGAAATCGCGCGCAAGACCGCCGCACAGTTGTCACTGCAGTCGAAGAACAAGGCGATCGGGATTCCGAAGATCGTGATACAGAATACTTGAAAGCGGGAGTGGGTAGTGGGTAGTGGGTAATGGGAAGTAAGTGAAAATAAGCCTCGCATTGGCCTGATTCGTTTTCCCACTTCCGACTTCCTACTCCCGCGAGCATCAGCGAGCATCAGCGAGCATACATGAGCATCAAATCCGACAAGTGGATCCGGCGCATGGCCGCCACCGGCATGATCGAGCCGTTCGAGCCGGGCCAGATCAAGGCCAACGGCAACGGCCGGATCGTCTCCTACGGCACGTCGAGCTACGGTTACGACGTGCGCTGCGCGGACGAGTTCAAGATCTTCACCAATATCAATTCGACGATCGTTGACCCCAAGAATTTCGATGCGCGCAATTTCGTTGACTTCAAGGGCGAATCCTGTTTAATCCCGCCCAACTCCTTCGCGCTGGCGCGCACGGTCGAATACTTTCGCATCCCGCGCAACGTGCTGACGATTTGTCTCGGCAAAAGCACCTACGCGCGTTGCGGGATCATCGTCAACGTGACGCCGTTGGAACCCGAATGGGAAGGCCACGTCACGCTGGAGTTTTCCAACACCACGCCGCTGCCGGCGCGCATCTACGCCAACGAGGGTGTGGCGCAAATGCTGTTCCTGGAATCCGACGAGGTCTGCGAAACCAGTTACCGCGACCGCGGCGGCAAGTATCAGGGGCAGCGCGGCGTTACACTTCCCAAGACATGACCCATCATTGCCAGAACTTGCCACGGAGTACATCGATGACCGCTCGTTTACCGAAACACCTGCTCGGCGCCGCGATGCTGTCGCTGGTTGTTTTGTTGTCCGGCTGTTACGGACGGGTGCGTGGCGGCGGCGCGACGGTCGCCGACGTGCCGGCGCAATACGACGTGACGCTGTTCGCGGCCAAGGACGGGCAGTTCATGCTCGATGGCGCGCAGTTGACCGCCGACGATCTGATCGGTCACTTCCGTTATCTGGCCGACCAGAAGCAGTTGCCCAAGTCCGTCTTGCTAAAGGACGGCGAGGATTCCAAGATCAAGAACACACATCTGGAAACGCTCGCGAGCCTGCAGTTGAGTTATCACTTCACTGCCTATGTCGAGCACAAGGGCAAGTTGACCTTGATGAACTCGGTGCTGGACAAGAACGAGAAGAGCACCGATAGCGACAAGAGCGATCAAAAAAACTGAGGATTCGATTGTGCATCGCCACGCGCCACCAACCTGGTTGGCGCGCGCATCAACTCGGGCATGACCGCATGAATCGCGAGCGCAATCCGCAAGCCGACCAGATGGGCGATGAGTCGATGGTGCGCAATCTGGCGCATCAGGCGCAAGCCATCTGGCCGCAGGAACGGCGATTGTTCGAGCGTTATGAGCTCGGCGGTGAACTGCGCATCCTCGATCTTGGCTGCGGTACCGGCGAGATCACGCGCCGCGTTGCCACGCTGTATCCGCGCGCCCGCGTCACCGGCATCGACATCCTCGATTCGAATCTAGCGCTGGCGCGGCGGGACAGCGCCGACTTCGCCGACCGCATCCATTACGAGCAGGGCGATGCGTTCGCGCTCGACCAGGCCGACGCCTGTTTCGATCTGGTGGTGTGCCGGCACATGTCGCAGGCGGTGCCGGATTTTTCCGAAGTGCTGAAGGAAATCACCCGTGTCCTCAAACCGGGCGGTTGGCTGCACCTCTTGTCGGAGGATTACGGCATGCTGCACTTCCCTGCCGGTGCTGGCGCGCGATGCGATCCCGACCGGTTCTGGAACGCGAACGCGATCGCGTTCCTGACCAGCATCGGCTGCGACGGCCGGATCGGCCGGCACACGCCATCGCTCATGGAAGCTTCGCACTATCAGGATATCGCGATGGATTACGTCATCGTCGATACCCTGCGCGTACCGCGCGCGATCTTCGCGGGCATCATGCGCGCGTGGCGTGACGGGTATGCGCAACCACTGGCGGCCGCCAGCGGACGTTCCGGCGAGGACGTCCGGGCCGATTTCGATGCGATGATTGCGGCGATCGAAACCCCACCGGCTTATGCCGTTTGGCATGTGCCGGTCATATCCGGGCGCAAACCCGGCTGATCGCGTCGCGCGAGCGGTTCGCCGTTTGCATTCCGCGCAAACTCAAGACTCCGCGCCGGCGCCCAGATGCAGGTCTGCGCGGGTCTTCAACGCGGTGCGCACCACGATCCGCAGGGCGCGGGTTATCTCGTCCAGCGGCATGCCCGGCGCGTCGTGACGCGCGGCCTGTTCCGGCAGATACGGCACGTGCACGAAGCCCGCGCGCAACCCGCGGCGGCGTTTCGCCGCGTGCATAAGAACGTAGAAAACCTGATTGCAGACGTAAGTGCCCGCGGTCTGCGAAACATGCGCACGGATGCCGGCCCTGTGCAGTTCGCGCAACGCGGCTTTGATCGGCAGCGTCGAAAAATACGCGGCCGGACCATTTCGTACCACCGGAGAATCCACGGGCTGCTTGCCGGTGTTATCCGGGATGCGCGCGTCGATCACGTTGATCGCCACCCGCTCCAGCGAGATGCCGTCGCGTCCGCCGGCCATACCGACCGCGATCGCGAGCTTTGGTTGTGCTTCGCGCAACGCTTTTCGCAACGCACGCGGCGCTTGGTCGAACGTAGTCGGCAACTCGACCGCGACGACGCGGTGATTGGCGATGCGCTTGCCATCCAGCGCGCGCACGGCTTGCCACGAGGGATTGACGCGCTCGCCCGCGAAAGGCGCGAAGCCGGTCAGTAGTATGGTGTCGGTAGTCGCCGCGATCATTTCGGACTTACCATCCACTTCCGCGATTGCAGCAGGAATGCCGGCTGTGCTCCTTCCCCTTCAAGGGGAAGGTCGGGATGGGGATGGGGTTGAAGGTTTCCAATGAAGCCATCCCCATACAACCCTCCCCTTGCAGGGGAGGGCTCAAAAACCGCCAATACGGTCGACGTCTCAATCATCTAAATACCAGGAAGTACATCAGTGCAAGATTGACGATCAGCAATGCCGCGCCGGTGGGCCATTGCGCGCGGATCACGGAAGATTGCCTCGGCAGTTCCAGCAGCGCCACTGGCACGATATTGAAGTTCGCCGCCATCGGCGTGAACAGGGTTCCACAGTAGCCGGTCAGCATCCCGAGTGAACCCAGAATCGCGGGATTGGCGCCGTGCAGATGGATCAGCAGCGGCAATCCGATGCCCGCGGTCAACACCGGGAACGCTGCGAATGCATTGCCCATGATGACGGTGAACAACACCATGCCGAGTCCATACGCGAGTACGCAAGCGAGCGCATTGTCGATCGGGATCGCCATGCCGACCAGACTCGCGACCGCATCGCCCACGCCGGTCACGGCGAACACGCCGCCCAGAGCGGCCAACGTCAATGGCAACAATGCGGCCCAGCCCAGGGTGTCGAGCAGGCGGCGGCCTTCGATCAAGCCCGCACCCGGTTTGGCGCGTGTCACCCACAACGCGGCGATCAAGGCGGCCACGCACGCGAGCGCCAGGCCGGTCAGGGTCATTTGCGGTTTCGCGAACACGCGCATCCCGTCGATCACCGCGTAACCGCCGAACAACGCCACCAGCATCGTCACCAGCGGGATCAGCAGCGCGGGCACGAACAGCTTGTGGCGCAAGCGCCGCGCGTCGACCTCGCGCGCCTGTTCGTCGCGCTCGCGCAGATGCCCGCGATGCATGCGCGGCGACAACGCCGCCAGCGCGATCACGCCGATACCCGCGAGCTGCGCCGGTAGATCATGATGTGATTTGCTCTTGGCAAGAATGAAATCGCCAGCCGCGAACAGCGCGGCCAGCACAGCCCAGAACGCGGCATGACTCCAACGCCTACCGCGCAGGTTCAGCCACGCCGCGCCGGCGAGAAAGATCGCCAGCAGCCAATAGGCATGTTCGATCCTCAGCATCAGTCGCTCGCCGCGCCGGTGCGGGCGACTTGCGGCGCGCGCGCGATGTGTCGCGAAAACAGCACGATGCGAACCCCGTGGATCAGGAACGCGGCGATCGCGGTCGGCAGCGCCCACAATGCGATCCGCAAAGGCTCGAGCACGATGCCGTGCTGCGCATAGAAACCCTGGATCAACAGCACCGCGCCCAGCGCGATGAACACGTCCTCGCCGAAGAACAAGCCGATGTTGTCGGTCGCCGCGCAGAATGCGCGTAGTTGGTTGCGTTCGTTCTCTTCGAGTGATGCGCCTCGCTTTTCTGCCGCGCCTTCCGCCATCGGCGCCAGCAACGGGCGGACGGTTTGCGCCTGTCCCGCGACATTGTTCAGACCCAACATCGACAGGATTTGACGCAGGCCGAGATAAGCCAGCAACAATCGTGACAGCGTGAGCCCGCGCAGCGCCGCGATCCAGTTGCGGGCGTGTTCGCGCAGGCCGGCGCGCTCCAGCACGCCGATCGCCGGCAGCGTCAACGCGAACAGCAGCAGCGAGCGTTCGGAAACAAAGCTTGCGCCGAGCAGGCCCAGGATTTCACCCGGCGATTTGCCGGCCGCGAGTCCACTGACCACGCCGGCCGCGACCACCACCGGCACCGGATTGAAACGCAGCGCAAAACCGATCACCACCACCAGCACGCCGAGCAGCGGCAGCCAATGCATCAACGCGGCTCCAGTGCGGCGACGCGCAGTCCCGCGTCTTCCAGCGCCGCGCGTAAACGTTGCGCAAATTCGCCCGCATTGGGCCGATCGCCGTGCACGCACAGGGTGTCGGCTTCGATGTGCACGCGTGTTCCATCGGTCGCCGTGGCTTCGTCGTGCATGACGATCGACAAGGCTTGTTCGATCACGGCATCGATGTTCTCGATCACCGCGCCGGGTTCGGAACGCGGCGCGAGCGAGCCGTCGGCGCGATAACGACGGTCGCAGAAAGCTTCGCGCGCCACGACGAGGCCGGCGTCGTGTCCCGCCTCGATCAACGCGCCGCCGGCCAGTCCGACGAGTATCAGGTGCGTATCGAAATCATTTACCGCATGCGCGATCGCATCGGCCAAGCCGCGATCGCGCGCGGCCATGTTGTACAAGGCGCCGTGCGGTTTGACGTGGTGCGGCTTCAGGCCGCTCGCGCGCTCAATGCCGGCGAGCGCGCCGATCTGGTACAGCGTCAGCGCATAGGCCTCATCCGGTGTGACGCGCATTTCGCGGCGGCCGAAACCCTGCAAATCCGGCAGCGAAGGATGCGCGCCGATCGCCACGCCATGTTTCATCGCCAGCGCGACGGTGCGGCGCATCACCCCGGGATCGCCGGCATGAAAACCGCACGCGATATTCGCCGAACTGATGTGCGACATCACTGCAGCATCATCGCCCATGCGCCACGCGCCGAACGATTCGCCGAGATCCGCGTTGATGTCGATTGTTTTTGACACGGATAAATGAGGGGATCAGGAGTCGGAAAGGCGCAACAATAATGCCGTCATTACCGCAAAGGCGGGAATCCAGTGACTTGGCTCTTGATGAAAAAGAACGAAGGCGCTGGATTCCGGGCTCCAACCCGATAAAGCCGGGGATGGTCCCTGGATGACGACTCAAATATTTTCGACGAGCCGTTGTTGAATGGCATTTTCCATATCGTGCAACTGCCGTTCGCGTTTGTGCAGGAGGCGCAACGCTTCGTCCAATGAACACGGCACGAAGCGTAGCGCATCGCCGGGCCGCCGTTGCGCGAGAATCGGCAGATCGACTGAGATGATCTGGCCGATATGCGGATAACCGCCGCTGACCGGATGTTCGACGCCAAGCGCGATAGGTTGGCCCGACGGTGGCAACTGCAAGGTCCCCGCCACGCAGCCCTCGCTGATCGTTTCGACGGGTTCGGACAACGACAGCCGCGGCCCTTCCAGGCGCACGCCGACGCGGTTGGAATCGTTTGCGACACGGAAAGGTTCCGCGAACAAGGCCGCGCGCGAAGATGCATCCAGCTGGTCGAAGTGTCTGCCCGGGAGCAGACGCAGATGATGCCGGGAATCCGGATCAAACCACGAATGCGGGTCGACGCACCAGTGTTGCGGCTCCGTCGCGGTAACGCGTTGCCCGGCTTTCCTGGCAAGTTTCGGACCTCCAGCATTTCCGACCTGCAGCACATCGCCCGCGCGCAGTGCGCGGTTATCGAGCGGCCCCAGCGCCGCGTTGACATCGAGGCTGCGGCTGCCGAGCACCGGTTCGAAAGCGAAACCGCCGCGTACGGCGAGATAGGCACGGCAACCGCTGCGCATCGCGCCGATCGTCAAGAGCGATCCTGCCGTGACAAAACACGGCGACCACATCGGTTGCTCGATGCCGTCGATGTGCATCGGCGCCGACGCTCCGGTCATCGCGATATGCGCATCGCGATGAAAACGCAGCGTCGGTCCGAGCAGGGTGATTTCCAATGCGCAGTCGTCGACATAATTGCCTGACAAGGCGTTGGCAATCCTCAGCGCGGGCAGGTCGAACGCGCCGGCGCGGCCGATGCCGAGATGCGTGTAACCTGCGCGGCCCAAATCCTGTGGCGTTGTCAGCAAACCGTTTTTGATGACTTCGATGGTCACCTTTGCGATCATCCCTGATCGCGAGGATCAAAAAGCGGCTGTCCTTCTCCGCACTTCTCAACGAGTCCCGTTGACTCACCTGCATCTATGGCGCGGAAGCGCACGCGCATGCCGGGCGCGAGCAGACACGAGGGATCCCGTCGCGCGTCGAACAACACCAGCGACGTGCGTCCGATCAGATTCCAGCCGCCCGGCAATTCGCGCGGGTAGATGCCGGTCTGCGCGCCGCCGATCGCGACTGAACCTGCCGGCACACGGTTGCGCGGGGTTGCGCGGCGCGGCGCGTGCAACGCGGGATCGAGGCCGAGCAGATACGGAAAGCCCGGCGCGAAACCGAGCATCGCGACCGTGTATTCGGCCGCGGCGTGGCGTGCGATGACTTGCGCGATATCGAGTCGCGCGTGGGCCGCGACGGCTTCCAGATCGGCGCCGGATTCGCCGCCGTAGCAAACCGGGATCTCGACGATGCGGGTGGGTTCCGCGTTCGAAGATTCGAAGCCGTGCGCATCGCGCAACACCTGCCGCACCGCTGCGAGCAGACGCGCGTGCGGCATTTCCGCAGGTTCCCGCGGATCGTTCCACACCAGCGGATCGAAACGCAGCAGCAGGCTGGCGTAAGCCGGCGCGATGTCGCTCACGCCCGGCAGGCCCGCCGCGCGCAAGCGTGTCGCGGCATCGTGCACTAGCGCATTGATCGTTACGCCGATGCCATCGCCGAAGCGCAGCAGCAGCGCGTCCTCGGCCAGCGGCTCGGCGGTGAAGTCCGCGATCACGTCGGCTGGTGAAACGGGATGCCCGGAGCTTCGGATGGAATCGTCGAGCGCAGACGTTCGATCAGCGCATCGCGCGCGACCGGCTCGTAGCGCCGCGGGGCACCTGAGCCCCACACCGGTCCGGGCCACGCGGCGTCGCCGACGCTGCGCGCGACGATATGCGCATGCAATTGCCGCACCAGATTGCCGAGCGCGCCGATGTTGAGCTTGTCGCAAGGTGCCATCGCGCGCAGCAGCGCCATCGCGCGGTTGATTTCGCGCAGCAGTGTGGCTTGGTCGTCGCCGCGCAAATCGTCGAGTTCGACCAAACCCGCGCGACGCGGCACCAGGATCAACCACGGAAAGCGCGCATCGTCCATCAGCAAGGCGCGCGACAATTCCCAGTCTGCGACGAACGCTGTGGTTGCCGCGAGACGCGGATCGAGCCTGAAACCGGCGTCGTTATCGTGACTCATGCGTCGTGCGCGAGCTGCTGGTCGAAGAATGCGAGCGTTCGTTGCCACGCGAGCTTGGCGGCGGCTTCATCGTAATGCGACGGATCGACATCGCGGTTGAAGGCATGGCCGGCGCCTGCATAAACGTAGATCGGTGCGTTCGGATATGCCGCGCGATGTTTCTGGATCGCCTCCGGCGGAATCGACGGATCGGCGCCGCCGATATGGAAAATCACCGGCGCTTGCAACGGTTGGTCGAGATACGCCGTGTTGCGCGCGCCATAATAACTCACCGCCGGCAAACCCAGCCGCTGCGCGGCCAGCAGCGCGACGCTGCCGCCCCAGCAGAAACCCACCACGCCGATCTTTCCGCTCGACGCGATCGCTTCCGCCGCGCTCGCGACATCCTCGATCGCGCGGGCCATGCCGACCTGGCCGGTCAATTCGCGCGCTTTTGCAAATGAACCCTCGTCGTAGGCAAGTTCGACGCCTTCCTCGATATGATCGAAGAAGACCGGTGCGATCGCGGTGTAGCCGGCGTCCGCAAAGCGATCGGCGACGCTGCGGATGTGCGGGTTGATGCCGAAGATCTCCTGCACCACCACGATGCCGCCCTTCGGGCTCCCTGTTGGCGTGGCCAGATATGCGCCGATGCATTGCATGCCGGCGGTGTTCAAGCGGATCGATTCGGCCATGGCATGGCTCCTTGTCTGCTGATATCCGGGCAGCGTAGGCCGGTGGCGCAGCAAGTCAACCGCGGACCGCTACCGCCCGCTACAATTGCGCGCTTTGCCGCGCTCGAAACATGCCCAACGCCAACCCCAAAATCGGTTTCGTGAGCCTGGGCTGCCCCAAGGCGCTGGTCGATTCCGAGCGCATCCTCACCCAGTTGAAGGTCGAGGGTTATGAAATCGTGCCCAGTTACGGCGCGGCCGACGCGGTGGTGGTCAACACCTGCGGCTTCATCGACGCGGCGGTGCAGGAATCGCTGGACGCGATCGGCGAGGCGCTGCACGAAAACGGCAAGGTGATCGTCACCGGCTGTCTCGGCAAGCGCGCGGAACTGATCCGCGAAGCTTATCCCGACGTTCTTGCGATCACCGGACCGCAGGATTATTCGAGCGTGATGCGCGCGGTGCACGCGGCGCTGCCGCCGGTGCACGATCCGTTCGTGAACCTGGCACCCGACACCGGGGTCAAACTCACGCCAAAACACTACGCGTATTTGAAGATTTCCGAGGGCTGCAATCATCGCTGCACGTTCTGCATTATTCCGTCGATGCGCGGCGATCTGGTGTCGCGCCCGATCGACGAGGTATTGATCGAGGCGGAAAAACTGTTGCGCGGCGGCGTCAAGGAACTATTGGTAATCTCGCAGGACACCAGCGCCTACGGCGTCGATCTGAAATACGCCGCGCGGGAATGGCGTGGCAAGCCCTATCGCACGCGCATGACCGGGCTGTGCGAGGGATTGTCGCAACTTGGCGCGTGGGTGCGCTTGCATTACGTTTATCCATACCCGCACGTCGATGAAGTCATCCCGCTGATGGCGAAGGGGAAAATCCTGCCATATCTGGACATCCCGTTTCAGCACGCCAGTCCGCGCATTCTCAAATTGATGAAACGTCCGGCGCACGCGGAGAAAACGCTGGAGCGCATCCAGGCGTGGCGCAAGACTTGTCCGGAATTGACGATCCGCAGCACTTTCATCGCCGGATTCCCCGGCGAAACGGATGCCGAGTTCGAATCGCTGCTGGACTTCCTGCGGGAAGCCCAGCTCGATCGCGTTGGTGCGTTCGTCTATTCGCCGGTGGAGGGCGCGCGCGCCAACGAACTTCCCGATCCGGTTCCGGAAGAACTGAAGGAAGACCGGTTGGAACGCTTCATGGAAGTGCAGTCGGAGATTTCCGCCGCGAAATTGCAACGCAAGATCGGGCAAACGATGACCGTGTTGGTGGATGAAGTGAACGACGATGGTGCGATCGCCCGCTCGATGGCCGACGCGCCCGGGATCGATGGCGTGGTGCGCATCGCCGACGGGCAATTGCTGAAACCGGGACAATTCGCGCAGGCTCGGATCATCGGCGCGGATGCGCATGATCTGGAAGCGACGCTCGTTTGACCCCTCTCCCGTCGGGAGAGGGAAGGGGTGAGGGTACGGCGCTCGCGTTCGATCGGGATTCTGCGCGAGATCCGAACCATCATTCGTCGCTGCGCGCCACCTTCTCCCATAGGGAGAAGGATTCAATCCCGCGGTCCGTAGCTCACCGCCACAATCACAAACCGCGCGTTGCCGCCCGGCAATTCCGCCTCGAACTCGTCGTCGACGCGTTTTTTCAACGCCGCGCGCGCCAGTGGCGAGTCGATGCTGATGAAGCCGCGCTTCGCATCGGTTTCGTCCGGACCGACGATGCGATAACGATGCGTTTCGCCGGCTCCAGGATTCTCGATCTCGAACCATGCGCCGAAATAGATCGCCTGCGCATCGGCCGGCTGGCCATCGACGACTTTCAGCATCGGAATCCGTTTGGAAAGATAGCGCACGCGACGATCGATTTCGCCGAGCTGCTTCTTGCGGTAAGTGTATTCGGCATTTTCCGAGCGATCGCCTTCGGCCGCGGCCGCCGCCAACGCGCGCACGACCTCGGGTCGCAATGTGCGCCACAAATGATCCAGTTCGACTTTCAATCTCTCGAAACCGGCGCGGGTGATGATCGCGGTGGAATGCGGCGCGGGCGCTCGCCAGCGTGACATGTTTTGGCCTGCTCTCTAAGGCGAGAACCGATTGTAAATGGGCGGTGGTGGTCCATTGAAATTCCTTTCACCCTGAGCATAGGCCCGTCTTTGAACAAAGAGGTGCCGGTGTCGAAGGGCGGCTTGCGTTTCGACTTCGCGCGCTGCGCGAGCAACGCTCAACGCGAACGGAAATATTCAAAAATGGACCATTGCCAAAAGGGCGCTGCCCTTGAGTCGCGCGCGGTCGCGGGTTAGGGTGGCGGATCGCCGTCATTCACCGGACTCTTCCAACGATGCTTTCTTTTTCGCGGTTGCCGCGCTCGTGGTTGTTCGCTTCCGTGGTCACCGTTTCGATCGCGCTGCTCGCCGGTTGTACCGGTGCGCCGACCGAAACCGCCGCGCGCGGTTCATCGCTGGATGCGCTGTACGCCAGGCTCGATCAGGCCGGGCGCGATTACGATCGCGCGCTGGAACTGGCACGCCGCGATGACAATGCGGAATCCGAACGCGCGATCAGCACGGCGCTCGACACCATGCGCAATGCCGCCGCGCAGTGCGTCAACACGCCCGGTTGCGACGTACAGCGTTTCATCTCCACCTATGACCGCGCGCTGCGCTTGAAGGACGGCAGTTTCCTCGGCGGCGACGAGGGCGATGAGCTGTCCGATCTGCCGGGAACGGCTGGCGGCAACTCCGCCTCGCCGGTGCTGAACACGCTGCCGCAAACGCAGCGCAGCGTGAGTCTCCTGCGCGGAAGAAAATTGTCCGACCTGATCGCGATGAACGGCCCGATCAAGGCCGCGCTGGAAACCTGGTTGACGCGATTGCGGCCGCAATTGATGGATGCCTACGTCAATTACCAGTACCTGCGTTTCGAGATGTGGCCGGAATACCGGCAGGCAAACCTGCCCGAGGCGATCCTGTTCGGCATCATGGCCAAGGAATCCGGCGGCAAGGTGCACGCGGTATCGCGTTCCGGCGCGGTCGGTCCGCTGCAGTTCATGCCCGCCACCGGCATGCGTTTCGGCATGACCACCGTCAACGGCTTCGACGAACGGATGGATCCGAGTCTGGCCGCGCGCGCCAACGCCGAGTATCTCAACGAGCAACTCGCGCAATTCAACAACAATCTGGAACTGGTGCTGGCCGCCTACAACGGCGGCGAAGGCCGCGTCGGCCGGCTCGCCGCCAGCCAACCCAACGCGAGTTTCTGGGATCCACAAATGTATTTCGCGCTGTCACCGGAAACGCGCGAATACGTGCCGATGGTGCTGGCCGCGGCATGGCTGTTCATGCATCCGGAACGCTACAACCTGCGCTTCCCCGACATCGACGGCGCGCCCGGCCAGGTGTTTCTGAAACGCCCGGCTTCGCTGGCGGAGCTGGCGGTATGTCTGGGCGGAGCCGGTCAGATGCGCAACGGCTGGTACGTCACCCTGCGCAACCTCAATCCGCAGAGGGATGCGCAGGCAGCGCAACCGGCGGGCACGCGCGTGGCGTTGCCTAAACGTCTGGAGGTCGATTACGCGCGTTCCTGTGTGGACGGTCGGTGGGTGACGCTGGCGTCCGATTTGCATTCGGCGGTGCTGCCCACCTCGCCGCCGCAACTGGCGATCGCCGCCGCGGATCCGCCGCCGCCGAAATCCGTGACACGCGAGCCGGCGCGTAAATCTCCGCGCCGTTACACGGTGCATCGCGGCGACACGCTTTCTTCGGTCGCCCGCAAATACAGTTGCGATGATATGCACGAACTGGCCAGAAAGAACCATTTGAGCGCGCCGCGCTATGCGCTCAAGCCTGGACAGGAATTGAACCTGAGCGGCTGCGGCCGGGAATAGGCCGCCCACCGGCGGCGCTGTCGCCGTCCGGAAAAATGCGCGAAGATGCGGCAACGGCACCTATGCTGCCCGCGCTTTACGGGGATGCGCATCCATGTCCACAGGCGATCTGCTTCGCGAATTGCGACGTCGGCATGTGTTCCGCGTGGCTGCTGCCTATGCGGTGGTCGGCTGGTTGTTGATCCAGATCGCGACGCAGGTCTTTCCGGTGTTCGCGTTTCCGAATTGGGTCGAGCAACTGGTGGTGATCCTGATCCTGATCGGGTTCCCGATCGCGCTGGTACTGGCATGGGCGTTCGACGCGACACCCCGGGGAATCGTGCGCACCGATACGTCGCCCGAGGATGCAAACCCGGCGGCGGCGGCTGGTTCGCGTCGCGCCGGCATTGCGATCGGTGCAATTGGCGTACTGATCGCGCTTGCCGCAGGCGGCGCCTGGTGGCATTTCGTGCGCGGCATGGCGGCTCCCTTGCGCGCGACCGGCCCAAGCGCGGCGGCCACCGGCGTCCCGTCTGCTGCAAGCAGCTTTGCGTCGAACGCAAAATCCATCGCCGTGTTGCCGTTCGTCAACATGAGCGGCGATCCGAAGAACGAATATTTCAGCGATGGCATCACCGAGGAAATCCTTGATGCGCTGGCGCAGGTGCCGAAGCTGAAAGTCGCCGCGCGCACTTCCGCGTTCGCGTTCAAGGGCAAAGCCGAGGATTTGCGCAAGGTCGGCGAGGCGCTGGATGTCGCAACCGTGCTGGAAGGCAGCGTGCAGAAATCCGGCGACGAGGTGCGCATCACCGCGCAATTGATCGACACCCGCAGCGGCTATCACCTGTGGTCGGAAAAATACGATCGCAAATTGACCAGTATCTTCGCGGTCGAGGATGAAATCTCCAAGGCGATCGCGGACAAATTGCAGGTTCAATTGGCGGGAGGAGGCAGGCAAACGCTGGTGTCGCAAAGGACCGTTGATCCGCGCGCACACGATTTCTATCTGCGCGGACTCACTTTGCTGGCGAAGCGTTCCGTGACCGAAGCCGTCGATGCGTTCCAGCAAGCGGCTGTCATTGATCCGAACTACGCGCAGGCGTGGGCGGCGCTGGCGGAAGCGCAGGCATTGCTCTCGACCTACGCGCCGGTTTCGGTACAAACCGGCAACGCGCACTCCCTCGTCGCCGCGCAACATGCGCTGGCGTTGGATCCCAATGCCGCGCTGGCCTATGTCGCGCAGGGCATCGTGTATAGCAACCAGCTGCGCTGGGCCGATGCGGATCACGCATTTCAGCGCGCGCGTATCCTGGCGCCCGGCGATGCCGAAGCGATGGATCAGTACGCGCAATTCCTGTATGGAGTCGGCCAACTCGAACCCGCGCTGGTCGAAATCGAGCGCGCCCTGCAACACGATCCGCTGTCAGGTGTGAATGGAGCAATACGCGCGCAACTCCTGTTTGCACTGCATCGCGACGATGCGGCCTTGAAGCAGATGGAAAGCACCCTGGCCGCGCATCCGGAAGGACTGTTGGAACATCGTATCGCGGTGTGGATCTACCTTGCCCAGCATCGATATCTCGAAGCAGAACAGCAGATGCGCTTGGCGAGCAAGCTCAATGGTGGCGATCCGGATGCGTCGGCGCTGCTGGTGCGGGGCATTGCCGACCCGCGCGCGCGGGTGAGCGCGGTTCAGGCCTTGGAGACGTCGTTCGCATTGAGCAACCTGCGCCATGACGCGATCGTGCATGCGTTGTTTCTTGCGGCTCTCGGCGAGCGTGAGCGTGCCCTGGCGACGCTCGAAGACTTTGCGGTCAACGGCAACAGCACCGCACCGCAGTTGTTGTGGTATCCGATTTTCGATCCGATCCGCAACGATCCGCGCTTCAAGGCCGTGCTGAAGAAAATCGGCTTGCCATACACACCCTCACGGGATGACGCCAAGCCATCAGCCTGATCGCCGAACTCAAGCGCCGCTGCGTGATCCGCACGGCCGGCCGGCATTCGACGAGTCCGCCATTGGAACGCTCGCCATGATTTTCGCCGGTTGAGCGTGAGCTCAAACGCAGCGGCGTGTCGCCGATTTTCGTTCCCGGCTAAGCCGCCGCGCCGCCTTCGGTTTTCATCCACGAAGCCATGCGGTCGGCGGGTTGCGCAGCGGCTTCCTTGATCTGGCGCATCAAGCGCAATACCTCGCGGTGCAGATCGGCGAATTCGGGGAAGCTCGCCTCGTGGGTTTCGTGGTAGGCCACCACCAGCCACAACGCCATGCCGCGCAAGCGCACCTGGGAGTTGTCGGAGCGCGAGCGCTCGTAGCCGAGATCGGTGCCGGTGCCCCAGCCGCCGGGTTTCAGATCGGGCGGCGAGCCGTAAAGTTGCGGGGACTCGCAGCGCGCCGCCGCGGCACATTCCTTGGCGATCAGCTCGGCCAGGAATTGCGCGGCCGGCTGCGGCAACTCCAACGCGTGGATCTCGATGTCGCGGAATTGGTGTTTCAGCCGCGTGGCGCGGCTCAAGGCCAGAATGCGTGTGACTAGACGCATAAAATCTCCCCATGCTTGAATGGCTTGCAATCGTTTCTTCGCGAACTTCCAAGCATCCGTGAGCCGTCACGGATTTTTCTGACCCCGGCCGCCACGGGTCACACAAGCGCGCAGTATAACCCCTGACGCAGGCCCGTGTGTCAATGGATTTGATGGGGCCCGGCCACGGCGCCCAGGCGTTGGCCCAGTTTGACCGGCCTCTGTGGCAGCAGGCCTGGCTGCAGCGCGGAACCGGCCGGCAATAGCAGGATCACCGTCGAACCCATCTCGAAACGCGCCATCTCGCCGAAACGCGCCAAACTGACGCCGCGCCCGCGCCAGTTGCCGCGGACGATACGCCCGGCGTAAGGCGGGATTTCGGCGCCGCTCCAGACGGTACTGATACCCGATACCAGTATCGCGCCGACCATCGCCATCACGAATGGCCCATGCGCGCCTTCGAAATGGCAGATCAGCCGCTCGTTGCGCGCGAACAGTCGCGGGATCTGTTCGACCGGCCGCGGCGCGACACTGAACAAACGGCCGGGCACGTGCGCGGTTTCGACTAGCTCGCCGTCCAGCGGCATGTGTACGCGGTGGTAGTCGCGCGGCGAAAGATACAAGGTGACGAAATTGCCATCGCGATAACGCTCTGCGCGGGTTTCGTCGGCGAGCAATTCGGCGACGGCGAAAATGCGGCCCTTGGCTTGCAGGATGCGGCCTTCGTCGATATGGCCCGCTTGACTGATGCGCCCGTCGGCGGGGCATAGCACGCTTGTTTCGCCGCCGGCCGGCACGCGCGCGCCGGGTTTCAGCGCGCGGGTGAAGAACGCATTGAAACTCGGATAGGCGCGTGGATCGGATTGCGCCGTTTCGCTCATGTCCACGTCATAGCGGCGGATCACCCGCGCAATCAGGAAATCCTTCCACGGTCGCCAGGTCCAGCGGGTGGCCGCGCGCACGATGCGGCTGAGCATTTTTTGCGGCAGCAGGTATTGAATAAGAACGCTTGGACTCATCGCGGCAGTATAGACAGGGAGTGCGGCGGCAACGCTGCTCTATACTCGCCACTCGCATTCGCACCTCGCCGCGCATGACCGTCGAACTCACAACCGAACTTGTCACTATTGTGGATTGGATCCGTTACGCCGCCAGCCGTTTCAACGCCGCGGGATTGACCTTCGGCCACAGCCACGACAATGCGATCGACGAGGCCACGCATCTGGTGCTGTCGTCGCTGCATCTGCCGCCCGATTCGCCGCCGGCGTATGGCAATGCGCGCTTGACGGCAAAAGAGGCAGCGCGGCTGCGCGAACTGATCGAACGCCGCATAGAAACCCGCGAGCCGGTTGCGTATC
This sequence comes from Rhodanobacteraceae bacterium, assembly GCA_039923855.1. Classification (GTDB taxonomy): domain Bacteria; phylum Pseudomonadota; class Gammaproteobacteria; order Xanthomonadales; family Rhodanobacteraceae; genus 66-474. Next base: position 18,753 of record JBDTBW010000085.1, on the reverse strand, counting down.
TGGTCGGCGAAGCCTGGTTCGCTGGGATGCGCTTCAAAACCGATCCGCGCGCGCTTGTTCCCCGCTCGCCGATCGCCGAGTTGATCGAGAACGGTTTTTCGCCGTGGCTGGACGATCGTCACGTGATGCGCTCGCTGGATCTCTGTGCGGGTTCCGGCTGCATCGGCATTGCGATCGCCGCGCATAATCACGATTGGCGCGTCGATCTTGTCGATGTCGACGAAGACGCATTGTCGCTGGCGCGCGAGAATATCGATTTGCATGGCGCCGGGGATCGCGTGCGCGCGATCCGCTCGGATCTGTTTGCGGCGATCGACGGGGAACGCTACGACTTGATCGTGTCCAACCCGCCTTACGTCACCGAACAGGAATTCGTCGCGTTGCCGCCCGAGTATCGTCACGAACCCGCGCCAGGCTTGGCCGCGGGTGCGGACGGGCTGGATTTCGCGTTGCGTATTCTGGATCGGGCCGCCGATCATTTGAGCGGGAACGGCGTGCTGATCGTCGAGGTCGGCGACAGCGAACGCGCCTTGAATGCGTTGCTGCCGGCCGTGCCGTTCGTGTGGATCGAGTTCAAGGTGGGGCCGATGGGCGTATTCGTTCTGGAAAAACGTGATCTGTTGAAGCACGCCGATGCCATTCGTGCCGTGGCAGCGGGCCGCTAGCAATTCCTTCTCCCTTCGGGAGAAGGTGGCGCGAAGCGCCGGATGAGGGTTCGGTGCTTGCGATTATCGGGGTTTGTGCGAGAGTGTGCTGTCTGATCTCGCCGAACCCTCACCCCAACCCCTCTCCCGGCGGGAGAGGGGCTTTTGCGACAGGCGCGCGATGTCCAGAAACACCTTCGGTCAATTGTTCGCAGTCACGACCTTCGGCGAATCGCATGGGCCGGCGATCGGTTGCGTGATCGATGGTTGCCCGCCGGGACTTGCGATTGCACCGGAAGATTTCTCGCACGACCTCGCGCGCCGCGCAACGGGCAAATCGCGCTACACCTCGCAGCGTCACGAGGCCGATGAAGTTGAAATCCTTTCCGGCGTGTACCAGGGCAAGACCACCGGTTCGCCGATCGCGCTCTTGATCCGAAATACCGACGCGCGTTCCAGGGATTACGACGCGCTCACCGACGCCTTCCGCCCCGGCCACGCCGATTACACCTATTGGCAGAAATACGGCATCCGCGATCCGCGCGGCGGCGGACGCGCTTCCGCGCGCGAGACTACGATGCGCGTGGCGGCGGCGGTGATCGCCAAGAAGTGGCTCGCGGAAAAATTCGGCGTGACGGTGCGCGGGTATCTCGCGCAGATCGGCGAATTGACGCCGGGCTCGTCGCATGGCGCGGATATCGATTTCGCCGTGGTCGAGAGCAATGCGTTTTTCTGGCCGGATGCGTCGATGGTTACGGAGTTGGAGAAATATGTCGATGCGTTGCGCAAGTCCGGCGATTCGGTCGGCGCGCGCATCAAGGTGATCGCGGAGAATGTTCCGCCGGGTTGGGGCGAACCGGTGTATGGCAAGCTGGACGCGGAGCTTGCATCAGCGTTGATGTCGATCAACGCAGTCAAGGGAGTGGAAATCGGCGCGGGGTTCGCGTGCGTTACGCAAAAGGGCTCCGAACATCGCGACGAAATGACGCCGCAAGGATTCTTGTCGAACCATGCCGGCGGCATCCTGGGTGGGATATCCTCAGGGCAGCAGATCCTCGCCTCGATCGCGTTGAAGCCGACCTCGAGTATTCTCAAGCCGGGTCGCAGCGTGAACCTCGCCGGCGAGGAAGTCGAAGTGCGCAGCAAGGGCCGCCACGATCCCTGCGTCGGCATCCGTGCCACGCCGATCGCGGAGGCGATGGTGGCGCTGGTGTTGATGGATCAGGCTCTGAGGCACCGCGCGCAGTGCGGCGATGTGGGTGAGGTGCGTCCACGGGTTCCCGGAGCGCGGCAGGAGAAATGATCATGACGGCATTGCCGGATTCGTCGCGCACGTCACTGGGTGCCGTCCTTGGAGACGCGATCCGTTATTGGGAATTTCGCCGGATCGTGTACAACCTTGCGCTCATTGCGGTGGTGATCGTGCCTGCGACGGCATTCTGGGCCCAAATTCGCCACGAGGTTGGTTTCGAACTGCTGCTGGGTTTGGTCGTATTGGCCGTGCCTGCCAATGTCTGTTACTGCGCGGCTTATCTCGTGGACATTCCCATGCAACTGTCCGTGCATGCTGCGATCTGGCGGCGCTGGCGTTGGATGCTGTGGCTGTTTGGCGTTCTGTTCGGCGCGGCATTGGCCTGGTTCTGGATTGGCGACGAAATTCTTCCAACGCTGATTGCAGTCAAATAAGCACGCATCATGAGCAAGAAAACCCATTACAACGTCGCCATCGCCGGTGCCACTGGCGCGGTCGGTGAAACGTTGCTGTCGATCCTCGTCGAGCGCAAGTTTCCGATTGGCGATCTGGTGCCGCTGGCCAGCGAACGTTCGGCGGGCGGGAAAGTGGACTTCGCCAGCAAGTCGAAGACGGTGAAAAATATCGCGGACTGCGACTTCGCCGGCATCGACATCGCGTTTTTTTCGGCCGGCGGCAGCGTGTCGCGCGAGCACGCGCCGCGCGCGGCGGAAGCCGGCGCGGTGGTGATCGACAACACTTCGGAGTTTCGCTACGTCGACGATATTCCATTGGTTGTGAGCGAGGTCAATCCGAAGGCGGTCGCGCAGTACACAAACCGCGGCATCATCGCCAATCCCAATTGCTCTACCATGCAGATGCTGGTGGCGCTTGCGCCGATCCATCGCGCAGCCGGGATCGAGCGCATCAATGTGGCGACCTATCAATCGGTGTCGGGCGCGGGGCGTTCCGGCATGGAGGAGCTCGGCCGGCAGACCGCGGCGATGCTGAATTTCCAGAATGCCGTGCCGAAAAAGTTTCCGGCGCAGATCGCGTTCAATCTGATCCCGCACATCGACGATTTCCAGGACAACGGTTACACGAAAGAAGAAATGAAGATGATGTGGGAGACGCGCAAGATCCTGGAGGACGATACGATCCAGGTCAACGCGACCTGCGTGCGGGTGCCGGTGTTTTATGGGCATTCGGAAGCGGTGCATATTGAAACACGCGCCAAATTGTCGGCTGAGCAAGCGCGCGAGTTGTTGGCGAATGCGCCGGGTGTCGTCGTTGTCGACGAGCGCAAGCCGGGTGGTTATCCGACCCCGGTCGGACACGCGGCCGGCAAGGACGCGGTGTTCGTGGGCCGCGTGCGCGAGGACATCTCGCATCCGCGCGGCCTGAATTTGTGGGTGGTGTCGGACAATATCCGCAAGGGCGCGGCGCTCAACGCCGTGCAGATCGCGGAACACTTGATACGGGATTACCTGTGAGCGCGCGTATCGCACCGGTCTTCATTGCACTGGCGATCGCATTCTCGTCGATGCTTGTCGCATCGCCCGCAACGGGAACAGACGCCCCGTCCACTTCGAAAACCGCGAGACAACTCCACGACGCCGACACCGCGTTGCAACGGCAGCACGCACAATCGGCGCAATGGCATGCGCGGGTGACGGAACTGGAAAAACAATCCGCCGCCGAGCGCGCGGCGCAAACCCAACGCGACCGGCAAATCGCCGAGCTGCAACGCCAATTGAAGGCTTCGCAGGCGGGCAAAGCGCGCGCGCGCGCCACGCCGACTGCCAAGGCCGGCGGGCATTGACGGCCTTCGTCGCGTGGGCGTGGCCAAAATCCGCTAATCTTGCAAGGCCAACCGCGCGCCGGCTCGGTTAACGTGATCGGGGAACACGACGATGAAGTCAATGTTGAAAATCGCCTTGGCCGTATCGCTCGTCTTGGGCAGCAGCTCCGCGCTGGCGCTGCAACTGGGTCAGATCCGCGTGAAATCCACGCTCGACGAGCCGCTGGTGGCGGAAATCCCGATACAACTCGACAATCTCTCGGAAGGCGAGGGGCTCAGCGTGAGCCTGGCGTCGGATGCCGATTTCGCGCGCGTGGGTTTGACGCGTCCGTATGGCGTCGACCTGCATTTCAACATCGTCACCGACAGCACTGGCCACAAGATCGTACTGATCACCAGCAGCCAGCCGGTGGGCGATCCGTATCTGGATTTTCTGCTGCAGGTTAACTCGCGCAAGGGACGGCAATTGCGCGAATACACCGTACTACTGGATCCGGTGATCGCCTCCACGCCGCCCGCGGAAGATGAGACGTCAGCGCCCGCGCCGCAGGAGACGGCGGCGCCGCAGACGATTCCCGCGCCCGCGCAGCAGACGCCCGCGTCGCAAATGACGCAGCCGCGTCCAGCGACACAACCGCAAGCATCGCCGCAACCAACCTCCGCGTTGCCGGCCGCAACCGCGGCGCCGAGCCACGCGCGCAACGGCGAATACACGGTGGCGCATGGCGACACACTTTACAAAGTCGCAACACGAACACGCACAGACCCGCAGGTCAGCGTCGATCAGATGATGCTGGCGCTGAAGCAAACCAATCCGGATGCGTTCTATCGCGACAACATCAATTCGCTGCGCAGCGGCGCGATCCTGCGGATTCCGACCCGCGAAGCGATCGACGCGACCAGCGCCGCAGAAGCGCGCGCGCAAGTACACCGGCAGTACGAGGATTGGCGCGGCGCCGCCGCGCGCAAGGCGACCGTGGTCGGGGAAAACACCACGGCGCAGTCGACAACACCATCCGCGGTCGCGGAGAAAACCGCCAACACGTCCGATAGGCTCGCGCTGATTCCACCTGTGAAGGGCGGCGGCTCGGCGGCGAGCCGCCCGGGGCAGAGCGGTGGCAGTAGCAACGACACCGTCGCGGGCTTGAAGCAGCAACTCGCGACCACCAAGGAAGCGCTGACCAGCGCGAAGCAGGAAAACAACGATCTGCAATCGCGTGCCAAGCAACTGGCGGACATCAGCGGCAAGAACCAGAAACTGCTGGGAATGAAGGACGCGCAGATCGCCGAGTTGCAGCGCAAACTGGCGCAAGCGCAACAGCAGGAGGGCAAGCCCGTCGTGGCTTCAAGCGCCCCAGCGCCGGCCGCTGGCGCGTCGATTGCCGCCGTGCCGAAAGCCGCCGGCGGCACCACGCCGGCTGCGACGGCATCGACCAGCGCCGCGCCGGCAATCGTGACAACGGCGGTTTCGCCCGCCGCGCCAGTGGCGACGACCGCAGCGGTCAATAAAACCGTCGCGCTACCAACGCCGGTCAAACGAGCGCTGCCGCGTGCCGGGGCGCAACCTGGCGAGGCGTTGCCGTGGTATCGGCAACCGCTGACCTGGGTGATTGGCGCGATCGTGCTGCTGGCGTTGATCCTGCTCGGCCTGTTGCGCCGACCGCGTCCGTTGTCCGAGCCGCTCGACAGCGAGTCATCGCTGGCCGATCATTTCGGCGAGTCGCCACTGGCGCGCACGCCCGACGATGCGGCGATCGAGGCCGAACGCGAGGATGCGCTGCACGCGCAAATCGCCGATCATCCCGGCGATCTCGACGCGCATCTCGCGCTGTGCCGTTTCTATTTCGAACGCGGCAATGCAGCGCAGTTCGAAGCCGCCGCCGAGCGGATGCACGAGTACGTCGTCGATCCGCCGCAACCGCAGTGGCTTGACGTGTTGGCGATGGGCGAGCAATTGGCGCCCGCGCATCCATTGTTCGCCACGGCGCCGGCCTCAGCCGAAGAACTTGCCGCTCAGCAAAGCCGTGAAGCGGAGTCCGCGGGTGAGGACAAATACCGTTTCGCCTTCGACGAACCTCCGCCGGAACCGGTGGCGGAGCCGGGAATGGTTAGGGGTAAAGCGCTTGTGCCGCAACTGGCGGTGGCCGGCCAGGACATCCACGACGATGTGACCCGCCAACATGCGGTGCCCGGCTTTGCCGATGAACATGCAACGCCCGAGGTTGCCGATGCGGATACCGGCTTGTCCGCGTCCGCCCCGGAAGCCGACGATGCACTGCCGTTCAGCGACGACCCGGTCGATACCAAGCTCGACCTAGCGCGCGCCTATCTCGACATGGGCGATCCCGCCGGCGCTCGCGCGATGCTGGAAGAAGTGTCGAACGAGGGCTCCCAGATGCAGAGGGACGAGGCGCAGCGGTTGCTGGAAGGTCTGAAGTGACGCGTGGGCGCGATGCGAAGAAACACATCGCGCGCGCCGCCTCAGGATGAGGCAGGATGCCGATTGGAAGTGGCTCCAAGGATGGATTCTTGCCGAGATTGGAATCCGCTACACGAATGCGCTACGCCCTCGGCATCGAATACGACGGCACCGGTTTCTTCGGCTGGCAACGGCTGAAGCACGGGCCGAGTCTGCAAGCCGCGGTGGAAGATGCGTTGTCGTTCGTCGCTGATCATCCGGTCGCGGTGACGTGCGCGGGCCGCACCGATGCCGGTGTGCACGCGCGCTGCCAGGTCATCCATTTCGACAGCGATGCGCAACGGGGAGAACGCGCATGGACGCTCGGCGCGACCACGCGCTTGCCGCCGCAGATCGCGGTGCGCTGGACGCGCGCGGTCGCGCCGGATTTCCACGCGCGCCATGCGGCGCGGGCGCGGCGCTACCGTTACACACTTCTCAATCGCGCGGTCCGTCCCGCGCTGGATGCGCGGTTTGCATCGTGGGAGCGCGTGCCGCTGGAAGCGGGAGCGATGCACGACGCAGCGCAGGCGTTGGTCGGCGAACACGACTTCTCCGCGTTTCGCGCGATCGCATGCCAGGCCGCACACGCGCGCCGCGAGGTTCTGGGGATCGACGTGCGCCGTGATGGCGAATGCGTGATCGTCGAGATCGAGGCCAATGCCTTCCTGCACCACATGGTGCGCAATATCGTGGGTTCGTTGCTGCAAATCGGACGCGGCGAACGTCAGCGCGAATGGATCGCGCAATTGCTGCATCAGCGCGACCGCAGCATTGCCGGCGCCACCGCGCCTGCGCAAGGGCTGATCTTCGTCGGCCCGCGATATCCGGCAGAATGGGGGCTTCCGGCTGATGTCACGTTGGCAATGCAAAACAACAGCTCGCTGTGAACACCAATAAACGCAAATTATTCAAGTTTGTTTTTTTTATTCGCGTTCATTTGCGTTCATTCGCGGATTGTCTTGCTTTTTTGGAACACAAAGGAATCGGATGCATCGCACCCGCGTGAAAATCTGCGGCATTACCCGCGTCGAGGACGCGTTGCTCGCGTGCGGGTTGGGCGCAGATGCGATCGGCATGGTGATGACGCCGTCAAGTCCGCGTTGCATGTCGATCGAACGCGCGCGTGCGATACGCGAAGCATTACCGGCCTTCGTCGACGCGGTGATGCTCACGCACGATCTTCCCGCGAGTCGTGTGCGGGAGATCATCGATGCGGTGCGCCCGGACCTCGTGCAATTCCACGGCAGCGAAGACGCGGCGTTTTGCGAATCTTTCGGTGTGCGCTACCTCAAGGCGATCGGCATGGACGGCGCGGCAGACGTGCGCACGTTCGTCGATGCGCATCCGCGCGCGATCGGATTCGTGCTGGACGGTCACGCGGCGGGTGCGCAGGGCGGGCAGGGAAGGGTTTTCGATTGGACGCGCGTGCCACGCGATCTGGATCGCCCGGTCATCCTCGCCGGTGGCTTGAATGCGGACAACGTTGCGAATGCAATCCGCACGGTGCGCCCGTGGGCCGTGGATGTCGCCAGCGGCGTGGAATCCGCGCCGGGCGTCAAGGATCATCACAAGCTGCGCGCATTCTTCGCAGCGATCAATGCTTTTGAATCCCTCTCCCATTCGGAGAGGGGCACGGATGAGGGCTCGGAAACTTCCTCCGTCCCCGTTATCCCGAACCCTCGCCCGGCCTTCGGCCGCCCTCTCCCGAAGGGAGAGGGCAAGAGATGAGCGATATGCCGCGCATTCCCGCGCCACCCGATTATCAGACCTTCCCCGACGCGCATGGCCGTTTCGGGCCATACGGTGGCGTGTTCGTCGCCGAGACGCTGATCGCGCCGTTGCAGGAATTGACGGCTGCGTATTTATCGTTGCGCGACGACCCGGCTTTCATCGCCGAGCTCGACCACGATCTCAAACACTATGTCGGCCGGCCATCGCCGATTTATCACGCGCGCCGGTTGTCGAAAAAAATCGGTGGCGCGCAGATCCTGTTGAAGCGCGAGGATTTGAATCACACCGGCGCGCACAAGATCAACAATACCGTGGGTCAGGCGCTGGTCGCGCGCAACATGGGCAAGACGCGGATCATCGCCGAGACCGGGGCGGGCCAACACGGCGTCGCCACCGCGACGGTCTGCGCGCGTTTCGGCATGCAATGCATCGTATACATGGGCGTGGTGGATATCGAGCGGCAGAAGATCAATATGTACCGGATGAAATTGCTGGGCGCGGAAGTGATCCCGGTGACGTCCGGCTCGAAGACGCTGAAAGACGCCCTGAACGAAGCGCTGCGCGATTGGGTGACCAACGTGCGCGACACGTTTTACATCATCGGCACCGTCGCAGGTCCGCATCCGTATCCGATGATGGTGCGCGATTTCAACGCGGTGGTCGGGCGCGAAGCGCGTGCGCAGATGCTGGAGCAGTACCAACGGTTGCCGGATGCGCTGGTCGCGTGCGTCGGCGGCGGTTCCAACGCGATCGGCTTGTTCCACGCTTTTTTGAACGATCGCAACGTACGCATCGTCGGTGCTGAAGCAGCGGGTTTGGGGTTGGCCAGCGGGCACCACGCCGCGTCGCTGGTTGCCGGTCGCCTCGGCGTGCTGCACGGCAACCGCACCTACGTGTTGTGCGACGACAACGGCCAGATCACCGAAACGCATTCGGTCTCCGCCGGTCTCGACTATCCGGGCGTCGGTCCCGAACACGCTTATCTGAAAGACACCGGGCGCGCCGAATATGTCGGCGTGACCGATGACGAGGCGTTGGCGGCATTTCATTTGCTCGCAAAAACCGAAGGTATCCTTGCCGCGCTGGAATCCAGTCACGCCGTCGCGCAGGCGGTCAAACTGGCGCGTGAATTGTCACAGGACAAATTGATCCTCTGCAATCTGTCAGGCCGTGGCGACAAGGATGTGCATACGATCGCCGCGCGAGAAGGATTCGCGCTATGAAAACGGGACTCGCAAATCGCATCGATGCCCGCTTCAGCGAACTCCGTGCGAAGCAGCGAACGGGCCTGATCCCCTTCATCACCGCGGGCGATCCCGTGCCCGGGGCGACCGTTGCGGTGATGCACGCGCTGGTCGAAACCGGCGCGGACGTGATCGAACTGGGCGTGCCGTTTTCCGATCCGATGGCGGATGGGTCGACGATCCAGCACGCCGGCGAGCGCGCGCTGGTCAAAGGCATCGGCATCGAGCAGATTCTGCAATGGGTGCGCGCGTTTCGGGGCCGGGATATGAGCACGCCGATCGTGCTGATGGGCTATCTCAACCCCATCGAAATCTTTCGTATTGAACGTTTTGCGCGGGAAGCCAAAGATGCCGGCGTGGATGGTGTCCTGATCGTGGATTGTCCGCTGGAGGAATCCGCCGAACTGCAATCATTACGCGATGCCGGATTGCGGTGCATCCTGCTGGCCGCGCCGACCACATCGGATGCGCGGCTGGCCGATCTCTCGGCCGCTGCGGAAGGTTATCTTTATTACGTGTCATTCGCTGGCATCACCGGTGCCTCGAATCTCGACGTTGGCGAAGTCGAACGGCGCGTGACGAGCTTGCGTGCATCGTGCGAGGTGCCGATCGCCGTCGGCTTCGGCATCAAGGATGCAGCCAGCGCCAAGGCGATCAGCGCGTTCGCCGATGCGGTGGTGATCGGCTCGGCGCTGGTCGATAGATTGGCCGGCAGCGCCAATGGCGACGAGGCGCGCGCGCGCGCGGAGGATTTTCTGGCGCCGATCCGGGCTGCGCTCGATAAACATTGATTTCATCCGTCGTTGTATTCTAGGGAATTGTTGAGCGGTCCAAGTTATGACCTGGCTGCAGAAACTGATGACCCCGCGCATCCGCACGCAGAACGCCGGCGCCAAGGGCAAGGTGCCCGAAGGCGTGTGGGAGAAGTGCGCCGGCTGCGGCACCGTTTTGTATGCGCCGGAACTGGAGCGCAACCTGATGGTGTGTCCCAAGTGCGGACACCATCATCCGATCGGCGCGCGTGCGCGGCTGACCAGCTTCCTCGACGAAGGCAGCGGCGTCGAGATCGCCGCCAATCTAGAGCCAATCGATGCGCTGAAATTTCGGGACTCAAAACGTTATCGCGACCGCATCGTCGCGGCGCAGAAATCCTCCGGCGAAAAAGATGCGCTGGTCGCGAGGCGCGGCACCCTGAAATCGATGCCGCTGGCGGCTTGCGCCTTCGAGTTTTCGTACTTGGGCGGTTCGATGGGTTCGGTGGTCGGCGAGAAGTTCACCCGCGCAGCCGAACTTGCGCTCGCGGAAAAAACGCCGCTGGTGTGTTTCTCCGCGACCGGCGGCGCGCGGATGCAGGAAGGTCTATTGTCGCTGATGCAGATGGCCAAGACCGCGGCCGCGCTCGGACGCCTCCGCGAGGCGGGCTTGCCGTATATTTCCGTGCTGACCCATCCGACCACCGGCGGCGTGTCTGCGAGCCTTGGCATGCTCGGTGATATCAATATCGGCGAACCCAAGGCGCTGATCGGTTTTGCCGGCCCGCGCGTGATCGAGCAGACGGTGCGCGAAACACTGCCGGAAGGGTTCCAGCGCTCCGAATTCCTGCTCGAACACGGCGCGATCGATCTGATCGTCGATCGACGCGAGCTGCGCGACCGGATTGCGGATTTGCTGGCGATCATGCTGCGGCGGCCGAAGGCAGCTTGAACCAACCCGTGGCGCGCGATTTCGCCGGCTGGCTGGACTACCAGCAGCGCCTGCATGCGCTGACGATCGACATGGGTCTCGAGCGGGTGCGCGAGGTGTGGCGGCGGATGGGCGCGCCGCAACCCGCGCCGATCGTAATCACGGTCGGCGGCACCAATGGCAAGGGTTCGACCGTCGCGCTTCTGGAAGCGATGCTGAGCGCGGGCGGATTGCGCGTGGGTGCATACACCTCGCCGCATCTCGAACGTTACAACGAGCGGGTGCGGATTGCCGGGGTCGAAGCGGATGACGATGCATTGATCGCATCGTTCGATCGGATCGAGGCGGCGCGTGGCGCCGAATCAAAAAATACGATTCCCTTGACCTATTTCGAGTTCGGCACGCTGGCGGCGTTCGATCTCTTCGCGCGCGCCAATCTCGATGTCGCGTTGCTGGAAGTGGGGTTGGGCGGGCGTCTTGACGCGGTGAATCTCATCGACGCCGATTGCGCGATCGTCACCACGGTCGATCTGGATCACATGGAATACCTGGGCAACGATCGCGAGGCAATCGGCCGCGAGAAGGCCGGCATTTTCCGAAAAGGGCGGCCGGCGGTCATTGGCGAGCGCGATCCGCCGCAAAGTCTGCTGGATGAAGCGCGGCGGATCGGCGCGAAGATGTCACGCGCCGGTATGGATTTCGAAGCGCGGCGGCATGACGACATGTGGTCGTGGTTGCCATCAAACGACAAGGAATCCGCGTTAACGAATCTGCCGATGCCGCAGCTCGCTGCGCCCAGCCAGATCGACAACGCCGCTGCGGCGATCGCCGCGCTCTACGCGTTGCGCGACAAGCTCCCCTGGAATCCATGCGCGATCGCACAGGGCGTGCGCGATGCGCGCATCGATGGACGCTTGCAACGCGCCGGAGAAAATCCCGAGGTGGTCGTCGATGTCGCGCACAACCCGCAAGCCGCGCGTGAATTGGCGCGCTGGCTGGACGATCACCGTATCGAAGGCGCGACCCACGCGGTGTTCGGCGCGCTGGCCGACAAGGATGTTGCGGGTATCGTGACCGCCGTGGGCGGACGCATCGAGCATTGGTACCTGGCGGGGCTCGGCGCGGATTCGCCGCGCGGACTTACGTCGATACAACTCGCCGGCAAGTTGCGTGCGGCGTTACAGGATGCGCCATGCAGCGAATTCGCCGACGTCGCCGCCGCCTTGTCATCGGCGCGCGAACGCGCCAAGCACGGCGGCCGCATCCTCGCGTTTGGCTCGTTTTTCGTGGTGGCTACGGTACTGCGCTTAGGCCGCGTATAATCGCAACGTCGTCCGATCGCGGGGGCGAGTCATGGATGGCGCGAAGCAAAAAATGAAGATTTGAATTAGGTGTCCGAGAGGTCCTGATATGGAGCCCGCCTTGAAAACCCGTCTGCTCGGCGCGGCCGTGCTGATTGCTCTGGCGATCATCTTCGTGCCGATGCTGTTCTCTTCCTCGCGCAAATCCAGCGGCGAACAATCTGTCAGCCTGAACATCCCCGACCAACCCGACGCGCAACTGAAAACGAAGACGCTGGACGTCGGCCCGGACAGCGCCAGCGCGAATGCGGGCTCGAGCGATCCCGATCATGTCGCTACCGTGAACATCGACGCGGCCACACCCGCGCTGACGACTGCGCCGCAGAATTTGAATGTCGCGCCGTCGAAACCTGCGCCCGCGGCCAGTGTCGTGACGGTGCCTGCGGCAAAACCCGCGCCGGCCGCGAACACGATGCCTGCACCGCAGGTCGCCAAGCCCGCGCCGCCAACGGCTCCGGCGCCACCGCTGCCCGGCGGTGCCGGCGCCGCAGCGAATGGCGCCTTCAGTTTGAATCTTGGCGTGTATGCCAATCATGGCAACGCCGACAGGTTGATCGCCAGGATCGGGAAAATGGGTTATCCGGCGCACGGCGAGAGCACCACATATCAAGGCAAGCCGGCCACGCGGGTCAGCGCGGGCCCCTTCGCCGATCGCGCCGCCGCCGAAGCCGCGCGCCTGAAATTGAAGGGCGCGGAGCCGGACGTACCGATTTCTTTGGCCGCCACCGCGACCAATCAGACCAAAGACGCGCCATCTGCCGCTGTGCCGGCCAATCGCGCCGGCGGCTGGGCCGTGCAGTTGGGCGCGTTCGGCAGCGAGAGCGACGCCAACATGCTGCGCGACAAATTGCGCGCACTCGGCTTCGATGGTTACGTGGACGACATTCCGTCCGGCAATGGCAAGTTGTGGCGGGTGCGCGCCGGCCCGGTCAACGATCGCGGATCCGCCGAACAGTTGCGCACGCAGATCGCCGCGAAGATGAAGATCAGCGGCGTGGTCGTCACTTCGATGTAAGGCATGAGCCAGATAAATGCCCATCCCTCCAAGCTTCGTTGAATCCTGCCGAACTCCCACAACCCCCACGAAAAACTTGCGGTGCAAATTTTTTGTTGCCTCCTTGACTCAAGGGGGCGGTATCAAGGCGCTTTCGCCACGCCTTGAATGGCACGGCGAGCCGAGATTCCGGACGAGGCAGGATGCCGAGTGGAAATGGCGCCAAGCCACGCTGCGCCGTGGATTGTCAAAAGCATTTTTCCAGTCATGAACGGCGCCGATTTCGTCATCTTGTCGGTGCTTGCCCTCTCGGTGCTGTTCGGATTGTGGCGCGGGCTCGTTGCCGAAGTGCTGGCGCTGATCTGCTGGATCGCCGCGTTCTGGGTGGCGTGGGCGTTCGGTGAAACGGTCGCCTCGTGGTACGGCAGATGGCTGCACGAACCGGCGGCGCGGGCCGTCGCCGGATATCTCACCTGTTTTCTCGGGGTGCTGATCATTGGCGCGTTGCTCGGTTGGGGTTTACGCGTGCTGATGCGCGGCAGCGGATTGTCCGGCAGCGACCGCACGCTGGGCATGATTTTCGGATTGGCGCGCGGTGTGCTGCTGGTGACCGCGGCGGTGCTGGTACTGGGCTTCACCGTTGCGCCGCGCGAACCCTGGTGGAAACAATCGCAATTGATGCCGGGTTTCGAACAAAGCGCGGGCTGGCTGTCGCAGCATCTGCCAGCGGAAGTCACGCAATATCTCAAGCTCGACGCGCGGGCGTTGCCGGTGGTGCCGCGCGCACCCATATCGGGACCGCAACCTGTGCCCGCGGCGTCGCAGGGCGTCACGCCAACGGCCAACAAGGATGCAGTTGGCCATCGCGGCGGTTGATGCCGTCACGATGGCGTTTGACGGATGTGGGACAATAGCCGGGTCGAAAACCCTTTCTCGCCATCGAACCCTCATCCGGCCCTTCGGACCACCTTCTCCCGGAGGGAGAAGGAAAAACCCCAAGGCATCACCGAGTCGCTTCCCATGTGCGGAATCATCGGCATCGTCGGCAGAACCGAAGTCGCGACCGCGCTGTACGACGGCCTGACCGTTTTGCAGCATCGCGGCCAGGACGCCGCCGGCATCGCCACCGTCGACGACGGCCGTCTGCGTCTGCATCGCGGGCCGGGCCTCGTGCGCGATGTGTTCAGCGCGCAGGATATGCGCGAACTGCGCGGCCACGCAGGCATCGGCCATTGCCGCTATCCGACCGCCGGCGCCGAAAATTCGGAAGAGGCGCAGCCGTTCTACGTCAACTCGCCCTACGGCATCGCGTTCGCGCACAATGGCAATCTGATCAACACGGATGAGTTGCGGCGCGAAATGTTCGAGGACGATCGCCGCCACATCAACACCGATTCCGACTCGGAAGTGCTGCTCAACATCTTGGCGCACGAATTGCAGATCCAGGAACGCAACGCGCTGACCCCGGATCATTTGTTCAAAGCCGTCGCCGGTGTGCACGCGCGCGCCAAGGGCGGGTACGCCTGCATCGCGCTGATCCTTGATTACGGGTTGCTTGCATTCCGCGATCCGCACGGCATCCGCCCATTGGTGTTGGGCGAGCGCACGACGCCTGCGGGCAAGGAGGTCGCGGTCGCATCCGAGTCGGTCGCGTTCGATATCCTGGGTTTCAAGCGCGTGCGCGATATCGCGCCAGGCGAGGCGGTGTTCGTCGATTTCGACGGCAATGTGTTCTCGCGCAAGTGTTCGGAAGGCGCGGTGCACGCGCCGTGCATTTTCGAATACGTGTATCTGGCCCGTCCCGATTCGATGATCGAGGACGTGTCGGTATACAAGGCGCGCTTGCGCATGGGCGAAAAGCTGGCCGCGAAGATACTGCGCGAACGTCCCGATCACGATATCGACGCTGTGATACCGATCCCTGACACCTCGCGCACCGCCGGCAGCACGTTGGCGGCGGCGCTGGGCGTGCCGTTCCGCGAGGGCTTCGTCAAGAACCGCTACATCGGCCGCACCTTCATCATGCCGGGGCAGGGCGAGCGCGTGCGTTCGGTGCGGCGCAAGTTGAATCCGATTCCGCTGGAGTTCCGCGGCAAGAATGTGTTGCTGGTGGACGATTCGATCGTGCGCGGCACCACGTCCAAACAGATCGTGCAGATGGCGCGCGAGGCCGGCGCCAACAAGGTCTATTTCGCCTCCGCTGCGCCGCCGGTGCGCTATCCGAATGTATATGGCATCGACATGCCGGCCGCGACCGAACTCGTCGCGCATGACCGCAGCGTCGAGGAAATCCAGAAGTTGATCGGCGCCGACTGGCTGGTGTATCAAGACCTCGATGACTTGCGCGACGCGGTTGCCGAGGGCAACGAGAAGTTGACCCACTTCGACGATTCGTGTTTCTCCGGCAAGTACGTCACCGGCGTCGAGCCGGAATATCTTCAGCAACTCGAGTTTGCGCGCTCGGATCAAGCCAAGGCGCAGCGGCGCGCGTAGAAACCTCTAGATAAGCTACTGCGCTCGGCCTGATCCAATCATTACGTCGCGCGCCGGCGTTGCTCGGATCAGGCCCGGTACATGGATGTACCGCTTTGGGGCCAAGGAATGCTCATGTACTGACGTGTACACTCCGCTTCCTGCGCTCCTGCGGCGCGCAACCTGGCTTCGCTCGCTACGCTTCTTCAGAGGTTTCTCGCATGGCGTCGATTCCCGATCGCACGCGGACACTTCGCGATTTGCCGTTACGCCGATTGGTGATCCTGTTCGACGGTACCTGGAGCAAGGCCGAGACCCAGACCAACGTCGAGCGCTTGTGGAAATTGATCGCCGCGAGTGACACATCAGGTCGCGAACAGGTCAGCGAATATCTGGCCGGCGTTGGCGTCGAACCGGGCTTGGGGCACCTCCTGGGAGGCGCGTTCGGGCGCGGTTTAGCCGGGAGTGTCAAGCAAGGCTATCAATGGCTTGCGCAACATTGGCGAGACGACGACGAGGTCTGGCTATTCGGCTTCAGCCGCGGCGCCTATGCGGCGCGCAGCGTATCCGGGCTGATCCACAAATGCGGATTGCTGAAGCCGGATGCGAACGGGCAGGTCACCTCGGCGGCGGTCGATGCTGCGTACGCGCTGTACGAAAAAAACACTGCTTACGATGATCCGCAGACGGCCGCATTTCGCGCGCGGTATTCACGTGAGATCGGGATCCATTTCATCGGCGTGTGGGAGACCGTCGGTGAACTCGGCATTCCGGATGTGGCGTCGTGGTTTCCCTACGCGCGCAACCGCTACCGCTTCCACGACACGGAACTGAGCGGCAACGTGAGCCATGCGTACCAGGCGCTCGCCCTGGATGAGCACCGCGCCGACTTCATGCCGGCCAAGTGGACCAGCTTGCCGGCGAGCGCTGCGCCGATCGCGGTCGAACAACGCTGGTTCATCGGCGCGCATTCCGATGTCGGCGGCGGCGAGATGGCCGATGGCGCCGGCCGTCATCCCGATCCGTTGCCGGACATTACATTGGCGTGGATGCAACGCAAGGCGATTGATGCCGGGCTCGCGTTCAACCAGACTTTCGTGCCGGCGCCGGACGCTTATACGGCCACGCCTAACGATTCCTACCGGCAATTCATGTACGGGCTGTACCACTTGTTCAAACGCCCCTGCAACCGGGTGATCGGCGGCGGCGTCAACGAAACCATCGACGATTCGGTGTGGCGGCGCTGGCGAGAGGTCGCCGATTACCGGCCGCCGTCATTGCTCATAGCTGTGCAGACGGGCGTGGTGATCGCGCCGCCGGATATCCAGCAGATCGCGTGAGGTTCAACCCTGCGCGCCGGGTTCCGCGACATCCGCGATCTCGCGCAGATATTTGCGCACGCGCGCGGCGTTGGTGCCGACATCGCTCTCACCGACACGCGACACCGAGCGCACATCGACCACGCTGCCGCTGCTGTCCGCGCGCACGCGCACCACGATGTCGTCCTTGAAGCCGAACCACGCGGTCGTCGCTGTCGCCTCGATGCGGCCATCGGCGGGCACCGCCGCATCGATCGTCCAGCCCATTTTCTTCGCCGCCGCCAGCGCGCGTTGAAAGGCTTGCGCGGGCGCCACGTCGAGATGCAACGGCTTGACGTCGGGATAACCCGCCTGTTGCTGCGCCGCAATTTTCGCGCCGCCGTAAACCGCCGGATTGGATGCACCCTTGCGCAGCGGCAACACCGCTACGAAGGGCGGCGGATTCGCCGTGTCGGTGCTGATGTCGTGGATCGGTGGCAGCGTATGCGCGCGCTGCAACCAGTGCCACGGCATCCAGGCGACGGACAGTCCGACGATGATCGAAATGACCAGCCACGCGGCATGCCCGCGCCGCGTCGCCGGAACAATCAGCATCAGCACGCCGACCACAATGGCCGCGATGCCGGCGAACGCCGCCCATTTCAGCAATTTGAAACCGGTCATGAAATCCCACCAGCCCATGTGCACGCCGGGGCCGGAAACCAGCAGCAGCACGATGGCGATCAACGCCAGCAGGGGAACGATAAGTGCGAATTTCATGGTGGCACCGTTGGGGTGAGGGAACGCGGATGCTACTCTGGGCAGGCGTGTCGGTGGTACTTCCGGCATGTATGACACGTCCATGCCAGGCAATGATGGGTCAATGCGCGAGCGGTGCCATCGCGGCGATCACATCGCCAACCTCAGCGCTTCCCCAACCGCGAGTTTCCGCCACTGCACGGTCAGATCAATCATGCGCGCGCGAATGGCTTCGATGTCGCGCTCAGCGATGTCGAGCATCGGGCATGCGCGTTCTTCGCAGGTGACGCGGTACAGGTCCAGCATGTCCGCAGGAGGACTGTTGCCGCCCGACCACGCGTCGCCCTGGATCACTTCGACCAGCCGTTCAATGCCGTCGCTTTCGGCTTCGCAGCGCATGCGCAGGTCCGCGCGTTCGCCCGCGCGCACGCGGCCCAGAAATCCGCGCTTCGCCAGCGTGCTCTCGACCGCGTAGTGCACCATGTCGTGCGGGACGATCCGTTGCTTGGGGCAATCAATGCGTTCAACGATGCCATCGGGCCGTACGACTTCCATGCGGTCGAACTTGCCGGCGCCTTTGGTGAAGACGAGATCCATGTGCGCATGTTAACCGCGACGAGTCGGTTGATGACCATGGGCCGCGGCTCTTTCAAGCTTGTTTGCGGCAGCGAGCGCCGGAGTTGAAGGGCAATGTGCTTCAATTCGCATGCCACGCAAGCGCAGTCTATCCTGAGCCTGTCGAAGGGCTCGGCACGCACGGCTGGCGGAGTGGGCCGTACCTGGTTCGTACATCCGCAAGAGGGTGGGGTGATGGGCGCAGTGAATGATGGAAGCGGCGGGCGCGCAGGTCCGCACGCGTGGTTGGTGGAGTGTCTCGCTGTTGGCGCGGATAATTCCGCCGCACGCACGTTCGGCATCGGCCGAGGCTGTGTGAAAACTCCCGCAACTTTTTCGAGTACGACCACGTACGTCGTGTTAGAGCAGTTTTGCTGAGCTAACTGCACTCAAACGTAAAGTACGCGGCCCAGTTTTGCTCACTATTTATCCCGCGATCGTCCGCGTTCGCGTTTTCAC
>JBDTBW010000084.1:0-8000 GCA_039923855.1 Rhodanobacteraceae bacterium | reverse complement strand
CCGACTTGCCCGGCCGCGAAAGCGAAGAATGTTTCTGCCCGGCGCTGCGCCATCGCATCGACGCCAACGGCGCAATAACCCGCGAGCGCACCGAGCCGATCGCCGCGGATGCGCGCGCGGGCAAGGACGGCAAGGCCAACGCCAAGCTGAAACTGATCGCCGGCATGCTGGATGTCGGTTTCGATGCCTTGAAGCAACGCGAATTGCAACGGCGCAACCGGCGCATGGCCGCGATCACCGCGCTGGCAATCGTCGTGATGCTGGTGACCACCGCACTGGCGATCAGCGCCGTGGTCGCCCGCAATAATGCGCAGCGCCGCCAGAAACAAGCCGAAGACCTGGTCGGCTTCATGCTCGGCGATCTCAATGACAAACTGGCGAAAGTGTCGCAACTGGATGTCATGGAAGCGGTCGACAACAAGGCGATGGCGTACTTCGAATCGTTGCCGACCTCGGACTTGACCGGCGAAGCGCTGGAACAGCGAGCCAAGGCCTTGGAAAAGATCGGCAGTGTGCGCGACGGTCAGGGCCACCTGCAGGCCGCTCTGGAATCGTATGAAGCAGCAGCGAAACTAGCCGGCACTCTGGCCCTCGAAGCACCCGGGGACGTGGCGCGGCAGATCGCCTACTCCAGAGATCTGACCTGGATCGGCTTTACCTATCTGCATCAAAGCAAGCTCGACATGGCGCTGCAAAGTTTCGAGGCGGCACAAGGGGTTCTGAAGCGGGTTGGATCCAAGGCGGCGGGCAATCATGATTTGATGTATCTGCTAACCAGTATCTATAACGATATCGGGCATATATTTGAAACGCGCGGTCAGTTGGATCAGGCCGCTGTCCAGTACCAAAATGATCTGAAACTGATGCAACAGCTCGTCGCAGCAGGGCCCGACAATACCGATTGGGCATCGGACTTGGGTGCTGCCTACAACAATCTCGGCAAGCTGGCCTTGATGCGCGGTGACTTGGCCACAGCCGTGGCCGAATACCGGGCCGACGATGCGATCGAAAGCAGCCTGTCGAAGCACGATCCCACGAATAACCCGCAGCGCGAAAACATGCTGCGGGTACGCGCCATTCTCGGACGCACCTTGGCGTTGGTAGGCGATCTCGATGCCGGAACAAAAGATTTGCAGCAGGCAGTCGATATCGCCGCGCAATTAACCAAAGTCGATCCGAACGAAACAGATTCGCAGGAATACGAAGCAGTGTACGCCTCACAGTTGAGCCGGCTACGGCGCCTTGATGGCGATTTGCCGGCGGCAAACGCGCTCACGGCGCGTTCGCTGGAAATCCTCGCCAAGTTGACCAAACAAGACCCCGCCAATACCGACTGGCAGCAGGATTCAGCCGAGGTGCAAATCGAGCGGGCTGCGCAATCCCTGGCTGGAGGGCAGAGCGATGCAGCGCGCGTGCAGGTGCAAGCGGCGCTCGCGACCCTCGAACCGATGTTCGCCAAACAGCCCGACAATCGTGGCTTGCTGCTGGATACCGTCGCGGCGAAGTTGCTGCTGGCCAGCGTGACCGATGATGCACAGATCGCGCGGCAACTGCGCGAGCAAGTCTTGCGAGCATTGCAATCGGTACAAAGCGGCACCGGCGATCCGCGCCTGCTCGCATTGCAGGTCCAGGCGTTGCTCGGGCTCGATAAACAAGCCGACGCCAAACCGGTGATCCAGAAACTCTGGAACAGCGGTTATCGCGATCCGGCGCTGCTGGCGATCCTGCAGCGCGAAAAAATCGATTACCCGGTCAACGCCGGGTTCTCAAAACGGGTTACGGAGACGCTGCAAACCGGTGCCGCAAATCCCCCTCACCCGCCAAGCGCTGCGCGCTTGTCTCCCTCTCCCCAGCGGGGAGAGGGTCGGGGTGAGGGGCAATGAATCAAGGCGCCGCGGCCCACCACCCGTGCCGTCCATTTAATTTCAACAAGGAGCGCGTTATGCCGAACACCCTCTACGTCACGCTGGACCAGACCACCAACCCGTGGAGCGTCGATGTCAACCAGAACAACAATGCCAACGACGTCGCCCAGAACGCGCTGGCGCAAACTCTCACCTGGCAGTTGACCGGGAACGCGGCATCGGGAACCTTCAACTCGCTCACCGATCCCGTCAATCCGGGTTTCGGATGGACCAGCACCCCCGCGCCACGCGCCGGCATCTTTCACACCCCGACCTTGAGCGGCAATACATTGACGATCAGCGACCTCAACAACAGTTCCAGCACCACAGGCACCTGGACCTACAAGCTGTGCATCAATGTCGGCGGCAACCTCTACCACACGATCAACACATCAATCACTGCAAAAAGCACCAACCCGACGATTAAAAACACATAGCGCTATGTTGCAATCGTTTCATCCACCAGGAGACTCCAATGATTAACCTCGGCAGCACGAATCAAAACATCCAAAATACGGCCGGCAGCGGCAGCGGCAATGACCAGAGCACCCCACCAAGACCCGGTCCGCCGGGTCCTACGCCAGACACACCCACGAATCCGTGGGAAAAAAACAAGTAGCGCCGTCGACATGTTGATGACTGCACCCGTGCGCCAACGCGAAGGAAATACCGTTCCGCTGGTCATCGGCGTCACCAGTCATCGCAATCTTCCCGCGTGCGAGATCGAGTCGATCCGCGCTCGCGTGCGGGATTTTTTTGCGCGACTGCAACGTGATTTCCCGGAGCTGCCGCTTGTCGTACTCAGCTCGCTGGCCGAAGGCGGCGATCAACTGGTCGCGCAGGAAGCGCTTGCCTGCGGCGCGCGATTGATCGCGCCGTTGCCGTTGCCGCGCGACATCTACGCGCAGGATTTCCACGACCCAGGCGTGCACGCCGCCTTCGAATCGTTGTGCGCGCGCGCGCAGGTGATCGATCTGCCGTTGTTGTCCGGACACTCGCTGCAGGACGTCGATCAACACGGCGTCGAGCGCGATCGTCAGTACGCGCAGGCCGGCGTGTTCATCGCGCGGCATTGTCATCTGCTGCTGGCGATCTGGGATGGCAAGACCTCGGACAAACTGGGCGGCACCGCGCAAGTCGTGGACTATTACCTGACCGGCGCGATGCCGGGCTTGATCGAACGCCGCCGCGGCGCGCGGCGCTTCCTGCTTGGCGGCGGCGACGAACGCTTGATCTGTCACTTGGTGTGCTCGCGCGACGAGCGGGACGGCGCCCCACAGGCGCCATTGCAAACCGGCCAGGCGATCTGGCGCACCGGCGATGAAATCGGCGAACCGGAGGCGCCGATGCCGGCGGAGTTCCGCGGCATGTTCGAGCGCATGGCGGAATTCAACGACGACGCAACCAAATATCGGGCGCAGGTCGAAGTGGGTCATCGGGAAAGCTCCGGATTGTGCGAACACCCACGCAGCGGTTCAGGCGTGATCGAACGCCTGTACTGCACCGCCGACTGGCTTGCCGTGCATTTCGGCAAACGCGTGCTGCTGGCGATGCGCATGATCTACACGCTGGCCGCGCTGATGGTCATCGCGTTCACGGTGTATGACAACCTGTCCGCGCAGGACTACATCCTGTATGTGTTCATGCTGCTGTTCGCCGGCGGCGTGCTGATGAGCACGATCGCCAGACGCCGCGGCTGGCATCGCAAATATCTGGATTACCGCGCGCTGGCGGAAGGTCTGCGGGTGCAGGGCTATTGGCGACGCGCCGGCATTTCGCTCACCAACGACCCCGAATTCGCGCACGACAGCCTGCTGCAGAAGCAGGATATCGAGCTGGGCTGGACCCGCAATGCAATGCGTGGCGCCGCGCTGGAAGACGCCAGCGAGCGCGATCCGGACCAACTGCGCGAGGTGATCCGCGAATGGGTGGGTGACACGGAACATGGCGGGCAACTGGATTACTACGCGCGCAAGTCCGCGCAACGCACGCGTCAGCATCGCTTCACCGAAGCGCTTGGCACGGCCAGCTTGTGCATCGGCATCGGCATCAGTATCGTGCTGGCGGTGCTGGCGCATCGGCTGACGGCGGATGCCAAGAACATCCTGGTGGTCGTAATGGCGGTGTTCTCGATCCTGGCCGCGGTGCGCGAGGCATATTCCTACCGCAAGGCCGACAAGGAACTGATCAAGCAGTACCGCTTCATGCACCGCATCTTCGCCGATGTCCGCGCGGCGCTGGATCGCGCAAGCGATGAGGACGAACAGCGCGAAATCCTGCGCGCGCTGGGCGAGGCAGCATTGGCCGAACACGCGGAATGGGCGGTGATGCACCGGCAACGGCCGCTGGAACACGGCAAGTTTTGATATGCTCAGCCGATCATGGAACCCCACACAGCCATCGGTATCGCGGAAGCTCCCGCGCTGCGCACCGTCAGCGACATCCACAGCACCCGCGTGCTGTCGCTGGACGCGGCCGGCCGCATCCTCGACTGGATAAGCTGGCAGGATGCGGTGTGTCTGTACGTGCGCGAAGCGGTGGCGTGGACGCTGGGCGAACCGTGTCTCACCATCCACGGCGGCCGCTGCCGCGAAACCGGTGAACAAAGCACGCTGGATTTGCATCCGATCGTCGCCAGCCGCGGCCATTGCCGCGAGCACGCGATCGATCCGTCACCGGCATTGACCAACACCGCGTTGTTCGCACGCGATCGTCATCTGTGTTTGTATTGCGGCACGCATTATGGGCGCGGGGAATTGACGCGCGACCATGTGGTGCCGCTGTCGCGCGGCGGCCACGATGTGTGGGTCAATGTCGTTACCGCTTGCCTGCACTGCAACATCAGGAAAGGCGGGCGCACGCCGCAGCAGGCGGCGATGCCGTTGCTGGCGGTGCCGTATCGGCCGAGCTGGGTCGAGCATCTGATCCTGTCCAACCGCAACATCCTCGCGGATCAAATGGAGTTCCTGGTGCATCACCTGCCGAAGAATCGACGCGCGTCGGCTTGAGACATCGGTGTCGCGTGGCCGCAACCGCGCTTAGGGTCTGAAAAACATAACAACAAATTCGTCATTCCGGCGCAGGCCGAATCCAGTAACGATCACGCATAAGATGGCGACAGTGTTTCGCACTTTGCTGTGTTCATTCCACTGGATTCGGCCTGCGCCGGAATGACGGCAAACCCTGATCCGCTGCGATACCGCTCTCGCCAGCTATTGCATTCAGCCACATCCACTTTCGACCGCTCTATTTTTTGCCCGATTTGCCGTGGCCGCCCGATCGATCCTTCTGATCATCGCCGTCGCCGTCTTTCTCGTATTTGTCAAGCATCTCCTCGATGTTGTCGCGCGCGCTTTCCGCCAGCCGGCAGTAATGTGCGCGCATCCGGTCGAGCACATCTCCGTCGAGTTCCTCCAGATTCAGCAGCGCGTTGTTGCTGGTCTTGATCGCGCGGATCAATTCGTCGAGCTTGATCTGCACCGCCGCGCCGTCGCGGTTCTGGGTGTTCTGGATCAGGAACACCATCAGAAAGGTGATGATGGTGGTGCCGGTGTTGATCACCAGTTGCCAGGTGTTGCCGAATTTGAACACCGGCCCGCTCGCCGCCCAGATCACGACGATCAGCACCGCGATCAGGAAGGTCAGCGGCCGACCGGAGGCATGCGCGGTCCATGCCGCGAAACGGGTGAAGGCACTGCGTTTTGAAGCCATCGACGTGATCCTCGGGGCGAAAGGTTTAGCGTAACGCAGTCGTCGATCGCTTTGCCGCACGCGGCTCTTGGCGCTATGCTGCAACGCAACAGCCGTTGCGGAAATCCATGACTACCGAATCCGAATCCCCGGCAGGCCCGGAACGCGAGAGCGTGCGCACCGAGGGCAGCACCGACGCGCTGCCGATCGCGCCATCGCTGAGCGTTGCATTGGATGCGGCACGCATGCCGCGCAAATCGACGCTGGTCGATCGCCGCGTGCTGGGCGTGGCCGCGCTCGCGATCGTGATCGCGATCGGCGCGGCCTTGATCGCGCAATTGCTGACCGCGCTGATCGGATTCGTCACCAATATTTCCTTCTACGGACGCTGGTCGGCGGCGTTCGTTTCGCCCGCGGGCAATCATCTCCGCGCGTGGGTGATCGTGGTGCCGGCGATCGGCGGTTTGATCGTCGGTGTGATGGCCCGCTGGGGGTCGAAAGCGATCCGCGGCCACGGCATCCCGGAGGCGATGGAACAGGTGTTGCTTAACGAATCGAAGATCGCACCGCGCATCACGATTCTCAAACCCATTTCTTCTGCGATCGCGATCGGCACCGGCGGCCCGTTCGGCGCGGAAGGTCCGATCATCGCCACCGGCGGCGCCTTGGGTTCGTTCCTGGGACAACTGCTGCGCGTCACCGCGTCCGAGCGCAAGGTGCTTCTGGCCGCGGGCGCGGCCGCCGGCATGGCCGCGATCTTCGGCGCGCCGGTATCGGCGCTGGTGCTGGCGGTCGAATTGCTGCTGTTCGAATTGCGGCCACGCTCGCTGATCCCGGTCGCGCTGGCCACGTTCACCGCCACCGGCGTGCGCTATGCCGCGTATGGCTCGGCCGCGGTGTTCGCGATGCCGGCGGATTTGATCGAACCCGGCGGCCGCGCGCTGGCTTGCTACGTCGCACTCGGAGCACTGGTCGGATTGCTGAGCGTCGGCGTCACGCGCATCGTGTACGACGTCGAGGATGCGTTCGAGAAATTGCCGATCCACTGGATGTGGTGGCCGGCGATCGGCGGCTTGGTCGTGGGCCTGATCGGCCTCGTCGCACCGCACACGCTGGGCGTCGGTTACGACAACATCGAGAATATCGTCTCGGGACATTTCGGCGTCAAGGTGCTGGTCTCGTTGTGCGTGCTGAAGTTCGTGTCGTGGGCGATCGCGCTCGGCAGCGGCACCTCGGGCGGCACGCTGGCGCCGCTGTTCACCATCGGCGGCGCGCTGGGCGCGCTGATCGGTATCGGTTTGGCCACGATCGCGCCGAGCTTCGGCGTTGATCCGCGCATCGCGGCGCTGGTGGGAATGGCGTCGATCTTCGCGGGCGCCTCACGCGCGCTGCTGACCTCGATCGTGTTCGCGTTCGAAACCACGCGCCAGCCGGTCGGCCTGTTGCCCTTGCTGGGCGGCTGCACCGCGGCGTATCTTATTTCGGCGCTGATCATGCGCAACACCATCATGACCGAGAAGATCGTGCGGCGCGGCGTGCGCGTGCCGAGCGAATACGCGGCGGATTTCCTCGAGCAGATTTCGGTCGGCGACGCTTGCGCGCGTGATGTACGAACGCTGAAAACCTCCGATGAACTGGGCGAGGTGCGGCACTGGATCAATTCCGGCAGCGCCGAAGCGCAACACCAGGGTTATCCGGTGATCGACGACGCCGGCCGCGTGCGCGGCGTGATCACCCGCCGCGACCTGTTCGATCCGGATCTGCCCGGCCTGAAGCGCATCGGCGAGATGTTGAAGCGCGCGCCGATCGTGGTGCGCGAAGATCATTCGCTGCGCGAAGCGGCCGATCATATGGTCGCGGAAAACGTCGGCCGATTGATCGTGGTCGCGCACGACGATGACACGCATCTCGTCGGAATCCTCACCCGCGGCGATCTGCTGGCCGCGCACGGCCGGCGATTGCGCGAAGCGCGCGACGCCAGCCGGCATATCCGCATCCGGCAGACGTTGAAACGGAAGTTCGGCTCCGCCAAACAACCGTAACCTTCCGAAGTCCCGTCATTCCGGCGCAGGCCGGAATCCAGTAACGACACCACCGGAAAATCACGACCGCACCTCGTGCTTTGCTGTGTTCATTCCACTGGATTCAGGCCTGCGCCGGAATGACGAAGAAAGGAGTCGGCGATTCGCCCTAACGCCACCTTTGCCCTGCCCTGGCACACGCGCGACAATAGGCAGATGACGGACCCCACCCGCTACCCGCTGCTGGCTCGCATCGATTCGCCGGCAGATCTGAAACGTCTGTCCGAATCCGATTTGCCGGAAGTGGCGCGCGAACTGCGCGCGTACCTGATCGAATCCGTCGCCAGCGTCGGCGGCCACTTCGGCGCGGGACTGGGCGTGGTCG
>JBDTBW010000083.1:0-15213 GCA_039923855.1 Rhodanobacteraceae bacterium | reverse complement strand
GATCGACGCCGGCATGTTGTGGCTGGCGATCGTCGCGATCGTGTTCGCGATCGTGGGTCTTTACTACTACCTGCGTGTGGTCAAGGTGATGTATTTCGACGCGCCAGCCGAGGGCGTCGAACCGCTGCACGCGGCCAACGACGTTTCGATGCGCTGGGTGCTGTCGGCGAACGCGCTGGCGCTGCTGGCGCTGGGCGTGTTCTCGGGGCCGCTGCTCGACTGGTGTCAGCGGGCGTTTACCGGCTGACGCGAGCCCGGGTTATTGGGCCGTGCGGCTTTGACCAATCCGCATTCTGGAGGAAGAATGTCGATCGGCAGGTGCGTGTTGAAAATCTTTGCAGGCTTGGTTGCGTTGGGCTGTGCTGCCTTAGCGATAGCGTTACTACTGCTGTGGCTCGATCACAGGACCGCAGTCACGTTGCCTCAACCTAGTGGGCGGTTCGCAGTTGGGCGCACGCGATTCGATTGGATCGATGCGTCGAGAACCGACAGTTTGTCGCCCGAAGCCGGAGTGAAGCGCGAGTTGATTGTGTGGGTTTGGTATCCGGCAGCCTCGCAAAAATCATCCGAGCCTTGTGATTACGTTCCACCGAAATGGCGGCACGCACGCGCCGACTTTTCGGGGATATTGCTGACCGACTTCATTACCAAGGAGCTTTCGCGGGTCCGCACACATTGCATCACCAATGCAGACGTTTCGTCCGCGCAGCCGGCATATCCCGTCGTGCTGATGAAGTCTGGGCTCGGTGCGGAAGCAACGGACTATTCGACCTTAGCCGAGAACTTGGCCAGCCACGGTTACGTTGTCGTCGCGTCGGATTCGCCATACAGCACCAGCGTCGTTGTTTTCCCCGACGGCCGGGTAGTCACAGCCACAAAGATGGGCAATCCGGGCGATAGCGTGCTCTCGGCCAACGAACGGGATGGCCTGCTGAATCGTCTCGTGATGATTTGGTCGGTAGACAATGCGTTCGTTCTGGATCGTCTCGAACAGCTGAATGATGGTAATGGTTCAAACCTTTTCAAGGGACGATTGAATCTTCAACGGATAGGTGTCTTTGGACATTCATTTGGTGGCGCCACCGCTGCGGAGTTTTGTCGAGATGATCCACGGTGCACGGCGGGTGTCGACATTGACGGGGCGCCATTCGGTGCCGTTGTTCATACCGGCATGGATCGACCGTTTATGCTCTTGCTGAGCGACCACGGGGGTGAGGTCGATCCGGAAAGCCTTCAAATTCGAAAGAAGCTCCAATCTCTCTACAACGGGCTGCCTTCCGATCATCGGTTCTGGATCAGGCTTCTCGGTACGCGACATTTCAACTTCAGCGATCAAGCGCTGCTCAAACAGCCCCATTGGCTGTTGGCGAAAGCGGGCGCGCTTGGCCCCATAGACGCACGGCGCGGTCTGCAGGTTACGGCGACCTGCGTGCGTACATTTTTTGATGTCTACCTGAAAGGCGCACCTGTCGCCTCGATAAGAAATTTGGCCACCAAATATCCAAACGTGCAGTTCGAAAAATAGCTGCAGGTCTCAGCTGCCGACCTTGCAAAAAATCCCCGTCGTCGCTATATTTGCCGGTCTGATGCGGGGTGGAGCAGTCTGGCAGCTCGTCGGGCTCATAACCCGAAGGTCGCAGGTTCAAATCCTGCCCCCGCTACCAGGCTCTGTTGAAATGTGCGGCCATGGATGGGCGCTGTTTGATCTTCGCGATCATGGATGATCGCAAAGTTATGCTCCGCAAGGACGCGGGACGCCGGTTCAGGACCTAAAACGGCGAACTACGGAATGGGCCTCGTGCCCATTTTTCGTTTCTGGAATTCGGATCGTGCGTGGAGTTTGGAACGTTCGATGGATGTGCAAGTACTTGCGGCACGCATCGCGCCGGCACTGGGTGAACTCGGGCTGGAATGCATGGGCATGGAATGGACGCCCGGCCACGGCGGAGGCTTGTTGCGGTTGTATATCGACCGCGCGGACTGCACGGTGACGGTGGATGATTGCGAGGCTGCCAGCCGCGAGATTTCGGCGCTGCTGGATGTCGAGGATCCGATTGCCGGGCATTACGTGCTGGAAGTGTCCTCGCCGGGCATCGACCGGCCGCTGTTCAACGCGGCGCAGTTCGCGCGTTTTGTTGGCGAGGAAGCGAAGGTGACATTGAAGTTGCCGCGCGATGGGCGGCGCCGTTTGCGCGGCCGCATCGTCGATGTAGATGGCGAGCGTATTGGATTGGACATCGACGGCGTGCGCATTGATGTGATGCACAACGAGATCGAGAGTGCACGGCTGGCGCCGGATTGGCAGGCGCTGGGTTATGCGCAGAAACCGAAGCCGGGCAAGGCGAATGCCAAGTCGGGCAAGAACAAACATTGAATGACGGACAAAGCGGACGCGACAGACGATCTGCCGGAGTGCAAGTGATGAACAGAGATTTGCTGATGGTCGTGGACGCGGTCGCCAACGAAAAAGGCGTGCCGCGCGAAGTGATTTTCGAGGCGATCGAGGCCGCGTTGGCCACCGCCGCGAAGAAACGCTATCCCGGCGAGGAACCGGCGACCCGCGTGTCGATCGACCGCGACAACGGCGATTACGAGACTTTCCGCCGTTGGGAAGTGATCGCCGACGACGGCGAGATGGAATCGCCCGATTTCCAGTTGCGCCTGATGGACGCCGAGGACGAGCGGCCTGGCGCTGCGGTTGGCGAATTCATCGAGCAGCCGATCGAGAATCCGGAGTTCGGCCGCATCACCGCGCAGGCCGCCAAGCAGGTGATCGTACAGCGCAGTCGTGAGGCCGAGCGCGCGCAGGTGGTCGATGCGTTCAAGGATCGCATCGGCGAACTCGTCACCGGTATCGTCAAGCGCGTCGAGCGCGGAAATCTGTTTCTGGATCTCGGCGGCAATGCCGAGGCCTTCATCCCGCGCGACAAGTCGATCCCGCGCGAATCGTCGCGCGTCGGCGATCGCGTGCGCGGGTATCTATTCGAGGTGCGCTCGGAACCGCGCGGACCGCAGTTGTTCGTGTCGCGCACCGCGCCCGAATTCATGATGGAGCTGTTCAAGATCGAGGTGCCGGAAGTCGGCCAGGGTCTGGTCGAGATCAAGGGTTGTGCGCGCGATCCGGGCGACCGCGCCAAGATCGCGGTGCTGGCGCACGATCATCGCACCGATCCGATCGGCGCCTGCATCGGCATGCGCGGCTCGCGCGTGCAGGCCGTCTCCAACGAGTTGAACGGCGAGCGCATCGACATCGTGTTGTGGAGCGATGCACCGGCGCAGTTCGTGATCAACGCGATGGCGCCGGCCGAAGTGCAGTCGATCATCGTCGATGAGGACAAGCACTCGATGGACATCGCGGTGGCTGAGGACAAACTGTCCCAGGCGATCGGCCGCGGCGGCCAGAACGTGCGTCTCGCCAGCAAATTGTCCGGCTGGGATTTGAAGGTGATGACCCAGGACCAGGTCGCCGCCAAGAGCGAGGCCGACCAGGAAACTGCGCGCCAGTTGTTCATGGACAAACTCGAAGTCGATCAGGAAATCGCCAACATCCTAGTGCAGGAAGGGTTCTCGACGGTCGAGGAAATCGCCTACGTGCCGACCGGCGAACTGCTGGCGGTGGAAGGCTTCGACGAGGACATCGTCGAGGAATTGCGCGCGCGCGCGAAAGACGCGCTGCTGACCGAGGCGCTGGCGGTCGAGGAAGATCTCGACGACCACAAGCCGTCGGACGAATTGCTGGCGCTGGAAGGCATGGACGGGGAGACCGCGTACACGCTGGCCGAGCGCGGCGTGACCACGGTGGACGGTTTGGCGGATCTTGCGGTGGACGAGATGATCGACATCGAAGGCATGGACGAGGAACGCGCCGCGGCGTTGATCATGGCCGCGCGCGCGCCGATGATCGCGGCGTTGGAGCAACAGTCTGCTTGAGCGGGCGTCGCAGCGAACGGAGAGAAGCATGTCGGATGTGACCATCAAACAACTGGCGGGCGTGCTGGGCATGGGCGAAGACAAGCTGCTGGCGCAGCTTGCCGAAGCCGGCATGCCGTTCAACGATCCGGATCAGGTGATCAGCAGTACCGAGAAGGTCAAACTGCTCGGGTTTCTGCGCCGCACCCACGGCAAGCGCGACGAAGCGCGCGTTGCGGAATCCACGCCGCGCCAGATCACCCTCAATCGCCGCAAGGTCAGCGAGATCACCGTCGGCGGCGGTCGCGGCGTCAGTGCCAAGACGGTCAATATCGAAGTGCGCGCCAAGCGCACCTACGTCAAGCGCAGCACGATCGCGGCGGAACACGAGGCTGATCCCGAGCGCGAGGACGCGCTGCGCAAATTGCAATTGTCGCAGGAGCAGCGCGAGCGCGAGGAAGCCGAACGCGCCGAGCAGGACAAGCGTCGACAGGAAGAGCAGACAAAATTGCAGGCTGCTGAAGCCGAGCGCAAGCGCGCCGAGGAAGAACGCGCGCGCGCCGAGGCCGAGACCCAGGTACTGGCCGAACCCGGCAATGGCGGCGCCGCCAAGGCGAAGGAAGCCGCGGCCCCCGCGCGCCGGCATGACGCTCCGAAACCGGCGCGCGGCAAGGAAGAAGCGCCCGCGCACAAGAAGCATGTCCGCGGTTCGCACCGGATGCGCGACGAGATCGACGAGGATGCGCTCAAGGTCACGCGCTACGCCGGCGGCGAGCTGCATCTGACCGACGCCGAGCGCGCGCGTCGATCCACCCGCAAGAAACCGAAACAGAAGATCGATCTGTCGCAGTTGACCACACAGCACGGCTTCTCGCGGCCGAGTGCGCCGGTCACGCGCGAGATCGCGATCGGCGATTCGATCGTCGTCGCGGATCTCGCGCTGAAGATGGCGGTGAAGGGTTCCGAAGTGGTCAAGGCGCTGTTCAAGATGGGCACCATGGTGACCATCAATCAGGCGATCGATCACGACACCGCCGCGCTTGTGGTGGAAGAGCTTGGCCACACGGCCGCGCGCGCCGAGGAAAAAACCGCGGAAACCGCGCTGGCCGCGCACGCCGTCGAGACGGAAGGCGATCAATCGCCGCGGCCGCCGGTGGTCACCATCATGGGCCATGTCGATCACGGCAAGACCTCGTTGCTCGATTACATCCGTACCACCAAGGTTGCCGCTGGCGAAGCCGGTGGCATCACCCAGCACATCGGCGCGTATCACGTGGAAACGCCCAAGGGCGTCATCACTTTTCTCGACACGCCCGGCCACGCCGCGTTCACCTCGATGCGCGCGCGCGGCGCGCAATCCACCGACATCGTGGTGCTGGTGGTCGCCGCCGACGATGGCGTGATGCCGCAAACGGTCGAAGCGATTACCCATGCGCGCGCGGCGAAAGTGCCGCTGATCGTCGCGGTCAACAAGATGGATAAGCCGGAAGCCAATCCGGACAATGTGCGCCAGGGCTTGGTGCAGCACGAAGTGGTGCCGGAGGAATGGGGCGGCGACACCCAGTTCGTGCCGGTGTCCGCCAAGACCGGCGATGGCATCGACGCGCTGCTCGATGCGATCAATGTGCAGGCCGAGGTGATGGAATTGCAGGCCCCCGCCGAGGGACGCGCCGCGGGCGTGGTGATCGAATCCAGTCTCGACAAGGGCCGCGGTCCGGTGGTGACCGTGCTGGTGCAACAAGGGCTGCTCGTGCGTGGCGACTTCGTCGTCTGTGGTGTCGAATACGGCCGCGTGCGCGCGCTGTTCGATGAAACCGGACAGCAGGTGCAAAGCGCCGGTCCCTCGATCCCGGTGCAGATGCTGGGTCTCTCCGGTGTGCCGGAAGCCGGCGATGATTTCGTGGTGGTCGCCGACGAACGTCTGGCGAAAGATGTCGTGTCCGAACGCGTCGGCAGACGCCGCGATCTGCGTCTGGTCACCAAGACCAATACGCTGGAAGACGTGATGGCGATGATGGGCAAGGGCGAGGGCCAGCAGAGCCTGAACCTGGTGGTCAAGGCCGATGTGCAGGGTTCGGCGGAAGCCTTGCGCGAATCCCTGACTGGCATCACCAATGAGCTGGTCAAGGTCAACGTGATCGTTTCCGGCGTCGGCGGCATCACCGAATCCGACGCCACGCTGGCGAACGCGTCGAAAGCACTGATCATCGGCTTCAACGTGCGCGCCGATGCGTCCGCGCGCAAGGTAATCGAGGCCAATGGCCTTGATCTGCGCTATTACTCGATCATCTACGACGTGATCGATCAGGTGAAGCAGGCCGCGACCGGCCTGATGGGCACCGAAGTGCGCGAGGACATCCTCGGCAACGCCGAAGTGCGCGACGTGTTTCGTTCGTCCAAGTTCGGCGCGATCGCCGGTTGCATGGTGGTAGAGGGCGTAGTCAAGCGGCACAAGCCGATCCGCGTGCTGCGCGACAACGTGGTGATCTTCGAGGGTGAACTGGAATCGCTGCGCCGCTTCAAGGAAAACGTGGACGAAGTGCGCAACGGCATGGAGTGCGGCATCGGCGTCAAGCAGTACAACGATGTCAAACCTGGCGACAAGATCGAGTGTTTCGAGCGGATCGAGGTGGCTAGGACGTTGTAACGAGAGTGGGAGTGGGAAATAGGAAGTAGGGAGTCGAAAAAGATGCAGCGACATTCCACTGCCCCTCTTCCACTACCCACTACCCACTACCCACTACCCATTTCCTACTTCCGCCTTTATGCCGCACTCCTTCTCCCGCACCGACCGCGTTTCCGCCGAGCTCCGCCGCGAGTTGGGCGCGCTGGTGCATGCAGCGGTGCGCGATCATGCACTGCCGCAAGCCAGCGTGGTCGATGTCGAGGTGACCCGCGATCTGGATGTCGCCAAGGTCTGGGTCACCGCGTTGCAACCGGAGCGTTCCGCCGAAGTGGTCATGGCACTGAAGGAGATTGCGAAGGAATTCCGCCACCAGTTATCGCAGACGATGCGCATGCGCCGCGTGCCGGAGTTGCGTTTCCAGTACGACGATTCGGTGGACAAGGGTGAGCGGATCGAGGCGCTGTTGCGTGACGATAAAAAGCCGTGAGCGGATGCCCGATCGCCGCCGCCTGACCGGCATCCTGCTGCTCGACAAACCGTCGGGAATGACTTCCAACCGCGCGTTGCAGATTGCCAAACGGCTGTATCGCGCCGACAAGGCCGGGCATACCGGTAGCCTCGATCCGCTGGCGACGGGCTTGCTGCCGATCTGCTTCGGCGAGGCGACCAAGATCGCGGGCTATTTGCTCGGCGCGCGCAAGGCTTATGCGGCGGAATGCAAGCTCGGCGTCGTCACCGCCACCGACGATGCGGAAGGCGTGGTGATCCGCGAACGCGCCGTGCCGCCATTGGATGAAAAAAAAATACGCGCGCAACTCGCCGCGCTGACCGGCCGCATCACCCAGATTCCGCCAGTGTATTCGGCGCTGAAGCAACAGGGCGTGGCGCTGTACAAACGTGCGCGCCGTGGCGAGGACGTGCAAGTGCCGCCGCGCGAAGTCGATGTTTACACATTCGACCTGCTCGAATCCGACGGCGATCGTTTGCGGCTGCATGTCGAATGCGGCTCCGGCACTTACGTGCGCGCGCTGGTGCGCGACCTGGGCGAAACTTTGGGATGCGGCGCGCATCTGACCGCGTTGCGGCGGTTGTGGATCGAGCCCTTCACGCAACCGCGCATGGTCACGCTGGAAGAACTGGAACGTTTGCGCGCGGAAGGGGACGATGACGCGCTGGATACATTGCCATTGCCGATCGAAGCCGGGTTGACCGAGTGGCCGGTATTGGAACTGAACCTGGATGACGCGCAGGCCGTGGGACATGGACGCCGCATCCAGGTCAATGCGACGCCGGGCCGTTATCAAGTCCTCAATCAGGATTGCCGCCTGCTGGCGCTGGCCGAAGTGGATGGGCTGGGTCAGCTCCAGATTCTGCGCGGCTTCGCGGGCCATTAGGAGTGCGGCCAGGGCGGCCGCTTTCACGTGCAAGGACGCGCATAATCGCTTGTTGTCAAGGGCTTGACCCGGTTAGAATATTCGGCTTGACCAAGCCAGCTTGGGCAATCGAGTCACCAAGATAGCCACCACGGCGGCGGCTTGTGCAACCGCATTTTTGAAAAGTGCAGCCATGGGCGGCTGCTTTTTGATCTTCGCGTTCATGGACTAACGCATGTAAATGCCGTTGCACAAGCCTCGCGCCAGACACCAGGAACGAGAAGAAACCATGTCGCTTTCCACCGAACAAACCAGCAAGGTCATCGCCGATTACCGCCGCGCGCCGGCCGACACCGGCTCGCCGGAGGTACAGGTCGCGCTGCTCTCCGCGCGCATCGAACATCTGTCCCAGCATTTCGCCACGCACAAGCAGGATCATCACTCGCGCCGCGGCCTGCTGAAGATGGTCAACCAACGCCGTCGCCTGCTCAATTATCTGAAGAGCAGCGACAGCGAACGCTATCAAACCCTGATCGGCCGCCTCGGCTTGCGTAGGTAATTTGAGAACGCCCGAACAACGACGCACGCACGAGGAGAATCGCAACGTGGCAAAAATCACCAAGACATTCCAGTACGGCCAACATCAGGTCACACTCGAAACCGGCGAGATCGCCAAGCAGGCATCCGGCGCGGTGCTGGTCAGCGTCGATGGCACCGTGGTGCTGGTCACCGCGGTCGCCGCGCAAAAAGCGCGCGAAGGGCAGGATTTCTTCCCGCTCACTGTCGACTATCAGGAAAAATTCTATTCCGCCGGTCGCATCCCCGGCGGCTTCTTCAAGCGCGAAGGCCGGCCGACCGAGAAGGAGACCCTCACCTCGCGCCTGATCGACCGCCCGGTGCGTCCGTTGTTCCCCGAGGAGTTCAAGAACGAGGTGCAGGTGATCGCCACCGTCGTTTCGATGAATCCGGACGTGGACGGCGACATCCCCGCGCTGCTCGGCGCCTCCGCCGCGCTGACGCTGGCCGGTCTTCCGTTCAAGGGCCCGATCGGCGCCGCGCGCGTGGGTTACATCAACAATCAATACGTGTTGAATCCGGGCAAGACCCAGTTGAAGGAATCCGCGTTGGATCTGGTCGTGGCCGGTACCGCCAACGCGGTGCTGATGGTCGAGTCGGAAGCGAAGCTCCTTTCCGAAGACGTGATGCTCGGCGCGGTGATGTTCGGCCACCGCGAAATGCAGAAGGCGATTGCCGCGATCAATGAACTGGTCGCGGAAGCCGGCCGCAAGACGTTCAAGTGGCAGACGCCGGCGCGCAACGACGCGCTCCACAACGCGGTGCAAGCCGCGATCGGCGACCGTTTCAACGCCTGCTTCGCGGTCAAGGACAAACTGGAACGCCGCGATGCGATTTCCGCGCTGAAGTCCGAGGTCAAGGCGTCGCTCGCGAGCCAGGCCGAAGCCAACAAGTGGACCGACGCCGACATCGGCAACGCGTTCGGCGATATCGAATACCAAACCTTGCGCAGCGGCGTGCTGCAAACCAAGCAGCGCATCGACGGCCGCGCGCTCGATACCGTGCGCCCGATCACCGCGCGTGTCGGCGTGTTGCCGCGCACCCATGGCTCGGCGTTGTTCACCCGCGGCGAAACCCAGGCGCTGGTGACGGTCACGCTCGGCACCATGCGCGATTCGCAGATCATCGACGCGCCGGAAGGCGAATCCAAGGATCCGTTCCTGTTCCACTACAACTTTCCGCCGTATTCGGTGGGCGAAGCAGGGCGGATGATGGGCCCGAAGCGCCGCGAGATCGGCCACGGACGCCTTGCGCGCCGCGGCGTGCAAGCGGTCAAGCCGTCGATGGAGCAGTTCCCGTATGTGGTGCGCGTGGTTTCCGAAATCACCGAATCCAACGGATCCTCGTCGATGGCTTCCGTTTGCGGTTCCTCGCTGGCGATGATGGACGCCGGCGTGCCGCTGACCGCGCCGGTCGCCGGCATCGCGATGGGCCTGGTGAAGGAAGGCGACGACTTCGTGGTATTAAGCGACATACTCGGCGACGAGGATCATCTGGGCGACATGGATTTCAAGGTGGCCGGCACCGAAGCTGGCGTGTCCGCATTGCAGATGGACATCAAGATCGATGGCATCACCGAACAGATCATGCATACCGCGCTTGATCAGGCCAAACGCGGGCGTCTGCACATCCTCGGCGAGATGGCCAAGGCGCTCAGCGCCGCGCGCACCGAGATGAGCGAGTTCGCGCCGCGCCTGATGACCATGAAGATCCATCCGGACAAGATCCGCGAAGTGATCGGCAAGGGCGGCACCACCATCCGCTCGATTACCGAGGAAACCGGCGCCACGATAGACATCAGCGACGACGGCACCATCGTGATCGCCTCGGTCAACCGCGAAGCGGCGGAAGCGGCCAAGAAGCGCATCGAGCAGATCGTCTCCGACGTGGAACCCGGCCGCATCTACGAGGGCAAGGTCGCCAAACTTATGGACTTCGGCGCCTTCGTCACCATCCTGCCTGGCAAGGACGGCCTGGTGCACGTCTCGCAGATATCCAACGAGCGCGTCGAGAAAGTGTCCGACAAGCTCAAGGAAGGTGACATCGTCAAGGTCAAGGTTTTGGAAGTCGACAAGCAAGGCCGCATCCGCCTGTCGATGAAGGCCGTGACCGAGGAAGAAGCCGCCGCCGGCGCGACGGTGGCGTAAGGATTTCCGCAACGTCATTCCCGCGAAAGCGGGAATCCAGTGCCTTTTGCTTCATGTGCAGGGATGATAGAAGACGGGCCGTAAGGCCCGTCTTTCGTTGTTGTTTGGGTTACGCTGTCGTCGCCTATCAACGAGGTTTCATCGCCATGCGCGTGAGACTCCTTGCCCCCAATCGCGCAGGACCTTGGCTATTTGCGATAGTGCATTTGTTCATCTGCGCAGTTGTTTTCATTTTTCTGTATCCAGCATCGAACTGGGGAATCGTTCCCATCTTGTTGGTTGACTACCCCATTTCAATGGCATTTGCGGATTCTGCGAATCCGGATGCAATCATGATTCCTGAGTTCGTCATTTTCGGCACTCTCTGGTGGTTCCTGATCGGCTACGTCATCACAAGAATACTTGAGTGGTTTTTTCCGCCGAAAGTTCGCTAAGCTCGGCTCTTGCCTACCGTTACATTCGCAATGTCACCGGAGCTGGAGGTTGCCGTGCAACCCACCGATATCCGCAATCCGGACTACTTCCATAAAGTGGTCGACTGCCAGTGGGCGTGCCCGGCGCATACGCCGGTGCCGGAGTACATTCGCCTGATCGCGGCCGGCCGTTACGACGACGCGTATCTTGTCAACTGGGATTCCAACGTTTTCCCTGGAATTCTCGGGCGCACCTGCGACCGACCTTGCGAACCGGCTTGTCGGCGCGGCCGGGTCGAGGAGAACAACGGCGAGAAGCCTGAACCCGTCGCGATCTGCCGGTTGAAGCGCGTCTGCGCCGACAACAAAAGCGCGGACATCGCGCAACACTTGCGTGCACGCTTGCCCGCGCGAATTCCCGGCGCTGAACGTTTTCATATTGCATGTATCGGCGCGGGCCCGGCCACGCTCACCCTCTCGCGCGATCTGGCGCCGCTGGGGTATCGCATCACGATTCTCGAAGCCGATCAGAAGGCCGGCGGCTTCATGCGCACGCAAGTTCCGAGATTTCGATTGCCGGAAGCGGTGATCGACGAAGAAACCGGTTACATCCTCGATCTCGGCGTCGAGTTCGTCGGTGGTCGCGAGATCGATTCGCTGCGCGCATTACTCGATGAAAACTTCGACGCGATCTTTGTCGGCTGCGGCGCGCCGCGCGGACGCGATCTCGATTTGCCGGGCCGCAACGAAGCCGCCCAGAAGATCCACGTCGGCATCGACTGGCTGGCGTCGGTGTATTTCGGCCATGTCGACAAGGTCGGCAAGCGCGTGATCGTGCTGGGCGGCGGCAACACCGCGATGGATTGCTGCCGCAGCGCGCGCCGCTTGGGCGGGGACGACGTCAAGGTGATCGTGCGTTCAGGTTTCGAGGAGATGAAAGCCTCGCCGTGGGAAAAGGAAGACGCGCTGCATGAAGGCGTGGAGATACTGAACTGGCTGAACCCCAAGGCATTCCTGCACGAAGGCGGCAAGTTGACCGGCATGGTGTTCGAGAAAACCCGCGCCGAAACCGATGCGCGCGGCAAGCGCAAGCTGGTGCCCACCGGCGAACCGGATCAAACGATCGAGTGCGAAGAAGTGCTGATCGCTGTCGGGCAGGAAAACGCGTTCCCGTGGATCGAGCGCGACTTGGGGCTAGACTTCGACGAGTGGGGGATGCCCAAACTCGACAAGACCACGATGCAGTCGAGTTTGTCCAAGGTTTTTTTCGGCGGCGACGCAGCGTTCGGCCCGAAGAACATCATCTGGGCGGTCGAGCACGGACATCAGGCGGCGATTTCGATCCACCAAATGCTGCATGGAGAAGACGTGCACGCACGGCCTTCGCCGCTGGTGAATCTGGTCTCGCAGAAGATGGGCATCCACGAATGGACCTACGACAACGCCATTTCCAATGACGAACGATTCATCGTGCCATGGGCGCCGAAGGAAAAAACGCTCAACAATATCCATCAGGAAGTCGAACTTGGCTTCGACGCCGAAACCGCATGGAAGGAAACCCAGCGCTGTCTGAATTGCGACGTGCAAACGGTATTCACCGAGAACGTGTGCATCGAATGCGACGCCTGTGTCGACATCTGTCCGATGGATTGCATCAGCTTCACCGCCAATGGCGACGAAGCCGAACTTCGAACACATTTGTCCGCGCCGGCGTCGAACACACAACAGGATTTGTATGTGTCGGACGCGCTGAAAACAGGCCGCGTGATGGTCAAGGACGAGGACGTCTGTCTGCATTGCGGTCTGTGCGCGGAACGCTGCCCGACCGGCGCGTGGGACATGCGCAAATTCCTGCTGCTGGAAACGTATGCGGGCGCGAGCGATGGCGGTTGCGGCAAGCACAAGGAGGCGGCGTGACGACGCCACCACGATGCCATGACGCAAATCCCTCTCCCTTTGGGAGAGGGTGGCGCGTAGCGCCGGGTGAGGGTCCGGGCACAGTGAAACGTTACATGATTACCGAACCCTCACCCCAACCCCTCTCCCGGTGGGAGAGGGGCTTTTCAATTGCATCGGCGCGCGCCGCATGACCCCGCTCATTGCCACCAACGACTTCGTCGTCAAGTTCGCCAACGTCAACGGCTCGGGTTCCGCGTCGGCCAACGAACTGTTCGCGAAAGCGATTCTGCGGATGGGCGTCCCCGTCAGCCCGCGCAATATCTTTCCGTCCAACATCCAGGGCTTGCCGACCTGGTACGAGGTGCGCGTCAACGAGCGCTGCTGGCTGGGGCGGCGCGGCGGCGTCGATCTCGCGGTGGCGATTAACCCGCAAACCTGGGACACCGACATCGCCGAGATCGAGCCGGGCGGTTATCTGCTTTACGACAACAGCAAGCCGATGCAAAGATCGAAGTTCCGCGACGACGTGCATGCGATCGGCGTGCCGCTGACCGACATCTGCAATGCTACTTACGACGACATGCGTCAGCGCCAGTTGTTCAAGAACATCATGTACGTCGGGGCGCTTTCGGTGCTGCTCGGCATCGAGCGCGAGGTGATCGTCAAGCTGATCGGCGAGCAGTACAAGGGCAAGGAAAACCTGTTGCAGCCGAATATCCACGCGCTCGACCTGGGTCGCGAGTACGTTACGCAGAATCTTGAACATCCGCTCGGAATACGCGTCGAGCGCCGCGATGCGGTGGGGGATCGCATCTTTGTCGAGGGCAATGCCGCCGCCGCGCTCGGCATGGTTTACGGCGGCGCGACGGTGTGCGCGTGGTACCCGATCACGCCGTCGTCGTCGCTGGCGGAAGCTTTCCAGAAATATTGCGCCAAATTACGCGTCGATCCGGAAACGAAACTGCATCGCTACGCGATCGTGCAAGCCGAGGACGAGATCGCCTCGATCGGGATCGTGACCGGCGCGGGCTGGAACGGCGCGCGTGCGTTCACTTCGACTTCCGGTCCCGGCATTTCACTGATGAACGAATTCATTGGCCTCGCTTATTTCGCCGAGATTCCGGTGACGATCGTGGACGTGCAACGCGGCGGCCCTTCGACCGGTATGCCGACGCGCACCCAGCAATCCGACGTGCTGGCTTGTGCGCACGCCTCTCACGGCGACACCAACCACGTGCTGCTGTTTCCGGAAGATCCGCGCGAGTGCTTCGAGTTCGCCGCCGCCGCGCTCGATCTCGCCGATCGCCTGCAGACGCCGGTGTTCCTGATGAGCGATCTGGACATCGGCATGAACCATCGCCTGTGCGCGCCGTTCGAATGGGACGATGCGCGCCATTACGACCGCGGCAAGGTGTTGACCGCCGAACAACTGGAAGCTGGCGTGCCGTTTGGCCGATATCGCGACGTGGACGGCGACGGCATCCCGTATCGCACCTGGCCCGGCACGCATGCCGTGCGCGGCAGTTATTTCACGCGTGGCACCAGCAAGAACGCCGACGCGAAATATTCGGAGAAGGGCGAGGATTACGTCGAGAACATGCGTCGGTTGCAAAAGAAGTTCGAGACGGCGAAATCGCTGTTGCCGCAGCCTGTTTTTCACAAAGCCGCGAAGTCATCACGCCATGGGGCGATCTATTTCGGGTCGACCTCGCCTGCGATGGCCGAAGCAATCACGATACTGGAAGACGATGGTTTGCATATGGATGCGCTGCGGTTGCGCGGTTATCCGTTCGCCGATTCGGCGCGGGAATTCATCGAGGCGCACGATTCGGTATTCGTGGTGGAACAAAACCGTGACGCGCAGTTGCGCACGCTGCTGGTCGAACAATTCGGCATCGATCCGGCGCGGTTGATCCCGGTGCTGCATTACGACGGTACACCCATCACCGCGCGGTTTATTTCAGGTGCAATCGGCGAGCGGATGCGTGCCAGCGAAGTGACGCCGTTGCGCAGTGACAAAGTGGCGTGATGGAGAATGCTGAAGAATTGGCTGTTTTCCATTGCGCTACATTCAAGGCCGCAGCGCGGGCCGCGCGACTCTTTGCCCTTAATTGTGGGTGCGAAGTTGAAATGGAACGCGACTTAAACATAGCGACATAAATAACGCATGATTGGTGTGATATGGTCGCATCGTCTTTCCCAGTGGGAGAAGGGCCATGCGCAAGCTGCAAATCGAAGATGCCGAAGTCATGCGGTTGGCCATACAGCAG
>JBDTBW010000082.1:0-47203 GCA_039923855.1 Rhodanobacteraceae bacterium | reverse complement strand
TAAGGCACCTTGCGTTGCTGGAATACGAGATCGACCAACCGGTAGGTGGTCAACCGTTGCGGCGGCAGAATCAACCCGTACGGCGAAAGATCCTCCAGACGG
Organism: Rhodanobacteraceae bacterium; assembly: GCA_039923855.1. Classification (GTDB taxonomy): domain Bacteria; phylum Pseudomonadota; class Gammaproteobacteria; order Xanthomonadales; family Rhodanobacteraceae; genus 66-474. Next base: position 47,101 of record JBDTBW010000082.1, on the reverse strand, counting down.
ACCTGCTCGCGCGCGGCCAACGGATGGCCGAGCGGCAGGATCAGCATCGGGTCGTAGCGTCGGAATGGCTGATAACTCAAGTCATGCGGCACGTCCAGCATCGAGCCTACGGCCAGATCGGCCTCATCCGAGCGCAACAGCGCCAAGCCGTCCTTGCCGGTTACATTGGCCAGTTGCAGGCGCACCGCCGGCTGGGCTTCGCGATAGGCCGCCACCAACGGCGGCAGCAGGTACTGGATGGTGGAGGTGCCGGCGGCGATCGTCAGCTCGCCGGCGCCCAGACCCGCTAGCGCCGAATGAAAGCGCGCATCCAACGCGTCCAGCCCCTCGATCAACGGGCGGGCCTGATCGAACAACGTCTGGCCGGCGCGCGTCAGCGTCACGCGCTGGCGGCGTCCGCGCTCGACCAATTTGGATCCCAACTCCCGCTCCAGCGCCTGCAGTTGCAGGCTCACTGACGGCGGTGACAGAAACAGGGCCTCGGCGGCGCGGACGAGACTGCCCAACCGCGCAATCGTGACGAATGCGCGCAACTGCTTGTAGCGGTTGCCTTTGTAATAGAAGCGCGTGGGGCCTTGGTTGCTTGCAGACACCGTCTGCGTCCCGGGTTGGCCCGATGCGCCGACCTGCTTGGGCACCGCCTTTACTGATCGCTTGCCAGCCATGTCCCGAACCAACCTTTCAATTTGTCAAACTATTTGATTAACACGTATGTTTTGTCAAATTCTTTTCCGAAGAATAGTCTCAAAGACCGTCCGGAGACAAGGAGCAGGCCGTGGCAGTCGTAATGGAAGTCCTGCAAGACAGGTACGACCTCGAGATCCTCGGTCGCCTGAAACCGGGCTACGAGCAGATCCTGAGCCCGCCGGCTCTGACCCTGCTGGCCGATCTGCACTGGCGCTTCGAGCCTCGGCGCCGGGCCCTGCTGGCCGCGCGCCAAGCCGCGCAGCACCGCTACGACAACGGTGAATTGCCGGACTTCCGCGCCGACACGCGCGAAATCCGCGCGGCCGAGTGGGCGGTCGCCGCAATCCCGGCTGCGCTGAAGGATCGCCGCGTTGAGATCACCGGCCCGGTCCAGCGCAAGCTAGTGATCAATGCGCTGAACTCCGGCGCCAACGTGTACATGGCGGATTTCGAGGATTCCACCGCGCCGACCTGGGACAATCTGATCGAGGGCCAGATCAATTTGCGCGATGCGGTTGCGGGCAACCTCGATTTCCGCTCGCCGGAAGGCAGTATCTATCGCGTCGAGGCTAATCCCGCAGTGCTGATGCTGCGCCCGCGCGGTTGGCATTTGCCCGAACGCCATGTCCTGATCGACGGTGAGGAAATCTCCGGCGCCCTGTTCGACTTCGCCCTGTTCGCGTTCCACAACGCCTGCGCGCTGGCCACGCGTGACCGTGGCCCGTACTTCTACCTGCCCAAGCTGCAGTCGATGGAGGAAGCAGCACTTTGGGACGCGTTGATGGAACATACCGAACGCGCGTTGGCGCTGCCTGTTGGCACATTCAAGACAACGGTGCTGATCGAGACGCTGCCGGCGGCCTTCCAGATGGACGAGATCCTGTACGCACTTCGCAAGCGCGCGGTCGGCCTCAATTGTGGCCGCTGGGATTACATCTTTTCGTATATCAAGACCCTGTGTGCGCGGCGCGGTCGCAGCTTGCCGGAACGCGGGCAGGTGACGATGACGGTGCCGTTTCTGCGCAGCTATTCGCAATGGCTGATCCGCACCTGTCATCGCCGAGGCGCATTTGCCATGGGCGGCATGGCCGCGCAGATTCCGATCCGCGATGACGCGGCTGCTAATGCGATCGCGCTGGACAAGGTGCGCGCGGACAAGCTGCGCGAAGTCCGCGACGGCCACGACGGCACTTGGGTCGCGCACCCGGCGCTGGTGCCGGTCGCCCGCGAGGTGTTCGACGCAAACATGCCGACGCCGAATCAGTTGCATGTCGAGCATGATGATGTGCACGTTACCCGCGATTCGTTGCTCGCGCCTTGCGAGGGCACCATCACGCGGGCGGGCTTCGACAACAATGTCGAGGTCGCGTTGCGCTATCTCGCCGCGTGGCTGGACGGGCTCGGCTGCGTGCCGATCCATCATCTAATGGAGGATGCCGCCACCGCCGAAATCGCGCGTGCGCAGTTGTGGCAGTGGCTGCATACGTGTGATTCGCTCTTCGATGACGGCGTCCCCATCGATTTCATCATGTTCGACCAGACCTTGGTGCGGTATGCACAAACGTTGCGCGGCAGCGATCTGCCAGGCGCGCCACGCACGGATGCCGCCGCCGCGTTGCTGACCGAGTTGGTCCATGCGCCGCGGCTGGCCGAGTTTCTGACGCTGCCGGCTTACGCGCACATCGACTGATTTTGACGATCGCCGCACGTAGATGCATTTTATCCGCGCAACTTACGCGCAACTTATCGGAGAATCCCATGAGCACGACCGCACTGCCCACCGCCGAGCAGATCGAACTGGATTGGACCAACAATCCGCGTTGGAACGGCATCGACCGCCCCTACGCCACTACCGATGTGGTACGACTGCGCGGTTCGGTGCACGTCGAACGCTCGCTGGCGCGACGAGGTGCCGAGCGGCTGTGGCGCGACCTGCATGGCGAGCCGTTCGTCAACGCGCTCGGCGCTCTGACCGGCAATCAGGCGATGCAGCAGGTCAAGGCCGGCCTGAAGGCGATCTATCTGTCCGGCTGGCAGGTCGCCGCCGATGCCAATACCGCCGGCGCGATGTATCCGGATCAGTCGCTGTATCCGGTCGATTCGGTGCCGAACGTGGTGCGCCAGATCAACAACACCCTGCTGCGCGCCGACCAGATCCACCACGCCGAAGGCGATGATCGCACCGACTGGATGGTGCCGATCGTCGCCGACGCCGAGGCCGGCTTCGGCGGGGTACTCAACGCCTACGAATTGATGGCGCACATGATCGAGGCCGGCGCGGCGGGTGTGCATTTCGAGGATCAATTGGCCAGCGCCAAGAAATGCGGCCACATGGGCGGGAAAGTCCTGGTGCCGACCGCGGAAGCGGTGCGCAAACTGGTTGCCGCGCGACTGGCCGCCGACGTGGCAGGCGTGCCGACCTTGATCGTTGCGCGCACCGACGCCATGGGCGCGGGATTGCTGACTTCCGACATCGACGCCAACGATCGCCCGTATCTCACCGGCCAGCGCACCGCGGAAGGTTTCCATGAAACGCGCGCCGGAATCGATCAGGCGATCAGCCGAGGGCTGGCCTACGCCCCTTATGCGGATCTGCTCTGGTGCGAAACCTCGACACCCGATCTGGAGCAGGCGCAACGTTTCGCCGAGGCGATCCATGCGCGATATCCGGGCAAGTTGCTGGCGTACAACTGTTCGCCATCGTTCAACTGGAAGAAGAACCTGGACGAGGTCACCATCGCGCAATTCCAGCAAAAACTCGCGGCGATGGGCTACAAGTTCCAGTTCATCACCCTAGCCGGCTTCCACGCGCTCAATTACTCGATGTTCCGTCTCGCTCGCGGTTACCGGCAGCGACAGATGGCCGCCTACGTCGAACTGCAGGAAGCCGAATTCGCCGCGGCCGGGGAAGGTTACAGCGCGGCGCGGCACCAGCGCGAGGTCGGCACCGGCTACTTCGACCAGCTCAACCAGGTGATCGCCGGCGGATCTACTTCGCTGTCCGCGCTGGACGGCTCGGCCGAGCAGGCCCAGTTCCAACGCAGCGCCGCTTGACCCGGATGTGCAGGTTTGGCGGCCGGCTCAGCCCCGGACAAACGCGTGGCCTGAAAATTGCGCTACCATCGGCTTCGATACGCGTCACGGGGAGCGTCGGTGTCCAGCGCTGAAGGCCAAGTCATCGCAGAAATCGCCGCGCTACAGGGGCCCGCGCGGGTGGCGCGTCTGCCGCGTCAATTGTCCGAGCCGGAGTTCGCATTGTTTGCCGGGGTCGGTGAACGCCGCGAGCTGATGGCCGGCCAAACCGTCTTCCGCCGCGGCGAATTCGGCCGCAGCATGTTCGTGATCGAACAGGGGCGCGTGCTGCTGGAGTTCTCCGGCGACCTGCCGGACAAGCTGATCGGCCCGCGCGAATTCTTCGGCGAGCTGGCCTTGTTCATCGGCAACCACGCGCGCTCCGGTGGCGCGGTCACCGCGGAAGCCTGCGTACTGCGCATGATCGAGCAAGACGCCTTCGACCAACTGCTTGCGAAAGAACCCCGGCAACTCGCGCACTTCATGCGCCGCTCCTTCTCGTATCTGGTGCAGAGCGAGCAACAGTTGATCGGCAACTACAAGCGCCGCAACGAGGACTTGATGCGTACGCTGGATTCGCTGCGCCAGACGCAAGACCAGTTGCACCTCGCTCAGCGGCAGGTCTGCACCGACGATCTCACCGGGCTGTGCAATCGCCGCGGCCTGTACCGGTTTCTCGAAGGGATGCGTGGGATGCGTGACCGCGAGCGCGTGCTCGGATTGCTGCTGATCGACATCGATCATTTCAAGCAGATCAACGATCGCGCCGGTCACTTGACCGGCGATGAAGTGCTGCGCGCGATCGCTTCCGAAGTGCAGGACGCCGCCACCGCGGCCGACCTGCCGGCACGGCTCGGCGGCGACGAATTCGCGCTGCTGACCCAGGTGCGCAATCAGCAGGAATTGAACGACCGCGCGCTGCGGGTCGCCGAAGGCGTGCGCCAGTTGCGTTTCCGGGACACGCAGGATCTGCGCGTATCGGTCAGCGTCGGTGGGAGCCTTTGCCGGGACGAAGCCGGCTGGTCGGTGTGGTACAGCGAAGCCGATTGCGCGCTCTACCATGTCAAGGGCTCCGGCGGCGATGGCTCGCATGTGTTGAGCTGACACGAACGGGCAAGCGAACGGTCTTCACGAAATAGGGGGTTTTGTTTTTCCTTCTCCCCTTGTGGGAGAAGGTGACCCGAAGGGCCGGATGAGGGGTCGAGCGGGCAGCGTTTGAGATCCGCCTTGAATGGCAGATCGCGCTGACCGCGAGGATGAGGCAGGGATGCCGATCGGAAAACGCACCATGGATGGTTGCGCTTGCGAACACCGCTACGCTCACACCCCTCACCCTAACCCTCTCCCACAAGGGGAGAGAGGATAAAGAAGCGAGGCTGGATTGCCGCATGAATACCGGGCCGATTCCGTTCCCGGTGAGCGTTGCTCGCCCGAATCAACTCGCCACGCCGCAACTGCGCACGCTGGTGGTGTGCGACATCGCAGATTCCACCGCGCTGGTCGAGCGCATGGGCGACCAGAACGCGGCCAACATGATCCGCAAGCACGATCGTCTTGCGCGCGCGCTGATCGAGCAACACCGCGGCCGCGAGATCGACAAGACCGACGGATTTTTATTGCTGTTCGACCGCCCAATCCAGGCGGTCGCGTTCGCGCTGGATTATCAGCGCGGTTTGAAACACCTGTCCGCGGCGGAAGGCGTGGTGTTGCGCGCGCGGGTCGGCGTGCACATGGGCGATGTGGTGATCTGGGAGAACGCGCCGGAAGATGTCGCGCGTGGCGCCAAACCGATCGAGGTCGAAGGCCTGGTCAAGCCGATCGCCGCGCGTCTTGCGCAACTCGCGCTGCCGCGGCAGATATTGCTGTCCTCGCCGGCCGCCGGCATCGCCCGGCGCGCGCAGGGCGAACTCGGCGCGAACGCGAACGCGCAATTGCATTGGAAGGAGCACGGCCGCTACCGCCTCAAGGGTCTGCCCGATTCGCTGGACGTGGTCGAAGTCGGCGAAGAGAAGATCGCGCCCTTGCACGCGCCGCCTTCCGGCCGCACCGCCAAGCGCATCCTGCCGTGGTGGCGGCGGCTCGCAACGCTCGTCGCCGAGGCCGCGCTGATCGCGATCGGCATCGGTATCGGCGCGTGGCTCTATCTGCAAAGTCCGCCGGCGCTGGCGTTTGCCAATCGGGATTGGGTAGTGGTCGGCGACTTGCAGAACCTCACCGGCCAGAGCGTGTTCGACCAATCTGTCGACAGTGCGCTGCGCATCAGCCTGGAGCAATCGCGCTACGTCAACGTGCTGCCGGAACTCTCGGTGCAGCAAACCCTGCAACGGATGCAACGCGATCCGGACAAGACCAAGGTCAATCGCGCAATCGGTTCGGAGATCGCGCTGCGCGATGGCGTGCGCGCGTTGGTGCTGCCCACGCTCGCGGAAGTCGGCGGGCGCGTGCGCGTCACCGCCGAAGTGATCGACCCCAACACCCAGACCACGGTGTATTCGATCTCCGCCGACGGCAGCGGCGCGCAATCCGTGCTGCCCTCGCTTGACAACGTCAGCAAGCAGCTACGCGGCAAGCTGGGTGAAGCGTTGGCGAGCGTGTCGAAGAACGCGCAGCCGCTGGACAAGGTCGCCACCAGCAATCTGGATGCGTTGCGGGCGTATTCGTTGGGCAACAAGGCTTCCGACACCGGTAATTTGAAAGACGCGGAGGCGTTTTACCGACAGGCGATCGCGCTAGACCCCAATTTTGCGCTCGCCCATATCGGCATCGCCAAGCTTCTATTTACCAGTGATCATAATGCGGCAGCTATGGATGAGCTTCGGGCAGTCTCGGCATTGCACGATCGTCTTTCGGCGCGCGATGCATTGTTCGCCAGCGCATGGCTCACTATGTTCGACTCGCCGCGTGCAGCTTTGGAAAAATGGGCGTTGCTGAGCAACCTTTATCCCGATTTTTTTGTAGCCCAGGGGAACCTGGCTTATTTTTCCTGGCAGTCCGCCAACCGATTCGAAGGAGCCATTGCCGCCGCAACGCGAGCGGCATCACCGCACAATCCCCACCGAGGCACCAGCGAGTATTTGTTAGGTGCCCTATATGTCGGGACCCAACACTATTCCGACGCCACTAAACATTTCATTGAAGCAAAAATGCAAGGCGTTACATATCAGAATGACTATTACGCGTTCGATTTCGCTGCGCAGCGTCAATTCGTAAAGGCTGCGACGATTTGGGCGCAAGGCAAGCTTTCCGGCATACCGATTGAGGACATCGGCACACAAGAGGCGCATACCGCATTTTTTGTGGATCAAGGTCGTTGGGATGAAGCTTGGAAAACGCTGACTGGTGCCAAACAACAGGCACAAGTGATCGGTCCCCGCTATGTCCGGCAATTCGACGGGATCGAACTCGCCCTACGCTCAATCACAGAAGCCCCCGGCAAGACACAAATCGCCGCGATAAAGCATTACTTAGACAGCACGCGTTCCGCATCCGATGCCACGGTGCCAATTGATCGAGCTGACGTCGATTTCGAAGTATTGCTGGTCGCGTACATTGCCGCGCATGCCGGCGACACCGCATTGGCGAAACAGGCATTGTCGGAAGCCGGTGCGGAAGCACGTGGTGGCGATTTCCCCATGCTGGCCAATATGCTCGCGGTGGCGGAAGCCGAGCTTGCGCGCGCGTCCGGACATCCGCAGGACGCCGTGCAGCGCTTGAAACCGGCGCTGGACGGCAATGAGCTATGTATCACCCACGTCGCGCTGATGGATGCTTATGCGGATAGCGGCGATCAGGTCGCTGCATTTAACCAAGCGCGCTGGCTGATATCGCATCGCGGGCGCGCTTACGTCGAATACAATGCCGAGCAAATTCTGACGCCGTTTAATGTCGCACAATCAGACCTTGCAGTATTGAACGCCGCCGAGTATTCACGGGCGGCGGCGAATGAGATGGTCGCTCGCAAATACCTGGACGACTTCAACAAAGTGTGGCCAGATGTGACGGCGTTTTCTTGGATCGCCACGCGGCTGCAGAAGCTTCAAACAGCACTTGCCGCCAGTGATGCCACGATGGTGCGATAGGTGATGCTATCAAGCAATGCTTGGAGGATTCATCTGGGCGCCGGCGTGTCACCTGCCGCAATTACGCTCCGCGTTCAATCACGCAAGCGGATTTTTCCGCGTTGTTGTATCGCGTGTTCGGTGCGCGTGTGGTGGTCGATTACGCGCCGGGCGTGACGCTGCTGAAAAAATCCAGCCCTTCCGCCGGTGGCTTGCACGCGACGGAAGCTTATTTGCTGGTGCAACGCGTCGAAGGCGTGGCGCCCGGTTTGTATCACTATCATCCGATCGAACACGCGCTGGAACCCTTGCGCGCATTGGATTCCGTCGAGACCGCCGCGCTGGCGCACCGCTTCGTCGCGGCGCAGGCGTATTACGCTCAGGCGCCGGTTTTGGTCGCGCTGGTGTCGCGCTTCCAACGCAACTTCTGGAAATACCGCGACCACGCCAAGGCGTACCGCGCGGTGATCCTGGACGCCGGTCATTTGTCGCAGACGTTGTATCTCGCCGCGACCGAATTGAACCTCGGCGCCTTCATCACCGCCGCAATCAACGAAGCCGATATCGAACAAGCCTTCGATCTGGATGCGATGGCGGAAGGTCCGCTATGCGTGTGCGGCTTCGGGATTCGCGCGGCGGAAAAGAAAACGGTCGAGTTCGACCCGGCGCACAAGGTTTGGTCGTAGCCTCTCGTCCCAGCAGCGCGCGGAACAACACCGGAATATCGAATATCTATCGCGCAATCCGCGCGCAACCCCTCATCCGGCGCTTCGCGCCACCTTCTCCCACAAGGGGAGAAGGAAAAAGCGGGATCGACCACCTCGACAAATTCAGGACATGCGCTCGCCGGATGTGCTGGCGCGAGAATGACGAAATGCAAGGTCAGTGCACCTGGCTAACCATCCACTTGACGGTGGCCTCGACCTGCGCATCGGTGAGTGCGGGGTTGCCGCCCTTGGCTGGCATGTGGTTGCCATCAGGACCGGTGTAGCCATCTTCCGCGTGCTTGACCAACGTCGCGATGCCCTCCGCGATGCGCGGCGCCCACTCGGCCTTGTTGCCGAGCTTGGGGGCGCCGGTGACTCCGGCGTCGTGGCAACTGTGGCACAACTGGCCATAGATGGTCTTGCCATCGGTGGTGCCCCCGTAGGCGACTTGGCTGGCGGCGGCTTTGGCCGCGGCGGCTTGTTGTGCCTGCATGGCCGCCCGGCCGGTGGATCCCGCGAACACCGCCCCAATCGGCGCGATGCGCTCACCGGCGGCCTGCGCCCTGGAAGTATCCTGCTCGCTGGGTTCGCGCGAGTACAAGATCGCGCCCAACGCGATCAGGAGCAGCGTGATCACCGCCAGCGCCGCGATCATCGTCGCGAAATGGCGTATGAAGGTGCGATCGGATGGCGTCAGATGGCCGCTCACGGATAGGCTCCCGTCGTGTTCAACGATGATGCGACGCCCGCAAATCCCCCGCGGGCATCAAAAGACGCGAAAGTATAACGGCCCCGCGCCGTGCGGCAAAACCCGCCCTACCAAGGCGGCGGCACGTAGGCGCGCGCCAGGAAATCGGTCAGCGAAATCCCGATCATGATGACCATCCAAAGGAACCCGACCGCCGCGGCCATGCGCGACAGCGCGCGCGCGGAGGAGACCCATGTAGAGCGTCATCAGTATCAGCACCATCACCGCGCACACGGCCACATTGACGAATGGCCGTGCGATTCCCAGCGGCAGCCACGCAAAAAGAACATTTAATGCCACCAGCGCCAGCAATCCCAGCAGGATCAACGCCGGGGTTTTGGCCGCCTGCCACACCTCGCGTTTCATGGCGGTTGCTCCGTGGATGTATCCATCGTCATCGCGAAATCAGATAAATCAGCGGGTACAGAAAAAGCGTCTTTCTGCACATGGCCACCACATCGAGCGTGGCATGAAGAGGGTTTGCTCGCGTCGGTGCGATCGCGTCGACACGACAACCGGGGATCGAAATCGCGCATGTCATCCAATCAATACGACCTGATCGTGATCGGCAGCGGGCCGGGCGGCGCGTCGCTGGCGCAACGTCTGGCGCCGACCGGCAAGCGGATATTGATCCTCGAACGGGGCGACTATCTGCCGCGTTCGCGTGACAATTGGGACGCCAGGACGGTGTTCGTCGATGGCGCATACCAGGCGCCGGATACCTGGTACGGCAAGGATGGCGAGACCTTCCATCCGGGCCTGCATTACTACGTCGGCGGCAACTCGAAAGTGTATGGCGCGGCGTTGTTCCGGCTGCGCGAGCGGGACTTCGACGAGATCCGTCACGCCGACGGCATCTCGCCCGCGTGGCCGCTGAAGTACGACGCGTTCGAAGCGTATTACGCGCAGGCCGAACGGCTGTTCCACGTGCATGGCGAACGTGGCGAAGATCCGAACGAACCGCACACGAGCGGCCCGTATCCCTATCCGGCGGTGTCGCACGAGCCGCGCGTCCAGGCGCTGAACGACAGCTTCGCACGCGATGGCCTGCATCCGTTCCATCTGCCATTGGGGATCCTGCTCGACGAGAAAAACGGGAAAGCAACACCGACCAGCATCTGCATCCGCTGCGATGCGTTCGACGGTTTTCCGTGTCCCCTCAACGGCAAGGCCGACGCGCAGGTCATGTGCATCGATCCGACGCTGGCCGCGCACGACAACGTGACGCTGCTGACCAATGCCTATGTATCAAAGCTCGAGACCGATGTCTCGGGCCGCGTGGTCGATGCGGTGCGCGTCGAACGCAACGGCGAACAGGAAAGCTATACGGCCGACATCGTGGTGGTCGCGTGCGGTGCGTTGAGTTCGGCGCTGCTGCTGTTGCGTTCGGCCAGCGACAAACACCCCAATGGATTGGCCAATGCTTCCGATCAGGTCGGCCGCAATTACGTCCGTCATAACCAATCGATCCTGATGGCGCTCTTGCGCGAACCCAACGAGACGGTGTTCCAGAAGACCCTGGCGCTGAGCGATTTCTATTTCGGCGACGGCGATTGGGAGTACCCGCTGGGATTGATCCAGATGATGGCCACCTCGCACGCCGCGCAGATTCAGGGCGAGGCGTTGCCGGAATGGCTGGAATGGCTGCCGAAAATGCCGTTCGAAAAAATGGCGAAGTATTCGATTGATTTCTGGCTATCGAGCGAGGATTTGCCGCGCCCGGAAAACCGCATCCGTTACGACGGCGAGCGCGTGGTGCTGGAACTCACCGAGAACAACATGGAAGCCCATCACCGCCTGAAGAAAAAACTGGAACAATTGATGAGCCGCAACGGCGCGCATCCGGTGCTGCTTGAGCGCAAGCTTTATCTCGGCAAGGAAATCCCGATCGGCGGCACCGCGCACCAGGCCGGTACCGCGCGCTTCGGCACCGATCCGAAAAACTCGGTGCTGGACCTGAATTGCAAAGCGCACGAGCTGGACAATCTGTATGTCACCGACGCAAGTTTTTTCCCTTCGATCGGCGCGGTGAATCCGACCCTGACCATCATTGCCAACGCGCTGCGCGTGGCCGATCACATTGCAGAGAGATTAAAGTGAATCGGATAGTCAGCGCCGCGGGAAAGGTCTGCCTGATCCCCTGTCGCGGATATCTCCAAAGGGTCATTCCGGGGCTGCCCGCGCTTGTTGCGGGCAGAACCCGGAATCCAGTTTCTCGTGCAGCGCGAGGAGTTCAGAAGCTGGATTCCGGGTTCCATTTTTCGCATACGCGAAAAACGGCCCCGGAATGACGATAGGGTGGAGGAAAACTGGTAGAGGACGACAGGTACAGGAGGTATGCGCATGTGGGTAAATCTTTATCTGGTCCCGATCGTGATCCGGGTTTGTCTGATCGTGTTGTTCCCCTTCAGCGCGTTCGACAAGATCCTTGACTGGGACAGCGCGCTCAAACAGGCGCAATCCAGTTTCTTGCCCGGCGGCGCGGTGCTGGTGGTGATCGGCATCCTGATCGAACTCATCGCGCCGGTATTGATCGTGATCGGCTGGCACGACCGGATCGCCGCCTTCGTACTGGCCGGCTTCTGCGTCGTCACCGCGTTGCTGTATCACCAGTTCTGGAGCTACCCGGATTTCTGGAAGAAGGGCGAGAGCAAGGCGCGCACTAATTTCTGGGATTTCCTGAAGAACTTCGGGCTGGTCGGCGGCTTGCTGCTGATTATCTTCGGCGCCACGCTCGCGCCGCTCGGCGCGGTGGTGACGCATCCGCTTTCATCCACGCCCGTGTATACGCCGGCGGCGGTGTCCGCGCCTTCGTCACCGGCTACCCCGTCTTATGGCAGGTCTGATTAACCGGGCGCGCCGGCTTTTGATCTTCAGCCCCCTTGAGTCAAGGGGGCGATCAAACAGTTGCCTGCCAAGGGTTTGATGGGGGTTGTGGAAGTATGGTGATGTGAGTTCAGGCAAAGGTACATCAGGTTAATCAGGGCTCCCTTGAATGGAGCAAAACTCGAATGGAGCAGCACGCATGAGCGATGACAAACAATCTTCGAAACACGGCGACAAACCCGCGCTGCCCTACTGGCACATCTGGACTGACGCGGACGGCGTCAGTCATCAAACGCAATGTGCGTTGAAAGACTTCGAACTCGGCGGCGTCGGCGACGCCGCGCCGCAATGGAACGACGAGCAGAAGAAAAGCGACGCGACCGTGGTGTTCGTGGTGCTGCCGGTCGGCTGGGTCGGCGAGTGGCACGAGAATCCGGCGCCGCAATGGATCCTGCCGCTGTCGGGTCGCTGGTTCGTCGAATCGATGGACGGCACGCGGGTGGAGATGGGCGCGGGCGACTTGTCGCTGGGCGAGGACCAGAACTGCGTCGCCGACGACCAGGGCAACAAGGGCCATCGCTCCGGCACGATCGGCGACGAGCCGGCGGTGCTGATGACGGTGCAGTTACATGTAAAACCCGTGCGCGAATGCTGCCATATTAAGTGAAAGACTCGAACTCTGGCGCCTTCATTCGACGCAAGCGCGTTCGTTCGAAGTGGCCTGCACATTTGCCCTCCCCTGCAAGGGGAGGTTTGGGTGGGGATGGTTTTAATGTACGCCGCCCAACACCATCCCCATCTCCGCCTTCCCCTTGAAGGGGAAGGGGTGAAATCAACGAAGCATAAGGACAACGCCCCATGGATACCGGCATGGCCAACGTCGAAATCATCGACAAGCGCTTCAAGGAGTGCGTGCTGCCGAACGCGCCGCTGGAAAAACTCGGCGAGGGCTACCGCTGGCTGGAAGGTCCGGTCTGGTTCGCCGATCACCAGTGCCTGCTGGTCAGCGATATTCCGAACAACCGCATCCTGCGCTGGACGCAATCCGGCGGCGTGTCGGTATTTCGCGAACCCTCGCACTTCGCCAACGGCCACACCCGCGATTGCGAAGGACGCCTGATTGGTTGTTCGCACCACGACCGCTGCATCAAGCGCACCGAACTGGATGGCCGCATCACGGTGCTGGCCGACCGCTATCAGGGCAAGCGCCTGAATTCGCCCAACGACATCGTGGTCAAGAGCGACGGCACGATCTGGTTCAGTGATCCGCTATACGGCATCGTCACCGATTACGAAGGCGGCAAGCAGGAATCCGAATTGCCGCCCAACCTGTACCGCTTCGATCCGCGCGATGATTCGCTGAGCGTCGTCGCCGATGACTTCAAGGGTCCCAACGGACTGTGTTTTTCCCCGGACGAAAGCCTGCTCTATGTATCCGAATGCGGACCGCCGTTCGCGATCGATCCGGTACAACACATCCGCGTTTTCGACGTGTCCGGCGACGGCGCCAAACTTTCCAACGCGCGCGTGTTTCACAAGATCGATCCGGGGATGGCGGACGGGTTCCGCTGCGATACGGACGGCAATATCTGGAGCAGCGCGGCCGACGGCGTGCACTGCATCGATCCGGACGGCGTGTTGCTCGGCAAGCTCAAGGTTCCGTTTGTGGTGTCCAATTTGACCTTCGGCGGCCGCAACCGCAGCCGTCTTTTCATCTGCGGCTCGCAAACCCTGTTTGCGCAGTACGTGAACAAACGGGGCGTCGAACGTCCGTGACCGCGTGTGCGCTGCGGTTGCTGCGCGTCGACCGCAACGTTGCGGATCTCGATCGTGCGCGTTCGTTTTACTGCGAGGCGCTGGGTTTCAGTGCAATCGGGGAGCACGCCGATGCGCCGCCGGAATGGACGCAACTGCCCGGCGTTTGCGATGCGCCGCCACGCAGCATGCGCCTGCGTCTCGGCGAACAGGAAATCGAACTGACCTCGTTTGCTCAAAGCGCGCCGTATCCGCTAGACAGCAGCGCGGCCGATCTGTGGTTCCAGCATTGCGCGATCGTGGTGGATGACATGGATGCCGCATATGCGCGCCTACGGCGTCACGGCGATTTCACCGCGATCAGCCGCGACGGTCCGCAAACCTTGCCGTCATCGAGTGGCGGCGTGACCGCGTTCAAGTTCCGCGACCCGGACGGCCATCCACTGGAATTGATTTTTTTTCCATCGGGCAGCGGCGATCCGGTTTGGCAACACGCACAAGGCAAAAACCTAACGCTCGGCATGGATCACAGTGCGATCAGCGTGTTCGACGCCGATCGCAGCATCGTGTTTTACACGGCGCTCGGAATGTCGCGGAAAGCACGGCAAGCAAATCGCGGCGCGGAACAGGAAAAACTGGATGCATTGGCCAACGTCGAGGTCGAAGTGGTCGCGCTGCAACCCGCCGAAACCGCGACGCCGCATATCGAACTGCTCGCTTATCGGACGCCGCGCGGGCGCGCATTGGCGAACATGGAGATATGCGACATCGCCGCGGATCGGCTGGTGCTGCAAGTACAAAACCTGCCGGCGCTGCTTGATGCGTTATCCCACTCAACCATGCAACGCATATCGAACGGCATGATCGGGAGTGCCGGTGATCCGCGCGCCGCGCTACTGCGCGATCCCGACGGCCATTGGCTGGTGCTGGTCGACTAGGGAAGGTCTGATCTACCTGCTCGCTCGCCCTTCGATACCTCAGGGCGAACGGTCAAGTTATCGATTCCGTTCGTGGTGAGGTATCGAACCATGAACGGAGTCGCGCAAAATCAGGGTCCCCTAGCACAACGCGTTCGAAATCCCCGCATTTCGCTTCGGCTTCACGGCCAGAGGCAAACAATCGCCGATTGCACCGGCTCGCCGGACGCGCATCTAGCGGCGCCCGCATCGCACGCAACGAACCAGGCCAAGGAGACCGGCATGCGATTCACCTGCGATTATTCCAGGGACCCGGAAGCGCTTCCGCATTTCTGGGAATACTGCGTGGGCAGCGGCCACGCCACGCTGGCGCTGCGGGCGGACTGGCAGGCACAACTGAAACAATGCCACGAGGAGCTGGGCTTCCGGCATATCCGCTTCCACGGCATTCTCGACGACGACATGGGCACCGTCGACGACGAGAAGAAGGAACTCCTCTACTCGTTCCACAACGCCGACCAGATTTACGATTTCCTGCGCTCGATCCAGATGCGCCCGATCGTCGAACTGAGCTTCATGCCGCGCGCGCTGGCGTCGAGCGACAAAACCACCTTCCACTACAAGGCCAACGTCACCCCCCCCGCGGACTACGGCAAGTGGGCGACCCTTGTTTCCAAACTCGCCGGCCACTGGATCGACCGCTACGGCGCGAAAGAAGTATCGATGTGGCCGATCGAAGTGTGGAACGAGCCGAACATGGACAGCTTCTGGACCGGCAGCAAGGAAGATTATTTCCGGCTGTTCGAAACCACCCACAAAGCCCTGAAGCACGTCCATCCCGACCTGACGGTGGGCGGTCCGGTGACCGCGCAAAATGCCTGGATCGACGAGTTCGTGGAGCATTGCGAGAAGGTGGGCGTGCCGCCGGACTTCATCAGCACCCACACCTATCCCACCGACGCGTTGGGCAGCCCTGACGACGACACCAAAAAAACGCTGTCGAAAAGCCATCTGGGGATTTTGCGCGAGCGCGCGGAAAAAGTGCGCAAGCAGGCCGGCAAACGGCCGCTTTACTACACCGAATGGTGCACCTCGTCGAATCCGCGCGACGAACTGCACGACGATCCCTACGCCGCCGCCTACATCACCCAGGCGATGCTCAACATGGGCAGCCTGGTCGATGCGTACAGCTACTGGACCTTCTCCGACATCTTCGAGGAAAACTATTTCCCGTCGAAGCCATTCCAGGGCGGCTTCGGGCTGATGAATATCCACGGCATCCCGAAACCAGCGTACCGGGCGTACGAAATCCTGCACGGGCTGGGCGAGGAAAAGCTGCCCGTGCAGGGCAGCCACGAGACGGTGCAGACGTGGGTCGTTCGCGGCGACGATGCCGTCACCGTCGTGATCGTCAATCTGGCGCTGCCGCTGCATCCAATCAAAACCGAGAAAGTCAATCTCGAATTCTTGGGCCTGCCCGGGATCGCGAACACGCAGATGCGCCGTATCGACGCCAACTACGCCAACGCCAAAGCGAAATGGAAGATGCAGGGCGAACCGCGCTATCCGAGTCCCGAGGAAGTGCGGGCGATGATCGACGCCTCGCGGCTGCAAACCGAGGACGTGGAACTGAAGATGGATGGCAAGACCACCACGTTCGAGATCACCGTGCAGCCGCAATCGGTCACCGCGATCGAACTGCGTTTTGCCGCATCGAAGAAAAAATCCGGGGAAAAATCTTCCACTAAATCGAAAGCCGAAGCCGGTATTCCGCATGCGTTCAATGCGGAGGATGAAAAGCTGCTGGACACGCTGCAATCGGCCGCGTTCCGTTATTTCACCGAAAACACCCACCCGAAAACCGGACTGGTGGCGGACAGTTCGAAGAAGGGATCCGCGGCCAGCATCGCCTCAACCGGCTTTGCGCTTTCGTGCTATCCGATCGCGGTCGAGCGCGGTTGGCTCTCCCGCGACGAGGCGGTCGCCGTCACGCTCAGGACGCTGAAGTTCTTTGCCGGCAGCCGCCAGGGCGAGGATGCGGAAGCGACCGGCCACAAGGGTTTCTACTATCACTTTCTCGACATGCGAACCGGCAAGCGCGCGGAGGATTGCGAGCTGTCCACGATCGATACGGCAATGTTGCTGGCAGGCATGGTCGTCGCCGGCGAATATTTTGATCGCAAGACCGTCGCGGAAAAAGAAATCCGCTCGCTCGTCAAACACCTGTTCGATCGCGTCGAGTGGCGCTGGACGCTGGACAAGCAGAACGATGAGGTCAACCAGTCCTGGAAGCCCGGCGAAGGCTTCAAGAAAGCCGACTGGGAAGGCTATACCGAGGCGCTGGTCATGTACGTGATGGGCGCGGCTTCGCCATCGCATCCGCTGCCGCGGAAAACCTACCAAGATGATGCGCAAGGCTACGAGTGGAGACACAACGCGGGTCTGGACTGGATCCATGCCACGCCGCTGTTCATCCATCTTTTTCCGCAGGCATGGATCGATCTGCGCGGGCTCGATGACGGTTATGTAAGCAAGCATGGCGCTTTCGACTATTTCCAGAACACGCAACGCGCGATCGCGATCCAACGTGTTTATGCGTATTTGAATCCCTACGCCTACGCCGGATACGGCAAGGACGTCTGGGGTCTTTCGGCCTGTGCGGGCCCGGATGGCGAGCGCAAGACGCGTGATGGCAAGAAACGAAAATTCATGGGCTACGCCGCGCGCGGCGTGACCCACGACTCCGACGACGGCACGCTGGTGCCCTGGGCCGCAACAACTTGTCTGGCGCACGAGCCGGAGGCGGCGCTCGCGGGGCTGCATGCGCTGTTGGACACCTATCCACATGCGCTGCGCGAGGGGCAATTCGTCGGCGCCATCAATCCGTCGCTGCCGGGCGACAATCCCGCGGGCTGGATCGCGCCAACCTGCTTCGGACTCGATCAGGGCCTGGTCGTGATGATGATCGAAAACGCGCGTTCGGGTTTTATCTGGGAATTGACGCGAAACTCGCAGGTCTTCAGTAAAGGTTTGAAGGGTCTGGGTTTCAAAGGCAGGTGGTTGGAATAAGTTGCCGCGGTGCACGAAAAAAATGAAGACACCCTCATCCCGTCAGCGCCTTTTATCGGCGACACGGCAACATGCGTCACTGCGTGGCGGTCGTCGCCGAACGGCTGTGGTGTTTCTACGCTGGTCGTTGCTGGCAGCAGCGATGGTATTGCTGGCTGCCTGTGGCGGCGATACCCATCTGACGTTCCTTAATCCGCAAGGGCCGATCGCCGATACCCAACGCTGGCACTTTTACGACGTGCTTGGGGTTTTGGTGGTGCTGGTGGCCGGACCGATCTTCCTGCTGACGCCGTTTTGGGCGTGGCGCTATCGGTACGGCAACAAGAAATCGAAATACACGCCGCGGTGGGAGTTTTCGCGAATCCTGGAGATCACCGCTTGGGGCGGACCGATCATCATCGTGGTGATACTGGCCGTTTTCGTATGGCGTGATTCGCACAAGCTCGATCCCTACAAACCGCTGGCTTCCAATCAGCCGCCGCTGCATGTGCAGGTGATCGGTTACGACTGGAAATGGCTGTTCATCTATCCCGACCAGGGCATCGCCAGCATCGGCACGCTGGCCATACCAGCGGGCCGGCCCATGTCCATGCAGCTGACCTCGGCCACCGTCATGCAATCGTTGTTCATTCCGTCGCTGGGCAGCCAGATCTACGCCATGGGCGGCATGGTGACGCAGTTGAATCTGCAGGCCAACAAGCCCGGGAAGTTCATGGGCGAGAACACCATGTACAACGGCAACGGCTTTCACCAGCAGCAGTTCACCGCCGTCGGCATGACACCGGCAGATTTCATGGCCTGGGTGCAGAAGGTGCGCACGAATGGCATTCCCCTCGATGCCCGGATCTTGAGGATCATCTCGCGGCGCGCCACGCGCAGCGAGTTGATTGCCGCACTGCCGAGGGCATGGTCCATGGATGGCAATGTGTATTTGACCGGCGTGAGCAAGTCGCTGTTCCCGGCGGTGGTTAAAGCCACCATGGACGGCACGCCGACTCTGCCGAAGACGGCTTTCGGCCAATCGGGCACGGCATCACAACAAGCTCAACCCGTCGCCGCCGCAACGACGGAGCAAAGGCAATGAATCTTGCCGCCATTTTCGAATATCCGCTGGGACGACTGCAGTGGTCCTCGCTGCCGTTCTGGCAGATGCTGCAGCATCCAACCCTGAGCAACGTCGTCAACGGCTGCATCGCCACGTTTGCCGCCTCGATGGTGGTGATCGGGGCAATCGGCACGGTCGCACTGCTCACCAAATATCGTTTGTGGCGTCCGCTGTGGTCCGACTGGGTGACCAGTACGGATCACAAGAAGATCGGCATCATGTACATCGTGATCGCCTTCGTGATGCTTGCGCGGGCCTTGATCGAAGCGGCGCTGATGCGGGCGCAGCAGGCGTTTGGCCTGGGCGGAGGATTTCTTTCGCCGGATCATTTCGCGCAACTTTTCAGCACCCACGGCACGATCATGATCTTCTTCATGGCCATGCCGTTTCTCACCGGCGTGATCAACTACGTGATGCCACAGCAGATCGGCGCGCGCGATGTGTCCTTTCCCGTGCTCAATTCCATCAGCCTGGGACTGACCGCGGCCGGCGCCGCGCTGGTGATGGTTTCGCTGGTCCTCGGCAAGTTCTCCACCGGCGGCTGGTTCGGCTACCCGCCCTACACGGAAGCCAATTTCAGCCCGGGCGTCGGGCCGGACTACTGGATCTGGGCGCTGAGTCTGGCGGGACTGGGATCGACCCTGACCGGCATCAACTTCGCCGTGACCATCTACAAGGAACGTGCGCCAGGCATGAAACTGATGTACATGCCGCTGTTCACCTGGACCGCGCTGTGCACCAGCATCCTGATGATTTTCGCGATGCCGCCGCTGACCGTGGCCACTGTGCAACTGGCGCTGGACCGTTATCTCGGCTTCCACTTTTTCACCAACGCGCTTGGCGGCAACATGATGCATTTCGCCAATATGTTCTGGCTGTTTGGCCATCCAGAGGTCTACATCCTGATCCTGCCGGCGTTCGGCGTTTACTCGGAAATCATCTCCACCTTTTCCAGCAAGAAGCTTTACGGCTATCGATCGCTGGTGATGGCAACCATGGCCATCGCCATCCTGTCCTTCACGGTGTGGCTGCACCACTTCTTCACCATGGGCCAGAACGCCAACATCAACGCGGTTTTTGGCATCGCCTCGATGCTGATCGGCATACCCACCGGCGTGAAGGTGTACGACTGGATGTTGACGATGTTTCGCGGCCGGGTGCGCTTCACCGTGCCGATGGTGTACTCGATCGGCTTCATCCTGCTGTTCGTGCTGGGCGGCATGAGCGGCATCCTGCTGGCCAATCCCAACGTCGATTACCAGGTGCACAACACCGTGTTCCTGGTGGCGCATTTCCACAACGTCGCGGTCCCCGGCGTGCTGTTCGGCATGATCGCCGCCTATCATTTCTGGTTCCCCAAGGCGTTCGGGTTCCGGCTCAACGAACGCTGGGGCCTGATTTCGGCGCTGTGCTGGATTTTCGGTTTCATGCTGGCGTTCTTCCCGCTGTATGCGTTGGGCATCATGGGTCTGCCGCGGCGGACCGTGGCTTATACCGAGCCGTCCTATGTACCGTTGGAATGGGTCGCTTTTCTGGGCGCGCTGTTGATTCTTGTGGCGCTGGCGTCGCTGCTGTGGCAGCTTTGGGTGTCGATCAAACATCGCGACGAGAACCGCGTGTTCGCCGGCGATCCGTGGGATGGTCGCAGTCTGGAGTGGTCGAATTCCGCGCCGCCGCCGGAATACAACTTCGCCGTCATTCCTGTCGTGAAAGGCCGCGATGCATTCACCATGGCCAAGGAGGACGGCACGGCTTTCAAGCCGCCACCGGCGTACACGGATATCGAACTTCCCAAAAACTGCGCGATGGGCCCTGCGATCGCTACGGTCGGCTTTGCGCTGGCCTTCGGTCTGGTCTGGCACATCTGGTGGATGGTGATTGCGTCTTTCGCGGCCGCGGTCACGTCCATGATCATCCGGGGTTTCGCGCGCAATACCACGCGCATCGTCACCGCGGCTGAGGTGCGGGAAGAGCACCAACGCTGGCTCAATGCCGTGGCCCGCGCCACCGCTGTGTCGCGCGCCGTGGAAACCAAGCCGGCCAATACCGGGCTTGCGCAACACGAGCCGGACGGAGTGGTGCCATGAGCGAGAAAGTCATGAAGCATCCCGGTCTGAATCTGGGGCCCACACACGGCAAGGACGACGAAGCCGCAGAAACCATGATGTTCGGCTTCTGGGTGTTCATGATGAGTGACGCCATCCTGTTCGCGATGGTGTTCGCCACGTACGTGACGTCCGTGCATGCCACGGCCGGCGCCCCGGGACCGCATGATCTTTACAACATCAAGTCCGCCTTCATCGAAACGATGCTGTTGTTGTCCAGCAGTTTCACCTTCGGCATGGCATCGCTGGCGATGAAATATAAAAAAAGCACGTTACGGCTGATCGGATGGTTAGCGATAACGCTAATTCTGGGCGTGAGCTTTCTCGGTTTCGAGGCTCACGATTTCATTTCGATGATCGGCAAGGGCGGCGTGCCCAGTCGCAGCGGTTATCTCTCCGCCTTCTTCGATCTGGTCCCGCTACACGGGCTGCACGTCACCGTCGGCTGCATCTGGATGGTGTGTCTGGTGGGGCAGATCGCCTGCTACGGCATCGACCGCCAAGTGAAGATGGGAATCATGCGGCTCGCGCTGTTCTGGCACTTTCTGGACATCGTCTGGATCGCCATTTTTTCAGTGGTCTATCTAGCGGGGCTGACATGACAGTGCACACGTCCCATGACACCGACCAATCGCAACGGCAGCAACAGGAACGTCGCGAGTTTCGCTCCTACCTCTGGGGCGTCGGGCTGGCGCTGCTGCTGACGCTGGTGCCGTTTGCGCTGGTGTATTGGGGCGTCATGACGCGCGCAGCGCTGCTGATCGCGATCGGCGCCTTCGCACTGATCCAGATGATTGTCCACTTCCGCTTCTTTCTACACATCGGCTTCAAGCAGAAGCGGGAGGACCTGCAATTGATCCTGTTCTCGGCGCTGCTGCTGATCATCATGGTGGCCGGCACCATCTGGATCATGACAAGCCTCGCGGTACGGATGGCCATGCCGACGCAGCCATGAAAATCACCGCATTTCGCGCAAGCTTGACGCCCCGCGCAGCAAAGTAGAGCGTCGACCGGCATAGCGCACTGAACAACGACAGGAAGTTTCCGCCGTTCATGCTTACCCAGCGGCAAATAAGTGCAGGAGCAATCGGCGCGTTCGCCGTTGCCGCAGGCACGCTGATGCTTCGGCGCCGGGCTGCCGTAGCTGACTCTTACCCGCGCGTCCGGGCTTGCGGAATCACCGGCTCTTCCAACCAGGCCGCGATCGTCAAGGCGGCGCGACGCTTGAACCGCGCTGCCGGTTTGATCGCGACGTCGACATTACTCGACAGCGCTGTCGAGCATTACCGCGGCTCGTTCCACAACAAGGCGATGTACACGCCGCTGATCGTTTCGGCGTTGACGCTGGCTGTCAGTGTGCACGGAACTGCCGATAAACGTCCGCTTGCGCATGAGATCCGCGACCCGATCTATCTGGCGGCGGCGTTGACGGGGCTCGTCGGCACGGGCTTTCACGTTTACAACGTCGGCAAACGACCCGGCGGCATTTCCTGGCAGAATCTTTTCTATGGTTCGCCGCTGGGTGCGCCTGCGGCCGTCGCACTCTCGGGTCTGCTCGGTTACTACTCGGAGCGTTTGCGCGACAGCGAATCCGGCAAGCCGCGGGTTTCCGGGTTACGGGCCGGCCGCGCGCTGGCGGCGCTGTCCAGCCTCGGCATGCTCGCCACGTCCTTTGAGGCCGGATTGCTGCACTTTCGCGGCGCGTACCACGATCCGTTTATGTATTTGCCGGTGACGGTGCCGCCGGTGGCGGCGGCACTGCTGGCCGAAACCGCGGGGAGTCACCCAAAATCACCGCGCCGCCTCACCCGCTGGTGGCTGCAACTTACCGCATTGGTCGGCTTCGCCGGCGCCGGTTTCCACGCCTGGGGTGTGCATCGCAACATGGGCGGCTGGCGCAATTGGCGTCAGAACGTGTTGAACGGGCCACCGATACCAGCGCCGCCGAGTTTCACCGGCCTCGCACTCGCTGGCCTCGCGGCGCTCGGCTTGCTGGAGGATCACGACGATGCCTGATCGCTTTCCCGGCTACGACGTTCTGGCCAAGCGCGACACGCCGTCGTGGAACGAACAAACGCGCCGCGTGATCGACGCGCGTCTCGCCACACCCAACGAGCCGCGTTTTTTCAATGCGGGAGAATGGCAAACGCTGACCGCGATCTGCGATCGCATCGTTCCGCAGCCGAACGACCGCGCACCGGTTCCGATCGCGGCGCTGGTCGATCGCAAGATGGCGAACGACGAAGGCGACGGTTATCGCCGCGCCAGTCTGCCGAAGATGCAGCAAGCGTGGCAGCGCGGGCTCGCTGCACTCGATGCCGCGGCGGTTGCGAAATACGCCGATCATTTTCACACGCTCGCAGCAGCCGAACAGGACGAATTATTGAATTCGCTGCAGGGCGGCAAACTCGACGGCCCCGAATGGAAGGTCATGCCGTCGAATACATTTTTCAACGAGCGCATCGCGCACGATATTCTCGTCGCCTATTATTCGCATCCGATCTCGTGGAACGAAATCGGTTTCGGCGGCCCGGCTAGTCCGCGCGGCTATGTGCGGATGTACTACAACCGCCGCGATCCGTGGGAAGCGGTCGAAGCAAAACCTGGTGAGGAAAACGCCGCGCGCAAGGCCAACGACGCGTTGGGTAACGAAAGTGTTGGGTGACGCCCTGCACACGCCGCGTGGCAAGGACGGCCGCGCGCCCGATCCGTTCCGGATAGGCGGCTGGACGCCGATGCGGCAATTCGCCGAGAACGACGAAGTCGATTTCGTGATCGTGGGCACCGGCGCGGGCGGCGGCACGCTGGCGTGCAAACTCGCCGAAGCAGGCTTCTCGGTGATCGGTTTCGATGCCGGCGCGTGGTGGCGGCCGCTGGAGGAATTCGCCTCCGACGAAACCCACCAAAGCAAACTCTACTGGACCGACGAGCGCCTGTGCGACGGCGACAATCCACTGACGCTCGGCAGCAACAATTGCGGCAAGGCGGTCGGCGGATCCACCGTGCATTTCGCGATGGTGTCGTTGCGCTTTCGCCCGGAGTGGTTCAAGTCGAAAACAAAACTCGGTTACGGCGCCGACTGGCCGCTCGATTGGCGCGAAATGTGGAACTACTACACGCAAGTCGAGCAGGCGCTGAAGATCGCAGGTCCCGTGACCTATCCGTGGGGACCGCCGCGCCCGCGCTATCCGTATCGCGCGCACGAGATCAATGCCGCCGGCTGGGTGCTGGCGAAAAGTTGCGAGGCGATGGGCATCCCCTGGACGGAAACGCCGCTCGCCACCGTGTCCGCGCCGCGCGGCCAATCGCCGCCCTGCGTGTATCGCGGTTTCTGCGTGGCTGGCTGTTCGACCAACGCCAAGCAAAGCGCGCTGATCACCTGGATTCCGCGCGCGGTAAAAGCCGGCGCCGAGATCCGCGATTTGGCGATGGTCGGTCGCATCGAAACCAACGATGCCGGGCGCGCCACCGGCGTGCATTATTTCCGCGAAGGGGAATGGCGTTTCCAGCGCGCGCGCAACGTGGTGGTCGCCGGTTACGCGATCGAGACGCCACGTCTGCTGTTGAACTCGGCGAACGCACGCTATCCCGATGGACTGGCGAACAGTTCCGGACTGGTCGGCAAATACCTGATGGCGCAGACCAACCAAGGCGTGTTCGGCGTGATGGAAGACGAGATCCGCTGGTACAAGGGACCGCCATCATTGACGATCACCGAACACTGGAACTACACCGATACCGGCAAGGATTTCTTCGGCGGTTATGCGTACATGGCGCAGGGTCCGCTGCCGCAATCCTGGGCTTCCACGCAGGCCGGCAATCGCGGCTTGTGGGGCGACGCGTTGCTGCGCGAGATGGAGCAATACAATCACCAGGCGGGATTCAAGATCGTCGGTGAAACGCTGCCGCAGGAACGCAACCGCGTCACGCTCGCCAATGAAAAGGATCAATACGGGTTGCCGATCGCGCGTGTGACCTATTCGCTTTGCGACAACGACAAGGCGCTGGTGAAGCACGCGGTCGATTTCATGTCGCAAAGCCTCGCTGCGATCGATGCGCGTGACATCTGGGCCGAGCACGACGATACCTGCCACCTCAACGGCACCGCGCGCATGGGCGACGATCCGCGAACAAGCGTGGTCAACGCCGATTGCCGCTGTTGGGATATTCCGAATCTCTGGGTCTGCGATGGCTCGGTGTTTCCCACCGTCGGCGGCGCCAATCCGTCATTGACCATCCAGGCCATCGCTTGTCGCACGGGCGACAGGATCAAGCAAATGGCGGCGCGCGGCGAGCTTTGAACGCGCCGGACCCCGCCGAGGAAACCCACCCTGGTTTTTTCGCGCCCGCTTCACCCGTATCACTGCATAGTCGCTGTTTTTCAAGATGCGGCATCCACGTGCGGCCGCACCCGCGCGAATACCACAAGGAGTGGACGCAATGTCAGCCAATGTCAGTGATTTCCTGCTGCAGCGCTTGCACGAATGGGGCGTGCAACGCATCTACGGTTATCCGGGCGACGGCGTCAACGGGCTGATGGGCGCACTCCACCGCGCCGGCGACAAGTTCAAACTGGTGCGCGCACGGCACGAGGAGATGTGCGCGTTCATGGCTTGCGCGCACGCCAAGTTCACCGGTCAGGTCGGCGTGTGCATGGCGACCTCCGGCCCCGGCGCGATCCATCTCTTGAACGGTCTTTACGACGCCAAGATGGATCACCAACCTGTGGTCGCGATCGTCGGCCAGTCGCCGCGCACCGCGATGGGCGGCCAATACCAGCAGGAAGTGGACCTGATGTCGCTGTTCAAGGACGTCGCCTGCGACTACGAACAAACGATCATGGTGCCCGCGCAGGTGCGGCACATCGTCGATCGCGCGTTGCGCATCGCGATTTCCAAGCGCACGGTCACCTGCATCATCGTGCCGGGCGACGTGCAGGAATTGCCCGCGATCGAGAAGCCTGCGCGCGCGCACGGCACTATCCATTCCGGGTTGGGCTATCGCCCACCACGCGTGGTGCCGGAGCGCCCCGACCTGCAACAAGCCGCCGACCTGCTCAACGCCGGAAACAAAGTAGCGATTCTGGTCGGTGCGGGCGCGCTCGATGCGACGGACGAGGTGATCGAAGTCGCCGACCTGCTCGGTGCTGGCGTTGCCAAAGCACTGCTGGGCAAGGCCGCACTGCCGGATGACCTGCCTTTCGTCACCGGCTCGATCGGTCTGCTCGGCACCAAACCGAGCTGGGACATGATGATCGGCTGCGACACCCTGCTGATGATCGGCTCGCGTTTTCCGTATTCGGAGTTCCTGCCCAAGGAAGGTCAGGCGCGCGGCGTGCAGATCGACATCGACCCGGCGATGCTGTCGATCCGCTATCCGATGGAGATCAATCTGGTTGGCGATTCGGCGGCAACCCTGCGCGAACTGATCCCGTTGCTGCAACGAAAACCCGATCGCGGCTGGCGCGAAACCATCGAGAACAACGTCGCCGAATGGTGGAAGGTGCTGGAAGCACGCGCGATGCATCCGGCCGATCCGATCAATCCCGAGCGCGTGTTCTGGGAAGCGTCCTCGCGTCTGCCCGACAACTGCATCCTGGCTTCCGATTCTGGTTCGTCCGCGAACTGGTATGCGCGCGATATCAAGATACGCCGCGGCATGATGGCGTCGCTGTCCGGATGTCTGGCCACGATGGGCCCCGGCGTGCCGTACGTGATCGCCGCCAAATTCGCATTTCCGGATCGCGTGCCGGTTGCGCTGGTCGGCGACGGCGCGATGCAGATGAACGGCAACGCCGAGCTGATCACGATCGGCGACTACTGGAAGGAATGGTCGGATCCGCGCCTGGTGATCATGGTGCTCAACAACCGCGACCTCAATCAGGTGACCTGGGAGGAACGCGTGATGGAAGGCGACCCCAGATACGACGCCGCGCAGCACGTGCCGGATTTTCCCTACGCGCGCTACGCTGAAATGATCGGCCTGAAAGGCATCATGGTCAACAAGCCGGAGGATCTCGGCGCGGCCTGGGATGCGGCGTTCGCCGCGGATCGTCCCTGCATCATCGAGGCGATCGCCGATCCGGAAGTGCCGCCGCTGCCGCCGCATATCACCTTCAAGCAGGCGGTCGCGTTTTC
This sequence comes from Rhodanobacteraceae bacterium, assembly GCA_039923855.1. GTDB lineage: Bacteria > Pseudomonadota > Gammaproteobacteria > Xanthomonadales > Rhodanobacteraceae > 66-474. The sequence continues at coordinate 19,915 of JBDTBW010000082.1, read as the reverse complement.
CGAATCGATGTTGAAAGGCGACAGCGGTACGTCCGACATGATCAAGGAATCCGCACGCGAAATGCTGGCGACGTTTTTGCCCGGCAGCGGCGAATAACGAATGCAAGCGGCGTCATCGCAATCAGGCAGCGGTGACAGGAGAGCCATCATGCAAATCGACCACCCACAAGCTTCATGCGAACGGCCCGGGTGTGGATGCAACGCGCCGGCAGGTGAACACTATTGCAGCGACTATTGCCAGCAGACCACGCAGACCTCGGGCGCGGGCGACCGCGACAAACGGGGTGTCTGCGCCTGCGGGCACGACGAATGTGAGCAGCCCTGATATTCGCGCAGGAGCACGATCTACCCATGGAGGACAAACATGAAATCGATCGCTAAATCAGCTGACAAGAAATTCGACGGCCAAGTGGTCGTGGTCACCGGCGCTTCCGCCGGCGTGGGCCGCGCGGCCGCGCACGCCTTCGCCAAACAGGGCGCCAGGGTTGCCTTGATCGCGCGCGGCAAGGAAGGACTCGAATCGGCCCGGCGCGAACTCGAACTGGCCGGCGCCGAGGCACTGACGATCCAGGCCGATGTCGCCGACGCGGAGGCGATCGAGCGCGCAGCGCAGACGGTCGAGGAAAAACTCGGGCCGATCGACATCTGGGTCAACAACGCGATGGTCACGATCTTCGCGCCGATCCGGGAAATCCAGCCGGACGAATTCAAGCGCGTTACCGAGGTCACTTATCTTGGCAGCGTGTACGGCACGATGGCCGCGTTAAAACGCATGCGGCCGCGCAACCGCGGCACCATCGTGCAGGTCAGTTCGGCGCTCGCCTTCCGCAGCATTCCGCTGCAATCGGCGTATTGCGGCGCCAAGCATGCGCTGGTCGGTTTCATCGATTCGCTGCGCAGCGAACTGATCCATGAAGGCAGCCACATCCATGTGACCAGCGTGCAGATGCCGGCATTGAACACGCCGCAGTTCGGATGGGCTCGAAATAAAATGCCGAACCGCGCGCAGCCCGTTCCGCCGATTTTTGAGCCGGAAGTCGCCGCCAACGCGATCCTGTTCGCGGCCAGCCACCGGCGCCGCACCGTACCGGTCGGTTCGCCGACCTGGCTCTCCGAATGGGGGCAGAAATTCGTGCCCGGCCTGCTTGATCATTACCTCGCCCGCACCGCCTGGAGCGGACAACAGACCGACGAGGCCGAAGCGCCGGGCCGCGCCGACAACCTGTTCGAACCGGTCGCAGGCGACCCGGGCACACGCGGCACATTCAGCAAACGCTCCAGGGCATACAGCACCGCGCTCTGGGTGGAGGAAAATCGCGCACCGCTGTTGGGTGCGGTTGCTGCAGTTGGTTTTCTGGCGGCGCTGGGATGGTACAGCGCGTGTTCGCAATCCCCGCGCCTGCGCAGACTGCGCGGTGGCGTAACACAACTGTCCCGGCAACTGCAAGGCCGTTGGCGATAGCGCAAGCCGAGGCGCCGGGCGAGCGCCCAGCTTCCACATCGCCGCAATTCGCTTGCCAGCGCGTAACATGGCGAGGTTGCCTTGAGGACCAAGGGATTCGATGGATCGCAAAGCGGGCGTCGCTGCCTGGATCAAAACCCTGCGCGCCGCGCGGCTGCGGCGCGCGCCCGCGCGTGCGCGAATGGAAATACCGCCGAGCAATGAACCAGCCGCAGCCGATCTGGAAACCTGCGCGCGCCAACTCGCGCGCAAGCAGCAACAGCTCTCGCTGCAACCCCTCGCCGATCTGAAAAGGGCACTGGCCGCCCACGAGCGCACTTTGCGCCGCGCCTACGCCGTGGCGCGTGTGGCGGTCGCGGAACAGCGCCGCGTCGAGCCCGCCGCCGAATGGCTGCTCGACAATTTCTATCTGATCCGCAACCAGATCCGCGATCTGTCCGCCGGCATGTCCCGCAAGCAGCTCTCGCGGCTGCCGCGCGTCGAGGACGCGCATGCTACGTGCCTGCCTAGGATGTACGGCATCGCGCGCGCCTATGTCGCGTACGTCGACGGCCGGATCGATCCCGAGCAGATCGGCGCGTTTCTCGCCGCCTACCAGAGCGAAACCACGCTGGGCATGGCGGAACTGTGGGCGATGCCGATGCTGCTGCGGGTGGCATTGATCGAGCGCAGCGCCGCCGGCGGGCGCACGATTTCGGTGCGTCTGGAGGAATACGCGCGCGCCGAATACTGGGCCGCGTATCTGATCGAAATGGCCGGCAAGGATCCGGGCGGGATGTTGATGTACGTCGCCGACATGGCGCGGCTGGCGCCGGCGATCTCGCCCGCTTATGTCGCCGAGTTCTATCGCCTGCTGGAAGGCAAGCATCCATCGCTGGCGCTGGCCTTGACCTGGGCCGAGCAGCAGCTCGACCAGAAGGGCTTGAGCGTGGCGCAGGTGATCCACGAGGAGAGCCGTGAACAAGCCGCTGATCAGGTTTCCATCGCCAACTGCATCAACAGCCTGCGTCTGATCGCGCGCCACAACTGGTCGGAAGTGATCGAGTCGGTCAGCGCGGTCGATCGCATCCTCGCCAGCGATCCGGTGCAGGCATACACGCTGATGGATTTCACTACACGCGGCATGTATCGACACGCGGTGGAAATCCTGGCAACGCGCGGCAGGCTCCCGGAGATCGAAGTCGCGCAACGCGCGGTGGACACGGCCAAGGACGCGATCGATCTGACCGGCGATCCGCGCGTCAACCACGTTGGTTTCCATCTGATCGGACGCGGACGCGCGGCATTCGAACGCGCGCTCGGCGAACGCGCGGCGCCCGACGTGCGCGCCGCCGGTTTGTTGCGGCGCTGGCCGGCCACCGCCTATCTGGGTGCGACGGGCGTGTTCACCGCCGCGATCACTCTGGCGGTCTCGTACCAGACACTGGCCGGCTTGCCGCTGCCGATCGACCTCACTTTGCTGATCGCGTTGTTCATCGCCGCCAGCCAACCGGCGGTGGCGATCGCCAACTGGCTGTTCAGCGTGCTGGTGCCGCCGGATCTCCTGCCGCGGATGGCTTTCAGCGGCGGCATTCCCGACGATTGCCGCACGCTGGTGGTGGTGCCGTGGCTGCTTGGCAGCCAGCGCGGCATCGCCGAGCAACTCGACGCGCTGGAAATCCGCCATCTGGGCAATCGTGATCCCAATCTGCATTTCGCGCTGCTCACCGATTTCCCCGACGCGCCCGAACATGAGATGCCGGAGGACGAGGCGCTGCTCGCCGCGGCGATCACCGGCATCGAACGCTTGAACGCAAAATATCCGCTGGCCGGCAGCACGCGCTTCCATCTGTTCCACCGGCCGCGCGAATGGAATGCGCGCGAGCGGGTATGGATGGGTTTCGAGCGCAAGCGCGGCAAGCTCGGCGAGTTGAATCGCGTGCTGCGCGGCGCGGTGCCAGATCGTTTCAGCGTGATCGCCGGCGATCTGGAAAGTCTGCAGGCCACGCGCTATGTGATCACGCTGGACGCCGACACGCTGTTGCCGCCGCAGGCGGCGCGGCGGTTGATCGAGACGATGGCGCATCCCCTGAACCGCGCATGGTTCTACAAGGGTTCGCGGCGCGTGATCGCGGGTTACGGGATTCTGCAACCACGCATTTCGGTGGCGCGCCCGGAGCACGCCAGCCGCTTCGCACGCCTGTTCTCGGACGACACGGGACTCGATCCGTACACCCGGGCGGTGTCGGATGTGTATCAGGATCTGTTCGGCGAAGCCTCGTTCGTCGGCAAGGGCATCTACGAGATCGATGCCTTCAGCCGCTCGGTCGGCACGCGCTTTCCGAACGATCTGATCCTCTCGCACGATCTTCTGGAGGGCTCCTACGCGCGCACCGGTTTGGTCAGCGACATCGAACTGATCGAGCATCAACCGAATCGTTACAGCGTCGAGGCGCGCCGCCGTCATCGCTGGACACGCGGCGATTGGCAGATCATCCAGTGGTTGTTGCCGATCGTGCCCGGTCCGCGCCGCGCCGGGCTGCGCAACGCCTTGAAGGCGCATCATCGCTGGAAGATTCTCGACAACCTGCGCCGCGGCGTGGTGCCGCTGGCGATGCTCGTCTTGTTGCTGCGCGGCTGGCTGTTGTCGCCGCTGCCGATTTACTGGACCGGCGTGGTGGTGGCGTTTCTGCTGGCGCCGCCGCTCTTCATCGCACTGGCGCAGATGGCGCGCAACCTGCTGTACGTCGCGCATCCGCGGCACTGGCGCAACAGCCTGCGCGGCGCCTGGGAACAGCTGCTGCGCACCGGGTTCGCGATCGCGGTGATGCCGTTCGAGGCGTTCCTGAATCTGGACGCGATACTGCGCAGCGCCGGACGCATGTTCACGCGTCGGCGCTTGCTGGAATGGACGCCGATGGAGGATGCCGATCGCGCCGCCGCGTCGGGCCTGAGCGAATTCATGCGGTTGATGTGGGTGGCGCCGGCATTGGCGATTGTCGGTTTCGCGGTGCTGCTGGTGAAAGCGCCCCTGGCGCTGGGCGCGGCCGCGCCGCTGCTGGTGCTGTGGCTGTTGGCGCCGTGGCTGGCGTGGATCGTGAGCCGCGCGCCGCGCCGGCGCGGCCAGACGCTTGACGCGCACGAATTGCGATTTCTCGGCGGCGTCGCGCGCCGGACCTGGCGCTGGTTCGAGACCTTCGTCACCACCGACGAACATTGGCTGCCGCCGGACAACTATCAGGAGTTCCCGGTCGCGCAAATCGCCCATCGCACCTCGCCGACCAATATCGGCATGGCGCTGCTAGCCAACCTCACCGCGCACGATTTCGGATATCTCCCCGCCGGCGGGATGCTGACCCGCACGCGCGAAACGCTGGACACGCTCGACAAACTGGAGCGTGATCGCGGGCACTTCTACAACTGGTACGACACGCAAACGTTGCAACCGTTGCGGCCATTTTACGTCTCCACCGTCGACAGCGGCAATCTGATGGGCTGCCTGCTGACGCTGGCGAGTGCGCTGGAACACATGGGTGGCGATCCGCTGGTGCCGCGGAGGCTTGCGCAGGGCCTGGGCGATACGCTGCGCGCAATCGGCGATTGCGTCAAAGCCGCGGTGGTCGAGGACCCGCACGCGACGCTGGCGCTGACGGCAACACTCGCAGCGCTCGATGCGCTGATCGAGCACGCGGTCGACAACGCCGACGCGCTACCGGTGCTGCACGGCCTCTTGGCTCGCATCGATGTCGAATCGGGCAAGCTGCAACAACTGGCGGCAACGATCGCGCAGCCCGACGAATTGCAGGAGTGGACCGGCTGCCTGCGCCGGCAATGCGGCATGGTCTGCGAGGAACTCGACGATCTCGCGCCGTGGCTGACGCTGGGTGATTCCGGCAGCGACGACGACGCGGTGCGCGCGTTGCTGCGCGAACTGGAGCGCAATCCCTCGCAACGCCGCGCGCTCGCGATCGCCGAGGAAGCGATCGAACGCTTGCACGCATTCGACAGCGATTACGCGAAAGACAAATCCTGCATCGACCTCTCCGCGGCGTTGCGCGAGATGGCGACGCTGCTCACGCGGCGTACGCGCGAGGCGATCGAACTTGCCGCGCGCTGCCGCGAATTCGCGCAAGCCGACATGCGGTTCCTGTGGGACAAGTCGATGTCGCAGTTCACGATCGGTTACGACGTCGAACACGGCCGCCGCGATTCGGGCCGCTACGACCTGCTGGCATCGGAAGCACGGCTCGCCAGTTACGTCGCGATCGCGCAAAACCAGGTGCCGCAATCGCACTGGTTCGCACTGGGGCGTCTGCTTACCGTTGCGGCCGGACAACCCGCGCTGGTGTCGTGGAGCGGCTCGATGTTCGAGTACCTGATGCCGCTGCTGGTCATGCCCGGTTTCGAGGACACCCTGCTCGACCAGAGTTGCCGCGCGGCCGTCGCCGCGCAGATCCAGTACGGCGTGCGCCAGCAGGCGCCGTGGGGCGTTTCCGAATCGGCTTACAACGCCACCGATGCGCATCTCAACTATCAATACCGCGCGTTCGGCGTGCCGGGCCTCGGGTTGAAACAGGGGCTGGGCGAGGATCTGGTGATCGCCCCATATGCGTCGGCGATGGCATTGATGCTGGAACCCGCCGCGGCCTGCCGCAATCTGCAGGCGCTGCAATCGCTGGGCGCGTTGACGCGCTACGGTTTTTACGAAGCGCTGGATTACACCGAAGGCCGCGTCGCCCCCGAGCAGCCCTTCGCGATGGTGCGCTCGTTCATGGCGCACCACCACGGCATGAGTTTTCTCGCGCTGTCGTCGCTGCTGCACGGACAGCCGATGCAGAAGCGCTTCATGCGCGAGCCGATGTTCCGCGCCTACGATCTGCTGCTGCAGGAGAAGATTCCCGCGGCCACGCCGGTCAATCCCACCGCGCCCGACACCGAGCAGCCACCGTCGGTGCGCGCCTCGGCCGGGCCGGTGGCGGCCACCATCACGCGGATGGACACGCCGGTGCCGCGCGTGCACCTGCTGTCCAACGGCCGCTACCACGTGATGCTGACCCAGACCGGCGCGGGCTACAGCCAGTGGAATGACCTGGCCCTTACGCGCTGGTCGGGCGACGCCACGCGCGACGCCGAGGGCATGTTCTGCTATCTGCGCGATGTCGATTCGGGCAAGGTCTGGTCGACGACGTGGCAACCGACCGGGATCGCGGCGACAGATTATTCCGCGACTTTCTCGCAGGCGCGCGCGGAGTTCCACCGCACCGATTTCGGCATCGAAGCCGAAACCACCATCGCGGTATCCGCCGAGGACGACATCGAGCTGCGGCGCGTGCGCCTGACCAACCGCTCGTCCAAGCCGCGCACGATCGAGTTGACCGGTTACGCGGAACTGGCGCTGGCGCCGCGCGCGGCGGATGCCGCGCATCCGGCCTTCAGCAAGTTGTTCGTGCAGACCGAGATCGTGCCGGAGCTGGACACGGTGCTGGCCTCGCGGCGCCCGCGTGCTGCGGATGAATTCACGCCGTGGCTGCTGCAACTGATGACGGTGCGCGGGATGAGCCAGGGCGCCGCCGGTTTCGAAACCGACCGCGCGGAATTCATCGGGCGCTTGCGTGACACCACGCGGCCCGACGCGATCGGACTGGGTGAACCGCTGTCCGGCAGCGCCGGTGCGGTGCTGGATCCCGTGAGCGCGATTCGCCGGCGCGTGCAGATCGCGCCGGGACGCAGCGCCAGCATCGATTTCATCACCGGCGTTGCGCCTTCGCGCGCCGCGGCGCTGGCGATGGCCGTCAAATATCGCGAACGACATCTGCACGACCGCGTATTCGAGCTGGCCTGGACGCACGAACAAGTGGTGCTGCAGCAATTCAACATGACCGCGCGCGACGCTCAGTTGTATGAGCGCATCGCCACGCAGTTGTTGTATGCGCCGGAAACGCCGCGCCCCGGCGTACCGGCGGGCGGGCCGACGCGGTCGGCGTTGTGGAAACACGGCATCTCCGGCGACTTGCCGATCGTGCTGGTGCGCGTGGCCAATGCGGCGCAGGTCGATCTGGTGCGCCGGCTGATCCAGGCGCACGGCTACTGGCAGACGCGCGGTCTGCACGTCGACCTTCTGATCTGGAACGAGGAACTGTCCGGCTATCGGCAGGATCTGCAGGAACACATTTTGTATCTGATCGAATCCGGCGCCGAGGCGCGCGGCGGCCAGGGCACCGGCAAGATGTTCGCGTGGCGTATCGAACATCTGCCGGCCGAGGATCGCGCGTTGATGCTCGGCGTCGCGCGCTGCGTCTTCAACGGCAACGAGGGCCGTCTGCGCGATCAGATCGGCAGGGTCGCGCCAGAACGCGAGACGCAAGTGCCGGTGGCGCCCGCGTTGATGCCGGCTCGCAAGCCGCACATCGGCACTTTTACCTTGCAAGCGCCAACGGACTTGCGCGGCTTCAATGGATTTGGCGGCCACAGTGTGGATGGCGGCGAATACGTGATCTGGCTGCCGCCGGGCTCGCCGACGCCCGCGCCGTGGTGCAATGTGCTGGCCAACGAACAATTCGGCAGCGTGGTTTCCGAGGCGGGCGGCGCCTACAGCTTCGCCGGGAACGCACACGAGTTCCGATTGACGCCCTGGTACAACGATCCCGTGACCGATTCGAGCGGCGAGGCGATATGGCTGCGCGACGAGGAGACCGGCGAGTTCTGGTCGCCGACGCCGATGCCTTCGCCAAGCAATGATCCGTATCGCACACGCCACGGTTTCGGCTACACGGTTTACGAGCACGCGCATTCCGATCTCGCGAGCGAATTGACCGTGTTCGTGGCGCGTGAGGCACCGGTCAAGTTGTCGCTGCTCAAATTGCGCAACGCCGGATCGCAAGCGCGGCGCGTGTCGGTCACCGGCTACGTCGAATGGGTGTTGGGCGAACAGCGGGCGGACAATGCGCCGCACGTGCAGACACGCATCGACCCTGCCGCCGGCGCGATCCTGGCCCGCAATTTCTACAACGACGTGTTCTCGCAGCGGCTCGCTTTCCATGCGCTGGATGCACATGGCACGGTCCGCAGCGCCGACCGCCGGGCATTCCTCGGCCGCAACCGCCGGCTGGCCGCGCCGCTCGGGATGCTCCACGGCGAACTCAGCAACGCCACCGGCGCCGGACTCGATCCGTGCTCGGTGCAGCGCGCCACGGTCGACTTGCTGCCAGGTCAGGAGATCACACTGGTGTTCGCGCTGGGCGCGGAGCGCGATATCGAAAGCGTTCGGCGAATCGTGCGCGAGCTGGTCAATCCCGACGCAGCCCGCGCGGAACTCGTTCGCGTGCGCGAATATTGGCGCGCGCAATTGTCGCAACTTGCGATCCACACGCCGTACGAGCGCACGGATCTGCTCGCCAACGGCTGGCTGTTGTATCAGGTGTTGGCGGCGCGGATGCTCGGGCGCAGCGGATATTACCAATCCGGCGGGGCGTGGGGCTTCCGCGATCAATTGCAGGACTGCATGGCGTTGCTGCATGCGCGTCCGGACCTTGCGCGCGCGCAATTGTTGCGCTGCGCGGGGCGGCAATTCCTCGAAGGCGATGTGCAGCACTGGTGGCATCCGCCATCCGGAAAAGGCGTGCGTACCCGCATCAGCGACGATTATCTGTGGCTGCCGTTCACCGCCGCGCATTACCTCGAGGTCACTGGTGACACGAGGGTGCTGGACGAGGCGATGCCTTTCATCGAAGGCAGGCCGCTGGCCGCGGACGAGGAATCCAGTTACGACACCGCGCAGCCATCGCTGCAATCGGCGAGCCTCTACGACCATTGCGCGCGCGCGATCGAACACGGGTTGGCGTTTGGCGCGCACGGGCTGCCGTTGATCGGCAGCGGCGACTGGAACGACGGCATGAACCGCATCGGCCATCTGGGCCGTGGCGAAAGCGTGTGGCTGGCGTTCTTCCTGCACGACGTCTTGACGCGCTTCGCGCCACTGGCCGCCGCGCGCGGCGATGCCGCATCGGCCGCGAAATGGCGCGGTATCGCCATGACACTGGCGCGTGCGATCGATGAGCATGCATGGGATGGCGCGTGGTATCTGCGCGCATGGACCGACGATGGCGTCCCGGTGGGTTCCGCGTCCAGCGAGGAATGCAAGATCGATTCGCTGCCGCAAAGTTGGGCGGTGCTGGCCGACGCCACCGACCGAACGCGCGCGGGACAGGCGATGGATGCGGTGATGCACACGCTGGTGCACGACGATCTGCGGCTGGTGCAGTTGTTCGCACCGCCGTTCGACACCTCGCCGATCGATCCCGGTTACATCAAGGGTTACGTGCCGGGCGTGCGCGAGAACGGCGGCCAGTACACGCATGCGGCGGTGTGGGTGGCGATGGCGCTGGCGAAACTCGGCCGGCGCGAGGCGGCGTGGAAGATCGCGCGGCTGCTCAATCCGCTGAGTCATGCGGTGTCGCAAGTCACCGCTGCGCATTACAAGGTCGAGCCTTATGTAATGGCCGCGGATGTTTATACGGCGCAAGGCCATACCGGGCGCGGTGGCTGGACCTGGTACACCGGCTCCGCCGGCTGGATGCAGCGTCTCATCGTCGAGTCGCTGCTCGGTCTCACCCGCCGCGGTGCGCGGCTCACTTTCACGCCGTGCGTACCCGACGATTGGGAGACTTGGTCGGTTGACTACCGCGAAGGCGGCTCGTTGTACCGTATCGCCTTCGTTCGCGCGGGCGCAGGCAGCGCGGTGACAAGGATTTCTTTGGACGGGATCGAACAGCAGGGGGACGCGATCGAACTGCGCGACGACGGCCGCGAACACGCGGTCGAAGTGCGGATTGGAAACCCGTCGGCCGGTGTGGAAAGCGCGGCGAAGATCGATGGCGGCGCGGTGCATACAGCCTCGCACCAGGACGGCTTCCACGAATAGCGCGGCCACGGACAGCCGCTTTCATGCGCAGGGATAGCGCGCACAAGGACACGCCATGCCACATTTCACCTGCAACCTCGATACCTCCGGCTCGCCGCTCAGGCATGTCTGGAGCCACACCGTCGGCAGCGGCCACGCGGCGCTCGCGATGCGCGCCGACTGGCGGGAACAGATGCGGCGCACGCGCAAGCAACTTGGTGTGCGCCATGTGCGCTTCCACGGGATCCTTTGCGACGAGTTGAGCACCTTCCTGATCGAGAAGGACAAGGAGGTCAATTCGTTCTCCAACGCCGACCAGATTTTCGATTTTCTTCTTGATATCGGCATGCGCCCGTTCGTGGAACTCAGTTTCATGCCGACCGGGCTGTCTTCGGGCGGCACCACCGTGTTCCACTACAACGCTAACGTCACGCCGCCCAGAAGCTGGCGCAAGTGGGGCAATTTCATCAAGAAGATCGTCAAGCACTGGGTCGATCGCTACGGCGTCACCGAACTGCGCAAGTGGTACTTCGAGGTATGGAACGAGCCGAATCTTTCGGCGTTCTGGACCGGAAGCCAGGCCGACTATTTCAAGCTCTATCGCGTCACCGTCGACGCCATCAAGGAGGTCGACGACAAGCTGCGTGTCGGCGGCCCCGCCACCGCGGACGACGAATGGATCGAGGACTTCATCGCGTTTTGCGACAAGAAGAAACTGCCGGCGGATTTTGTCTCCACGCATCATTACCCGACCGATGCGCTGGGCAAACCCGGCGACGACACCGAGCAGCAACTGGCCAACGCGCCGCGCAACGTGCTGCTGGAGCGCACCCAGCAGGCCTGCCGCGCGGCGGCCGGCAAACCTGTGTGTTACACCGAATGGTGCAGTTCCTCCAATCCGTTTTTCCGCAAACACGATGAGCCTTACGCCGCCGCGTTTCTGATGAAGAACATGCTGATGGTGGCGGATCTGGTGGAGTGCTATAGCTGGTGGACGTTTTCGGACATCTTCGAGGAAAACTATTTTTCCTCGATACCGTTCCACGGCGGCTTTGGTTTGCAGACCATCCACGGCTTGCCCAAGCCGACTTACCGCGCGATGCAATTGTTGAACGACATCGGCGACGAACGGCTGCACATCGATGGCGGGCACCGCACGGTGGACGCATGGGCAATCCGCAACGGCCCGGATGCATTGACCTTGCTGCTCACCAATCACGCGTTTCCGAAACACGACATCCGCGCGGAATCGATCACCTTCAGCTTGAATGGCTCGCGCAAACCGTTGAAGGCGTGGGTCGAGCGCATCGACGAACATCACGCCAATCCGCGCCGGGAGTGGAAGGCGATGGGTTCGCCCGATTACCCCGATGCGCGCCAGATCCAGCGCCTGCATGATGCCTCGGAAATTCCCGGCGAACCGCTGCAACCGAAAATGCGCGAGGGTGGTTTCGATCTCAAGCTGAGCCTGCCGCCGCACGCGATCGCGGCGGTGCATGTGCAATATCGATCGAGCGCCCGTCAACAAAAATAAGAACCCGTCATGGCAGACAAAAAGAAAACCGTGGCGCACAAGAAAAAGGGCGCAACCACCGCCAGCAAGAAACTGGCGGCGCGCAAACGCGGATCATCCAGGGGCGGGAAACCTTCGGCAGCCCACGCGGCGAAAAGTAAACGCCACATCTCGCCGCGCCGGCCCGACACCGACGAGGCCATCCTAAACGATCTGCAGAAAAAAGCGTTCACCTTCTTCGCCAAACACGTCGATCCCAAAACGGGACTGGTACTGGATTCCACCCAGCCGGAGTCGCCTTCCAGCATCGCCGCGGTGGGTTTCGCGCTGTCGTGCTATCCGATCGCGGTCGAGCGCGGCTTCATCAAGCGCAAGACCGCGTTGTCGCACACACTGGCCGCGTTGCGCTTCTTCGACAAGGCCGATCAGAGCGGCGCGGTCGACGGCGTCGGTTACAAGGGTTTTTTCTATCACTTCCTGCATCCGCAGACCGGCAAGCGCGCCTGGAAAAGCGAACTGTCGACCATCGATACCACACTGCTGTTGGCGGGGATGCTGGTCGCATCGCAGTATTTCGACGGCGACACCGCGACCGAGCGGGAAATCCGCGAACGCACAGCGTCGGTCAACGCGCGAATCGACTGGCGTTGGGCGCAACAGGATCTGCCCGCGATCGTGCTGGGCTGGAAACCAGAAACCGGTTTCATCCCCTATCGCTGGCAGGGCTACAACGAGGCGATGCTGCTGTACGTACTGGCGTTGGGATCGCCGCAATCGCGCGTCGATCCGGATGCCTACGCGGCGTGGACATCCACTTTCAAATGGCGGCGCCTTTACGGACACGACATGTTGTACGCGGGGCCCTTGTTCATCCATCAGTTCTCGCACATCTGGATCGACCTGCGTGGCATCCAGGACGAATTCATGTCGGCCAGGAAAACCGATTATTTCGACAACAGCCGCGTGGCCACCCAAATCCAGCGCGAATACGCGATACGCAATCCGCGCAAGTTCGCCGAGTACCGGGAGGACTGCTGGGGCTACACCGCTAGCGATGGCCCCGGCGATGACGTGCGCAAATATCGCGGGCGCAAGCACCGCTTTTACGGCTACATGGCGCGTGGCGCGCCATTCGGGCCCGACGACGGCACCCTTTCTCCATGGGCGGCGATCGCGTCGTTGCCGTTCGCCCCCGATATAGTGCTCGATGAAATACGCCATCTGGAAGCGACCATCGGTCACAGCCCCAGCGGTTTCGGATTCCACGCTTCGTACAATCCGTCTTATCCCGCCGGCAAAAAGCATCTCGGCTGGGTGTCGCCGTGGCATTACGCGCTTAATCAGGGGCCGATCGTATTGATGATCGAAAACTATCGTACCGGCATGATCTGGCGATTGATGCGCGAATGCGGGCCGATCAAGACAGGCTTGCAACGCGCGGGGTTTGGTGGAGGTTGGCTGAGTGCGAGCAAGTAGGATCAAGCTTGTTCACGGCTTCCTGTCCTGCCGTCGCGCAGGCCGGGCCCGGACCTGATCCGGGACCGGCTTCAAACGTGAACATTCCCCTGTCGTCATTCCGGGGCCGTCGCCAGCTTCATCGGCGATGGAATCCGGAATCCATTTTGATCTCGCCTTTTCACCGGGCAAGTGAATCTGGATTCCGGGTTCCGTCCGCGACACAACCGCGGACGGCCCAGGAATGACGGGCTGCAATCCAACTCATGCAACCCACCGTCCCAGTGCAAGGAGCCAACATGAGCGCACCACCCGACAATGTCCAACGCAAACTCCTCGCCAACCAAAACGCGCTCGTCACCGGCGCCAACTCCGGCATCGGCGCGAGTATCGCGCGAGAACTCGCGGCGCGCGGCGCCAGTGTCGTCGTCAACTACGTCTCCCACCCGGAGACCGCGCAGAAAATCGTCGCCGACATCAATGCATCCGGCGGACATGCGCTGGCGATGCGCGCGGATGTCAGCCGCGAGGACGACGTGCGCGGCATGTTCGCGCAGGCCATCAAGGAATTCGGAACGCTCGATATCGTGGTCAGCAACGCCGGCATCCAGAAGGATTCCGCGCTGATCGACATGACCATCGACGAATGGAATGCGGTAATCGGCGTGAATCTCACCGGCGCGTTTCTCTGCGCGCGCGAAGCCGCACGCGAATTTCTGCGCCGGGGCCAGCGCGATAACTCGCGCGCGCTCGGCAAGATCATCTTCACAAGTTCGGTGCATCAGGTGATCCCATGGGCCGGGCACGTCAACTACGCCAGCACCAAGGGCGGCATCATGCTGCTGATGAAATCGATTGCGCAGGAATTGGCGCCGAAGAAAATCCGCGTCAATGCGATTGCGCCCGGCGCGATCAAGACCCCGATCAACCACGACGCCTGGGCCACACCGCAAGCCGAGGACGCGCTGCTGAAACTGATCCCGTGCGGGCGCGTCGGTGAACCCATTGACATCGCCAAAGTCGCCGCGTGGCTTGCCTCGGACGAATCCGATTATCTGTACGGCACAACCATTTTCGTCGACGGCGGGATGACGCTGTATCCGGGGTTTGCTACCGGGGGCTGATCGCGAATATTTGCATCATGCAAGACTGCAAAAATTCCCAACAACCTCCTCATCCCGGCCATCGATTGGCCGGGATCCATGGCCACGGACCGTAAAGCCCGAGCTTGCCGCCGTCATTCGCACGACTACTGGTTCCATGCGAAAATTCGCAATTCGCGCTCGTAGCTCAGCTGGATAGAGTACCGCCCTCCGAAGGCGGTGGTCGGAGGTTCGAATCCTCTCGAGCGCGCCATTTCCTCTTTCGATTTTCATTTCATCGCAAGCAGCCTTCCCTGGCGCGTGGCGCCTGCCCGGCCATTCGTGGCCGTGCGCTCGCCGGCGCGAGTTGCGCTGCAACGCAACTCGCGAAATCCCGGCTCGCCCCTCCCAAGGCGGCGGTCGTGGGTTCGAATCCCGCCGAGCGCGCCACTTCTAGTCGCACCCATTGAGACAACGCCGTGCATACTTGACCGATCGCCCGGGATGACGACGATCGCGCGTGTTCAACCTTTACTACGGCAACGACACCGGCAAGCTCGCCGACAGGCTCGGCGAGCGGTTGACCGCGCAAGCACAGGACAATCCGCTCAGCCCTGCGCTGGTATTGGTGCCGCAGGCGGGATTGCTGCGTTGGCTGCAGGTGTATCTGGCGGAACGGCTGGGCGTTGCCGCCAATCTGGATTTCCGGGCGCCCGCGCAATTCGCGTGGGATCTGCTGCGCGCGGCGCGGCCCGAACTCAGCGAGCGTTCGCCGTTCGAACCCGATCTGCTGCGCTGGCATCTGTATGCGTTGCTCGGCGAACCGCTGGACGATGCCTCGCTGCGGCCGCTGCGCGACTATCTGCGGCATGACGATGATCCACAGCGCCGTTACGGCGTGGCCGGTGTGCTGACGCGCGTGTTCGAGCGTCTGCAGGGTTATCGCCGCGAACGCCTGTTGCGTTGGGAACATGCCGAACTGAATCGGGGCGCCGACGCGCAGGATTGGCAGGCGGCCGTGTGGCGGCGATTGCTGCAACGTCTCGGCGGCGATTACCGCGCGGCAAGGCTGGATGCGTGGTTGCGCGATTACGCCGGCGGGATTTCGCCGCCGGGCTTGCCGGCGCGGGTCAGCGCGTTCGCCTGCGCCAATGTCTCGCCCGATGTGCTGCGGATGCTCGGCGTGTGTGCGCGCCACAGCCAGGTCGATTTTTACTGGCCCACGCCCTGCCGCGAATACTGGGGCGATGTGCCGCGCTCGCGCCGCTTGTTCCGCAAACAACGTACGGAAGGCGCCGAGGACAATCCCTTGTTGGCGTCGCTGGGCGGCGCCGGCGCGGAATTCGCGGAGTTGCTGTTTTCCTACGATGACGTGCAGCCCGATCTCGAAGAGGATTTGAGCGAACCGCCGCCGCGCGGCACGCTGTTGGGCGAATTGCGCGCGGACATATTCGAACGCGCGTCGACCGGCGCGCGTTCGCGCGCGCTGAAGCTGGACGATTCGCTGCAATTCCACGTCTGCCACTCGCCGCTGCGCGAAGTGCAGACCCTGCACGATCGCCTGCTAGCGATGCTCGCCAAGGATCCCACCCTGACCCCGCGCGACATCGCGGTAATGATGCCGGACGTGGCGGCGTATCGACCTTGCATCGAGGCGGTATTCGGCGGTGTGCCGGACAACGATCATCGTTACATTCCCTATGGCGTGGGCGATGTCGATGCAGCGGCCATGCATCCGGCCGCGCAATTGTTCCTGACGCTGCTGGATGCACCGACATCGCGCTGGACTTCAAGCGAACTGCTCGATGTGCTGGCGGTGCCGGGCGTGATGCGCCGTTTCGATCTCGACACCGACGGTCTCGCGCAATTGTCGCGTGCGATACGCGGCGCCGGCGTGCGCTGGGGCGAGGACGAACATGCGCGCGCGCATCTCGGCGGCTACCGCGAATTCTCCTTCGCGTTCGGACTCGACCGGATGCTCGCCGGCTTTGCGATGGGCGATGGGCAGGCCACGCTTGGAGACATTGCGCCGTTGCCCGGCGTCGAGGGCGCGGCCTTCGCAAGACTGGAGCCGCTGCTGGCAGTGCAGGCGGCGTGGCGGCGTCTGCGCGAGTTGTCCGCGCGTGCATTGCCCGCGGCGCAATGGCAAACGCGTTTGAATGCGCTCTTCGATGCAATCTATGCCCCGAACGCCGCCGACCCCACCGAAACGCGCGCGCTGGAGCTGGTGCGTGCGGCGCTGACGCAACTCGCCGAGGACACGCGCGCCGCGCGGGTTTCGCAAGCATTGCCCTGGGGCGACGCGCGCGCGTTCCTGCGCGAACGGCTTTCGCAAGCCGATCCGCGCCAGCGGCTGTTCGCCGGTGGCGTCACTTTCTGCGGCATGGTGCCGCTGCGGGTGGTGCCGTTCCGGGTGATCTGCCTGCTTGGCATGGATGAAGGTGCGTTTCCGCGCCGCGAAAATGCCGCGCTCGATCCGCTGCTGGCCGACGCCCGTGCGAACCGATCCGAGCGTGGCGACCGCGACGTGCGCGCGGACGACCGCCTGCTGTTCCTGCAATTGATCGCGGCCACGCGCGACACCTTGTATATAAGCTGGATCGGACGCGACGCGCGCAGCAACGAGCCGCGGCCTCCCGCCACCGTGGTGGCGGAGCTGATGGACGAACTGCGGCGCGCCTATCTTTCGGCGCCAACCGATGACACGCGCGACCGGTGGGAAGGCGCTTTGCCGGTCGTGCAACCGCTGCATCCGTTCGATGCGCGTCTGTTCGATCCCGCCCATCCCGATTTACAATCGTTCCGCCACGAATGGCTGGGCGCCGCGCAGCCGATCGACGCACCGGGCGAGATGGCGCCTTTCGCTCACGGCGATCCGTGTTTGCCGATCGCCATGGACGGGGTTGGTCCGGCCGCCTCGCAGGAAATACTGGTCGATGACTTGCGGCGCTTTTTCCGGAACCCCGCGCGCGGATTTCTAGAAACGGCATTGGACATGCGTCTGCCGCGCGATCTCGACGACGATCCGGATCTCGAACCACTGGCGCCGAAAGACGGGTTGACGCGCTGGCGCCTGACCACTGCCTTGTTGACCCACGACGGCGACGGGAGCGACGCCAGTGCAGCCTTGCGTGCGCGCGGCGAGCTGCCGCCGGGCGCCTTCGGCGAGGAAGCCTTGCATGCCGCGGCGGATCGCGCGTCCGCGTTGCGCGAGCGCGTACTCGCCTTTACCGCCGGCGGCGCGCCGGCACCGGAAATAGTGCGCGCCGTCGAACTGGACGATGGCACACGACTCACGGGTTCGCTCGCCGGCCGTTATCCCGCCGGCTTGCTGCGCGTGCGCGCCGGCACCATCGATGGGCGGCATGTGTTTGACGCATGGCTGGACGCGCTGTTCGCGATCATCAGCGGCGATACCGTACCGACCGTATTGGCCGCGCTGACCGACAAGGGCGAAGCGATCACGTTCGAGCTGCCGCAGCCGGCACTCCACGAAGCACGCGCCGCATTGCAGGAACTGGTCGCACTGTATCGCGCGGGTCTGCGCGCACCATTGCCGTTTTTTCCGCGCCTCTCGTGGCAGCATGCGCTGCAAGGCGCGAGGCTGTCGCCGCAAACGGCGGCCCGGCAGGACAGCGAGGCGCCCGCCCTCCCGGTTTTCCGCAAGGCCGTCGAGCAATCCGACGATGACTACAACCTCGATGCGGACGAAATCGGCGAGTCGGCCGCCGCGATCGTCTGGCGCGGGCGCGATCTTTCCGGTCGCGGTGATGCAGCCCTGGCGGGCTATCTGCATCGCGCCGCAGCGACGGTGTTCGATGAGCCAGCGCGCGCGTGGGTGGAGCAGTTCAAGTGAGCGCGCAGCTCGATGCCCTCGGGTTGCCGATGTCGGGCGTGCGCGTGGTCGAGGCCAGCGCGGGCACCGGCAAGACCTTCACCATCGCCACCCTGTATTTGCGGCTGGTGCTGGAAAAAGCGCTGAAGCCCGAACAGATTGTGGTGGCGACCTTCACCCGCGCCGCGACGGCGGAATTGTCATCGCGGTTGCGCGAGCGCTTGCGGCTGGCATCACAACTTCTCGCGCAAGCCGATCCGGCCACTCCGCGCGACGACGACGGCGGCGACGTCGCGGTGACGCGCGCGGCGATCGCGCAAGCGCTCACGCCAGAAGGTATTGACCCCGGGACCCTGCAACAACGTGCGCGCGACGCCGAACGCGCGATGGATACCGCCGTGATCGGCACCTTGCACGGCTTCTGCAATCGCGTGTCGAGCGAATTTGGTTTCGAAACCGGGCGTACCCTGGCATCCCCGGAATTGCTCGAAGACCTGCGCGGTTTGCAAAACGAGATCGTCGACGATTTCTGGCGCGCCGGCAGCGCGGATGCCGATACCGCACGCGTGCTGGCCCGGACCTGGGGTTCGCCGCGCGCGTTAGCGCGCCAGGTCGCCGATCCGCGCTGGCGCGGGCGCGACATCGTGATCGACGAGAACGCGCCCGAGACGATGCCACTGCTGCATGAACAACGCGGCGTGGCGCTGGCGTGGCTGGAGACGTTGCGCAATTCGATCGCCGGTTGGAACGACACATCGATAGGCGAAGCGGACATCGAATTGGCCGCATGTTTTACGAACAAGAGCGCTCGCGCGAGCCGGATGCGCGGTCTGCGCGCCATGCACAACTGGGCGATTTCGTCGATGCCGTCGTGGCCACCGCCGGGCGTGGTCGACAAGGCGGCCGAAAGCTTTTCGCCGGGCGCGATGCAGGCTCTGAAAACCTGCCCGCGCCTGCCGCAAGGCCCGACGTTCGATGCAATGATCGATCTGGGCAAGGTCTTCGCGGCCTTGCATGCGCTCGATGCGGGGGCTGGCGCGCTTGTGTTGCGCGAGGCGCGTGCGTTTCTCGAGTGCGAATTGCCAGCGCGCCTGCGCGGTCTCGGCAAGACCGGCCACGATCAGGCCGTCGATGATCTTGCTCGAGCGCTGGACGATACGGAGCGCGGCGCGCACGCGACCGCTGCCATCCGCAAGCGCTGGCCAGTCGCGCTGGTCGACGAGTTCCAGGATACCGACACGCAGCAATACACCATCCTTGATCGCATCTACCGTGATGTTGATAACGCTCATCGTGGTTGCCTGGTGATGATCGGCGACCCGAAACAGGCAATCTATCGCTTCCGCGGCGGCGATATTGATGCCTATCTTGCCGCACGCAAGAGCGCGTCTAGCATCCTCACTCTGGATACCAACTTCCGCTCATCAAGCCAGCTAGTTGCCGCATTCAATGCGCTCTATGCACGCGCTGGCGAAGTGCTTAGCAGTGACCCGGACCACCCCATTTTTTATCAAAAAGTGAATCCCAGTGATCGACGTGACGCTGATCCCTACCGTGTGAATGGCAATCTCTGCGACCAGCCACTGCAATTCCATTATTGGGATGCGGACGACGTTCCCGTCGACGCTCCAAGCCGAACGAAACTCGCATTGGAAGACTGTGCCAACCACATTGTTGAGTTGCTCTCGGG
>JBDTBW010000081.1:0-28556 GCA_039923855.1 Rhodanobacteraceae bacterium | reverse complement strand
CACGGGTCGGTGCCCGGTCCGCCGAAGCCCAGCTCGGCGGCGCTGAGGACGACCGTCGATCCGAATCCGAAGCTCTCGGTGTCGGGCACCGAGATCACGAACGTGATGGGCGAGCTGACGTACGGATCCCCGCGAAAACGAGCCAGTTGGACGCGATCCGCATAGGCGACGCACGTGCTGTTCGAGCACGTGACATTGCCGGACTGTTGGTAGCCCGCGCAGTCTGCCGCTTTCTTGCACCTGTTGGTCGTGCTCACCGTCGACGCGATCGGAAGGTCCGACGCGCAGGCCCCGACGAGCAACAAGATGACCGCGCGCGCTGCGTTCGACGTTGCGAGCGTGGTAAGGCGCATCACCCTCCCTCCGCGTCGCCGGCCGCCGAAGCATCGGTGATCACGCCGTAGACGCCGCCTCCATCGTAGGTGGTGCAGCCGCCCGGATTTCCGGCGGGAACGATGAACCAATCGATGCTGTCGGAGAGGTTCGGATCCGGATCGTCGGTTTGCGACAGCGACACGACGAAACGAATCGTGTGACACGAGTTGGCGGACAAGATTCCAGGTCGCACCGTGAAGGTCGGGTACGGAAACGGAATGTTCGCCGCATTGGTAGAACCGACGATGGTCTGAAACTGGACGAGATGCGCGTCGGACGCCGAGGAGGCCGTATTGAGGTCGTGGTAGGCGACCCAGGAAACCGGCTGCGTCGGATCCGGGATTTCGATCGGCACGATGAACTGTCCATCGCTCGGAAGCTCACCGAGCGGAATCGCGGCGCTCGGCGTGACTTGACTGCGCAAAATCGTGGGGCGACGCGTGGGCGCGAGCGGCAAATCAGCCGGCGCGTCGAAAAGCACGCACGAGCTAATCGACGCCAGCGCGGCCCCGATCCCGAGGATCAGGGCAGTGCTCGTGACGCGACGAATCCACACGTCCGATCTCATGGCCGAGAAAATCGAAAACGACCAGTCGAAGGTCCACTCATGCTGCCGCCGGACGAGCTCGGCCGCCATCGCGCGTCAGCGTATTCTGGGCTGATCGCGAGCCGCAAAAGGTCTGCGACCGCTGGGAAACGCGATGAAAGAGCCACGAGCGCGAGCGGACCGGCCGGCGTGTCGAGGCAGTGCGCGACGCGGCGCGTCAGTACACGCCGGTCGAACAGAAAGTCGGCACCGTGTATGTGCGCGAGAAACTGGAACCCGCGCGCCGCGAACCCGCTGGGATACCCGACGCACCCAAATCGATCGTGATCGTGGGCGGCGGCGGCGCCGGCAATGCGGCGGCCGAAATGCTGCGCCAGGAAGGTTACGCCGGCACGATCACGATGTTGAGCGCGGATGCCTCGCCGCCTTACGACCGCCCGAATCTTTCCAAGGGCCGGCTGGCGGGAACGGGCGAGGCCACGGTGACGCCGCCGCGTTCGATGGCGTTCTATCAACAGCACGACATCGATCTGCGTTTGAATGCGCGTGTCACCCGCATCGACACCGCGAACAAACGCATCGAACTCGAAGATGGTGGCATGTGTGATTACGACGCGCTGCTGCTGGCCACCGGTGCCGATCCAGTGCGCTTGGATATACCCGGCGCGGATCTGCCGCATGTGCATTATTTGCGCACGCTGGCGGATTGCGAGGCATTGATCGCGGCGGCGAAGAACGCAAAACGTGTTGTCGTGATCGGCGCGAGTTTTATCGGCCTGGAAGTGGCGGCATCCCTGCGCGCGCGCAAACTCGCCGTGGACGTGATCGGGCGGGAGGCCATGCCGATGGCCAAGGTTCTGGGCGCCGACGTGGGTGATTTCATCCGCCGGATGCACGAGAAGCATGGCGTGACGTTTCATCTGGGCAGATCGCCGAGATCAATCGACGCGAGCGGCGTGACCCTGGACAACGACGACCGGCTTGCTGCGGATCTGGTCGTGATCGGCGTCGGCGTCACGCCCAATCTTGCGCTGGCGCAAGCGGCGGGGCTTGCGATCGATCGTGGCGTGAGCGTGGATGAATATCTGCAGACCAGCGTTGCCGGCATTTACGCCGCCGGCGACATCGCGCGTTGGCCGGATCGGCTTACCGGCGAATCCATCCGCGTCGAACACTGGGTCGTGGCCGAGCGCCAAGGACAGACCGCCGCGCGCAACATGCTCGGGATGCGCGAAAGTTTCGACGCCGCGCCGTTTTTCTGGACCGAGCAATACGATTTCGGTCTGGCCTATGTCGGCCATGCGGCGCCGTTCGACAAAGTGGAACTCGACGGCGATCTCGAGAAACGCGATTGTAAGATCACTTATTCGCGTAATGGCCGGCCATTGGCCGCTGCCTTCGTTCATCGCGACCTTGCGGGTCTGCGCACGGAAGTCCAATTCGAGCGCACCATTGCCGATACGTTCAAGAAGACGCCCGATGACCCACAGAGTCAGAGCCGCGAACGCCAAGCTCAAGTGCGCCTATGAGAAGCCAGTACGCGACGACGGTACGCGCGTATTGATCGATCGGTTATGGCCCCGCGGTGTGACCAAGCAACGCGCGAAAGTGGATCAATGGGTGAAGGACCTTGCGCCCAGCACCGCGCTGAGGAAGTGGTTCGGGCACGCCCCCGCGCGCTGGTTGCAGTTTCATAAGCATTATGTGGAAGAAGTGCGGAATCACCCTTATCAGCTGCGCGCGCTGGCGCGGAAAGGTACGATCACGCTGGTGTATTCTGCGCACGATGAGATCCATAACGATGCGATGATGCTGAGGGAGCTGGTTCTGGGCAGGATGCCGAGAGTAACTATCAAGCCCAATCTGGAACCGCACGAGCCGCGGGCAAGCGCGGGTCGCTTGATCTGAAATCGCGCGAGCGCTATATGGTGCGATCGGTACTTGCTGCGCTGCGTTTTATCGGTGGCGAAACCGCGCCTGACTCCACCGTCAAGCACCAATGGGGATAGCGCCATGGTCGAAATAGTCGTCAACCCGCAAACCGACGATGGCGATTTGTCGCCGTGGTGGTTGCGCTCGGTGGTTATCGTGATGGTGTTCGGCTTCGCGGTGTTGTTGACGATCACCGGGCTGGCCTATCGCAACGCTCCGCCGATACCGGCCAAGGTGATCGGCGCCGACGGCAGCACGGTCTTCACCGGCACGGATATCAGCGCAGGTCAGGCGGTGTTCCTGAAGTACGGCTTGATGGACAACGGCACCATCTGGGGCCATGGCGCCTACCTCGGCCCCGATTACTCGGCCGATGCGTTGCACCGGATCGGCCTCGACACCGCGGACGCGTTGGCGCAACAGCAATATGCCAAGCCGGTCGCGCAATTGTCGGCGATGCAGCAAGCCGTGGTGCAAAGCGAAGTGGCGGTCACGTTGAAGGCCAACCGCTACGACGCCCGCACGGGAAACTTGCAACTCACCGCACCGGAAACCGCGGCGTACAGCCAACAGATCGGATACTGGACGCAGTATTTCCGCGACCCGGCCGGCAACGGCGGACTCAAGCGCGAGCTGATCAGCGATCCGGGCGAATTGCGCCAATTCACCGCATTCGTCACCTGGGCGGCGTGGGCATCGGTCGCCGATCGGCCCGGCGAGAATTATTCCTGGACCAACAACTTTCCCTACGACCCGAGCGTAGGCAACCTGCCGGTGCCCGGCGCGCTGCTGTGGAGCGCGCTCAGCCTGCTGGTGTTGCTGGCCGGCATCGCGGCGGTGCTGCTGGTGTTCGGCAAGTTCGATTATCTGGGGTGGATCAGTCGCGGCGGGCGCATCCAGCCGCGCGTATTGCCCGGGCAATCCAGCGCCGGCCAACGTGCGCTGGTGAAGTTCTTCGTGGTGGTGTCGTTATTGTTCCTGATGCAGACCCTGGTCGGCGGCGCGGTCGGACATTACCGCGCCGATCCCGGCAGCTTCTACGGATTCCAACTCGAGCAGATATTCCCCAGTAATCTGCTGCGCGCATGGCATCTGCAGACCGCGATCTTCTGGATTGCGACGGCCTACGTTGCCGCGGCGTTGTTCCTCGGTCGTTCCTTGCGCGCCGATGAGCCGCGTTGGCTGGCCCGCGCGATACATTGGCTATTCGCCGCGTTCGTGGTGGTGATTGTGGGCAGTCTGTTGGGCGAGTGGCTTGGTATCTCGCAACTGCTCGGCCGCTGGTGGTTCTGGCTGGGCGATCAGGGTTGGGAATATCTTGAGCTTGGGCGAATCTGGCAATTCCTGCTGGTGATCGGACTGTTGGCCTGGTTCGCGCTGCTGTGGTGGCTGGCGCGTCCGAAAACCGTCGCCAACACGGAAACCCGCCCGCTGGCGCGGATGTTTCTGCTCGCGGCGTTTGCGATTCCGGTGTTCTACATTCCGGCGCTGTTTTATGGCGCCAAGACCAATCTCACCGTGGTTGAAACCTGGCGATTCTGGATCATCCATTTGTGGGTGGAAGGCTTCTTCGAGTTCTTCGCCACGACGGTTGTCGCGCTGCTGCTTTATCAACTCGGGCTGACCCGCCGCAACATCGCGCTGCGCGTGATCTATCTCGATGCGATCCTGTATTTCGTCGGTGGCGTGATCGGCACCGGGCACCACTGGTATTTCATCGGACACACGCAATTCAATATGGCCATGTCAGCGATGTTTTCGGTGCTCGAAGTGGTGCCGCTGACGCTGCTGACGTTGGATGCATGGGACTTCGTGCGCACCACCCAAGGTGAGGACCACGGCGGCCCGGAAGGAAAATCCGTCGCCATTCCGCACAAGTGGACTTTTTATTTCCTGATGGCGGTGGGGTTCTGGAACTTCGTCGGCGCCGGCATGTTCGGGTTTCTGATCAACCTGCCGATCGTCAGCTATTACGAAGTCGGCACGCAGTTCACGCCGACCCACGCCCATGCCGCGATGATGGGCGTGTTCGGCATGCTGGCGATTGCGCTGATGGTGTTTGTGTTGCGACAGACCAGCGACGACATCAGTTGGCCCGGCATCGAGAAGTACGTCAAGATGGCTTTCTTCGGCACCAACATCGGCTTGGCGATGATGGTTGTGTTCAGCCTTTTCCCAAGCGGCGTGATGCAGATATGGGATGTGGTGCAGCACGGTTACTGGCATGCCCGCAGCTTGGCCTACCTCGATACACCTGCCGCGCACCTGATCGAATGGCTGCGCTTGCCCGGCGATCTTGTATTCATCGTATTCGGTTCGATACCGCTGGCAATCGCGGCGGTCAAGGGCTGGCTCAGCGTTCGCGCAACGCGTCTTGAGTAGCAAAGCAAAGAAGCAGGCTCACCGCGTCTGCAACTCATTGCCGCGCAAAAACTCCCAGGTGCGGGTGATATAGAGCTCGTCGATGCCTTTTTTGCCGCGAGCGCCCCTGCCACGCGGGATCGGCGGGAACGGCGCGGCCAGGTGCACGATCCGGATCGCGGCGTCGTCCAGTACCTTGTGGCCGGAACTCTGAATGATGTCGATGCTCTTGATCGCGCCGGCGCGATCAAGCCCGACGGTCAGCACCAGTTGCCCATGCAATTGCCGATGGCGGGCCTCGTCCGGATAGTTGAGGTTGCCAATGCGTTCGATGCGTGTCACCCACGCCTTCATGTACGCGGCCCAGGCGTATTCGCGCGTGTTCGCCGAGATGAACTTCTTGTGCGGGCGTTTGGCGTAAGCCTGTTCCTCCGCGCGCACCTCCTGCGCGAGCTTCGCCATCTCCAGCCTGCGATCGATTGGAATTTGCGACTGGCGGGGCGCGATTTGCGTCTGCTCGCGACGCTCCGGTTGCCGGGCGACGTGCGTGCTGTTCGGCGCGCGCGTGCTGATGATGCGTGGGCCGCTGGCGACGCGCAGCACGGGTGCTGCCGGCAGCAGCGGCACAGGAGCGACGCCTTGTTCGGTGGTCGGCAACGGGCCGGAGAAAGGCGTGCTTGGTCGCTTCGCCTTGTCGGTATCGCCGCCGCCGGCGTTGTTGGCTTGCGCGAGAAAATCGGCCCTCCCCGGTGCCTGCGAATTGGCCGAGTTGAGCAGCGTCACATCCAGCGCGGGCAGACTCGGTTTCGGTTTGGCGAATTCGAAACCGATCCCGAGGATCAGCACGGCATGCACGATCAGCGAAAACAACAGCGCGACGCCGAGCCGGTCGGCACCGCCCGAGTTTTCTGCAACGGTCGCGTTCACGCCGCGGTTTTCTCCGCTTCGATCGCATCGAACAACATGCCGGCGATATTAAGCCCGAATTGCGCGTCGAGTTCACGCA
This sequence comes from Rhodanobacteraceae bacterium, assembly GCA_039923855.1. Taxonomy (GTDB): domain Bacteria; phylum Pseudomonadota; class Gammaproteobacteria; order Xanthomonadales; family Rhodanobacteraceae; genus 66-474. The sequence goes on along the minus strand of JBDTBW010000081.1, from coordinate 22,335 downwards.
CGCAGGTCGGGGATGTGACGTTGATCTCAGTAAGGTAATCGCCGATCACATCGAGGCCGACCAGCAGCATGCCGCGCCGCGTCAGTTCCGGCCCCACCTCGGCGGCGATCCAGCGATCGCGATCGCCGAGCGGCACGCCGATCCCGCGGCCGCCGGCGGCCAGATTGCCCCGGAAGTCCGTGCCTTGCGGAATCCGCGCCAACGCGTAAGGCACAGGCGTGCCGTTGACCAACAAAATGCGTTTGTCGCCGGCCGTGATTTCCGGCAGATATCTCTGCGCCATCGCGAAACGCTCGTTGTCGCCGACCAGCGTTTCCAGGATCGAATTGAGATTGGGATCGTCGCCGCGCGAGCGGAAAATGCCGCGCCCGCCCATGCCGTCCAGCGGCTTCAACACGATTTCGCCGTGTTCGGTAGCGAAGCGGCGCAGCTCGGAGCGGTCGCGCGCAACCAGGGTCGGCGCGCAGCATTGCGGAAAAAGTTGCGCGGCCAATTTTTCGTTGAAGTCGCGCAAACCGCGCGGGTCATTGACCACGCGCACGCCCGCGCGTTGGGCGAGATCCAGAACCTGCGTGTCGTAGAGGAATTGCTCGTCGACCGGCGGATCCTTGCGGGGCAGCACCAGATCGACCTCCGCCAAAGGCTGCCAACACGTTTCATCCAGCGTATACCAGCCGTCCGGATCGTCCGTCACCGTCAACGGCGCAAGCTTCGCCCACGCCGCGCCGTCGCGCACGGATAAATCGCCTTGTTCCATGTAGAGCAAACGATTGCCGCGCCGTTGTGCCTCCAGCAGCAACGCCAGCGTGGTGTCTTTGGCCGGCTTGATCGCGCCAATGGGGTCCATCAATACGGCGATGGTTTGCGTCATGGTTAGCGGACCCTGGTTCCGGTGACAGTGGCGAGCGCGAATATTCGCACATCGCGCCGTTCCCATTGTTGGCTTGACAAGGTGGCTTAACGCTGCTTTAACGAACCCCAGGCTGTCTGCGTCTGCCTGTCTGGCTTCGTCGGCAGTTGCGATCCGTCGGCGGGGCGATGCGGGCGTGGAGAATTTCCCGGCACGCATATTGCATCGTCAGCTCGCCGGTTTATTCCGTGCTGGGGAACGAAAGCGTGAACAATATCGCGACAAATGCCGCCCAAACCGGCACCCTCGTTGGCTTGAAGGTGATGGTCATCGACGACTCGAAGACCATACGCCGCACCGCGGAGACCCTCCTGAAGAAGGAAGGTGCCGAAGTGCTGACCGCCACCGACGGTTTCGAGGCGCTGTCCAAGATTTCCGATCTCAAGCCCGACATCATTTTCGTCGACATCATGATGCCGCGGCTGGACGGCTATCAGACCTGCGCCCTCATCAAGAACAACCACAGCTTCCGCGGCACGCCGGTGATCATGCTGTCCTCCAAGGATGGCCTGTTCGACAAGGCGCGCGGTCGGATCGTGGGCTCCGAGCAATACCTGACCAAGCCTTTCACGCGCGAGGAATTGCTCGGCGCGATCCGGCGCCACGTCGAAGCCAGATAATCCGAAACCAACCGCAACACTACACCGCCGCGATGCGGGAATAGCAGGGGAATGCATGGCCCACATCTTGATCATCGACGACTCGCCGACCGACGTGAAGGTGCTCACTGGCACGCTGGAAAAAGCGGGCCACAAGGTCACCGCGGTCGCCAGCGCCGAGGAAGGCATTGCAGCGGCCAGGCGCGAGCATCCCGATCTCGTGCTGATGGACGTGATCATGCCCGGCATGAACGGGTTTCAGGCCACGCGCACGTTGTCGAAAGATCCGCAGACCAGTTCCATCCCGGTGGTGATCGTCACCACCAAGACCATGGAGACCGACCGGATGTGGGGCCTGCGCCAAGGCGCCCGCGATTTTCTGACCAAGCCGGTGAGCGACAAGGATTTGCTGGCGCACGTCAATAAACTTCTGCCAAGCGCCGCGTGATCCCGAGGATGTCAAAGAAACGCTCGAAGAAACCCGCCGCGCGCCACGCTCGCAAGGACGAGCGGCTGGCTGCGCGCAGCGATAGTGTTGCGGGAGCCGATGTGCAATCCGCGCAGGCCGGGGATACGGCGGCGGTGCCCGCGAATGCCGCGGCAACCGGGCGAAGCGACGACAAAGAAGCAGCAACGTCCGCGAGCGTCATCATCATTTCTCCGCGCCGCCGCGAAAACCGGCAGCTGCTCACCAGCTTCGAGGCGCTGGTCGACTACGAGCGCCGCAGTCTCGCGCACGTGGCCGGCGTGCCCGAACAGATCGAGGCGCCGGGTTTGTGGCGCGGCATCGGCTTTCGCGTTGGCGAGCGCCAGTTCGTCAGCAGCATCAACGAGGTCAACGAAATCCTGACCATGCCTGCGGCGTTGACGCCGGTGCCGGCGACCCGCAATTGGCTGCTCGGGGTGGCCAATGTGCGCGGCAATCTGATCGCGGTGGTGGATCTCAAGCAGTTTCTGCTCGACCAGCGCACGCACGTTAATGAACGCAGCCGCGTGTTGTGGGTGAAACAAAGCGGCGGCGGCGTCGGCCTGCTGGTCGATGAGGTTCTGGGCCAGCGCAATCTGACCGATGAACAGCGCGTCGATGCCGAAGGGGAATCCGACGAGCGTCTTGCGCGTTTCGTCACGGAAAACGTGGCCTCGGGTACGGTAAGCCTTGGCATGTTCAGCATGGTCGAACTGACGCGCGCCGCGGATTTCCAGCAGACGTCGGTTTGAATGGCTAGCGAAGAGAAACTTCGCAAGCCGGGTTTTTTACCCCCTTGAGTAAAGGGGCTGAGGTTGAGCGTTTACGCGATGCAAAGTAATGCAGCGCATGCTCAACCGAAGGCACGAGGCAGGACGCCGAGAGCGGGGTTGCCTAGCGAGATCAGGATGATCGAGGTTAGCAACATCGTCGGAGCCCATTGAGCGGGGATTCGATGGGGGTTGTGGGATGCGGAGCCCGATCGGAGCCACGGCTCCGCCAAACAAATTGACTATCGAAAGCGGTGAGGTATCAACATGAGCGCGACTTCGGGTGTGGTCAAGGAACGTACGTCAGCGCAGACCTGGCTGATCGTCCTCTTGGTGCTGGCGATCGTGATCGCCGGTCTGGATTTCGGCTTGTTGAACAGCCGCAACAGCGACGATCGAAAAGCCGCGGCTTTGACCACGCAGGTACAGGTGGACTCGCAGCAGGTGGCCAAGTTCGCGATCGAGTCGGCGGCCGGCAACATCGACTCGTTCAAGGAACTGGAGAGCACGCGCGGCGAAATCGATGCGGCGGTCAGGCATCTCAACAATGGCGATGCCGCGACCGGCATGCCGGCTTATGGCAGCGCATTGGGCCTGTCTGGGCCGATGGCCGCTCTCAACAAATCCTGGATGCGCCTGAATGCCGACCTGGGCAAGATCGACGCCAACAAGGACACGGTGCTGGATTCGGCGGCGCAGGCCGACACCTTCACCCAGAAGATGCCGGTGCTCAATTCACGCATCAACGAGGTCGTCAACATCCTGCAGCAACGCAGCTCGTCCGCGCAGATCTACGCCGCTTCGCAGCAGATGGTGTTGGGCGACCGCCTGATCCGCCGCGTCAGCGACGTGCTGCAGGGCGGCGAAAACTCGGCCGCCGCGGCCGACGGTCTGGCGCGCGATTCGGCGACCTACGGCAGCGTGCTCTCGCAGTTGTCCAGCGGCATGGCCGACCCAAACGGCAAGCAGATATTGAACGACGTGCAGAAGACCTGGTCGCAGCTCGACGCGCCGGTCAAGAAGCTGATCGGCGCCGCGCCGACGTTGGCGACCGTGAAGGATGCCGCCAACCAGGCGTCACTGGATTCGGGCGATGTGCTGGCCAAGGCCAAGACCGTGGCCGACACGCTGACCAAGGTGCGCCAGTCGCCGACCTATTTCTGGGCGTTTCCGAACGTCGCGATCGGCGTGCTGTGCGCGGTCCTCGCGGTGATCCTCGCGGTACTGCTGGCCTTCAATTTTGTGCGCACCGAGCGTCGCCGTTCGGTCGATAGCCGCAGCCTGAATGAACGCAACCAGCAGGCCATCATGCGCCTGCTGGATGAAATGGGTTCGCTCGCGGAAGGCGATCTGACGGTGAAGGCGACGGTGACCGAAGACATCACCGGCGCAATCGCGGACTCTGTCAACTTCGCGGTCGAGGCGTTGCGGTCTCTGGTGACCACCATCAACGAGACCGCGGTGCAGGTCTCCGCGGCCGCACAGGAAACCCAGGCCACCGCGCAACATCTGGCCGAAGCCGCGCAGCATCAGGCGCAACAGATCACCTCGGCTTCCGCCAAGATCAACGAAATGGCGGTGTCGATCGATCAGGTATCGAAGAACTCCGCCGACAGCGCGCAGGTCGCGCAGCGCTCGGTGCAGATCGCGTCCAACGGCGCGGCGATCGTGCGGCAGACGATCAGCGGCATGGATTCGATCCGCGAGCAGATCCAGGAGACGTCGAAACGCATCAAGCGGCTCGGCGAATCGTCCCAGGAAATCGGATCGATCGTCGAACTCATCAACGACATCGCCGAGCAGACCAACATCCTTGCTTTGAACGCCGCCATTCAAGCGGCCTCGGCCGGCGAGGCGGGCCGCGGTTTCGCGGTAGTGGCCGACGAAGTGCAGCGCCTGGCCGAACGCGCGTCCGGCGCCACCAAGCGCATCGAAACACTGGTGCAGACGATTCAATCCGATACCAACGAGGCGGTGAGTTCCATGGAACAGACCACCACCGAGGTGGTCAACGGCGCGCGTCTGGCCGAGGACGCGGGTACCGCGCTGGGCGAAATCGAAACGGTGTCGAGCAATCTGGCCGGTTTGATTCAGGGTATTTCCACCGCGGCGCAGCAGCAGTCCGCGGCGGCGACCAACATCACATCCACCATGCACGTGATTCAGGAGATCACCGCGCAGACTTCCGTGGGTGCAAGCCAGACCGCCGAGTCGATCGGCAATCTGGCCCAACTCGCGCAGGACCTGCGCCGTTCAGTGGCGGACTTCAAGCTGCCCGCATAGAAGCCGGGTTGGAAACGGGGAAAGGTGCGCGCATTTGGTCGCGCATCCGTCGCAAGATGTGCCGCACGGAGCGGACGGAATTTACGATGCAACTCGAAGACGACATCGACTTCACCACGCTGGGCTGGGTCAAGCCGCAGATTGACGAGACGCTGCTGCAAGCGCGGCAGGCGCTCGAGGCGTACGTGGAGGATCCCGCCGATGCAAGTCTGATGCGCTTCTGCGCCACGTATCTGCACCAGGTGCAAGGCACGTTGCGGATGGTCGAGTTGTACGGCGCGGCGATGTTGACCGAGGAGATGGAGCAGCTCGCGCAATCGCTGCTGGACGACAAGGTCGCCGATCGCAACGAGGCTTACACCGCGTTGATGCGCGGGCTGGTGCAACTGCCTGATTATCTGGAACGCGTACAGGCCGGTCACAAGGACGTCCCGATCGTCCTGCTGCCGTTGTTGAACGAATTGCGCGCGGGACGCGGCGAGGCATCGATGTCGGAGAGCGCGCTGTTCGCGCCGAACCTCGATCGTCCGTTGCCCGACAGCGCGCCCGGCGCGCGCGCGGCGTTGCCGCCCGCCGATCTGCGCAAGCGCAGCGAGCGTATCCGCACCCATTTCCAGACCGCGCTGGCGGCATGGCTGCTCGGCAAGGGCGGCGCCGATTTCGTTACCCTGCGCGACGCGCTCGACGAGCTTGGCGCGATCTGCGCCACGCTGCCTGCGCGTCGGCTCTGGTGGATCGCCGGCGGCGTTCTGGAAGCTTGCGAGCACGGCCATCTGGGTGATGACAATCTCGATGCGGTCAAGCACCAGTTTGGCCGCGTCGATCGCGCGATCAAGCAACTGCACGACGACGGCGAGGCCTCGCTGGCGGGTGACGACACCCGCGAGCTGGTCCGCGCGCTGCTGTACTTCATCGCGCATGCCACGCCCGGCCCCGGCCGGGGAGACACCATCCGCAGCGCGTATGCGCTGGATGCCTTGTTGCCTTCGCCTGAGGAATTGGAGCACGCGCGCGGTTCGATGACCGGCCGCAACCGCGTACTGCTGGATACCGTTTCGCAAGCATTGAAGGAAGATCTGCTGCGGGTCAAGGAGGCATTGGATATTTTCCTGCGCCGCGAAGGTGGCGACGCTGCCGAACTCGAGCCGCAGGCGGAAACGCTGCGCCGGGTCGGGGATACGCTGGGCATGCTCGGCTTGGGCGTGCCGCGCCGCGTGGTCGGCGAGCAGCGCGAAATCCTCGAGGCGGTGGTGAGCGGTCAGCGCGCACCCGAGGAAGAAATCCTGATGGATGTCGCCGGCGCGCTGCTTTATGTCGACGCATCGCTGGACGACCATATCGAACGGCTCGGCGGTGCCGCGCCAGCCGAAGATGCGCAAACCGGCGCGTTGCCGCGCGTCGAGGCGCGCAGGATCGTCGATGCGCTGATGCGCGAGGCAGGCACCAATCTGGCACGGGTCAAGGACGACATCATCGCCTTCATCGAATCGCCGTGGGCACACGATCATGTACTCGGCGTTCCGAAATTGCTGGATGAGGTCAGCGGCGCGCTGCGCATGCTCGACCTGCATCGTCCCGCTGAATTGCTCGGTGGCATCGGCCGCTTCGTCGACAACGAACTGATCGCCGACCGGCGCATTCCGACCGCGGAACAGATGGACACGCTGGCCGATGCGATGGCCGGTGTGGAGTATTACCTCGAAGCCGCGCGCGATGCGCACGGCGGCGGTGACAAGATCCTGGACGGCACCCAGCGCAGCCTTGAGTCGCTCGGCTACTGGCCGCTGCCGGCGCTGCGCGTGGCGCCAGAACCGACCGAACACGCGGCGCTCGCCGCGCACGCCGCCGTTACACAAGAAATGCCCGCCCCGGTGGCGGCGACCGAACAGGATCTCTCGGAGGTCGTCAGCATTGCGAACGGTGCGACGCTGGAAGACCTCGTGGTGGGTCGCAGCGACGCGCCGGTCCCGAGGGCGCATGAATTGGCCGGCTTGCGTCTGGCCGAAACCGAAAGCACCGCGCCGCCGCAAGGTGAAGGCGACGGTGAATGGATCGAGGTAGAGGAGGAAGTCGGGGAGGCGGTCGGCGACGATCCCGGCGCGACCGATTTCCAGGAAGCGGCCGGCATCGATGAGGACATCCGCGAGGTGTTCGTCGAGGAAGTGGGCGAGGAGATCGCCAGCATCCGCGCGCACCTTCCGGCGTGGCAGACCAACCCGGAAGACTTGGAAGCCTTGAAGACGGTGCGACGTTCGTTCCACACCCTGAAAGGCTCCGGACGTCTGGTGGGCGCGCTGGCGCTGGGCGAATTCAGTTGGAAAGTCGAGAACATGTTGAATCGCGTGCTCGACCGCACCATCGTGCCGGATGTCAACGTGCAGGGGCTGATGGATCATGCGCTTGCCGCGTTGCCGGAATTCCACGCCGCCTTGCAAGGCCAGGGTGCGCCGCGCGCGCCGACAGCGGCGATCATGCAGACCGCCGACAAACTCGCCGCCGGCGAGCCGGCGCGGGTTGAGGATTTCGCGCAGACCCGCAAGGTCGTGCGCCGTGTACGTCGCTGGCTGCCGTATCCGGAGCAGGTCGAAGCGATCCCCACGGATACGCTGGTCGATTTTGCCGACACGCAAGCGGTGCCGGTGTACGAGCATGAAATCGCCGCGGCGTTGCCGCCGGTCGATCCCATGTTGCTGGAAATCCTGCGCAGCGAAGTCGCGCAGCATCTCTCGACGGTGCGCGATTTCCTGGCGCGCAGTTCGCCGGACGCGCCGCCGGTCGACGATGCATTGGTGCGCGCCGCGCACACGCTGCACGGTGCGGTGGCGATGGTCGATATTCCCGTGCTGGCGGCGGTGTTGACCCCGCTGGAAACCTGGTTGAAGCGCCTGCGCGCGCTGGATGTGGCGCCTCTGCCACGCGGCGTGGCCGCGTTGCGCGACACTGTGGCCTATACCGATCATGTGATCGCGCAGTTCGATGCGGCGGTGCCGGAGATTCCGGATGCCACCGCGCTGGCAGAGCGCCTGGCCGCATTGCGCGACGCATTGCCGGAAGCATCCATGACGGCTGTGCTTGGCATGGATGAAGCGGCGCACGCCGCCGATGAAAATGCCGCCGAAATGCAGGGGAATGTCGTTGCCCTCGAAGAAACGGCGGAAGTCGGCGAGCCATCTTTCGAGGAAGCAACGCCGGTCGAGACGTACGCTGAAACCCCTGCAGAAGCCGAGCACATCGCGAACGAACAAGCTGAATTGGAGCGGGCCGAAACCGCGCGTCGCGCCGAGAAAGAGCGCATCGTCGCGGAGCAAGCCGAAGCCGAGCGCGTGGCCGCCGAGAAAGCCGAAGCCGAGCGTGTCGAAGCCGAGCGCGTGGCCGCGGAGCAAGCCGAAGCCGAGCGACTCGCTGCGGAGCAAGCTGCGATCGAAGCGGAGCGTCATGCTGAGCAGGTACGCGCAGCCGAAGCAGAACGCGTTGCCGCCGAACGCACTGAATTGGATCGGGCGGAAGCCGAGCGCATCGAAGCCGAGCGCGTGGCTGCCGAGAAGATGGAAGCTGAGCGTGCCGAAACGGAACGTCTGGCCGCTGAAAAAGCTGAAGCGGAACGACTCGCTGCGGAGCAAGCTGCGATCGAAGCGGAGCGTCATGCTGAGCAGGTACGCGCAGCCGAAGACGAACGACTCGTTACGGAACAAGCCGCGCTCGAAGCGCAGCGCCTCGCTGACGAGGAACGCGCTGCGGCCGCCGAGAAGATGGAAGCGGAGCGCATCGCTGCCGAACAAGCTGAATTGGAGCGGGCGGAAGCCGAGCGTCTCGCGGCGGAGCTCGCGGAGGTGCAGCGGCTGGAACAGGAAAAGATCGCCGCCGAGAAAGCCGAAGCCGAACATATCGAAGCCGAGCGCGTCGCAGTCGAACGTCGCGCACGCGCGGCCGAACGCGCCGCGAGCCTGGCTGCATTTCCGCCGTTCCCCGACGACTCGCAGCCCGACGGCAAACTCGATCTGCCCGACATCGACCCCGATTTGCTGGAAATCTTCACCCAGGAAGGCGGCGAGCTGCTCGATCATTCCGATGGCCTGCTCGCGCAATTGCGCGACACGCCGGAAGAACGTGAACTTGTGGCCGGCCTGCAGCGCGATCTGCATACGCTCAAAGGCGGTGCGCGCGTCGCCGGCATCGCGCCGATCGGCGATCTCGGCCATGTGATGGAGACGCTGCTGGAAGCGATTGCGGAAGGGCGCCGCGAGGTCGATCCGTTGATCGTCGAATCACTGGAGCGCGGGTTTGACCGCTTGCATGATTTGCTGCAGCGTGTGATCCAGGGCCGCGCCGTGGCGATGCCCGTCAATGCGATCGCGCGTTTCGAGGCGCTGGCCGCGGGCCGTGTGCAAGCCCAAGCCGCAGCCGCCGAATCCGAAACCGCCGCGCCGGCGGGAGCAGCCGCACCGGCGCAAGCAACCGCGCCGGAGACGCCGCGGGAAAAGATCGCGCCACGCGCCGCGCCGCAATTCGAGGACGAACCGCGCGCCGCGCAGGAAATGATCCGGGTACGTTCGGATCTTTTGGACAATCTGGTCAACTACGCTGGCGAGGTGTCGATTTACCGTTCGCGTCTCGAGCAGCAGGTTTCCAATTTCCGTTTCAACCTGGTCGAACTCGAGCAGACCGTCGCGCGGCTGCGCACGCAGTTGCGCGCGCTGGAAATCGAGACTGAGGCGCAAATCCTGTCGCGTTACCAGCGCGAGAACGAAGGCGCGCATGGTGCGGCGTTCGATCCGCTGGAACTGGATCGCTTCTCAAACCTGCAGCAGTATTCGCGCGCGCTGGCTGAATCGGTGGCTGACCTCACGTCGATCCAGGGGATTCTCGACGACCAGACCCGGCAATCCGAAACGCTGCTGTTGCAACAATCGCGGGTGTCTTCCGATCTGCAGGAAGGCCTGATGCGCACGCGCATGGTCCCGTTCGAATCGATGGTGCCGAGCTTGCGCCGCACCTTGCGGCAGGCCGCGATGGATATGGGCAAGCGTGCGCAGTTGCGGGTCGAGGGTGCGCAAGGCGAAATGGATCGCAACCTGCTGGAGCGCATGAAAGCCCCGTTCGAGCACATGCTGCGCAATGCACTGGCGCACGGCATCGAATCGCCTGACACGCGGATCGCGCACAACAAACCCGAAGAGGGCACGGTCGCGATCCAGGTCAGCCGCGAGGCCACCGAAGTGCTGATCCGCGTCACCGACGACGGCGCCGGTTTCGATCGTGACGCGATTCGCGCCAAGGCGGTCGAACGCGGCTTGTTGAATCCGGATGTGCAATTGTCCGATCGCGATCTCTATGCATTCGTGCTGGAGACCGGCTTCTCGACCGCCGAATCGGTCACCCAGATCGCCGGCCGCGGCGTCGGCATGGACGTGGTCGCCAACGAGATCAAGCAGCTCGGCGGTTCGCTGTCGATCGACTCCGAACGCGGCCGCGGCAGTGCCTTCAACATCCGTCTGCCGTTCACGCTGGCGGTGGCGCAGGCGATCCTGGTGCGCACCGGCGAAACCATTTACGCGGTGCCGATGACATCGATCCAGGGTGTCGCGCGCATCGGTCGCGACGAGCTGGAAAAACGTCTGGCCGCTGGCAACCCGGTGTTCGGCTACGCGGGCGAGGATTACGCGATCCACGATCTTTCGCTTCTGCTCGGGTTGCCCGCCGTGCACGGCACCGACGAAGGCCAGTTGCCGCTGCTGATGATCCGCACCGGCGATCTGCGCGCGGCGGTGCGCATTGACGCGGTGGTGGGTTCGCGCGAGATCGTGGTGAAGTCGGTTGGCCCGCAGGTGAGTTCGGTGCCGGGCATTTTCGGCGCCACCATCATGGGCGACGGTTCGGTGATGCTGATCCTCGACATCGCCCCGTTGGTGCGCCGCACGGTGGCGCGCCAGGAGAGCACGGCCCAGGAAGCAGCGGCGCCGCCACCTGTCGCGGCGCACGAGGAACGCGTGCAACCCCTCATCATGGTGGTCGACGATTCGATCACCATGCGCAAGGTCACCAGCCGCGTGCTGGAGCGCAACGATTTCGAGGTGCTCACCGCGAAGGACGGTCTGGATGCGGTCGAGAAACTGATCGAGCGTGTGCCTGACCTGATGCTGCTGGACATCGAAATGCCGCGCATGGACGGCTACGAGCTGGCCACGCACATGAAGAACGATCCGCGACTGCGCGACATCCCGATCATCATGATCACTTCACGCACCGGCGAGAAACACCGCCAGCGCGCGTTCGAGATTGGCGTGGAGCGTTATCTCGGCAAGCCATACAACGAGGCCGAGTTGCTGCGCAATGTGCAAGAGATGCTGGAGGCGAGCCATGTCTGATCGCGCCGAAAATTATTCGAGTGGCACCGCGGCTGGCGACGCATCCGCGCACGCGGCGGCAATGCCGCAAGCTGATCCGCGCATCGCGCTGTTCTACGCCGACGACGCGTTGCTGGCGCACGTCGAATCAGCGCTGACGGAAGCGGGCGTGCCGGTGGCCTGCAAAATACGAGTCGATCAGGTTGATTGCGCTGCGCTCGCTGCCGCCACGATCGCGCTGATCAATCTCGACGATCTCTGTGACGACAAACTCGATGCGCTCACCGCCACGCTGGATGCCGCCGGCATTCCCGTGGTGTTCAACGATGCGATCATTTCGCGGGGGCTCGATGGGTGGGCGCGTGCGCGCTGGACGCGGCACCTCGTCGCCAAGCTGCGCGGCAGCGTGGACGTCGATCCGCCGCGGCCCGCCGCGAATGGCTCGCAAGCGTTTCCCCCATCCGGGTTTCGGCCAGCTTGCCCCGCCAACGGCGGAAGGGAATACCCGTCTCATGTGGCCGACGGCGTGAGCGCGGCGCGCCCCTTGACCCAAAACGAAATCGAATCCCTGCTGGCGGATTTTCCCTCCGATTCCTGTGATGCGGGCCGCGACGCCAACGCGCTTTCCGAGCACGTCGATGCCTTGCTCGCCAACGCGGCGGACGGTGCTTCGAATGAGCCACCGCCTTGGGAGGCCGCGCTGGCGCCGGAATCGCCCGTGTCGACGCATCAACAAATCCAGTCGCCATTCGCGGCGGCGACGTCCGCTGCCGATGCGTGGCAATTGGTCGATGAGCCGACCGTATTTTCCGCGCCGCGCGAATCCGCGCCGGTCCCGGTCACGGCGGTTGCGCAAACAGGCACCGTCGATTTCGAATTGGAGCCGATCGAGCATGTCATGCCGGCACTGGTGCGCGAACGCGAATTCGAGGAAATGCGCGTGGATGACGTGAAATCCGCTCGCCGCGCGGAAAAAAATGTCAAGAGCGTGAAACGCGCGGGTAAAGTAAAATGAGCGCCATGCACGAACTGCCCCGCGAAGTCCGCGGCGTCATGATCCCGGTTACGCAGGGTCGCGTGCTGCTGCCCAACGCTTCCGTGGCCGAGGTCATCACCTACGCGAATCCGGAACCGATTCCATCAGCGCCGCCATGGTTGCTGGGTCGGCTGTCCTGGCGCGGTTGGCGCTTGCCGTTGTTTTCGTTTTCCATGCTCGCGGGTCTGGCCGCCGAGGAACACACCACCAACGCCAAGGTCGTGATTCTGAAGGCGCTGGAAGGACATCAGAAGATGCCGTTCCTGGCGTTGTTGACGCAGGGTTTCCCGCGCCTGACCACGATCTCTCCAGAGATACTGATCCCAACGGGCGACGACAGTCCCTCACCGGCGGGTGTCCGCGACCAGGTGTTGGTGCGCGACGACCATGCCTATATTCCCGACCTCGCCGAGATCGAGGACATGGTGCAGGTGGCGCTGGCGCGCGCTACTTAAGAATCTCCGCAAAGCTGCTGCGCTCGGCATCCTGGCCGTCGGCGGTGCTCGGATCAGGCCCGGTACAAGGATGTACCGCTTTGGGGCCAAGGAATCCTCATGTACTGACGTCTACACTCCGGTTCCTGCGCTCCGGCGCCGACCAACCTGCCTTCGCTCGCGACGTTTGCAGAGATTCTGCAGCTGCTGATTAGAAATCGCCGTAGAGCGCCTGCAACGCCGCGATCGCCGCCAGCCCCGCGGTTTCCGTGCGCAGCACGCGCGGCCCCAACTTCAGTCCGCGAAAATCCGCAGCACGCAATGCAGCGATGTCGCATTCCCCGAAGCCGCCTTCCGGGCCGACCGCCAGAATCGCGCAGTTCGCCGCAATGCCGGAATCGCGTGGCGACAGGTTGCCATCCGGAAACAGCGCCAGCCGCGCGGCTCCCTCGTCGCATTCGAGCGATGCCAGCCACGTTTCCATTGATTGTGGAGCGATGATTTCGGGCAGGCGCGCCCGCCCGCATTGCTCACACGCAGCGGCTATCACCGCGCGCCAATGCGCGACGCGCTTGTGGGCGCGTGCTGCATCCAGGCGCACTTCGCTGCGTTCGGTGATCAGTGGGACGATGCTGGCAACGCCAAGTTCGGCGGCTTTTTGCACGATCCAATCCATCTTTTCGCCGCGTGCCAAAGCCTGCGCGAGTGTAATGCGCAACGGCGATTCGGTGTCCACGCGCCGCGCAGCCAGAATGCGTGCGCGCCCCTCGCGCGGCGACGCCGATGTCAGTTCGGCGCCGTAGTCGCAACCATCGCCATTGAACAGCGTAAGCGCGTCGCCCACGCGCAGGCGCAATACGTGCGCCATATGCGCGGCCGTTTGCGCCGGCAACGTGATTTCGTCGCCCGTTTTCAAGGGCCGATCGACATGGATACGGATTCTGCGCACAGCGGTTCAAAAGCTTGTGTAAGATTGCGTTCCAGTATGAATGAACGCTGTCATCGCAGGGGATGGCATTTGTCACGCCCACGCCGGCGGCGCACAATGTTGATGGGGAGCGACTTTGTAGTACGACTTGGAGTACGCAACCATGAACAAGATCATCCTCGCCGGTTTTATTGCAGCTTGCGGGGTGGGTGCCTTCGCAGGCACGGCCGTCGCGCAGAATGCGTCGGCCGATGTCTCGACGACCACCACCACCACGCAGCAGACCACCAACGCCGACAACAATGTAGCGGTGGGTACGCGGCAAGTGCCCGCGCCGGGCGATCGCAACTGCCTGCGCGACACCGGTAGCCACATTCCGCCGCCCAAGGGCGGTTGTCTGCCGGTCAACGGCGACAGCTACAGCCGCGAAGAGTTGTTGCAAACCGGCGATCCGAACCTGGGCCGCGCCCTGCGGCAACTCGACCCCAGAATATCCAGCGGCGGCGGCTGATTTTCCGCCGGTCGCTCGCTCGATCCTCAACGCACCGCCGCCTCGATACCCTCCGCGGCGGTGCGTGCCATCGCGCCGATCTCCTCCGGCGTGATGCAGTACGGCGGCATGAAATAAACAACGTCGCCGAGCGGGCGCAGCAATGCGCCATGTGCGAGTCCATGCAGATAGACGCGCAGCCCGCGTCGCTCGTTGGCGGGAAAGTGCGTAAGGTTAATCTTGTCCCTGACGAGTTCGACCGCAGCGATCATGCCGGTCTGGCGTACTTCCGCCACGTTCGGATGATCGGCCAGCGGTGCGAGCCGTTGCGAGATGCACCGCGCCAATTCGCGATTGCTTTCAATTACCGGCTCATCGCGGAAAATCGCAAGTGTCGCGCGCGCTGCGGCGCAGGCCAGCGGATTGCCGGTGTAACTGTGCGAATGCAGAAACGCCTTGCCGCTCTGGTATTCGGCGTAGAACGCTTCGTAAACATGTCGTGTCGTCAGCACCGCCGACAAGGGCAGAAAACCGCCGGTCAGGCCTTTCGACAGGCACATGAAATCGGGAGCGATGCCAGCCTGCTCGCAGGCGAACAAAGTCCCCGTCCGGCCGAAACCCACCGCGATCTCATCGGCGATCAGATGCACGTCGAACTCGTCGCACAACGCCCGCAGCCCGGTCAGATATGAAGGGTGATACATGCGCATGCCGCCCGCGCATTGCACCAAGGGTTCGACGATCACCGCGCAGACCTGGTGCGCGTGAGATTGCAGTATCGCCCGCATTTCATCGAGACGTCGTCGCGCAACGCTTTCCCATGATTCGCCCGGTTCGCGTTGGTAGGCATCCGGCGACGGCGCCAGAATCGGTTCCAGCAACAGCGGCGCGTAGGTCTTTCGGTACAGCGCGACATCGGTGACCGACAGCGCACCCAGCGTCTCGCCGTGATAGCTGCCGGTTAGCGCGATGAAGCGCTTCTTCCTGCCGCGCCCGCTGTTGCGCCCGCTCTTATTGAGCCAGTAATGAAAACTCATCTTCAGCGCGACTTCGACCGCACTTGAACCATTGTCGGCGAAGAACACGCGATCGAGTCCGGGTGGCGTGATCCGCACCAGCTCCTCGGCCAGTTGCAACGCCGGTTCGTGGGTAAACCCGGCGAAGATCACCTGTTCCAGCGTGTCGAGCTGCTGCTTGACCGCCGCCGCGATGCGCGGCTCGCAGTGCCCGAACAGGTTGGTCCACCATGAACTTACACAATCGAGATAACGGTTGCCGTCGTGATCGATCAGCCACGCGCCTTTTCCACGCGCGACCGGGATCATCGGCACGCCGTACTCGCTGTGGTCGTGCATCTGTGTGCAGGGATGCCATACAGTGGCGAGATCGCGTGCGGACAGCGTGGAGTTGGAAAGGCTCTTCGTCATGCTTGCTATCATCGGCGCGGCGCGGTCGCGGCTCAAGCGCTGTCATCCTCTCGTCTTTTCGCAGCATTTTCAGCCCATGCCCTCCGTACCGGACGCCGCCTTTCTCGATCACGCATTGACCATCGCGCGCGGCGCCGCTCACGCGGCAGGCGAACTGATCGCGCGGCATTACGCGCGGGGCGTGCAGGTCGAATTCAAGGACGACTTGAGTCCGGTCACAATCGCCGATCGCGAAGCCGAAGACACCATACGGCGCTTGCTGCGCCGCGCGTTTCCCGGGCACGCGATCCTCGGTGAAGAACGCGGCCGCGACGGCGACGGCGAATATCTGTGGCTGGTCGATCCGCTGGACGGCACCAAGAGTTTCGTGCGCGGCACGCCGTTCTTCTCCACCCAGATCGCGCTGATGCATCGCGGCGAATTCGTGCTCGGCGTATCGGCCGCGCCGATTTATGGCGAGACCATGTGGGCGCGGCGCGGCGGTGGTGCGTATCTCGACGGCAAGCGTGTCCAAGTCGCGGAAACCTGCGAACTGCGCGACGCCGTGCTGTCGCTTGGCAACATCCAGTCACTGACGCAGGACGCACCGCGCTGGAATGCGCTCGGCGCGCTGATCCGCGAGGTCAACCGCGTGCGCGGCTACGGCGATTTCTGCCATTACCATCTCTTGGCGCGCGGTGCGCTCGACATCGTGATCGAATCCGACGTCAATATCCTCGACATCGCCGCGCTTGCGGTGATCGTGCGCGAGGCGGGCGGCGTGTTCACAGATTTGAATGGCGCGGAGTTGAATCTCGATACAACCAGCGCGCTGGCGGTGACGCCGGCGTTGCATTTGCAATCGATGGAACGTTTGCAAGTAGGCAGGTCGAATGCGCCATGATGAGATTGACTGTTTTCTGTAGCGGCGTATCACCCGACACGAGTCCCAATAGTTCCGTTGCCACCAGTGGCGTGCAAAATAGCTTCGTAACGATGACAGGCTAAGGGATGGTGCAGGTAATGATTGTACTCAGCGACGATGATCTGGATAGATTGCCGATCATGGCGCTGGCGTTGGAGGCAATGGAAGATGCCTTTCGTGAGAGATCCCGAGGCAAGTTGGTATCACCACCAAGGTTTCAGGTGCCGTTTGGCGCATACGGCAATCTGGTTTTCACAGTGGGCGGCAAGCTGGACACCGCACCTGTAGCCGGGTTCCGCGTCTACAACACTTTCCATGGCCCGGATTCGCCGCAGTTGACGGTGGTCTGGTCGGCCGATCATGCAGAGCTTCTTGGTGTCATTGCAGGCAGCAGACTGGGGCAGATCAGAACGGGTGCGATAGGCGGCATCGCCATTCGCTACATGAGTTCGCCGTCCGCCAAGGTGATGGGCATCATTGGCAGCGGGCCTCAGGCGCGCAGCCAGCTTGAAGCCGCCGCATCTGTGCGTGATCTCGAACTTGTACGCGTCTTCAGCCGCAACGAGCAAAGTCGCACGGCCTTCGCGCAGGAAATGTCGACAGCCATCGGTATACGCGTCGAAGCCTCGCGCAGCGCTCACGCCGCTGTGGATGGTGCCGACATCGTCACGTGCGCAACAGACAGTCCAACGCCCGTTCTTGATGCAAGATGGCTCAAACCCGGCGTCCATCTCAATACGCTCGGACCCAAGACCCTGGACCGGCATGAACTCGGTTGGGACGTGGCAGAGATGGCCGACGTGATCGCCACTGATTCTCGCGAGCAGGTATGCGCAAATGGTGTGCCGTTCTTTCTGAGCGGCTCGGGGAACGAAGACCGAATTATCGATCTGGCGGAGATCGTCAGTGGCAAGACGCCAGCCAGGAAAACCGGTACCGAGACCACCCTGTTCTGTTCGGTGGGGCTTGCGGGAACAGAAGTCATGCTGGCGTCTCGTTTGCTCACAGCAAGGGATGCAAAACGACGTAACTGATCACATCTGACTTCAATCAGCGTGCAGTTCCTCACGGATCACGCGGCGCAAGGTTCGTTCCAGTGCGCCTTCCTTGTCGCCGATGTGCGCGCGCAGCGCGTCGTTGATCAGGGTCTGGTAGTTGCCGCCGCCCGAAACCTGCGCGCGGAACCAAGCCAGAATATCGGCATCCAGCCGGATGGTGATGCGTTCCTTGCCGGGTTCACTGATCAGCGCTCCCCGCTTGCCGTGGCTGAAATCGTACTCTTTGCGCATGACTCACTCCTGATACTGACGGATTTCTCCGGGACTCGCCTTGCGAGCAGAAATGATGCGATAGGTGTCGCCAAGACGCTCGGCCCAGACGACATACAGGATGCGGAGATTGAGCCCCATGCCGAGCGTCAACATCCGGTTCTCATCGCCGGTGTCCGGATCGGGACGGGTAATGGCGTAGTCGTCGAAGAACACACCCACGGCATCGGCGAAGTCCACGCCATGCTTGGCGAGATTGGTGGTGCGCTTGGCTTCGTCCCATTCGAATCGCACGATCGAAATGTATGCACAATGGGCATACATGTCAAATATGTGTGTCACTGCCGCTTGCGATGCGTCTCCGCATTCACCGCGATGAATTGTGGTTCATCACCATCCAGCCGCAGCGCGGTCAACTGCCCGCCCCACACACAGCCGGTGTCGATCGCGTAGATGCTTAAGCCCGCGAACCGGCCCAATGCCGACCAATGACCGCAGACGATGCGTGTTTCGCGTGCTTTCACGCCGGGCGCCTCGAACCACGGATACAGCCCCGCGCGTTGCGTGCCGGGCGGACCTTTTGCTGCGAAATCGATCCGCCCGCGCGCATCGCAGTAGCGCATCCGGGTCATGATGTTGATCGCCGCGCGCAGGCGTTCGTTGCCGCGCAGTTTGGCGGACCAATACGCCGGCCGATCGCCGAACAGGTGTTTCAGCAATTGCCGATGTGCAGGGCCGGCAAGCGCGCGCTCGACCTCGCTGCCGCAACGCAGTGCCTGCTTGAGCGTCCACGCCGGCGCCAATCCCGCGTGCACCAGGGTGAAACCCAGCGCGTCGTTGTGATGGATCAGCTTTTGCGCGCGCAGCCAGTCAAGCAACATTCCGCTGTCGTCGGCCTCGAGCACGCGGCGCAGATCGGGGTTGGTATGCGCGCGCGCTTGCGCGTCGCGTTGCGCGATCGCGAGCAGGGTCAAGTCGTGATTGCCGAGCGTGACGACGCAGCGCTCGCGCAAGCCGTGCACCAGCCGCAGCACTTCCAGCGATTCGCCGCCGCGGTTGACCAGGTCGCCGCAGAACCACAATGTGTCGGCGACTGGATCGAACTTCAGGCGAGCCAGCAGCCGGCGCAGTTCCGGATAACAGCCCTGCACATCGCCGATCGCGTAGACGGCCATGTGGCTAAGCGTCCTTAATGCAAGGTGCGCGGCACCGACAGCACGAATTCCGGGATCGTCGTCTCGAAGTCGGTGCCGTCGTCGGCGTGCAGGTGGTACGCGCCGCGCATGGTGCCGACGCTGGTCTCCAGCACCGCGCCGGAAGTATAGACGTAGCCTTCGCCCGGCTGCAGACGCGGCTGCTCGCCGACCACGCCGTCGCCGCGCACTTCCTCGATCTTGCCGTTGGCGTCGGTAATGATCCAGTGCCGCGACAACAATCGCGCGGGAAGATCGCCGACGTTGCGCAGGGTCACGGTATAGGCGAACACGAAGCGATCCGCATCGGGTTGCGATTGCTCGGCGACAAAATGCGTGTCCACCGACACCTCGATCGCGTACGGCTCATTGTCGTTGCGACTACTCATGCGCCCGATTGTCGGACAGCACAGCGGCTTGCGGCAAGTCCGCATATTGCGCGGCGATTCGCGCCAGCGCCACGTAACGTTGCGGCGCCAGCGTTTCGGCGCGCGCGCCCGGATCTACGCCGGCGGCCTCTATCGCATCTCGATCGAGCAGGCCCGACAGTGCATTGGCCAGCGTCTTGCGGCGCTTGCCGAAGGCGGCGCGAACGATCGTCTCGAGCATACGCGACAAGGCTGGATCGGGCCGTTGCGAGGCAGGTAGCGGCGTCAGGCGCACCACTGCAGAATCCACCTGCGGCGGCGGGCGGAACGCGCCAGGCGGCACGCGCAGTAGTGGCTCGACTTTGCAGGCCAGTTGCAGCATCACCGAGAGCCGTCCATACACCTTGCTCCCGGGCATGGCGGCCATGCGGTCGACCACTTCCTTCTGCAGCATGAACAGCATGTCGGCGATCGCGTCGCTGTGGTGCAGGCAATGGAACAGGATCGGGCTGGACACGTAGTAGGGAAGATTGCCGACCAGCCGCAAATCCTGCCCCGCCGCGAGCGCGGTGAGATCGACATCCAGCACGTCGGCGTGGATCACGGTCAGTTCGCCGTGCGCGGCGGCGGCGGATTGCAAGGGCGCGATCAATTCCGCATCCAGTTCGATCGCGGTCAACCGGTGCGCGGCATCCAGCAGCGGCAAGGTCAGCGCGCCTTCGCCGGGACCGATCTCGACGATGAGGTCGCTCGGCCGCGGCGCCAGCGCCGCGACGATAAGTTCGATGATCCCGCGTTCGTGCAGGAAGTGCTGGCCATAATGTTTTTTGGGGCGCGGCATAAGGCGAGTTCGTACCCTCACCCGGCGCTTCGCGCCACCCTCTCCCGCGGGGAGAGGGGCGCAAGTTTGAGCGCCATCTCCGCCGCGGCGAAGAGACTCGAGGGATCCGCGCGGCCACTGCCGGCGATATCCAGCGCGGTACCGTGATCGACCGAAGTGCGCACGAACGGCAGCCCCAAGGTGATGTTGACCGTGCGGTCGAAGGCTTCCGATTTCAGCACCGGCAGCGCCTGGTCGTGGTACATCGCCAGCACCGCGTCGTATTGCCCGCGCATCGCCGGCACGAAAGCGGTATCGGCCGGCAGTGGCCCGAGCAGGCGCATACCGTCATCGCGCAGCGCATCCAGCGCGGGAATGATGGTGTCGATTTCTTCGCGGCCGAGATGCCCGCCTTCGCCAGCGTGCGGATTCAAGCCCAACACCGCGATGCGCGGATGAGCGAGGCCGAACTTGGTCGTTAGTTCCGCGTGCACGATGCGCAGCGTTCGAGTCAATGATTCGCGCGTGATCGCGGCCGGCACGGCGCAGAGCGGCAGGTGCTTGGTGGCCAGCGCCACGCGCAATTCGGGCGAGGCCAGCATCATCACCACATCGCATCCCGCGCGCTGCGCGAAGAACTCGGTGTGGCCGCTGAATGCCTCGCCGGCATCGTTGATGATCGACTTCTGCACCGGCGCTGTCACCAGCGCGTCGAATTCGCCGTCCATGCAACCATCCGCGGCGCGCGCCAGCGTCGCCAGCACCTGAAACGCATTGCGTGCATCAGGCGCGCCGGGTGTTTCTTTCGCGCGCAGCGGAATGTCGATCACGCGCAACGAGCCGGAAATGCGAGCGTGGCGCGGAGCGCTGTCCCATGGCTCGAGTTGCAATTCGATGCCGCACACACGCGCGGCGCGTTGCAGCGATCCTGTGTCGGCAATTGCGATCAGGTCTGCGGGTAGCGGAGACGCGGCGAGCTTGGCGATGAGTTCCGGCCCGACACCGGCGGGTTCGCCCGCGGTGACGGCGAGCCGCGGCAGCGCCCCCCGCGTCTCGCTCACGGCGTGCCGGCGTTGCCCGTGCTGATGTCGCTGTCCGATTGCGCGCCGGGCAGGCGGATATCGACGTAGGCGTCCGAGCGCAGATCGCGCAGGAATTGTTGGTAGGCTTCCTCGCCCTTGCGTGAGGCGATGGCTTGACGCGCCTGCTCGCGCTGGATGTCGGTGGTCTTGTCGGCCTGGCGGGTGCCGAGCAACTGCACGATGTGCCAGGAGCCGTCCTGGCTGCGGAACGGTTGCGAAACCTGACCCGGCTGCAGCGAACCCAGCAGATTGCCGATGTCGCCGCCCCATTCGTCATGGGTGAACCAGCCCATGTCGCCGCCGATGTTGGCGGTGGCGGTGTCGTCGGAATCCTTCTTGGCCAGCCCCGCGAAATCCTGGTGGCCATCGACGACCTGATGGTAGATGTTGTTGATCTTGTCCTGAGCCTGCTGATCGGACACCAGTGCGCTGGGTTTCACCATGATGTGGCGCGCGTGATATTCGGTGACGATCTGACGCGCCGAGGCGTCGCGATGCTCGATCATCTTGACGATGGTGAAGCCGCCGGGCGTGCGCAACGGCGCGGTGACAGCGCCGGGCTGCATGCTGACGATCTGGTCGGCGAACGCGGGAGGCAATTCGTCCACGCGCCGAAAGCCCAGATCGCCGCCCTGCAATGCGTCGGCCGCGCCGGATTCGCTGATCGCCTCGGCGGAGAAAGGCTTGCCCGCCTTCAGATCCGCCTCGACCTTGTCGGCCTTGGCTTGGCTTCCGGCGATCGCCTTGGCGTCGGCGCCATCGGGCAGCGCGATATCGATGTGCGCCAAGTGCACTTCGCCGGCCTTGAACGAAGGATTGGCGATCAGGTTGTCGATTTCCGAATCGGAAACCTGTGCGGAACCCTGCATCACCTGTTGGCGCAGCCGCTGGATCAGGATCTGTTCGCGCAGCTTCTCGCGGAACGCGGCGTAATCGACGTGGTCGTTCTGCATCGCCGCCTGCAACTGCGGCACGGTCATCTTGTTCTGCTGCGCGACGGACGCGACCGCGGC
>JBDTBW010000080.1:0-99260 GCA_039923855.1 Rhodanobacteraceae bacterium | reverse complement strand
CTCGGCGGCGGCCGCAGCGAATCCACCCAGGACGTGTTGGCGCGATTGTCGGCGAAAGCCGCGCAATATCCCGATCTCAATTTGCGATTGCGCGCGCACCAGGATCTGCCCAGCGGCGGTGGCGGCGGCAATCAGGGCGCGCAATATCAGGTGTCGCTGAAGGGCAACGATCTCGCCGGACTCGAAACCTGGTTACCGAAATTGCAGACGCAATTGCAGCACAATCCGATGTTTCGCGATGTCGGCAGCGATGTCGATGAAGCCGGCCTGCTCCAGAACATCGTGATCGATCGCGACACCGCCAGCCGGCTCGGCGTTTCGGTCGCCTCGATCGACGACGCGCTCTACAACGCCTTCGGCCAGCGCCAGATTTCGACCATCTATTCCGACACCAACCAATATGCGGTGGTGCTGACCGCGTTGCCGTCGGAGTCGGCCACGCCCGCGGCGCTGAACCGCCTTTACGTGCGTTCCGACAGCGGCGCGATGATCCCGCTGGCTGCCGTCGCACATCAGGAATCAGGCCTGGCACCCGTGCAGATCAGCCACGAGGATCAGTTCACGGTGATGGACCTGAGCTTCAATCTTGCGCCGGGCATCAGCATGGGTCAGGCCACCGACCAGATCCAGAACACCATCACCGGCATGCGCATGCCGGGCGACATCCAATTGAGTCTCGGCGGCGATTTCCGCCGTTTCCAGCAACAGCAGAGCAACATGCCGTTTCTGCTGCTGGGCGCGGTGATCGCGGTGTACATCGTGCTCGGTATGCTCTACGAGAGCCTGATCCATCCGGTCACGATCCTGTCCACGCTGCCCTCGGCGGGTGTCGGCGCATTGCTGGCGTTGCTGGTGACCAATACGGAACTCTCGATCGTGGCGATGATGGCGCTGGTGTTGCTGATCGGCCTGGTCAAGAAAAACGCGATCATGATGATCGACTTCGCGCTGGTCGCGCAACGCGCCGGCAAGACGCCGCTGGAGGCGATCCGCGAGGCGTGCCTGTTGCGCTTCCGTCCGATCATGATGACCACGATGGTGGCGATCCTGGCATCGTTGCCGCTGGCGATCGGCATCGGCACCGGCGCCGAACTGCGCCGGCCGCTGGGTATCGCGATGTTGGGAGGCTTGATCTTTTCGCAGGGCCTGACGTTACTCAGCACGCCGGCGTTGTATCTGGTTTTCGCGCGGCAAGCCGAACGCCGCCGCGAACGCCGCGTGCTGCGCCGGGCGCAAGCTAACGGTTGAATGCGCGTTTGCGTCAGTGATTGCGGGCGGCTTCGTCGGCGTCCTTGTAGATCGCGACATGCGATACGCCGTCGGCGCCGATCCAGCCGCGGAACATGCCGTCGGTGTTGAACGGCGTGGCGAAGCTGCCATCCGAACCCAGCACGATCGCGCCGCCGTCGCCGCCGAGTTTCGGAATTTCCTTGTTGATAACGTCCTCCGATGCCTGCTGCACGCTCTGTCCCATCATCGCCACGCGCATGCAGATCTCGTGCGCGGCCACGGTGCGGATGTAGAACTCGCCCCAACCGGTGCCCGACACCGCGCACTTGGCGTTGGCGTAGGTGCCCGCGCCGATGATCGGCGAATCGCCGATCCGGCCCCAGCGCTTGTCGGTCATACCGCCGGTGGAAGTGCCGGCGGCGAGATCGCCGTGCACATCCAGCGCGACCGCGCCGACGGTGCCGAAGTGGCCTTCCTTTTCATCATCGGCGTGCTGGCCGGCGGCGTCCTGCTGCAACGCATTCTGTAATTCCTGCCAGCGTTGCGGCGTGCGAAAGTACGACGGATCGACGATCGCGATGCCCTGCTCCTTCGCGAATTCCTCGGCGCCGGAACCCGCGAGCATCACGTGCGGCGAATGTTCCATCACCGCGCGCGCCAGCAGGATCGGGTTCTTGACGCCTTGAACATCGGCAACCGCACCGGCGCGCAAGGTGTCGCCGTCCATGATCGCGGCGTCCAGTTCGTTCTTGCCGTCGTGGGTGAACACCGCGCCCTTGCCGGCGTTGAAATGCGGATCGTCCTCCAGCACGGTGATCGCCGCGATCACCGCGTCCAGCGCGGGCTTACCGGCCTTCAATTGCGCGTAGCCGTGCTGCAACGCTTCATTCAGCGCGGCGCGGACTGCCCGCTCTTTTTCCGGCGTCATGTCTTTCTTGATCACACCGGCGCCGCCGTGGATCACGAGTACGGGCTGATTCGCGGCGTGGCCCATGGCGGCGACTCCCATGAAAAGCGTGAAAAAGGCGAACGAGCGAAACTTCATGGCGATACTCAGAATCGGGCGTCGAGAATCATTGACTGAACACCCGCATTCTCCGCGTTCAACCAATCTGCGGCAACGCCTCGTCCACCGACATCGCTTTGGGCAGGCGTACCTTCGCGAGCGTGCCGTGCCCGCGCGTGCTAGCAAGTTCCACCGGCCAATCGAAGCGGTCAGTGATTCGGCGCACGATGGCGAGCCCGATGCCGTGACCCTTAACGCCGGTGCGGCTGCCCCGGTAAAACGGCTGGAACGCGCGCTCCAGATCCTCCGCATCCATACCGCAACCGGTATCGCTGACACTGACGCTGTCCGCCTCGACGCTTACGCAGATCACGCCGCGCTCGGTATACAGACAGGCGTTGCGGATGAGATTTCCGATCACCACCGCGAACACCCGCGGCGGCGCGTGCAGCGCGAAGCGCGCGTGCTCCTCCAGCTTGAGTTCGATCGACTTGTTTTCGAGCAGATCGCGGAAACGCTCGACCTGTTCACGCACCACGTCGTTGGCGAGGAAATCCTCTTCCGGCAACCCGAAATCGGATTCGCGCGCCAGGATCAGGAACGATTCGATCAGCGTTTCCATTTCGCGCACCGAACTCTGGATGCGCGCAAGCGAGCGTTGCGCGAACGGGCTCAGACTGTCGTCGTCGGCCAGTACCTCGGCGGCGACCTTCATAATCGTCAACGGCGAACGCAATTCGTGGCTGGTGTCGCGGGTGAAATTGCGCTCGCGCTCCACGAACGCATCCAGACGCGCCGCAAAATGGTGCAGCGCCTGCGCCAACACATCGGCGTCGCTGTCCGCGGTCAGTCCCAAGCGTGCCGGTTCCAGCGCGACGGTGTCGGGATGGTCCGGATCCCACTCCCGCAGCGCGTCAGCCAGCTTCATGATCGGCGATCGCCGCGTGTTGCGCGCGGCGCGATGTCCGATCGCGTATCTGTGCCGCATACCGCTGCTGCTGTGCATCGTCAGGGTCTGCCCTGGTCCGCGTGACCGGCGCCGACGACTTCCATGTCGAGATCGGCCAGCCGGTAACCCGCGCTGTGAATGGTGTGCAGCAGCGGCCGGGTGAACGGCTTGTCGATCACCTTGCGCAGGTTGTAGAGATGCGAACGCAGCGTGTCGGAGTCGGGCAGCGTGTCGCCCCAGATTTCGCGCTCGATGTCGCGGCGG
Organism: Rhodanobacteraceae bacterium; assembly: GCA_039923855.1. Classification (GTDB taxonomy): domain Bacteria; phylum Pseudomonadota; class Gammaproteobacteria; order Xanthomonadales; family Rhodanobacteraceae; genus 66-474. The sequence continues at coordinate 95,811 of JBDTBW010000080.1, read as the reverse complement.
CTGACCACGCGCGGCGACTCGCGCATCAGGATGGTGAGCAATTTCAGACCGATCGGCGAGACCTGCAATTCCTCGCCGTCGCGGGTCAGGCGCAAGGTCGCGGTGTCCAATACCAGATCGCCGACGGCAAGCACTTCCGTGGAAACCTGGCGCCGGTCGCGGCGGATCAGCGCGCGCACGCGCGCTTCCAGTTCGCGCGGCTCGAAGGGTTTCACCAGGTAATCGTCGGCGCCGGCGTCCAGCCCGATCAGCTTGTCTTCCAGCGTGTCGCGCGCGGTCAGCATCAGCACCGGCGTGGCCTTCTTGGCCTCGTTGCGCAATTTGCGGCAGACTTCAAGACCATCCATGCCCGGCAGCATCAGGTCCAGCACCACCACGTCGAAGCTGCCCGACACCGCCAAATGCAATCCCGTGACGCCGTCGGCGGCGTAGTCGACCGAATAGCCTCGGCGTTCGAGGAACTCGCCGATCATCTCGGCGATGCCGCGGTTGTCTTCCACCAGCAGGATCAAGCCGGCCTGTTCTTCGTGCGCGCTCATGACGACCCTTGTCTGCCAAGCCGGATGCACCGGATTCTCAAGTGTGCAATGTGGCGCCGGAGCGGTGAGCGATACGTGAATCGGGTCAACGGCGGCAACCCACCCGCGTTGAGGAAGGATGGCGCGCGCGGCGCGCCGTTCCTTCCACTGCGGAGACTACCCGTGCGAAAATCCTTTTCCTGCTTCGCCTTGCTGCTGCTGGCCACCTCGGCCGCGTTCGCCCAGACCAGCCCACCGCCCGATCAGGCCGACGTTTCGGCGCCGAGCGCGCCGCCGCCGATGCGCCGTCACGAATCGATGTGGACGCTGGACGCAAACCACGATGGCATGTTGAGCCGCCAGGAAGCGCAGGGACGGCCTGGACTCGCCAAACATTTCGACCAGATCGACAGCAATCACGACGGGGAGATAGATCGTGACGAATGGCGCACCTGGCACCAGCAGATGAAGGCCCGACATCCGGCGCGGATGCAGCAGCAGCAAGGCGCGGCGCCGACCTCGCAACCGCCACAACCGCCGCCCAACGAGGATTCGTCGAGCGGTTAATCAGCTTGATGGCAGGCCAAGGATCGCCGTCAACGCGCGAGCTTTCCGCGCTGTACGCGATGCCGAGAAGCGCAGCCGAAGGCGGAGCAAGCAACGATTGTTCGAGCACATGGACGTGCGAGTTCGGCGCGGCCGCCGTTCGGCGAGCATCGCAGGACAGTCGAGGCGACCCGACGTTGCCGAGACCATCGCGTCCAAGCGCAATGGTTTTGGCTACTTTTGCCGAAACAAAAATAGCCCGCTCGCGGCAGCGAGCGGAACCAAGGCAATCTTGCGAAAAGTCACTGGATTCCCGCCCACGCGGAATGACGATGAAGGCTTTTGCGGCTTTCAGCGCCGCAGCTCGGCCACCATCGGCTGCAACGCCGGCCATACGTTTGCAAGCACGCGCGGCTGCGCCTGCGCGGTCGGGTGCAATCCGTCCTCCTGCATCAGTTGCGGATGCAGTGCGATGCCCTGCAACAGGAACGGCACCAGGGCGGCGTGGGTATCATTCGCCAATTGCGCATAGATGCCGCGCAAGCCTGTGCGGTACTGCGGGCCGTAATTCACCGGCAATTCGATGCCGAGAAGGAGCACCCGCGCGCCCGCACCGCGGCAATCACGGACCATCGCTTGCAAATTCTCGCGGATTTCAGCGAGCGGCAGGCCACGCAGACCGTCGTTGGCGCCCAGTTCGATCATCACCAGCGCCGGGCGATATTGCTCGAGCAGCGCGGGTAACCGGCTTAGGCTCGATGCCGTAGTCTCGCCGCTGATGCTGGCATTGACCAATGCGCGCGGTGGCCGCATCTCATGCAGACGCGCCTGCAACAAAACCGGCCAACTCGCGGTCAATGCGATATTGTGCGCAGCCGATAACGAATCGCCGAGCAGCAGCACCGGCCGCGCGGTTTGCACGGCGGCGCCCGCCAGCGGGGCGCAACACCACAGCAACAACACAAGGCAACAGCGTATGCAGGATCGCATCGTTCTTCTCTCAGCGCGCGGAGTAAGCAAATACGTCGATGGTCCCGGTGGCCGGCTCGACATACTGGACGATGTCAGTCTGGACGTGAACGCGGGGGAAACCGTGGCGATCACCGGCGCCTCGGGTTCGGGCAAGACCACGCTACTGGGATTGCTGGCCGGGCTCGACGTGCCGAGCACCGGCAGCATCGTGCTGGACGGACAAAAACTGGAAACGCTGGACGAGGAGGCGCGCGCGGCAGTACGGCGGCGGCTGGTCGGTTTCGTGTTCCAGTCGTTCCATCTGCTGCCCGCGCTGACCGCCGAGGAAAACGTGCTGCTGCCGCTGGAACTGGACAGCGCCGATGGCGCGCTGCCGCGCGCGCGCGCGGCGCTGGCCGCGGTCGGCTTGTCCGCACGCGGCGCGCATTATCCACACCAACTCTCCGGCGGCGAGCAGCAGCGCGTGGCGATCGCACGCGCGTTCGTGCATCGCCCGCGCGTCCTGTTCGCCGACGAACCGACCGGCAATCTCGATCGTCACACGGGTGCGGCCGTGTGCGATCTGCTGTTCGAATTGAACCGCGCGCACGCAACCACGCTGATAGCCGTCACCCACGACGCGGCATTGGCCGCCCGTTGCGCGCGCGCGCACGAACTGGTCGAAGGCCGCCTGGCATGAACGGCATGCGATTCGGGCTGCGCAACCTGCGCCGCGAATGGCGGCTGCCGGAATTGCGCACGCTGATCGCCGCGCTGTTGCTGGCGGTGATCGCGTTGGGCGCGGTCGGCACCTTGTCCGCGCGCATCGAACGCGCGCTGGTGATGGGCGCGGCGGAATTGATCGGCGGCGATCTGGGCGTCAGCGCATCGAGCCTGTTGCCGCCGGCGTTCGCGCAACAGGCACGGGAACGCGGACTCGCGGCCAGCGCGCTGGCGGGATTTCCCAGCGTCGCGTTCGCCAACCAACGCAGCCAATTGCTGGATGTGATCGCGGCCGATCCGGCGTGGCCGCTGCGCGGCAAGCTGGAGATCGGGGACGCCCGGGGCCATGCGCTGATCGCGCACGCGCCGTCGGCGGGGGATGTGTTTCTGGATCATCGTGCGCTGGTGGCGCTCGGCTTGCGCATCGGCGATCGCGTGCAACTCGGTGGACGCGATTTGCGCATAGGCGCGTCCTTGCTGCGCGAGCCCGATGGCGGCGATCTGGTCGCGCTCGCCCCACGCGCGGTGATGGCGCTGGCCGATGCGCGGGCGGCAGGCTTGCTCGACAGCGGCAGCCGCGCACGGCACCGTTTGTTGATCGCGGGCGGCCCCGCGCAAGTCGACGGCTATCGCGTGTGGGCGAAGGCGCATCTGCCGGCCGATGCCGAACTGGTGACACCGCAGCGTATCCAGCAACGGCTGCGCGTGGCATTCGATCGTGCCGGCGCGTTTCTGCGCTTGTCCGCGCTGCTTGCCGCGCTGCTCGCGGGCGTGGCGATCGCATTGGCCGCGCGCCGCTACGCGCGCCGCAAGACCGACGAGATCGCGTTGCTGCGCGCGCTTGGCGCGCCGCGCGCGCAGGCGATCGGCGCTCTGTTGTGGACCTTGGCGGTGCCGGCTTTGATTGCCGCCGCACTCGGCGCGGCGATCGCGCTCGGATTCGCGGCGGGCGCGTTCGTGTTCGCTCGCGGCCTGTTGCCGCCGTCGGCGGCGGGCGCTCCGCTGCCGATCGGCCCCGCGCTCGCCGCCGCCTGCGTTGGATTGGCGGTGCTCGCGGGATTCGCGTTGCCGCCGTTGATCCGGTTGGCCGAGGTGCCGCCGGTCGCGGTGTTCCAACGCAACTACGCGCGCACGTCGCGCGGATTCGACGCGCTGTATCTGTTGCCGGTCGCGGTCGCGCTGGGTCTTGTCGCGTTGGAAAGCGATAGCTGGAAACTCGCCGGCATCCTCGCCGCGAGTCTTGCCGGCACCGCGCTGGTCACGATCGGGTTGGCCACGGCGCTGCTGTGGTTGATCCGCCGTCATGTCGCGCGGCTGCACCCCGCGCTGCGATTGGGCGCCAGTGCGTTGACGCGCCGCCGGGCCATGAGCGTGGTGCAGGCCAGCGCGATTTCGCTGGGCTTGACCGCATTGCTGATGTTGGCGGTGGTCGCGCCCGCGCTGGTCGAAGGTTGGCGACGCGAACTTCCGCCCGACACGCCCAACTGGTTCGTGTTGAACGTGCAGGACACGCAGCGCGCGCCGGTGCTGGCGGCATTGCAAAAAATGGGCGCGAGCCGGCTCAATATGCTGCCGCTGGCGGTCGGCAAACTGACCTCTGTCAACGGCGTGCCGGTCGATCGTTTGCAGCTGCACGATCGCGACGCGCGCGACAACGCCGATCGCCAGTTGCGGCTGTCATGGAGCGCACAACCGCCGCCGGCCAATCGCGTGATCGAGGGAAAATGGTTTGTATCGAATCCGCATGAGCCGCAGGTTTCGCTGGACAAGATGTGGGCCGACGGTTTCGGTTTGCATATCGGCGACACGCTGGGCCTGCTGGTCGGGGAACGTAGTCTCGATGCGCGCGTCACCAGCATGCGCGAAGTCGACTGGAGCAGTTTCAACGTCAACTTTTTCCTGTTGCTCGATCCCGCGCATGTGCAAACCCTGCCGCACACCTGGGTTGCGAGTTTCCATCTGCCGGGCGGACACGCGAACGAATTGGCCACGTTTTCGCGCGACTATTCTAACCTGTCGTTGATCGATGTCGACGATCTGCTCGACCGCGTGCGCGACATCGTCGCGCGCGTGACCGACGCCGCGCGCTGGGTGCTGGGCTTCAGCCTGCTGGCCGGCGCCCTGGTGCTGGCCGCGGCATTGACCGCCAGCGCCGCCGAACGCCGCCACGAAGCCGCGTTGCTGCGTACGCTGGGCGCGCGGCGCGGGCAATTGCTGGCGGCAACGCTGTGCGAATTCGCGCTGCTGGGCGCGATCGCAGGCTTCACCGCATTGTTCGGCGCGGCGGTGGCAGGCGCGTGGCTGGCGAAAACCGTGTTCCGTATGCACGACTTTGCATTGCCGTGGAACGGGTTGATCGCCGCCGCCGTGCTGGCGGCGCTGATCGTGACCGTGCTCGGACTGGCCGGCACGCGCCGGATATTGAAGGTATCGCCGTTGTTGATCCTGCGGCGGGCGTAGGGACGTGTCTGGTCAACCATATCGTCGCGCGCGCGTTGTCATCCATGCGGCGGCGCAAAGCCATCGCATGATGACAAGGTGGAAGCTGTAACTGCGGCGGGTAGTTCTCCCCCTACCCGCCGCGGTTTTTTGTTTTTCCTTCTCCCCTCGGGAGAGCGTGGCGCGCAGCGCCGGATGAGGTCGAAATCGCTAAAAGCGATTGAGGGTGAGGCAGGGACACCGATCGGAAGCCGCACCAGGGAGTTGCTTACACAAGATCGTACCCCACCCTCACCCCAAGCCCTCTCCCGCTGGGAGAGGGCTTCAATCGTCGTCGCGGTGCGGCACATCGACCTTGCCCTTGATCCCGTGATAACGCACATCGCCACTGCCCGTCGAGTGCACGGTGAAGTTGCCGCCAACGCCGTTGGCCGTTACATCGCCGGAACCGGTGCTGCCGACTTCGGCATCGCGGCCGATGTTGCTCAAGCTGACATCGCCCGAGCCGGTGGATCCGATCTTGACGCCGCCGCGCACATCGCTGAAATTCAGATCGCCTGAACGGGAAGGCCCGGTTTGCACATCGCCCTGCACGCCGGTCACGCGTACGTCTCCGGAACCGGTGCCGCGCAAGTTTACGCTGCCGACGGTATCGGCGCGCACGTCCGCCGAGCCGAGTTTCAACCCCAACGCGCCGGCGATGTGATCGGCGATCAGATCGCCGGAACCCGATTCGAAATCCAGCGACGCCAGGTTGCCAGCATGGGTATCGCCGGAACCGCTGTCCACGCTGATCGCCAATGACGTCGGCACGCGCACCTGCAATTTCATGTACGCATAGCTGGAACCGAACAGGCTGATGTTGACTTCGTGGCGATTGTTCTGCGCGACCACTGCGACGCGGTCGGCATTGCGACTGGTGCCGATCTGCAGATCCTTGAGCCACGCCTGATTCGAGGCGCAGGCGGTGCCGCGCACTTCGACCTTGTTCAATCCCTGCGCGCCCTGGATATCCAGATCGCTGGAACCGAGTTTCAGCAACAGCGTGCGCAGGCCGGCGGCATCCAGATCGGCGTTGCGTTGCGCGCTATAGCGGCATTCCGCGGCATTCGCCGCAAATGGCAATGCTGTCAGCAACACAATCGAAATGATCCTGCGCATGGTGTTCACTCCCGATCGGCAATACGAATCAGATGCACAAGTATCCCGCAACGTTTAGCCACGCGCGCCGTGACTGATGGCAGGGTCGCGACATGGCCACGAATTTCCGCGTGCACCCTGCAGTTGTAAATCTTGGCGGCCCTTCACCCACCAAGCGCTACGCGCTTGCCACGACGGGTCAGTCATGGCGCTCCTCCGCCTTGGCGCGATCCCACAGTGCGTCCTGTTCGGCCAGTGATTTGCCGTCGAGTGTTTCGCCGGCTTCGGCGGCGAGTGTTTCCATGCGCCGGAAACGGCGCTCGAACTTGGCGTTGGCACGGCGCAGCGCATGTGCGGGATCTATTTTCGCGTGTCTTGCCAGATTGGCGATCACGAACAGCACGTCGCCGATTTCGTCTTCGATGCGGTCGTGGTCGCAAGCGCCGGCGAATTCCGCGCGCACTTCCTCGATCTCTTCAGCGAGCTTGTCCAGCACCGGCTGCGGCCCGGGCCAGTCGAAACCGACGCTGGCCGCGCGCTGCTGCAATTTCAACGCGCGACGCCATTCCGGCAATCCGCGCGCGATACCGGCCAGCGCGCTGGTGTCGTTTTCGTTCTTGCCTACGCGCTCGGCGGTCTTGATCGTTTCCCACGCGCGCGCCTGTTCTCCCGCATCGCGAAAAGGGGTCAGAGTCATGTTTTCGGCTGCAGATGATCCCGGCTTGTTCCCGGAACGCTCCGTGGAAAATGACTCTGACCCCTTTTCACCGAACACATGCGGATGCCGACGCGTGAATTTATCGGCAATCGCCTCGACTACGCCGGCAAAATCGAAATGCCCGGCTTCTTCGGCCATGCGCGCATGGAAGATCACCTGGAACAGCAGGTCGCCCAGCTCGTCGCGCAACGCGTCGAAATCGCGGCGCTCGATCGCGTCGGCGACTTCGTAGGCTTCCTCTATGGTGTAAGGCGCGATCGAAGCGAAATCCTGTTGGATGTCCCACGGGCAGCCGCGATCCGGATCGCGCAGGCGCGCCATGATCGCCAGCAATTCACCGAGGCGCCCCGCGCTGCCGCTGACGTCCACGCCCGCGCTCACAATTGCGGGGAGAACAATGACGAAACCCTTTCGCGCGCGCGCTCGTGCCACGGTCTTCGTTGCCAGGCCTGGAGTGTAATGCGCTTGCAACGCTGCAAATCCCGTTCAAAGACCTGCGTCAAACGTTCGACGAAGCCGCGATCGTAGACGTTGAGATTGGCCTCGTCGTTGAGCGCGAAGGAGCGGTTGTCGAAGTTGGTCGAGCCGACAGAGGCCAGCAAGCCGTCGATCAGCATGATCTTGCAGTGGTTCATGGTCGGCTCGAACTCGTGTATCTCGATGCCGGCTTTCAGCAATTCCTCCCAACACGTGCGCGAAGCCTGGCGCACGGTCTGGGTGTCGATGTGATCGCCGGGCGTGATGACCCGGATACGCACACCGCGCCCTGCGGCCTGTACCAGGGTCTTGCGCGTCAACGCGTCCGGCACGAAGTACGATTCCGCCAGGTCGATCGATTTCACGGCCGCGGTGATTGCCACCAGATACATCAGTTGCATGCTCTCGCTGCCGCCGCGCGGCGAGCTGGAAAACATTTGTGCTTGCATGTCGCCGACGGAATGCAGCGCGGGAAAATATTTTTCGCCCTGCAGCACTTCGCCCGTGGTCTTGATCCAGTTGTCCATGAACACCGACTGCACCTGGGCGACCACCGGCCCTTCGATCCGGAAATGCGAATCGCGCCAGTGATCCGGATCTTGCGCGTCACCTTCCCAGTTGTCGGCGATACCCACGCCGCCGGTGAACCCGAGCGTGCCATCCACCACCAGCAACTTGCGGTGGGTGCGATTGTCCATGCGCGACAGGTTGCGCAGGTTCAAGGGGTGATAGCGCTGCACCGCGACGCCGGCGTCGGCCATTTGTTGCAAGAGCTTTTTTTTCATCTTGTCGCTGCCGACCCAATCCAGCAGCACGTGCACGCGCACCCCGGCACGCGCGCGCTCGGTCAGCGCGTCGGCGAATTTGCGTCCAATCGCGCCGGACCAGTAGATGAAAGTCTCGAATGTGATGCTGGATCGCGCAGAGGCGATCGCTTCCAGCATCGGCGGGAAAATCCGCTCGCCATTCTGCAGATCCTCGATCCGGTTGCCGCCCAGCACCGCGGGCCCGAGCAGCGCGTCCATTTCGCGGCGGAATTGCGGATCGGCCGCGTCATAAGTGTGCGCGATCTTGTGTTGGACGCGCTTTTCCGGAGCGACGAAATTGAGCCCGATCACCACTGCCAGCGCGGTGCCCACGCAAACCAGCGCCACAATCAGCCAGATCATGATCATTCCCCTCGTTTCAAATCCATCCGCGCCAACCAATCCGTCGACGCATCGCCCATCGCGATAAATTCCGGATTGAGCAGCGATTCCTTGGCGTTGTAGCGTAATGGCGCGCCAGCAAGATCGAGTACAGCGCCGCCCGCCTGTTCCAGCACGCACTGCGCCGCGGCGGTATCCCATTCCGAGGTAGGTCCCAGGCGCAGATAGACATCCGCCTCACCGCGCGCGATCAGGCAGAACTTCAATGACGATCCCAACGATATCAAGCGATGTTCGCCCAGCCGCGCAAGCATGCGTGTCTGGCGTTCGTTACCGTGCGACCGGCTGCCGGCGATGATCGGCGTTGCGGCCGCCGCGCGCGTTTCGATCGGCCGAGGCATCGCGCCGGGCGCGAGTTCGACGAAAGCGCCCGCGTCGTTGCTGGCGAAATACAATTCGCCGCCGACCGGCGCAAGCACCACGCCCAACACCGGCGCGTGGTCCTCGATCAGCGCGATGTTGACGGTGAACTCGCCGTTGCGCTTGACGAATTCGCGCGTGCCATCGAGTGGATCAACCAGCCAGTAACGCGCCCAGGTTTTTCTTGTCGACCAATCGACGCCGGCCGATTCCTCCGATAGCACCGGGATGTCCGGCGTCAACGCACACAAGCCATCGATGATCACGCGGTGCGCGGCCATGTCCGCGGCGGTGAGTGGCGAATCGTCGGCCTTGCGCTCGACCGAAAACGTGCCCGAATAGATATCGATGATCGCGGCACCGGCGCGGCGCGCCAAGGCGCGAACTTCGCGGCCGATGCGCTCCAATTCACTCATGGTCAGCGCCCATATGTATCACGGGGATTGGGAGCCTCTGAAAGCGTAGCGAGCGAAGACAGGTTGCGCGCCGCCGGAGCGCAGGAACCGGAGTGTACACGTCAGTACATGAGGATTCCGAGCACCGCCGGCGCGCGACATGCAAGCGCAGTAGCTTTCAGAGGTTTCCAAAACGACCGGCGAGAAACTCGCGAGCAATAAACAATGCGGCGATCGAGCGCCCTTCGGTCACGTCATCGCGCGCAACCAGCGCGTGCAGCTCCGACAATTTCCATGGCACGACTTCGAGTTGTTCCGGCTCGTCACCGGGCAGGCGTTCAGGATATAGCTCGCGTGCCAGCACGACATGGCTCAAATGAGTCATATAGGCCGGCGAGAGGGACAACGTGGTGAGGATGCGCAACTCGCGCGCGCCGTAACCGATCTCCTCTTTCAACTCGCGATTGGCGCCCTGCTCCACGGTTTCATCGCGGTCGAGCCGTCCCTTGGGCAGTCCGAGCTCGTAACGATCCAGACCCACGCCGTATTCGCGTACCAGCAGCACGGTGTCGGGGTCGAGCATCGGCACGATGATCACCGCACCCAGACCCGAGCCGGCCAGCCGCTCGTAGGTCCGGCGTTCGCCGTTGGAAAACTCGAGATCGATTTCCTCGACGCGCAGGAAGCGGCTGTTGTCGGCGCGGCGGGTGGCGTGGATGAGAGGACGTTCAGGCATTCTTTCATTCTAATGGTGCCTTTACGCATCGCGCTTTCATGCTTCTAGATTTTCCAAGACTCAGGCCAAGGACGGCCGTCAACGAGCGAGCTTCCAGCGCCGTGCATTACGCCGAGCATCAGAGCGCCAAGCGGGAGCAAGGCGCGCATGTTCGACTACAGGGATGTAGGAGTTCGCGCCGGCCCGCTTGGCGCGAGAAGCGCAGGGCAGTCGAGACAACACGATGTTGTCGAGACCGTCATGCCCGCGCGCAATGGCTTTGGTTACTTTCCCCGAAAGGACAGTAACCCGCTCGCGCAGCGAGCGGAACCAAGGCAACATGCGAAAGAGCTGGATCCCGAAAAAAATTAGTTCAGCGCCCCGTGGCAATGCTTGTATTTCTTGCCGGAGCCACAGGGGCACGGTTCGTTGCGGCCGACCTTGGGGCCTTCGCGCAATATCGGTGTGGCCACCGCTGCGGACGACGCGGCCATTGCGGCTGCCTGTTCGTTCTCGACCGGCGCACCGGCGAAACCGCTGGTCTCGGCGTGCTGGAATTGCATCGCCCGCGCGGTGGCCGCGGCGGCGTGTTGCTGCTTTGCTTCCATCGCGGCGATTTCCTCTTCGCTGCGCACGCGCACGCGTGCCAGCGTCTGCACCAGTTCCGCCTTGATGCGCGCCAGCATCGACTCGAACAGCCGGAACGATTCGCGCTTGAATTCCTTTTTCGGATCCACCTGCGCGTACGAACGCAGGTAAATGCCCTGACGCAGATAATCCATGCTTGACAGGTGTTCCTTCCAGGCGTTGTCGAGCACCGAGAGCATGATGTGCTTCTCCAGCGCGCGCATCACTTCCGGGCCAACCTGGCGTTCCTTTTCGGCGAACATCGCCTCGGCCGATTCGGCGGCGCGGCGGCGGATCGCGGTGGCGTCGATCTCCTCGGAGGTATCGGCCCAATGCTGCAGGTCGAGCATCACGCCATATTCGGTTTCCAGCGCTTTTTCCAGGCCGGCGAGATTCCATTGCTCGTCAATGCTGTCGCGCGGCACATGGGTCTGCACAAGATTGTCGAACACGTCCTGGCGGATGTCGGCGACGGTGTCGGCCACGTCGTTGGCTTCCAGCAGTTCCGCGCGTTGTTCGTAGATGACCTTGCGCTGGTCGTTGGCGGTGTCGTCGAATTCGAGCAGGTTCTTGCGGATGTCGAAGTTGTGCTGCTCGACCTTGCGCTGTGCTTTCTCGATCTGGCGGCTGACCATACGGTCTTCCAGCGCGTCGTCTTCCTTCATGCCGAACGCGCGCATCCACTTGCCGACCCAGTCGCCGGCGAAGATGCGCATCAAATTGTCCTGCAACGAAAGATAGAAGCGTGAGGAACCCGGGTCGCCCTGCCGCCCGGAACGGCCGCGCAACTGGTTGTCGATCCGGCGCGACTCGTGGCGCTCGGTGCCGACGATATGCAGGCCGCCGGCCTCGACCACTTGGTTGTGGCGTTTTTGCCAATCCTCGCGCACCCGCGCGCGATCTGCTTCGGCGGCGGTTTCGGGCAGTGCGGTGAGATCGGCATCAAGACTGCCACCCAGCACGATGTCGGTGCCGCGGCCGGCCATGTTGGTGGCGATCGTCACACTTCCCGGCGCGCCGGCCTGTTCGACGATGTGCGCCTCGCGCTCGTGCTGTTTGGCGTTGAGCACCTCGTGCGGCACGCCTTCCTTTTTCAGCAGCTCGGCCAGCAATTCCGAGGTCTCGATCGACGTCGTACCGACCAATACCGGCTGACCGCGCTTGTGGCAATCGCGGATATCTTCCAGCACGGATTTGTACTTCACTTCCGGCGTGAGAAAAATCAGATCCGCGTTGTCCTTGCGGATCATCGGCTGGTGGGTGGGGATCACCACCACTTCCAGGCCATAAATGGTCTGGAACTCGTAGGCTTCGGTGTCGGCCGTGCCGGTCATGCCGGACAGCTTCTTGTACATCCGGAACAGATTCTGGAAGGTGATCGTTGCCAGCGTCTGGTTTTCGCGCTGGATCGGCACGCCTTCCTTTGCCTCGACCGCCTGATGCAGACCATCCGACCAGCGCCGCCCGGGCAGGGTGCGGCCGGTGAACTCATCGACGATGATGACCTCGCCGTCGCGCACGATGTAATCCACATCGCGCTGATACAGCGCGTGCCCGCGCAGGCCCGCATTCAAGTGATGCACGACCGCGAGATTGCGCGCGTCGTACAGGTTGGAATCCTGGTCCAGCACCTTGTCGGCGCGCAGCAGTTGCTCGGCGTGTTCCATGCCTTCTTCTGACAGATGCACCTGCTTCTGTTTTTCGTCGACGTAGTAATCGCCGGGTTCCGGCGGCTCGCCGGGCGGAGCCTCTTTCGCCTGCCGGGTCATGCGCGGCACGATCCGGTTGATGCGCACGTAAAGCTCCGGCGAATCCTCGGCGGGCCCGGAGATGATCAGCGGCGTGCGCGCTTCGTCGATCAGAATTGAATCGACCTCGTCCACGATCGCGAAATTCAGGCCGCGCTGGTAACGCTGATCCTTCGACAGCGCCATGTTGTCGCGCAGATAGTCGAAACCGAATTCGTTGTTGGTGCCGTAGGTGATGTCGGCGGCGTATGCGCCGCGCTTGTCGGCGTGATCCATGCCCGGCCAGACCACGCCCACGCTCATGCCGAGGAACCCGTAGACCTTGCCCATCCAGGCCGCGTCGCGTCGCGCCAGATAATCGTTGACGGTGACGACATGCACGCCCTTGCCTTCCAGCGCGTTCAAGTACACCGGCAGCGTCGCCACCAGCGTCTTGCCCTCACCGGTGCGCATCTCGGCGATCTTGCCGTTATGCAGCACCATGCCGCCGATCAACTGCACGTCGTAGTGGCGCAGGCCCAGCACGCGGCGGCTGACTTCGCGCACCACCGCGAAGGCTTCCGGCAGCAGCTTGTCCAGCGTCTCACCCTTGGCGATACGCGCTTTGAATGCTTCGGTCCTGGCGCGCAGGGCACCATCATTGAGCTGCTGCAAATCCGGCTCGAGCGCATTGATGCGCGCGACGTTGCGGGACAACTGGCGCAGCACGCGTTCATTGCGGCTGCCGAATACGCTCGTCAAGGCACGGTTGAACATCGGCGAAAAGGACCGCGGCAAGGGGAAGGGTCAACGCTGCGCGGCGCGCGGCGCAAACAGCCATGATACGTGGCGCGCACGTCTGCCGCAAAGCAATGGCGGCCGGCAGCGATGGTTTCAAGGCCACCGGCAACGGTCGGCGGCGTACGTCAGAACACCTGACGATGACTACGCACAAATGCCAGCGGGTTGACCACCCGGCCGTGGTCCCACACCTCGAAATGCACATGTGGGCCGGTCGAGCGCCCGGTCGAGCCGACGTCCGAGATCACATCTCCGGCGTGCACGCGCTCGCCGACGTGAACCAGCAACTTGCTGTTGTGCGCGTAGCGGGTCATGTAACCATTGCCGTGGTCGATCTCGACCACGTTGCCATAACCGCTGCGCACCCCTGCGTAGGTGATCACCCCATCCGCGACGGCGTGCACCGGGCTGCCCATCGGAACGTCGATGTCGAGGCCCGGATGAAAATCGCGATGGCCATTGAACGGGTCCGGCCGCATACCAAAGTAGGAAGCGATATAACCATCCGTCACCGGCATGCCGGTAGGTTTGACCCGCGCGTCGACCTGGCGGTTCATCAAAAGGTCCGACAGAACGCCAAGCTGGGTCTGCTGGTGGTCGAACCGAATCCGCAGCGCGTCCAGACTGGCGTCGAGATTCGGCGGCAACGACGCCGGCGACACGCTTTGTTCCGGGCCGCCCAATGCGGGAGCATGCGCGAAGTCGAATTCGTTCTGGTCGAGCTTGCCGACCTCGGTCAGCCGTTGGCCCAATGCGTCCAGCCGGATCGACTGCGCCTGCAGCTCGCCCAGCTTGACCGTCATCGCATCCATGTCGCGCTGCGCGGACTGGCGCACCTGCTCGAGCTGGGTTTTCTGGCTCGCCACTTGCGCATGCAGATCGGCGATCTGACCCAATGCGTGATCGCGGGGACTGGCGAAAACGAGGGTGTAGGCCATTCCCAGCGCCGTGCAACCCAGCATCGCGGCGGCGGTGAACGCGGTAACTCGCCGACGGGTCCGCGGACAAACAACGGCATCGTCTGCCGATTTGCGCGCTTTTTGCGAGCGCGCGACGAGTATCATGGTCATGTCGGTCTGGTTTCCAGCAAGTTCATTCATGCCTTCCGGTAGCTCTTTCCCGCCCCGCGATGCCCGCGGCCCCAAGCCTGCGGCGCAACACGCGGCCGTGGCCGAACTGGCCGCGCAGGCGCGCAAACGCGACGATCTGGACCGGCGTCTGCGGCAATCGTTGCCGCCGCCGCTGGATCAGCAGATCCGTCTGGCCGATCTGCGCGACGGCCGCGCGGTGCTGCTGGCTCCTTCTCCGGCATGGGCCGCGCGGGTGCGCATGGCGAACGCGCAAATCCTCGCCGCCTTGCGCGCGCTCGGCGTGCAAGCCGACTCGGTCATCGTCAAAATTGTTCCGGCGCCGCCGTTGAAGCCGGAGCCGATCGCCTCTTCTCTGCCACTTTCGCGCGCCTCAGCGCAACACCTGCGCGCGGCCGCGAGAACCGTGGCGGACCCTGATCTGCGGGCCCTTTTCCTGGAGATGGCATCCATCGCCGAAGCCGATGGTGCGCCGTGATGCAACGCGCGGCGGCCATCAATTCCACCGCTGCGAACTCGGCGGAACGGCCTTTATAGCACGGCAATGCGCCCACGGCTAACCCACGACGGGCGAAAGGATCGAATCTCGCGCGCTTGCGGTCTGCGTCGGATCGCAGACCGCGCGGGATCCGGGTGAGGCAGGGATGCCGATCAGAAGGCTGCGCCAGGATGGCTGCTTGCGACCACCCGGCCTTGGCTCCCTAACGCAGAAGCCGCGTTATTTAAATCGCTTGGGCGGGATGCGCGTAGGAAATCGGTGCCTGCGCGGGATCGTCGAAGCTCACTTCTTCCCAGGCCTTGACGTCGGCCAGCAGCGCGCGCAGCAACTTGTTGTTCAATTTGTGCCCGGACTTGTGGCCATAGAACGCGCCGATCAGGCTATGGCCGAGCAGGTACAAATCGCCGATTGCGTCGAGGATCTTGTGTTTGACGAACTCGTCCTCGTAACGCAGGCCGTCCTCGTTCAGCACGCGATAGTCATCCAGCACGATCGCGTTGTCCATCGAGCCGCCCAATGCCAGATTCCGCTCGCGCAACATTTCGATGTCGCGCATGAAGCCGAAGGTGCGCGCGCGGGATACCTCTTTCACGAAAGAGGTGGTGGAGAAGTCGATCTCCGCGGCGGAGGAGCGGCGCGAGAAAATCGGATGCTGGAACTCGATCGAGAAACCGACCTTGAAGCCGTCGAAGGGCTCGAAGCGGGCCCACTTGTCGCCCTCTTCAACCTTGATCGCCTTCTTGATGCGGATGAAACGCTTGGCCGCGCCCTGCTCCTCGATCCCCGCCGATTGCAGCAGGAACACGAACGGGCCGGCGCTGCCGTCCATGATCGGCACTTCCGCCGCGGACAAATCCACGTAAGCGTTGTCGATACCCAGCCCCGCCATCGCCGAGAGCAGATGCTCGACGGTAGAAACGCGCGCGTCGCCCTTGGCCAGCGTGGTCGACAAACAGGTGTCGCCAACAAATTCGCAGCGCGAGGGAATCAGCACCGGCTCGGCAAGATCGACGCGGCGAAACACGATGCCGGTGTTCACCGGCGCCGGACGCAGCGTCATATAGACCTTGTCGCCGGTGTGCAGACCGACGCCCGTCGCCCGAATGACGTTCTTGAGCGTGCGCTGTTTAATCATTTTTTCGTTGGAAACTCGTTAGAACATCGCTAAGACGGCGGGGATGCTAGCACAGGGTCAACGGGGAATAAAGCAAACTTGCGCGTTTAGTTTATCGGCCGTCCCGGCGGGATGCCGTCCCCTGCCAACCTGTGTCGCGTATCCAATATAAGGTCACTAAACGGGTAAAAGGTTCCAAGGGTTGACCCGAATGTAAAGAAATCGTTCCCCAACTTGGGAAAATAATCGGCGCCGGGACGGGATCCGGCGCCGACTATCGACCATCCGGGCATCCGGACGGCAAGCAAGCCCGGCGGCGCGGCAGCCGCCAAGCCTCTGTTTCGCAAGCCTTTCAGTCGGCCTGACGACGGAGAAACGCCGGGATGTCTAGATAATCCTGTATCGCCGATTCCGCAGCCTCGGGTTTGGCTTGCGCCTGCTGCGCGCGGGCGGGCGCGGCGTAGTCGATCACCTCGTTGCCGGTACCGGTGCGCAACGCGCGCGGTGGCCGTGGCGCGATCACCACTTCCGGCACCGCGCGCAGGGTCGCGCGCGCGGCGGCGCGGTTCAAGCCGGTGGCGACCACGGTCACCCGCACGTCGTCCTGCATCTCCGGATCGAGCGCGGTACCAAGCACCACGGTGGCGTCTTCACTGGCGAAGTCGTGCACCACCCGGCCGATCTCGTCGAACTCGCGCATGGTGAGGTTCGGGCCGGCGGTCACGTTCACCAGAATTCCGCAAGCGCCGGAGAGATTCACGTCCTCCAGCAGCGGGTTGTTGATCGCGCCTTCCGCGGCGGCCTGGGCGCGGTCGTCGCCACGCGCGGTGCCGGTGCCCATCATCGCCATGCCCATTTCGGACATTACGGTGCGCACGTCGGCAAAATCGACGTTGATCAGACCCGGACGAGTGATGAGATCGGCGATGCCCTGCACCGCCCCCTGCAGCACATCGTTGGCGGCCTTGAAGGCGTTCAGCAGCGTGACCTCACGACCGAGCACGGTGAGCAGTTTTTCATTGGGTACCGTAATCAGGGAGTCGACGTACTGCTGCAAATCCTCGATTCCCTTGAGCGCCACCTGCATCCGCCGGCGCCCCTCGAACGGAAACGGTTTGGTGACCACCGCTACCGTCAGCACGTTCATCTCCTTGGCCAGTTGCGCCACCACCGGCGCCGCGCCGGTGCCGGTGCCGCCGCCCATGCCGCAGGTGATGAATACCATGTCGGCGCCCTCAAGCATTTCCACGATGCGTTCGCGATCCTCGAGTGCGGCCTGACGGCCAAGCTCCGGATTGGCGCCTGCGCCCAGTCCCTTGGTGACGCTGGCGCCGAGTTGCAGCGTGGTGCGCGCCCCGGAGATCCTGAGCGCCTGCGCATCGGTGTTGGCGCAGATGAACTCCACGCCCTCGATGGATGAATTGACCATGTGGCCGACCGCGTTGCCGCCGCCGCCGCCCACCCCGATTACCTTGATCACCGCATTGGGTGCGAGTTTTTCGACCAGTTCAAACATTTCCCGTCCTCCATAGTGCCGCTTGTGATGCCGCTGCTTTTCCCCTCTCCCCGTGGGAGAGGGTGCCCCGAAGGGGCGGGTGAGGGTTCGGCCAAATTGAAATGTTGCAAGCTCGCCGATCTCTCACCCCAGCCCCTCTCCCGCCGGGAGAGGGGCTTGATCTCAAAAGTTCTTGTTCAACCAACCACGCATTTTCCCGATCACGTCGCCTACGCTGCCGCCGACCGGGCCCATCGCGTTGCGCGCTCCCGCGGCACGCGCGCCGTGCAGCAGCAGGCCCACGCCAGTCGCATAGACCGGGCTGGAAACGACATCGGAAAGGCCGGTGACGTGCTGCGGCATACCCAGCCGCACCATCTTGTGGAAGATTTCCTCGGCCAGATCCAGCGCGCCTTCCATCCGCGCGGCGCCGCCGGTCAGCACCATGCCGGCCGCGACCAGGCTCTCGTAACCGGAGCGGCGCAGTTCGTCCTGCACCATCTCGAAGATTTCCTCGTAGCGCGCCTGGATCGACTGCGCCAACGCTTGTCGCGCCAGCCGCCGCGGCGGCCGGTCGCCGACGCTGGGCACCTGGATGGTTTCCTCGGCGTGGGCCAGTTGCGCCAGCGCGCAGCCGTACTTGATCTTGATCTCCTCGGCGTGCGCGGTGGGCGTATGCACGCCGTAGGCGATGTCGCTGGTGACCTGATCGCCGCCAACCGGCAGCGACTTGGTGTAGCGCACCGCGCCCTGGGTGTAGATCGCGATATCCGTGGTGCCCGCGCCCATCTCGACCACGCACACGCCCAGTTCGCGCTCGTCGTCGGTCAGCACGGCTTTCGCGGAAGCCAGTGCGGCAGGTACCAGTTCGTCCACCGAAAGACCACAACGCTGGATGCACTTGGTGCTGTTCTGCACCGCGGACGCCGCGCCGGTGACCAGATGCACACCGGCTTCGAGGCGCACGCCGCTCATGCCGACCGGATGACGGATGCCATCCTGGCCATCGATGCGGTATTCCTGCGACTCCTTGTAAAGCACCTTGCGGTCGGCCGGGATCGCCACCGCGCTGGCCGCTTCCAGCACCTGATCCAGATCGTTGAGTGTGACCTCGCGATCGCGGATCGCAGCGGTGCCATGCGAGTTGCGCGTCTCCAGATGGCTCCCGGAAATCGACGCGTACACCGAACGGATATCGCAACCGGCCATCAGTTCGGCCTCTTCCACTGCGCGCTGGATCGAGTGCACGGTGGATTCGATATCGACCACCGCGCCCTTCTTCATGCCACGCGAGATGTGCGAGCCCAAGCCGATCACCTCGACCGGCTCGCCCGGCAGGTATTCGCCGACGATCGCCACCACTTTCGAGGTGCCGATGTCGAGTCCGACCACCAGATGTTTATCGCTTTTGCGGTTCATGGTTCAGGCATTTCCGGCAGAGACTGGAGCAGGCGCGCGCGGCGCCGGAATAGTCGTTTTCGATCCGGGCACGAGCGGCGCGGGCGCATCCGTCCACTTGACGGCGAAGCCATTGCTATAGCGAAGATCGGCGTAAACAAATCCGCCGTCGCGGCCGCCCATCAATTTCGGCATCGCCGCGACGAAGCGCGCGAGACGTTGCTCCGGTCGGTCGCGGCCGATCACCAAGGCGCCGCCATTGGACAGTGCGAGGCTCCAACTGCCGCGTTCGGACAACTCGACTGTGTCCACGCGCAATTTGTAAGACGCGAAATCGCGCTGCGCGGTCTGATAGAAATCGACCACGTCGGCAACGCGATCATCCGGCCCCGCAAGATGCGGCAGACCCATCACCGCATCCGCGGCGGGCACCACGAACAGGCGTCCGTCCTCGCCCAGCAGCCGGCCTACCCCCCAGTGCGCAACGGGGTGCAATTCGATCACGCGCAGTTCTAGCGTGTCCGGCCAGCGCTTGCGCGCTTCCACGTGCGAAACCCACGGCAGCGCCGCGACCGCATCGCGCACACGGTTCAAATCCAGCGCGAAGAAGCCCGCGCGCAGCGAAGGCGATACCGCCGCGCGCAACTGCTGCGCGTCGACGTGTCTGAATTCCGCCTGGACTTCGAGTTTGCGCACCGGCCAGCGATCGCTGGCGAACCAGCCCTGCAGCACGCCCACGATCGGCAGCGCGATCAGCGCGATCGCGACAAACCAAGCCAACAGGCGGACGGAAGATGCGCTTTTCATGCCGCGCCCCCGGTTTGCGCATCGCGATCAAACGAGGTTTCCAATACCCGCCAGCAAAGCTCCGCGTAATCGATGCCGACCACCGCTGCCGCTTTCGGCACCAGCGAGTGCGAGGTCATCCCGGGCGCAGTGTTGACCTCCAGCAGCCAGTTGCGTCCATGCCGGTCGCGCATCACATCGACGCGCCCCCAGCCTGAGCAGGCCAGCGCATCAAAGGCGGCCAGTGCCAGCCAGCGCAGCTCGCGCTCGGCCTCGCCATCGACGCCGGGGCAGATGTATTGCGTGTCATCCGCGATATATTTGGCGTTGTAATCGTAGTACTCGCCCTTGGGCACGATCCTGATGCTCGGCAACACTTCGCGGCCGAGAATGCTGATGGTGAACTCGTCGCCCTCGATCAGACGTTCCACCATCAAGGAGCCCGGATATTTCGCTGCAAGTTCCACTGCCGCATCCAGATCCTTCTCCGCGAATACGCGTGAGACACCGACGCTTGAACCTTCGCAGGCGGGCTTGACGATCAAGGGCATCCCAATTTGCGTGGCCGCCGCGTGCACGTCCCCGTCGCGCGGCAGCGGAACGAATTTCGGCGTCGGCAGATCGAGTGCGTTCCATATCCACTTCGCGCGCACCTTGTCCATCGACAACGCGGAACCGAGCACGCCGGAGCCCGTATACGGCACATGCAACGAATCCAATGCGCCTTGCAGCACGCCGTCTTCGCCGCCGCCATGCTGGCCATGCAGGATGTTGAACACCCGCGCGAAATGTCCCGCGCGCACCGCATCCAGCAAGGCGGGGATGCCGTCGATCGCGTGCGCGTCCACGCCGCGCGATTTCAACGCCGCCAGCACGCCGCGGCCCGAATCCAGCGACACCTCGCGCTCGGCGGAACTGCCGCCCATCACCACCGCGACGCGGCCGAATTCGCGCGGATCGTCGATGCGGGAAGCGCCGCGACTCGCGACTCGCGACTCGCGACTCGTGCGCATCGGGTTCATGCGATGCCTCCGGTCTTCAGTTCGGCTGATGCCGCCAGTTCGTTCGCGATCGCGCCGATATCGCCGGCGCCGAGCAACAACAGCAGATCGCCATCGCGCAACAGCGCCGGTAATGCCTGGTGCAATTCCCGCGGATGCTCGACGAAAACCGGGTCGACCTTGCCGCGCGCGCGCACAGCGCGCGTCAGCGCGCGGCCGTCGGCGTTGGCGATCGGTGCTTCACCTGCGGGATAGACTTCGGTCAACAGCAATACATCGGCTTCGCACAGCACCTTGGCGAAGTCGTCCAACAGATCCCGCGTACGGGTGTAGCGGTGCGGCTGGAAGACCACGACCACCCGCCGATCCGGCCAGCCGTGACGCACGGCGTCCAGCACCGCGGTTATTTCGCGCGGATGGTGCGCGTAATCGTCGATCAGCAGCGCGCGTCCGCGATCAAGCGCGAGTTCACCGCGTCCATGAAAGCGCCGGCCAACGCCCTGAAAGGACGCCAATGCGTGCGCGATCGCGGCGGGTTCCACGCCGAGCTGCCAGCCAACACTCGCCGCGGCCAGTGCATTCAACACATTGTGGCGGCCGGGCAGATTCAACGTCACCGGATACGGCACGGCATCCGGCAGATGCAGATCGAAGTGCATGCGCGCACCGTCCGCGCACGGATTGGTCGCGTGCACATCGGCGGCCGAATCGAAGCCGTAGGTCAATACGTTGCGCGGCGTCTCGCGCGCGAGCGCCGCGACTTCGCTGTCGTCCACGCACAGCACCGCGAGGCCGTAAAACGGCAATCGATGCAGGAAATCGGCGAAGGCTTTGCGCATCCGTGCAAAATCGCCGCCATAATTTTCCAGGTGATCGGCGTCGATGTTGGTGACGATCGCGATCATCGGCGACAACAACAGAAACGAACCGTCCGATTCGTCGGCCTCGGCGACCAGGTATTCGCCGGCGCCCAGCCGCGCGTTGGCGCCAGCAGAAACGAGCTGGCCGCCGATCACGAAGGTCGGGTCGTAACCGGCTTCGGCGAGCACGCTCGCGACCAGACTCGTGGTGGTGGTCTTGCCGTGGGTGCCGGCGACCGCGATGCCGCGGCGAAACCGCATCAGCTCGCCGAGCATTTCCGCGCGCGGCATCACCGGGATGCGCCGCTCGTGCGCGGCGACAAGTTCAGGATTGTCGGCTTTTATCGCGCTTGAGATCACGACTGCGTCGGCATCGCTGACGTATTTCGCGGCGTGACCGATCGCAATCTCCACGCCCATCTTCGCCAGCCGCTCAGTGACTGGCGAGGATTGCTTGTCCGAACCGGATACCGCATAACCCAGCGTGTGCAGGACTTCCGCGATGCCGCTCATGCCGGCGCCGCCGATGCCGATGAAATGCACGCGACGGAACGCCTGCGTGATGTCACCGTGCGGTGGCAGCGGACGCCTGGTCATGCGGCGGCCTCCAGACAACGCTGCGCGATGATCGCCGCGGCATCGGGTTTAGCCAGCGCGCGCGCGGCCATTCCCATCGCCAACAGTTGCGCACGATCGCGCAGCAGGCGTTCCAGCAAACCCGCGAGCTTCGCCGCGTCCAGATCGCGTTCCCGGATCAGTTGCGCGGCATTCGCGGCGACGAAACTCGCCGCGTTGCGCGTCTGGTGATCATCGACCGCGTAAGGGAACGGAATCAGGATCGCGCCCAGGCCCACGGCGGCGAGTTCCGCCAACGTCAACGCGCCGGCGCGGCACACCGCGAGATCGGCCCAGGCGTAGGCATCGGCCATATCGGCGACGAACGGCTCCACGCGCGCCTCGACCTGCGTGCGCGCATAAGCGGCGCGGGTAACGTCAAGGTGCGCCGCACCGCACTGGTGCAATACCTGCGGACGGCGTTGTTCCGGAATCAACGCCAGCGCGTCGGGCACGCGCTGGTTCAGGGCGCGCGCGCCAAGGCTGCCGCCGAGTATCAAAAGACGCGCGCGTTCGTCGTTGCGCGACGCGAAACGTTCGGCGGGTGTCGGCAGCGACGTGATTTCCGCGCGCACCGGGTTGCCGGTCCATTCGGCATTGGTCTTGGCGGGAAACGCATCGGCGAAACCCGCCAACACGCGCCGGGCGAGATGCGACAACATGCGATTGGTGAATCCGGGCACGCGATTCTGTTCGTGCACCAGCAGCGGCCGGCGCGTGAGCCACGCGGCGATGCCGCCGGGACCGGCGACGTAACCGCCCAGCGACAACACGCTGCGCGGACGCGTCCGGCGCAGCACGCGCAGGGATGCGAACAGCGCGCGGCACAACATCCAGGGCGCGGCGATCCGCGCGCGCAGATCCTTGCCGCGCAATCCGGACACCGGCACGGTTTCCATTTCGATGCGGTGATCCCTCACCAGTTTCTTTTCCAGACCGCCGGCAGCGCCCAGCCACAGCACCGGCACCTCGCGGGCGCGCAGCGCGTCCGCCACGGCCAGACCGGGGAAGATATGGCCGCCGGTGCCGCCAGCCATGATCAGGACAGGAGCGGGCGCGGGTGTATTCATGCGCGCACCTGCCCGATATGCGGTTCGATGCGACCACGCGCTGCGATTGGAAGCTGACGTCCGGTGCTTGCGCGCGGCGGCGAAGCCGGCGGCGCCGCAACCGGCGTCGATGAACCCTCCAAGCCCGGATGCCGGGTCGCCATCCGCCGCACGTCCTCGGCGCGATGGATTTCGTAACTGGCACGCAGCAGCATGCCCAGCATCACGCAGGTCATCATCACGCTGGAACCGCCGGAGCTGATCAGCGGCAGCGTCAAGCCCTTGGTTGGCAACACACCGAGATTGACGCCGACCGACACCAGCGCCTGCAATCCGATCATCAGCGAAATGCCGAACGCGACGTAGCCGGCGAAACGCTGGCCGATCTCCACGCCGCGCAGACCCAGCATCAATCCGCGCCCGACCAGCAGCGCGAACAGGCCCAGCACCAGCACGATTCCGGCCAATCCCAGCTCCTCGCCGATCACCGCCAGGATGAAATCGGTGTGCGCCTCGGGGAGATAGAACAACTTCTGCACGCTGCCGCCGAGTCCCACGCCGAACCATTCGCCGCGGCCGACCGCGATCAACGCCTGCGTCAGCTGGAAGCCGTCGTTGAACGGGTCTTTCCACGGATCGAGGAACGAAGTCAGCCGCTTGACGCGGTAATCGGTGCTAAGCGCCAGCCAACCCGCGATCGGCAGCAGTGGCGCGCCGAGGAACAGGAGATAACGCATGCGCGCGCCGGCCAGCCAGACCATGCCGACCGTGACCGCGGCGATCAGCGCGGCCGAGCCGAAATCCGGCTGCGCCAGCAGCAGCATTGCGGTGAAGCCGGCGACGAACATCGGTTTCAACACGCCGAAGAACTTGCGCTCCACGCCGTCGCGGTGGCGCACCAGGTAACTCGCCAGATAAATCACCAGAACCAGCTTGACCGCCTCGACCGGTTGAAAACCGATCATGCCCAGATTGATCCAGCGTCGCGCGCCGTTGATGCGCATCCCGAAGTGCGGCACGAACACCGCCAGCAACAACGCGAACGCGAGCAGCATCAGCCCGAACGCGTACTTCTCCATCAGCCTCAACTCGATGCGCATCAACGCGCAGGCGAGCACCGCGCCGAGCGCGAGGAACATCACATGGCGTTTCAGGTAATAGAACTCGCCAATGTGCTGACCATCGGCGACCGCGATCGACGCCGACGCAACCATCACCACACCAAACGCCGCCAGCGCGATGGCCGCCGCCAGCAGCCACGGGTCGTAGCGGCCCGCCTTGCGCACCACGGCTTGATCTGAACCTGCCTGACAGGAGCGGACGAAATCGAGCATCAACGTACCTTCAATGTCGCTAGACCCACCAGCACCAAAACCACCGAAATGATCCAGAAGCGCACGATCACGCGCGGCTCAGGCCAGCCCTTCAATTCGAAGTGGTGATGGATCGGCGCCATCCGGAACAGCCGCTTGCCGGTCAACTTGAAGCTCGCGACCTGCAACATCACGGAAACCGTCTCGATCACGAACACCCCGCCCATCACCAGCAGGATGACTTCCTGGCGCACGATCACGGCAATGCAGCCGAGCGACGCGCCAATCGCCAGCGCGCCGATGTCGCCCATGAAAACTTGCGCGGGATACGTGTTGAACCACAAAAAACCGAGCCCTGCCCCGGTCAGCGCGCCGCAGAAAATCGCGAGTTCGCCCGCGCCGGGAATAGCTGGAATGCCGAGGTAACCGGAGAACACCGCGTTGCCGGCCAGATACGCGAACACGCCCAAGGCGCCCGCCACCAGCACGCTCGGCATGATTGCCAGGCCGTCGAGGCCGTCGGTCAGATTCACCGCGTTGGAAAAACCGACGATCCAGAAATAGCCGATCACCACGAAGGCGAAGCCGAGCGGATGCGCCACCTGCTTGAACAGCGGCAGGTACAACGACGTCGCGGCTGGCACATCCGCGGTGTAGAACAGGAACAACGCCGCGGCCAAACCCACCAGCGACTGCAGGAGATATTTCCAGCGCGCCGGCAAACCGCTGCTGTCGCGCAGCACGAGCTTGCGGTAATCGTCGTAGAAACCGATCGCGCCGAATGCCAGCGTCACGATCAGCACCGTCCACACATAGCGATTGCGCAGATCGCCCCACAGCAGCGTGGACGTACCGATCGCGGCGAGGATCAACGCGCCGCCCATGGTCGGCGTGCCGGCCTTGGACAAATGCGATTGCGGCCCGTCGCCGCGGATCACCTGACCCACCTTTACCGCGGCGAGTCTGCGAATCAGCGTAGGTCCCGCGAACAACGACACCGCCAACGCGGTTAGCGCGGCCATGATGGTGCGGAAGGTGATGTATTCGAACAGCCGGAAGGCGCCGTAATGACGCTCCATCCATAGCGCGAGTTCAAGCAGCATGGCGCGCCCCTCCCCCGTTGCCGTCCAGCAACGCAGTGGCCACATGCTCCATGCGCGACGAACGCGATCCCTTGACCAACACCGTCACGCCGGCGCGCAATCGCACGCGCAAGGCATCGATCAATGCCGGTTGATCCGCAAAGTGCGCCGCGTCTTCGCCGAATGCCCGCGCCGCGTGCGCGGAAAGCTCCCCGACCACGAACAGTTTTTCGACGCCTGCCGCTCGTGCCTCGCGCCCGATCGCCGCGTGCAACGCGGGCGCGTCTTCGCCAAGTTCGCGCATGTCGCCCAGCACCAGCCAACGTTCGCCCGGCTGCAACACGAGCGTGGCGATTGCCGCGGCGGCCGAACCCGGATTGGCGTTGTAACTGTCGTCGATCACATTCCAGCCGCCGCGCGCCTGTCGCCGCAACAATCGGCCGCCGACCGCGCTGGCGGTTTCCAACCCTTCGTCAATCGTTGCCAGCGGAACATCGAAAGCGAGCGCGATCGACGCCGCAGCCAATGCGTTGGCGACGTTGTGCCGCCCCGGCAACGGCAAGCGCACGTGTTGCGAGCCGTGCGGGGTGACCAGCTCGAACGCACTCGCTTGCGCCTGCAATTCGATTGTCTTCACGCGCACGTCCGCGTTGTCGGCAAAGCCGAAACGCAACACGCGCCGCGCGCCGGCCAAGCCCGCGAAGAAATCCGCGAAGGCGTCATCCGCGTTGACGATCGCAACACCATCCGCCGGCAGCGCCTGATACAGCGCGCCCTTGGTCTCGGCCACGCCTTCCAGCGTGCGCAGACGTTCCAGGTGCGCAGGCGCAATGTTGTTCACAAGGCCAACTTCCGGCCGCGCGATCGCGGCAAGGTACGCGATATCGCCGGGCTTGCCCGCACCCATCTCGATCACCGCGTATTCGCTGTCCGCAGGCATCGCCAGCAACGACAGAGGCAGGCCGATTTCGTTGTTGAAATTGCCGGCGTTGCCATGGGTACGGCCATGCAACGACAGGATCGACGCCGTCAGCGCCTTGACCGTGGTCTTGCCATTGGAACCGGTGATACCTGCTACCCGAACCTTGCGTTGCGCGCGCACGGCGCTGGCGAGATCCCCCAGCGCGATCAATGTGTCGGCGACGCGCACCTGCGGCAGATCGCTTTCGACTTTGCGCGATACCAACGCTCCGGCGGCGCCGCGCTCGGCGGCTTGCGCAAGATGGTCGTGGCCATCGTGATGTTCGCCGCGCAGCGCCACGAACAATTGTCCCGGCTCGATCGCGCGACTGTCGATCGACACGCCGCGCAGGAGCGCATCCGCACCGTGCAGCGCACCACGCGTCCACAAGGCGACCTCCGAGAGGCGCAGGTTCAACATGCGCGCGCCTCCAACACCGTGCGGGCAACCGCGAGATCGTCGAAGGCGTGCTTTATCCCGGCGTCTTCCTGATACGCCTCGTGACCCTTGCCGGCGATCAGCACCACGTCACCGGCGCGGGCCTGGCGCAATGCCAGCGCAATGGCGCGGGCACGATCGCGCTCGACGATCGCGTGACTCGGATTTTGAAATCCTTCGAGGATCGCAACGACGATTTTCTCGCCGTCCTCGCCGCGCGGATTGTCGTCGGTGACGATGCAAACATCGGCGTGCGCTTCCGCGATTGCACCCATCTGCGGGCGTTTGCCGGCATCGCGCTCGCCGCCGGCGCCGAACACGCAGATCAGTTTGCCTTGGGAATGCGCACGCAACGTGGTCAACGCTTGCTGCAAGGCGTCGGGCGTGTGCGCGTAATCGACGACCACCAACGGCGCATCGCCGCCTCCCAGACGGTTCATCCGTCCGGCGACGGGCCGCAGCGATTCCAGCGCATCCCGGATCGCCTCGAACTCGAACCCCAGTGCGCCCAGACATCCCGCTACCGCCAGCAGATTGGCGATATTGAAACGGCCGAGCAGACGCGAATGCAGTACGCCCGCGCCCCACGGCGTGCGCAACCGGAAGTCGATCCCGTCGGCGTGGGTGCGTATTTCAAGCGCACGCAGTTCCGCATCGTCGTTGTCGATCGCGTAGCGCAGAAGTTGCACGCCGGATGGCAAGCTGGCGACAAGTTCCCGTCCGAATGCATCATCGACATTGATAACCGCAGTGCGCAAGCCGGGCCACGCGAACAATTTCGCCTTGGCCGCGCCGTAAGCGTCCATGGTGCCGTGGTAATCCAGATGATCGCGGGTCAAATTGGTGAACACCGCGACATCGAACGCGACCGCGTCCACGCGTCGCTGGTCAAGTGCATGCGAAGAAACTTCCATCGCGACATGCGACGCACCCGCGTCGCGGAAACTCGCCAGCAGCGCGTGCACATTGATGACATCGGGCGTGGTGCGTTCGCCGGCCGCGAGCGCGCCGTGCATACCGGCGCCCAGCGTGCCGATGCTGGCCGCACGCTGGCCAAGATGCGTCAACGCCTGCGCCAGCATCTGCACGGTCGAGGTCTTGCCGTTGGTGCCGGTGACACCGATCACGCAGAGCGCTTCGGAGGAACGGCCGAAGAAGCGCGCGGCGATTTCGCCGATCTGCTCGCGCAGGTTTTCGATCCAGACAACGGGCTTCGATTCAACGCTTTCGATGTTTGGCCCCCATCCGCCTTCGGCACCTTCCACCGCAAGCGGAGGAAGGAAATGCTCGAAACCCCCGGCGTTTTCGTTCTCCCCGAGTCCCGAGTCCCGAATCCCGAGTCCCGCTACTTCGGCAAGCACCGCCACCGCGCCTTGTGCCATCGCCATGGGCGCAAACGTGATGCCGTGCGCACGCGCGCCGGCCAGCGCGACGAACGCATCCCCCGCGCGCACCTTGCGCGAGTCCTGTGTCAATCCGCTGACCACGATATCGCCGCGTGCGGGCGTGGCGATGCCGCGCAGCAAATCGTCGAGGCGCATCGCGCGCACCGTGCGCATCGCGCTCACGGGTCGACCTCTTCTTCGGTTTGTTGCGGTCTGGTCGCCGGGTTATTCGCGTCTTTCAGACCCGAATCCGGACCACCCGCGTACCAGTGCTGCACGTTGTCCGGCGGCACGTCGAGCAGACGCATGGCGCCGGTCATCACCTGGGCGAATACCGGCGCGGATACCAGACCGCCGTAATACGGCGAGCCGCCCTTGCCGCCGCCCGGGTCGTGGATCACCACCACGCCAACCAGTCTCGGCGCGCTGGCGGGGATGATCCCGGTGAATAGACTGATGTAGCGGCTCTCGTAACCGCCGGCGATCGCCTGCCGCGAGGTGCCGGTCTTGCCGGCCACGGTGTAATTGGCGACCGCCGCATCCGGCGCGGTGCCGGCCGGGCTGACCACGGTCTGCAGCATCTTCATCACTGCGTGCGCGATGCGCGGATCGAGCACATCGGAGGCAGCATTGTCCGCGCCCTTGACGAACGTCGTTTCGCGCACGCGCCCGCCAGCCGCAATCCCGGCGTAACCGCGCGCGATCTGCAGCGGCGTGACATTCAGCCCGTAGCCGTACGCGATGGTCGCCTTTTCCAGCGGCCCCCACTTGCGCACGATCGGCAGATAACCCGTCGACTCGCCGGGAAAGCCGCTGCCGGTGCTCTGGCCAAAACCAAAGCGATGCAGCATGTCCCACATTTGCTCGGCGGTCAGCGTCAGCGAGATCTTGGCAGCGCCGATGTTGCTGGAAACCGTGATGACGCGGCCGACGTCAATCAATCCGTGATTGTGGGTATCGCGGATGATGTGGCCGTAATACGTGAAGGTCCCGGGCGTGGTGTCGACCGGCGTGGTCGGCGTCCACTTGCCCGATTCCAGTGCGGTGGAAATGGTGAACGCCTTCATCGTCGAACCGGGTTCGACTACATCGGTGACCGCGCGGTTGCGCCGCGCCGCCGGCGCGCTGCCATCCAGCGCATTGGGGTTGTAGGACGGCACGTTGACCATCGCCAGGATTTCGCCGGTCGGAATGTCGAGGATCACCATCGAGCCGGAACGCGCGTGATGCGAGGCGATCGCCTGCGCCAGCGACGTATAGGCCAGATACTGGATGCGACTGTCGATGCTGAGCGTTAGATCGTGTCCCGGCACCGGCGCGCGCACCTGCTCGACGTCCTCGACGGTGTGGCCGAGACGATCGCGGATCACGCGCTTGGCGCCCAGCTTGCCGGCGAGCCATGCGTCGTAGGCAAGCTCAAGGCCTTCCTGGCCGTGATCGTCGATATTGGTGAACCCGAGCACGTGCGCCATCACCGCGCCGGAGGGGTAATAGCGCTTGTATTCGCGCTGGCTGTTGACACCGGGAATGTTCAACGCCAGCACGTCCTGCGCCGCATCGGGGCTCATCTGCCGGCGCAGATAGACAAATTCGCGCCCACTGCGCTCCTTCAACTTGGCTGCAAGATCGCTGGCGTCGACGTCTAGCGCCTTGGCCAGTTCCGGCAGGCGGTCTGCGTGCTCGAGCAATTCCGACGGGTTGGCCCAGATCGACACCACCGGCGTGGATACCGCCAGCGGCACGCCATTGCGATCGAAGATGGTGCCGCGGGATACCGGGATCGGCACTTCGCGCAGAAAACGCGCATCGCCCTGATCCTGATAAAACTGTTTGCGGATCACCTGCAGGTCGATCGCGCGCGCGACCAGCCCGCTCGACACCAGCACCAGCACCGCGATCACCAGCAACAAGCGCTTGCGGGGATTTGGCCCCTGTCCGCGGCGCGGCGATGGCGATGGCGGGGCGACGCGCGGATTCATGGACGGATCAACTCCACTTGTGCCGGCGCCGGCGTCACCATGCCGAGCTGATTGCGCGCGATCGTTTCAATGCGCCCGGGCTCCGCCCAGGTCGCCTGCTCCAGTTCCAGCCGTCCATAATCGACGTTGAGCGTGTCGCGCTGGTTCTGCAATCGGGTGAGTTCGACGAACGAGACCCGGCCCTGATGACGCGCCCATACCACCGCGATCGCGCTGGCCATCACCGCCAGCAGCAGTACCGCGAATGTCAGCGCGCCGATCGCCTTCATGCGGCACGCTCCGGATCGGCGCGCTTCTCGGCGATGCGCAGCACTGCCGAGCGCGCGCGCGGGTTGGCGCGGGTTTCGGCATCGGTTGGAAATTGCGCATGGCCGATCGCGCGCAGCGGCGATGGCGCCATTTCCGGTTGCGGCAAACCGCGTCTGACCTTCACCGATCTTTCGTCGCCGCGAATAAAACGCTTGACGATGCGATCCTCCAGCGAATGAAAACTGATCACGACCAGCCGGCCGCCCGGATTCAGTGCGCGCGTCGCCGCGCGCAAGCCGCGCTCGAGCGAACCGAGCTCGTCGTTGACGTGGATGCGCAGCGCCTGGAAGCTGCGGGTGGCGGGATGTTTGTTGCGTTCGCGCCGGCCGAGCGTGCGCTCGACGAGTTCAGCGAACTCCCGCGTGGAGCGGATCGGCGTTTCCACGCGGCGCGCGACGATCGCGCGCGCGATGCGGCGGCTCATGCGCTCCTCGCCGTGGCGCCAGAGCACATCGGCGATTGCTTGCTCCTCGGCGCTTGCGAGGAATTCCGCGGCACTGATGCCACCACTCGTATCCATGCGCATATCCAGCGGCGCATCGGTCATGAACGAGAATCCGCGCGCGGGATCATCCAGTTGTGGCGACGACACGCCAAGATCGAGCAAGACACCGTCCAGCCCGCCACGCGCTTCGTCCCACGAATCCAGCTCGGCGAAATTGCCGTGGCGGATCGCCACACGCGGATCGTCCGTGAACGCGCGCCGCGCGGCATCGATCGCCTGGCCATCGCGATCCATCAACAGTAATCGACCATCATCGGCCAGACGTTCGAGAATCGCGCGGGCATGGCCACCGCGGCCGAAAGTGCCGTCGAGGTAGCGGCCGTGCGGGCGCAGTGCCAGACCGGCGAGCACTTCGTCCCGCAGCACCGGGATGTGCATCGATCCGCATTCGGCCACGATTGCCCCCATTCCGTCCATCGACCCTACTCGTGCGCGCCATGCGCGCCGTGCCTTTTCGTGCCGCGTTGTTCGACGCGCGTTTGTCCATTCGCGCTGTACACCGGTCACAATCTCAGTCCCGCCATGTCCTCGCTGATTTCGCCCTCATCGATCGTCTGTCTGATCTTGGCCAGGTGCGCCTGTTCGCTCCAAAGCTCGAACTTCGCACCCATGCCCAGCAACACCGCTTTCTTTTCGATGCCGGCCGCCGCGCGCTGACTGGCCGGCAGCAGGATCCGTGCGGCGGAATCGAGTTCGACATGCGTGGCCGCGCCGACCAGCTTCAACTGCAGGTCGCGGTGCACCCGCTTGACGCTCGGCAATGCGTTGACCTGATCGCGCACGCGCTCCCATTCCGGCTGCGGAAACAACCAGAGGCATCCGTGTTCGAACGGGTTGTAGGCGACCACCAGGCGGTTGTTGCAGGCGCGCGCGATCAATTCGCGGTAGGCGGTGGGAATCGCCAGCCGGCCCTTGTCGTCCACAGTGATGGCGGTTTCCCCTTGGAACATGGGCAGGCTCTTACCACGAATTCCCACGAATTCACACCGAAGCCCACCTTAGTCTCAGGTCATGAGACTGTCAAGGAAATTTTCGCTTGTGGATCAAAGAGAAAGCGGCTTTTCAAGACACTTGTGAGCTTGCTTCGCAAGGTACTTGAAAGCAAACGATTTCACGCTACCTTCGAGCAACTTGCGGGCTGGGCCGCAATTAATGGCGCGGATTTTGCCTAACGTGTGCTTTCGCGCAGGCGATGATCGCATCAAGCAGGCTCCTACCAGGCTTGGTTGAACGGGCTTGGTGAGAGCTAACCTGCGCGCGATGTTCGGGCGGACTCGCGATTCGGCAGCGAGATTCGGAGCGCGCTGTGGTGAGACGTGCGGCTATCATGGGCCAGCCCCGACTTCGCCACTGATCAGCGTTACGAGTTGAGGTAATCGCTGGCACTGATTAAAGGCGAAAGGCCGCTTCCGACCGATTCTGTTGAAAAACTCGACTCGAAAATTTGACCGGTAAAACATCGGCCATGAGAAGGCGGTTATGCGGCAATTTTGCTCGCCAACGCGACGTTTAACCCAACTTTCGTGGTCAAGCGTTACCGAAAATTGGCGCTTTTTTGACCCCCAAACGCGCGGCATGAGTTTTTCAACAGAACCGATTTGAAGCGGTCAGTGAGGAGGTGTGATTCGAGCAGACGACTTTCGCATCAAGGACTGCGGAGGTACGCAACGAAACCTGCCGTCAGATCACGGGCGAGAGATTCGGAAGAAAATTCTGGGAACGCGCGCCAGAGAGAGCTCGTGTCAAGGGCATATGCTTCGACCGTGCACGCCGCGTTCAGTACCGCGAAACGCATAGCGTGCTCGGGATCAGCCTTGGCGATTTCGCGGCGGTGAACCATCAACAGCGCGACAACTTGTTCGACATTCGAAGCGCCGATCGAACGGGCCTCGCTGACGAAGGCCTGATCCTCCGTAGTCTCAAGGTAACGTGCCAAGGAACGCATCAAGAGGGGATGATGCCGGTACTGGTCAAAGAAGGCCGCGATGACCTGTGCGACGGTTGACTCCAAGGTCTCCCTGAGGAGGAGCTTTCTCAGCATCTGCCGATTGTTCTGATTGCTTTGCTGCAGAACATGCACGAATGCCGCGCGGACAAGGGCATCCTTGTCGGCGTATCGCCGATACATGCTCGCGGGCGCGACTTTCGCTGTCTCGGCGATGCGTGGCACGGTTGCGCCTTCCACGCCGTACTTGTTGATCACACGAATTGCAGCGACAAGAAGGCGTTCAGCAGTGGCCCGGCTGCGAGCTTGTTTTGCAACTTTCTCGCGACTCATCGCGCAAAGTGTAGACAAATCGAGATAGATATGCGAATGTAAATATACATTCGCATACATGCATTGGAGCCACTCCCATGAACGCCTCCCCCGCGGCCCCGACACCCGCACGCAACTCCATTTTCGCCAACCGCGATTTCAGCCTGCTGTTCGGCGGCAGCTCGATCTCGGCATTCGGCGACCAGTTCACGCTGGTGGCGCTGCCGTGGCTGGTGTTGAAACTCACCGGCAATCCCGCCGCGCTGGGCATCGTGCTGGCGGTGATGGCGTTTCCGCGTGCGGTCTTCATGCTGGTCGGCGGCGCGCTGGTGGACCGCATGTCGCCGCGCCGCGTATTGCTGGGCGCGCGCGCCGTCAACGCGGCGTGCATCGTGATTCTCGCTACGCTGGTGCTGACCGGTGCCATCCAGATGTGGATGGTGTACCTGTTGGCGCTTGGCATCGGCCTGTCCACGGCGTTCGCCTATCCCGCGGGCTCGGCGATCTTGCCGCAATTGGTGCAGCCGCAACAGTTGCGCGGCGCCAACGCAGCCTTCATGGGCATGCGCCAGCTCAGCATGATCGGCGGTCCGGTGCTCGCCGGCTTCGTGATCGCGCTGGGTGCGCATCATCAACCCTCCACGCAGGCGCTGCCGGATGCGCGCGGATTAGGCATGGCTTTTAGTATTGATGCGGCGAGCTTCGTGTTTTCGCTCATCTCGCTGGCAATGGTGCGCATCCATGGCGATTTCCATCCACCCAAGAACAGTGGAGGCGTGTTCACCAGCATCGCCGCGGGCATCCGCAACGTATGGTCAGATGTGCCGCTGCGCGCGTTCGTGCTCTACGCAAGTTTCGTGTCGGTGTTCGTGGGCGGGCCGATCCAGGTCGGGCTGCCGGTACTGGCGGATACGCGTCTGAATCTCGGCGCGGCGTCGCTCGGCATCCTGATGACTGCGCAAGGCGTTGGCATGTTAGCGGGCAGTTTTCTTTCAGGCATCGGCCAGCGTGCGACGCGCGGCCATCTGGGCGTGATGGTGTTGTGCTTCGACAGTCTGATGGGCCTGGCAATCGTTGCGCTGACGCAGGTGCATACCACTGTCGGCGGCGCGCTGTTGCTGCTGTGCACCGGCGTGCTCGGCGGCATGGTGCAGATCGCCATTTTCACCTGGATACAGCAGCGCGTCTCGCAGGAAATGATGGGGCGCACCATGAGCATCCTGATGTTCACCTTCATGGGACTGGGACCGTTGTCCGCGGCGGCGGCCGGCGCCCTGCTCAAGGTGATCTCCCTGACCGCGCTGTTCGGTATCGCGGGCCTCACCCTCACCGCTATCGCGTTGCTCTGCCTCGCCAGTCCGCAATTGCGCAGCATCCGGGCACTGAAACCCGACACGGCGAAGGCTTAGATGCATCTGATCTGTCTAAAGCTCATCAGGTTGCGCAACAATTGTCACGAATCCACCTGTCAAACAACATTCGTAGCCTTGAGCTCCAGCCGGTCTCGTGGACGCAACGTTAAGTCATATGTATCTGCCGATCGAACTCGACGGCGATGAGGCACCCGTGTCGTCGATATACGCTTGAACTTCCGCTTCTGGCCGAGGCGGTGTGAAAACTCCCGCAATTTTTTCGAGTACGACCACGTACGTCGTGTTAGAGCAGTTTTGCTGAGCTTACTGCACTCAAACGTAAAGTACGCGGCCCAGTTTTGCTCACTATTTATCCCGCATCGTCCGCATTCGCGTTTTCACACAGCCTGGACCGATTGTGGCCGATTGCGAACGCCGAGCGACTAACGGTGATCGTGAGCAGTACGCTGATCACGGATTACCAGAACTGTTGATCACCACGATCGGTTGCGCGCCTTGTGAGCTGGTGAACTTAGTCCGCGCAATTTGGCGGCTGCGCTACTTCGATCCGCGACCCTGGACGATCGCAGAAAAAGCGGAGTCGGCCTGTAAGCCGGGTTCTGTGCGCCTCGCGGCGTGACAGTCATTCCTCTGGGCGCCGCGTCGCCACGACGCTCAAGCAACCTACCCGGGAACGACGCGGGCAGCGTCATGGTTCCCCTATTCGGTCTTGCTCCAGGTGGGGTTTGCCGTGCCGTCGTCTGTTGCCAGCGACGCGGTGGGCTCTTACCCCACCGTTTCACCCTTGCCCTCATTCGATCCGGATTGACTTCATCCGGGGAAAGTGAAGGCGGTCTGCTCTCTGTTGCACTTTCCGTCGGCTCGCGCCGCCCAGGCGTTACCTGGCACCTTGCCCTGCGGAGCCCGGACTTTCCTCGATGTGCTTGCGCGCACCGCGACTGTCCGGCCGACTCCGTCGTAAAGTGTAGCGGAGACCAGCGGGCCGCGCCGATCGATCAATGCAGCCAGTGAAAAGCCCAGAACAATCCGAAGGCGATCCAGAACATTTTTTTCAGGCCGCGAGCGCATAGCCATGCGATGGCGATCGCCAGCAAGAACGGTAAATATTTCTCGAGCGTTTCGCGCGATGGCGATACAGTATTCGAAATAGAGGCGTTCATCCGTACTCCCTGGTGATCCTGTTCGGCGCTTGAAGATGATCGCATTCGGCGCGGGCGTGGCCCAGAAGCGAACATCAGCAGTCGGGGATGACGCTTGTCATGCCCCGGATTTTCGATTGACGATGCGCACTTACCGGCCGTGCTCGTACAAACTCTTGCGCGGCGCTCCGCTGATCGCTGCGGCCAGTTTGGCGGCTAGCGCGGGCGGCAACTCGGTGCGTAAAAGCGCGTACACACGACGCCCCTCGGCAAGTTTGTCGCCGCCGGATTCCTCGACCGCGCCGGCGACCACCAGCACGAATTCGCCGCGTCGCTGATCGGCGTCGCGCTCGATCCGCGCGGCGATCTCGCCGAGCGTTCCCCCGATCGCCGTTTCGTAAAGCTTGGTCAGTTCGCGCAGCAACCACGCCTCGCGCTGGGCGCCGAACGCATTACACAGATCCCGACAACATTCAACGACGCGATGCGCCGATTCGTAGAACACCAGTGTGCGTGATTCGTTGTCAAGCTCGCGCAAGCGCGCGCGTCTGGCCACGGTTTTCGCGGGAAGAAAGCCCTCGAACACGAAACGGTCGCTGGGCAGTCCGGCGATCGAAAGCGCGGCAATCGCCGCGCACGCGCCGGGTACCGCGCTCACCGCGATGCCCGCGGCGCGCGCCGCACGCACCAGGCGATAACCCGGATCGCTGATCAATGGCGTGCCGGCGTCGGAAATCAGGGCGATATCCTCGCCCGCACGCAAACGCGCCAGCATTGAATCGATCGCGGCGCGCTCGTTGTGTTCGTGCAGCGCGGTCATCGGCGTGGTGACACCGAAATGCGCGAGCAACGGACGGCTGTGGCGTGTGTCCTCGGCGGCGATCAGGGCGACTTCGCGCAGCACGCGTTGCGCGCGTGCCGACCAATCCTCAAGATTGCCGATCGGCGTGGCCACTATCCACAACGTGCCGGTGCGCTGAATATTCATCGCCGGAATTTCCACCACCGCGTATCGTGATCCATCGGCTATCATCGCATTATCTTGCGATCGTCCCTGATCGCGAGGATCAAAGAGCGGCCGCCCATGGCCGCACTTCTCAACAAGGAGTGAGCACGATGCGCCGGATCGGGATCACTTGTACCGCAGCCAGGTTGGGTGCGGCGTGTCTGATCGCCACGATGCTGCTGGCGGGCTGCGCGAGTATCGGCGAATTCGTTTCACGACCACCGCCCGGAGTAGAAGCGCAGCCGCCGCTACCCCCGGAACAGCAAACGCAAATGCTGACCGCGCGCGCGCGCGCGCAGGAAGCCGGCGGTGATGTCTATGCGGCCGCGCAGACACGCGCGCAACTTGCTCCATTATTGACGGGCGCGCAACGCGCGCGTAACGCGCGGAAAATACAAACGCTGCTCGCCTCGCTCGGCGCCGAGCCGCTCAAGGCCCGCTACGACGCGCTCAAAGACAACGATCCGCTGAAGCCGTTCGCGCACGATGCGCTGGAGCAACTCGGCGTAACCCTGCCGCGGGTGTTGCCGCAACTGGATCATCCGGTCGGCACCCTGCTCGGTGAAGGCGCCGCTGCGCAGC
Source organism: Rhodanobacteraceae bacterium (assembly GCA_039923855.1). GTDB lineage: Bacteria > Pseudomonadota > Gammaproteobacteria > Xanthomonadales > Rhodanobacteraceae > 66-474. The sequence goes on along the minus strand of JBDTBW010000080.1, from coordinate 58,232 downwards.
CCGAAGGTTTCCGGATGCCAGCGCAAGTGGCGCTGTTGCTGCCGGCGCATGGCGCATTAGCGACACCCGGCGCCGCTGTGCGCGAGGGATTTTTCACCGCCTATTTCGACGCGGCGCACGCGGACGCCGCGCGCCCGCAGGTCAGAACCTACGACAGCGGCAGCACGCCGGCACAAGTGCAGGCGGCGTATCAGCAAGCGGTCGCCAATGGAGCGAATCTGGTGATCGGTCCGCTCGGCCGCGACACCGTCGCAGCGATGTTCGCGCAACCGGCTTTGCCGGTGCCGCTGCTCGCGCTCAATCATCCCGACAACAATGCGCAGCCGCCGCCCGGCAGCGCCGAGTTCGGGCTGCTGCCGGAAGCCGAGGGCGCGCAAGCGGCGGCGCATCTCAATCAGCGCGGCATCCATCAGGCGATCGTGTTTCTTGTCAACGACGATCGCGCCAAGCGCGCGGCATCCGCGTTCAAGGCGCAGTTCGACAGTCTCGGCGGTCAGGTGCTCAATCAGACCACGCTCGCATCCAGCAGCGTCGATTACTCGGCCGATATCGAGGCCGCGCTGGCGAAGGCCGGAGGTGACGCGGGCATTCTTGTCTTGATGCGCCCGCAAACGGCGCGTCTGCTGCTGCCGCAATTGAAACTGGCGGGCGCGAAACAGCCGGTGTTCGCCACTTCGCTGGTATACGGCGGCAGCGACAGCCCGACCGCGGATCGCGATCTGGATGGCGTGGAGTTCTGCGATGCGCCATGGCTGTTCGACGCGCAACCGGGTTTGCCGAATCATGCCGCGATCGCCGCCAAATTGCCGGCCGCGCGCGGTGCGGCGGCGCGGCTGTTCGCGTTCGGCATGGATGCCTATGCGCTGATGCCTTATCTGGAGTGGTTGCGCACGCATCCGGGCACCTATCTTCCGGGAGCCACTGGCCAGTTGACCGAGGACGATCAGGGCCATGTGCACCGCACGCCGGTGTGGGCGCGCTTCGACAACGGCGTGGCGCGGCCGGTCGCGGCGGGGCTGGATGCCGGCTCTCCCGAAGCCGGCGCGCGTCCGCCCGCGACGCCGCAGCCGTGAACACGCGCGCGGCCGGCACGGAATTCGAACAACGCGCGTTGTCACATTTGCAGCATGCGGGACTGCGTATGATCGCGCGCAATTTCAACACGCGCTTCGGTGAGATCGATCTGGTGATGCGCGATGATGATGCGGTGGTTTTCGTCGAGGTGCGCCATCGCCGCAATCGAAGCTTCGGCGGCGGCGCCGCTTCGGTCGGCGCGGCCAAACGCGAACGCCTGCAACGCGCCGCACAACTGTTTCTGCAGGCGCACCCGCCGCTGGCGGCGGCGCCCTGCCGCTTCGATGTGATAGCGTTCGATGGCGCACCTGCCGCGGCGCGTTGCGAGTGGCATCGCGCGGCATTTGAAGCATCGTGAGGCCGATCGTCATGCGTCCATCGTTTTCGTTGCCATTACTTTTCGTTGCGCTCGCCGCGCTCGCCGCCTGCAGCACCTTCAGCGACCGGCGCGGTTTCAACCGCGCGGTCAACGACCGCCGCGTGCAGATAACAGCGCAACATGCGCTGGACAACGACACCGCGCTGTCGGGCAAGGTGCGCATCGACACCTCAGTCTACGACGGCGTGCTGCTGCTGATCGGCGAGGCGCCCACGCAGGAATTGAAGGACCGCGCGCAAGCGGACGTGACCGGTTACGAAGGTGTGCGCCGCATCGAAAACCAGATCGACGTGATGCCGATCCCGCCATTCGCCGAACGCGCCGCCGATCCCAGCTTGACCGCGCGGGCAAAGATCGCGCTGCTCAACCTCACCAGCCTGCCGGGCTTCGATCCCGGCCGCGTCAAGATCAGCAGCGCGCACGGCAATGTGTATCTGCTCGGGCTGGTCAGCCACCGCGAAGCGGATGCGGTGGTCGACGTGGTGCGCCACGTCGCCGGCGTGCAACAGGTGGTGAAGGTGTTTGAGTACACCGATTGATTAACGAGCGGTTGAAAAACTACTGCGCTCGACATCTCGCGCGCCGGCGGTGCTCGGATCAGGCCCGGTACATGGATGTACCGCTTTGGGGCCAAGGAATCCTCATGTACTGACATGTACACTCCGGTTCCTGCGCTCCGACGGCGCGCAACCTGTCTTCGCTCGCTACGTTTTTCAAACCGCTCTGCCCGCTGCCGGAACCGAATGCTTTAAGCTTCGCAGATGCCGTTCGCCGAGCCACTGCCCGCCGCATTGCGCGCAATCTTTCCCGCCGACGCACTGGCGCTGGACGAAGCCACGCGCGCGGTATATGGCTACGACAATTCGCGGCGCGCGGCGATGCCGGACGCGGTGGTGTTTCCGGGCACGCACGAACAAGTAGCCGCGTTGATCGCGGCCTGCCGCGAACATGGCACGGCGCTGATCGCGCGCGGCCGCGGCACCAACACCACCGGCGCTACCGTGCCGGACGCCGGCGGCATCGTCGCCAGTTTCGAGCGGATGAATCGTATTCTGCGCATCGAACCGGGCGATCGTCTGGCGATCGTCGAGCCGGGCGTGCTCAACGCCGATCTGCAGCACGCGCTCTCGAGTCACGGATTGTTCTGGCCGCCCGACCCCACTTCCGCGCCCTACTGCACGATCGGCGGCAATCTCGCCTGCAACGCCGGCGGTCCGCGCGCGGTGAAATACGGCGCGACGCGCGACAACGTGCTCGGCCTGCGCGGCGTGGCCGGCAACGGCACGGCATTCCGCAGCGGCACGCAAACAACGAAAGGCTCGGCCGGCTACGACCTGACACGCCTGATCGTGGGCTCCGAAGGCACCTTGGCGATCATCACCGAAGCGACGTTGAAACTGACGCCGAAGCCATCCGCGATCCGCACGCTGCGTGTGGCATACGTCGATATGCAAACGGCGGCGCTGGCGGTCGCGCGGATCATGGCGCAACCCGTCACGCCCTGCGCGCTGGAATTCATGGATGGCAACGCGCTGCAACTCTCGCGCGATCACGGCGGCGACGCGCCGGATAACGCGAACGCGTTGCTGTTGATCGAAGTCGACGGCGAACCGGACACGCTCGACGCCGCGCAAGCGGCGATCGAACGGGCGGCACGCGGCGATGGCTTGATCGAACTGCGCGTGGCCGCGAACGCCGATGAGGCGGGCGCATTGTGGAGCGCACGCCGCGCGTTGTCGCCCGCGCTGCGTACGTTGTCACCGCACAAGATCAACGAGGACGTGGTGGTGCCGGTTTCGCACGTGCCGCAACTCATCGAACGACTGCAAGCCCTCGCCAGCGAATACGATTTGCCGATCGTCAGCTTCGGCCACGCCGGCAACGGCAATCTTCATGTCAATCTGCTGCCGCGCGACGAAGCCGAACGCGAACGCGCCCATACGTGTCTCGCCGAGGTTTTCAAGACCGTGATCGCGCTGGACGGCACCCTGTCCGGCGAACACGGCATCGGCACCGCCAAGCGCGATTTCATGACACAAGCAATCGATGCGCCGGCACTGGAACTGATGCGCGGTGTCAAGCGTGTGTTCGATCCGGATGGGATCTTGAACCCGGGCAAGTTGCTGCCGGAATCGATAGCCAGTGGCCCTTAGCCGGATAAACATAACAATCATGTCGTCATTCCGGGGCCGTTGCCGGGTTTTATCCGGCAACGGAACCCGGAATCCAGCGTCTTTGCCCGAAACGAAAGATAAAGTCACTGGATTCCCGCTTGCGCGGGAATGACGCAAACAAGATGGCCGACGCTTTCAATTCTCTCCTCACCGACATTCGCGCCTGCCGCGTTTGCGCAGCCCATCTGCCGCACGGCGCACGCCCGGTATTGCAAGCGCATCCGGACGCGCGGCTGCTGATCGTCAGCCAGGCGCCGGGCCGGCGCGTGCACGCAAGCGGCATCCCGTTCGACGACAAGAGTGGCGATCGCTTGCGCGGTTGGCTCGGCATCGACCACGCGACATTTTACGACGCGCGGCGCGTGGCGATCGTGCCGATGGCGTTCTGCTATCCCGGCAAGAACGCGTCGGGCGATCTGCCGCCCCGCCGCGAATGCGCGCCGCTATGGCATCCCCGTCTACTACCGCGATTGAGCAAGATCGAATTGACCCTTGCGATCGGCGGTTACGCGATAGCCGCGCTGCTGGGCGCGCGCCGGCGCGCCACGCTCACCGGCACGGTACGCGCGTGGCGTGAATATCTGAATATTGAAGAGTGCGGCCAAGGAAGCCCGCTTCTTGATCCTCGCGATCAGGGACGATCGCAAAAACATTCCATCATGCCATTGCCACATCCAAGCGCGCGCAATACCGCGTGGTTCAAGTTCAATCCGTGGTTCGAGACGGAAGTCGTCCCGACGTTGCGCGACCGTGTGCATAAATTGCTCGCGCGTGATTGAATGGATCGATCCGGTCACGCAATCATATGCGTGTATCGAAGCACGAGCGCCGCGGGTTGCAACACGATCAACGCATAAATGCCGGCCAGCACGTCGTCCAGCATCACGCCGAGGCCGCCGTGCACGCGCCGGTCGGCCCAACGCACCGGCCACGGTTTCCAGATATCGAACAGCCGGAACAGCACGAAGCCGGCCAGCATCCACGGCCAACCGAACGGAACCGCGCACAATGCGATCCACTGGCCGACGAATTCATCCCACACCAGCGCGCGATGATCGTCCACGCCCAAACGCTTGCCGGCAACATCGCACGCCCAAGCGCCGATCACGAACGCGAGGATCAAGACGATGGCATACCAAGCGATCGGCAGACCACGCAGCAAAAACCACCACGGCAGCAGCGCGGCCAGCGAACCAAACGTGCCCGGCGCTTTCGGAAACAAGCCCGCGCCAAAACCGGTGGCGAGCCAGCCATCCGGATGCGTCAGCAAAACGCGGCATTGCGCAGCAGTCAACGACGTTTTCATGCGTCGAAATGTAGCCAACCGCGGTGCGGCGTATCGATCGGATTGCCATGCGCATCGTGCACGCGCACACCCGGTTGCTCGACGATACGGCCGATCCGCGTCGCGCCGCAACCGAGCCGCGAGAAATCCGCGCTGATCCGATCGGCGCGATCGACCGGCGCGGTGAAGCACAATTCGTAATCGTCGCCGCCGCTCAAGGTGAATTCGCGGCGATCCGGGGTTTCGAACAACTCAAGCAGCGCCGACGACATCGGCAGCGCATCGGCGTCGAGCTCGGCGCCCACGCCGCTGGCTCCGCACACATGCGCCAGATCGGCGATCAGTCCGTCGGATACATCGATGCAGGCGCTGGCTATGCCGCGCAAGGCAAGTCCCGCTGCGATGCGTGGTTGTGGCCGATGCAACCGCGCGAGCAATTCTTCGCGCGTGTTGGCTGCTGCGGCCAACAGTGCGTCCGCGCACGGGTCGTTACGATCGAGACAGCGCAACGCGGCAGCCGCATCGCCCAGCGTGCCGGTGACGAACACCGCATCACCCGTCCGCGCACCGCTGCGAAGAAGCGCGCAGTCTTGCGGCAGAAACCCAAACGCGCTGACGGTGATCGACAGCGGGCCTTGCGTGGTGTCGCCACCGATCAGCGCCAGCTTGTACTGCCGCGCCAGGCGCGCAAATCCGTCGGCGAAACGCTCGACGTAACGCGCATCGGCTTGCGGCAACGTCAACGCCAGCAGTGCCCACGCCGGCGTCGCGCCCATCGCCGCGAGATCGGAAAGATTCACCGCCAGCGATTTCCAACCGAGATCATCCGGCGCCGTACCGCCCGGAAAATGCACGCCCTCGACCAGCGTATCGGTGCAGGCGACCAGTTGCTGGCCCGGCGGCGGCGTCAACAACGCGGCATCGTCGCCGATACTCAAGCGCACATCACCGCGCGACTGCGCGGTGCGGCTCTGGATGACTGCAATCAGATCGAATTCATCCACACCGGCGCGTCGCTGTTTCGGAAAACTGCGTCAATTTTTTTGGCGCAACCAACGCCCACGCCTGACGCAGGAGGCTCTTGAAAGCGGTGGCATCCATTCCGTCCAGCCGGACATAGGTCCAGCCATGTTTCCCCCACTGGGGCACGGACGAAAACACCTCCAGGTCGGACAAGATCAGCGCGGTTTGATCGGCAAGCGGCAATTTCAATGTGGCGCGCTGCTCGGCTTTGCCGGTTGCGGAAAGCTGCGCAAAGATATTGCCCTTGACGCGGAACGACGGACTTCCAAAATGATCGCGCTCCTCTGCCTCTGGCAGTGACAACGCGAGCTTCCGTGCGGCGTCGAGGGTCAACATGCAATCACCGTGACAACTGCTCCGCGCCTCGCCATTCGCGCGCCAACTTGTCCAGCACGCCGTTGACATAGGTGTGTCCCTGATCGGCGCCGAAACGCTTGACCAGTTCGATCGCCTCGTTGAGCACGACGCGGTACGGCACATCGGGCCGATACTTGAACTCGTATGCGGCGAGGCGTAGCGCGGCGCGTTCGATCGGGTCCACTTGTTCCACATCGCGATCGAGCAAAGGCGCCAGCCCCGCGTCCAGTTCCGCGCGATGGTGTTCGACGCCGCGCAGCAGATCCTCGAAGTATTCGAGATCGGCGATCTGCATGTCCTGCTCGTGGCGGAACTGCTCGATGATCGATGGCATCTCGGCGCCGCTGATCTGCCACGCATAGATCGCCTGCAACGCACGCCGCCGCGCACGCGAACGCGCGGCCAAATCGATGCCGGCGGGATCCTTGAGCTTGCTCACGCGCGCTCCATGAGCGAAGCCATCTCGATCGCGACCCGCGCAACCTCTTCGCCCTTGTTGCCGCGCGCGCCACCCGCTCGCGCCTGCGCGTCGGCCTCGCCTTCCACCGCCAGCACGCCATTGCAGACCGGAACGCCATGATCCAGCGCAACCCGCATCAAACCCTGTGCGCAATTATCCGCAATGTGTTCGTAGTGGCGCGTGTCGCCGCGCACCACGCAGCCGAGCGCGACGATCGCGGCGTAGCGTTTTTCGCAGGCGAGCCGCGAGGCCATCAACGGAATCTCCCACGCGCCCGGCACGCGGAATACATCCACCGCGTTTTCGCCAACATCGTTTGCCGCGAACGCGCGCTTGGCGCCATCGAGCAGCGCGTCGACGACGCCTGCGTTCCAGCTGCTGGCGACGATCGCGTAGCGCGCGTTGGCTGGCGAGCGCGCTGCGAGGTCGATGCTTGCGGTTTGTTCGGACATGCTTGCAAATCGTGTAAGGGGCGATAAAGCGTAGCAGCGCAATGCACTGCGGCAGCAATGTCGTCAATTTTCCTCGACGTATTCCACCACTTCCAATCCGAATCCGGACAACCCCACCAGTTTGCGCGGCGTGCCGAGCACGCGCAGACGGCGCGCCCCAAGATCGGCCAGAATTTGCGCGCCGAGGCCGAGCTGCCGCCATTCCCGCTGCGTGGCATCGGGTTTCGACGACGCGGCGTTCACCGATGCCGGCATTTGCGTCAAGCGGCCCAACAAAGCGTCGGCGTCCTCGTCCGCAGCCAGCACCACCACCACGCCGCGATCCTCCGCAGCGATCCGCCGCAATGCCGCGGTCATGGTCTGGCCCAAGTCGTCGCGTTGCAGATGCAAAACGTCGGATAGCGTGTTACGCACATGCACGCGCGCCAGCACCGGCGCGCCATCGTCGATACGTCCGCGCACCAGCGCGAAATGCAGTTCGTGCCGGAGTTTGTCGCGCCACGCAATCAGGCGGAAGGCGCCGAATTCGGTCTGCGCTTGCGCTTCGTGCACACGCTCGATGGTCTTTTCGGTTTGCAGTCGATGGTGGATCAGTTCGGCAATGCTGCCGATTTTTAAACCATGCTTCTTCGCGAACGCCTCGAGTTCCGGGCGCCGCGCCATCGAGCCGTCCTCGTGCAGCACCTCGACCAGCACGCCGGCCGGCTCGCATCCGGCGAGCGCGGCGAGGTCGCACGCCGCTTCGGTGTGGCCCGCGCGCGACAACACGCCGCCCGGCTGCGCCATCAGCGGAAACACGTGCCCCGGTTGGGTGAGATCGGCGGGCTTGGCAGCGGGCGCGACCGCGCATTGAATCGTGCGCGCGCGATCGTGCGCGGAAATGCCGGTGGTGACGCCGTGCGCGGCCTCGATCGAGACGGTGAAATTGGTATGCAGCGGCGAGGTGTTGTCGCGCACCATCGGCCGCAATCCAAGCTGACGGCAACGCTGCTCGGTCAGCGCAAGACAGATTAAGCCGCGCGCCTCGCGCGCCATGAAATTGACGTCCTGCGCGCGCACCTTCTCCGCGATCATGATGAGATCGCCCTCGTTCTCGCGATCCTCATCGTCGAGGATCACCACCATGCGGCCGGCGCGCAATTCTTCGAGGAGTGCTGGGATGGGATCAAAACTCATTCGCCCCCTCCCGATCGCGCTGCGCGCGATCCCCCCTCCCTCGCTGGGGGAGGGGGTGGGTGGGAGGATATCGCCCAGAGTCGCTCCAGGTAGCGCGCCATCATATCGACTTCCAGGTTGACCGCATCGCCTGCCAAGCGTTGCGAGAACGTTGTGACTTCCATAGTATGCGGAACAAGGTTGACGAAAAAACGCGTGCCTTCGACGTCGTTGACCGTAAGGCTGACGCCATCGACGCAAATCGAGCCCTTGGGGGCGATGTAGCGTGCAAGTTCCACTGGCGCTTCGATGCTCCAACGCTGCGAGCGTGCATCCGATTCGATTGCGACGATGTGGCCAACGCCGTCCACGTGACCAGAAACCAGATGTCCGCCAAGCCGATCCGATAGCCGCAACGCCTTTTCGAGGTTCACCGCGCCGCCCGCACGCAATGCGCCGAGCGTGGTCAACGACAGCGTTTCGTTGGACACATCGGCGGCGAAGTTCGCGTCGTTGCGTTCGACCACGGTCAGGCACACCCCGGACACCGCGATGCTGTCGCCGGTCGCCACGTCGTCCAAATCCAAGTGCCGCGTCTCAACTAAAAGACGCAGATCGCCGCCGCGCGGTTCGCGGCGTGCGATGCGGCCGGTGCCTTGAATGATGCCGGTGAACATCAACCCTGCCTTTGTCTAGAGTGCAGCCAAGGATGGCTGCTTTTAGATCTTCGCGATCATGGATGATCGCAATAGCTGGCAGCCCGCAATAGCAACCGCCAATCTTCGCCGACTTGGCGCTGATCGACCACGCGCAATCGCCAACGCGCCTGCATATCGGTCAACGCCGGAAGATTCAACAACGGCCGTGCCGTGTCGCCCAACAATACCGGCGCAACATACAACAACAACTCGTCGACCAGCCCTTGCGCGAACAACGCGCCGCACAGAACCGGTCCGGCTTCCACCTGCAGTTCGTTGACCTCGCGTTGCGCCAGCACACTCGATATCGCCGCGAGATCGAGCCTGCTTTCCTTCGCGGTCACCGGCACGGCGACGAGTTCCGCGTGCGCATAACGCTCATCGCGGGGCGCTGCGTCCGGCGCATGCAGCACCAACGTCGGCGCACTGCCGTCGAGCAGGTTCGCTTCGGCGTGCAGCGCATCGAGGCGCGCGTCCAGTATCACGCGGAGTGGCGGAACGAACGCTACGCCACCCGGCAATCGCACCGTCAACCGCGGATTATCCGCGCGCGCGGTGCCGGCACCGGTCAGGATCACCGAACTGCGCGCGCGCCAGCGCTGCACGTCGGCGCGCGCGGCGTCACCCGTGATCCACTTTGATTCGCCATCGCTGAGCGCGGTACGTCCATCCAGGCTCATTGCCAGTTTCACGCGCACCCACGGCCGGGCGCTTTCGAAGCGAGAAAAGAATCCGCGATTCAATTCGCGCGCGGCCTCATCCAGTAGCCCGCTTTCAACCGCGATGCCGGCTTCACGCAGGCGTCGCAGGCCGGAACCTGCGGTTTTCGGATTGGGGTCTTCGCATGCTGCGACCACGCGCGCGATGCCCGCTTCGACCAGCGCGTCCGCGCACGGCGGCGTACGGCCGAAATGCGCGCAGGGTTCCAACGTGACGTACGCCGTCGCGCCACGTGCGCGTTCAGCCGCTTCGCGCAGCGCGAAGACTTCCGCGTGCGGTTCGCCCGCGCGTTGATGCCAACCTTCGCCGACAATTCCCTCGCCATGCGCGATCACGCAACCGACGCGCGGATTGGGTAGGGTGGTGGTGAGTCCGCGCTCGGCCAAGCGCAGCGCACGCACCATCATCGCGTGATCGATGGCCGAGAAAGTTGGACGCGACGAAGCGGCCATCAACGCTTCTTGTTCTTGTCGGCGTGCTTGTCGAAGCGGACGACTTCGCCACCGCCGAGCAATGGCAACTGGCCTTCACCGGGCAGATCGCGTTCCAGCCGATCCAGTTCCTCGCGGAAATCGGCGACATCCTCGAACGAGCGATACACCGAGGCGTAGCGCACGTAACCGACGTGATCGAGTTTGCGTAATTCCTCCATCACGAATTCGCCGACTCGGCGCGAGTCCAACTCGCGCTCGGTGGTCATCCGCAACTGGTGCACCACTGCGCGCACTGCCGCCTCGATCTGTTCCTCGGCCACAGGTCGCTTGTGCAACGCGCGGTCGAAGCCGATGCGTAATTTTCGGGCGTCGAACGCTTCGCGCCGGCCATCGCCCTTGATGATCACCGGCAATTTCAGTTCGACATTTTCTTGCGTGGAGAAACGCTCGCCGCAGGCTACACACTCGCGGCGGCGGCGGATCGTCGCGCCGTCGTCTGAAACGCGCGAGTCGATCACGCGGGTGTCAGTGTGTTGGCAGAAAGGGCAGTGCATTTTTGTCTGGCTCGCTCGCGCACGCTGCGTTAATCGCCAGTTCGCGAATCCTCATTGACACTCGAGTCAACTGCGGTTCGCTCACCGGCTCGCGCCTTGCGGGCGCTTCGCCTGTCGCATAAAGTTGATTGTCACGCATAGACGGGGTACCGCGCGCACTGCGCATTGACCAGATCGCGTACATTGGCGATCACGGCTTCGTCCTTCGGCGCATCCAGCACATCGCAGATCCAGCCTGCGAGTTCGCTGCAATCGGCTTCCTGGTAACCGCGCGTGGTGACCGCCGGCGTGCCGATGCGCAGTCCGGAAGTGACGAACGGTTTTTGCGGGTCGTTGGGCACCGCGTTCTTGTTAACCGTGATGTGCGCCTTGCCGAGCGCGGCTTCCGCATCTTTTCCGGTGAGCGGCTTGCCGATCAGGTCCACCAGAAACAGATGGTTCTGCGTGCCGCCTGACACGATCTTGTACCCGCGCTCCATCATTCGTCCAGCCATCGCTTTGGCGTTCTTGACCACCTGCTTTTGATATTCCTTGAACTCCGACTCCAGCGCTTCCTTGAACGCGACAGCCTTGGCCGCAATCACGTGCATCAGCGGGCCGCCCTGGATGCCGGGAAACACGATCGACTGCAATTTCTTCTCGATCTCCTCGGCCTGCTCACCCATTGCCGATTTCTTCGCGACGATCAAACCGCCGCGCGGGCCGCGCAAGGTCTTGTGCGTGGTCGAGGTGACCACGTGCGCGTGCGGCAGCGGGCTCGGATACACGCCGGCGGCGATGAGGCCCGCGACGTGCGCCATGTCCACGAACAGATCCGCGCCGATCTTGTCGGCGATCGCGCGAAAGCGCGCCCAGTCCATCACCTGCGAATACGCGCTGAAACCCGCGACGATCATTTTGGGTTTGTGTTCGAGCGCGAGCTTTTCGATCGCGTCGTAATCGATCAGGCCGTGCTCGTTCACGCCGTACTGCACGGCGTTGAACAACTTGCCGGAGATATTGACCTTGGCGCCGTGGGTGAGATGCCCGCCATGCGCGAGGCTCATGCCCAGAATCGTGTCGCCCGGATTGAGCAGCGCGAGATACACGGCTTGATTGGCCTGCGAACCGGAATGCGGCTGCACGTTGGCGTAATCGCAATCGAACAATTGCTTGGCGCGTTCGATCGCGAGCTTCTCGGCAACATCCACATATTCGCAGCCACCGTAATAGCGCCTGCCGGGATAGCCTTCCGCATACTTGTTGGTGAGCTTGGAACCCTGCGCCTCCAGCACACGCGGGCTGGCGTAATTCTCCGAGGCGATCAGCTCGACGTGATCTTCCTGGCGCTGGCCCTCTTCCATGATCGCGCGAGCGAGTTCATCGTCGTAACCGGCGATCCGCATCTGGTGGGAATACATCGCAAACCTCGTAGCCAAGCCCGGACAAGGCAGAAATGGTAGCGGTTTCCGCGGGTTTCCGCCGTGCGCTGGCGCACGGGGTCACGAGCCGCGATAATGCGCGGTTCGACCCGAGCAGCGCACTTCGTGCGCGACACCCTCATCCGGCCTTCGGCCACCTTCTCCCGCAAGCGGGAGAAGAAAAATCAGTGGATTCCGGACTCAGCCGGAATGACAGACAGGAACGTTTGCAATGCAGTACATCTACACCATGATCGGCGTCTCCAAGATCGTCCCGCCCAAGCGCGAGATCATCAAGGACATTTCGCTGTCGTTTTTCCCCGGCGCCAAGATCGGCTTGCTCGGTTTGAACGGCGCGGGCAAATCCACCGTGCTGCGGATCATGGCCGGCGTGGATACCGAATACAACGGAGAGGCGCGGCCGCAGGCGGATATCCAGATCGGCTATCTCGCGCAGGAGCCGCAACTCGACGCCAACAAAACCGTACGCGAAGCGGTCGAGGAAGGGCTGTCGGAAATCCTCGACGCGCAGAAAAGGCTCGACGAAGTCTATGCGGCCTATGCCGAGGAAGGCGCGGATTTCGACAAGCTCGCCGCCGAGCAACAACGCCTGGAAAATATTCTCGCGGCCGGCGACGCGCACACGGTCGAGCGGCAACTGGAACTGGCCGCCGATGCACTGCGTCTGCCGCCGTGGGACGCGAAGATTTCCACCCTGTCGGGCGGCGAGAAGCGCCGCGTCGCGTTATGCCGATTGCTGCTGTCCAAGCCCGACATGCTGTTGCTGGACGAGCCGACCAACCATCTCGATGCGGAATCGGTCGAGTGGCTGGAACATTTTCTGCAGAACTTTCCCGGCACCGTGGTCGCGGTCACGCACGATCGCTACTTCCTCGACAACGCAGCGGAGTGGATTTTGGAACTCGATCGCGGCCGCGGCATTCCGTGGAAGGGTAATTATTCATCGTGGCTGGAGCAGAAAAGCGAGCGCCTGAAGCAGGAAGAGTCTGGCGAAAAATCGCGCCAGAAAGCAATCGCGCGCGAACTGGAATGGGCGCGCAGCAACGCCAAGGGCGGCCGCAGCAAAGGCAAGGCGCGCCTCGCGCGCATCGAGGAATTGCAGTCGATCGATTACCAGAAACGCAACGAGACCAACGAGATTTTCATTCCCCCGGGTGAGCGGCTCGGCAGTTCGGTGATCGAATTGAAGGGCGTCAGCAAATCGTTCGGCGATCGCCTGCTGATCGACGATTTGAGTTTTGCCGTGCCGCCCGGCGCGATCGTCGGCATCATCGGCCCCAACGGCGCGGGCAAATCCACGCTGTTCAAGATGATCACGGGCGCAGAAAAACCGGACCAGGGCGAGATCGTCAAGGGCCAGACGGTGCAGATTGCCTACGTCGATCAGAGCCGCGAAAAACTCGAGGGCAAGCACAACGTGTTCCAGGAGGTTTCCGGCGGCGCCGATATCCTCAATATCAACGGCATTGAGATCCAGTCGCGCGCCTACATCGGCCGCTTCAACTTCAAGGGCTCCGATCAGCAGAAGATGGTGGGTTCGCTGTCCGGCGGCGAGCGCGGCCGGTTGCATCTGGCCAAGACCTTATTGCAAGGCGGCAATGTTCTGCTGCTGGACGAGCCTTCCAACGATCTCGACATCGAAACGCTTCGCGCGCTGGAGGATGCGTTACTGGAATTTCCCGGCAACACGTTCGTGATTTCGCATGACCGCTGGTTCCTGGACCGGATCGCCACGCACATCCTCGCCTTCGAGGGCGATTCGCATGTGGAGTTCTTCGCCGGCAATTACCACGAATACGAGGAAGACAAGAAACGGCGGCTGGGTGAGGAAGCGTCCCAACCACACCGGATTCGATACAAGAAGTTGGCGTGAAAAATCTCTGAGCAGGTGTTGCCTCTTCAGTCTGCCCTCCATTGCTCATGGGTCAGAAATTCGACGCGCAGGCTGGCACCATTGGCGCGAATCCATTCTTCCTTCGTCGCCAACAACCTTAGTATTTCGGGGTCTGAGTCTGGGTGCAGGTGGACAACGATCGCAGTATTCGCGGGATTTGGCACCCCAGATTCTGCACGGAATTCTTGCGTAGCCAGGAATCCAAGATAATTTTCGATCTTGGTAAGCAATCTGCGCTGTGCGCGTTCGTCAGCCCTCAGCGGTGACGCAACGATAATCTTCAGATCGGAACCACCTTGCTTCTTTACGACATAATATCGACAAAGTCCAAAGCTGAGATCGGATGATCCGGGTCATCATAGGTGTCTTCGAACTCGGCATGCTTGATAATCTTTGCAGCCATTGGTGTTCACCGCTACGGCGATCGCGCTGTGATCCGACCATACCTTGAAAGCGACAAGACTGCACCCGCGAATCAGAACCGTCGTCGCCTATTGCAAGCCGCGGGCCTGTCGCTTGCGACTATGGCAATGGGCAACTTCCGCGCAATTGCTGCCGCCGCGCAATCTTCACCCTCAAAACGCTCGCGCCTGATCCTGCTTGGCACCGCCGGCGGCCCGACGCCGAAAGTGGATCGCTCGGCGCCGGCCAACGCGATCGTGGTCGGCGACGACATCTACGTGATTGATTGCGGCAACGGCGTGGCGCGGCAGATGGTCAAGGCGGGTTTGGATCTCGGCACCATCCGCGATGTGTTCATCACCCACCAGCATTCCGATCACAACGCCGATTACGGGAATCTCATGCTGCTCGCGTGGGAAACCGATCTCGTCACGCGCGTTGACACCTACGGCCCACCGCCGCTTGCGCGCATGACGGAGTTGTTTCTGGAAATGGATGCTTACGATATCCACATCCGCGAAACCGACGAGGGCCGTCCGCCGTTGGCGCCTTTGATCGTGCCACACGAAATCACCCATGCCGGTTTGGTGATGCAGGATGCCAACGTGAAGGTTACAGCGGCACTGGTGCAGCACCCGCCGGTGACACCGGCGTTTGCGTATCGCTTCGATTGCTCCGATCGATCGATCGTTTTCTCCGGCGACACGCGGCCGTCTGAAAACCTGATCGAATTGGCGCGCGGCGCCGACATCCTGGTGCACGAGGTCATCGACCTGCAGGCGATCGATGCGGTGGTGAAAAACGAATCGCAGGCGACGCGCCTGCGCGCGCATTTGCTCGCCGCGCACACGCCGATGTCGGAGGTCGGGCAGATCGCGACCAAAGCCGGCGTCAAGACACTGGTGCTGAACCATTTCGTGCCGGGCGCGCCGCCGATTCCGGACCAGGTCTGGTACGACGCGGTAAGACCGCACTTCACGGGTCGGCTGATCATCGGCCACGATCTGATGGAGCTTTGAGCACTCTCGTCGCCCACGCTCGCGCCGGGATGCCGACGCGATGGATCCACCAGCTACTTCATCGCACTCTGGTAGATGGACTGCTTCGGCTGCGCGAACACGCGGCGCAGCATCGGCTCGAAAAATTCCAATGGCAGCGTTTCGGCTTTTTTGTCGAAAGCTGGGCCGTCGTAGCGCGCGCAGAATTCTTCCGTCATCGAAAAATTGGGATGCTCGCGATACGCTTCCCGCATGTCGCGATCCATGCCGATGTGGTGAAAGAAAAAATATCCCTGGAAGATTCCGTGGTGCAGCACCATCCAGTGATTGGCTTCGGATACGAACGGTTTCAGGATCGCCGCCGCAATATCGGGGTGGTTGTAACTCCCCAGCGTGTCGCCGATGTCGTGCAGCAAAGCGCAGATCACGTATTCCTCGTCGCGGCCATCGCGATGCGCGCGCGTCGCGGTCTGCAGCGAATGCGTCAGGCGATCCACTGGGAAACCGCCGAAGTCGCCGTCCAGCAGCTTCAAATGCGCGAGAATCCGATCCGGCAATGCCTTCGCATAAGGGGCGAACTGGGAAAGAATGATCCGCCAGTCGTGTTCCGTGCTTGCCTCGATGGTGGCGAAGCCGGCGCGCGCGGCATGCGATTCGTGCAAAGTCATGACGTTCTCTCACTCTGGAATCGGCAATCCGTGCAATGCCAGCTTGTCGGACGCATCGCATCCGCTGGCGTCGCCGACGTGATCACGTGTTCGGTGGCACGATTGCGGAGGCCACCGCCACGCGCGGCCGCGCGCGCAACGTCCAGTCAATTGGCGCCACCGGCCCCACGCCGAATGTCCAGGCAACGCCACCCAGCGCATATATCGCGGCCGCGATGATGAACGCGAGCATGAAATTGCCGGTGCGATCCACGAGAATCCCCGTAAGGACCGGGGCAACCAAACCCGCGATGTTGCCGATGCAGTTCTGGATGCCGACCCAGCGGCCCGCGGCGTGCGCGCCGGCCAGCGTTTGCGCCACCGCGTAGATATTCGGGGAAACCAACCCGAATGTGGCAGTGGTCAGCAACAACAGAACCACCGATGCTTCGCGGCCGGCCACCGCGCAACCGATGATGAAAGCCGCCGCAACAAGCGAGCCTGCGCCCAGAAACGATTTACGCACCTTGGTGGGAGACGAGCCCGATGCGATCAAGCGGTCCGTAACCCAACCCGTAAGCAGGGTTGTCAACGCCATCAGCAGATAGGCGCTGCCGCCGATCTTCGCCATCTGCGTCAGCGACCAGCCGCGCTCATGCACCAGATAGTACGGAACCCATGACAGCACGAAGTACAAGACATAGTTCGCGCAGAAATGGCCTAGGCTCGCGCCCCACAGCGAGCGTTCGCGCAGGATGGCCTGCGTGCTCGGCGCAATCCCTGCCTCCTCGGCGCGTCGCTCCACCAGCCGCGGTTGCGCGATCGCAAGCCAGGGAATGACCCACACGAAGCTTACCAATCCGAATCCGATGAAGAAGGCACGCCAGCCGAACGCCGCGATCAACAGTCCACCGAAAAAAATACCTGCCGCCGGGCCGCACGCCAGACCCGCCATGATCACGGCATTCGCCATGCCCCGCCGGGATTCGGGAAAGCAGCGTGCGATCACGCTCGAAGTTGCAGGAAACGAAACCGATTCGCCCAAACCCAGCAGCACCCGCAGCACGACCAGCATCGTGAAAGCGTGCGCCAAGCCAGTGAGCGACATGGCAATGGACCACACGATGAAGCCGATCAGAAGGACACGCGCGGCGCCGAATCGGTCCGTCAGCCAGCCGACTGCGATCTGCATCGGCATGTAGGTGATGAAGAATGCCGTGAGCAGAAAACCGAGTTGCGTTACGGAGAGGCGCAGTTCGTCCTTGATCAACGGCGCAGCCGTGGCCAGATTGCCGCGGTCAATGTAGTTGATGAATACCGAAATGCTGAGCAGGATCAGCGTTGCCAGCAGCCAGCGCGGCATGGGAATCGAAGCATCGGCAACGGTACGGCGCATGCGTCCCCCTGACGCTTCATGGCAGAAGCCGCGCGCAGCCTAGCACCGCACACGGCGTCGCGCGCGTGCCCCGCCCGTAGCTGGGCTTGAGGTCAGTTCGCCCGCGGAAACGCCCGCACCTCGCCATCATCGCGCAGCGAGAACGGATTGAAATTGGTGTGCGTATCGTAGGTGTCGGCGTTTTCGCGGCGTTTCAGCCAGCCGACCACCGCGTAGGTCAGCGGCGTGGCGACCACTTCCACCAGCACCTTCATGATCCAGTTGAACACGATCACCTTCAGAATGGTCTGGCCTTGCCAGATGCCGATGAAGGCGATCGGATAAAACGTGAGGCTGTCCACGCCTTCGCCGACGATCGTCGAGCCGATCGTGCGCGTCCACAACCAACGACCGGATGTCCACAATTTCATCTTCGCCATCACAAAGGCGTTGGCGAAGTCGCCGATCCAGAACCCGACCAGCGACGCCAGCGCGATCCGCCAGGTGCTGCCAAACACGATTTCCAGCGCCGGTTGCAATTTGGCGTCGAACGGTTCGGCGGGACTCACCGGCATATGGATGATCGCCTGCGTCATCAGCGACGCGAATACCAGCGCGCCGAAGCCCGCCCAGGTCGCGCGCCGTGCGCGCGCATAGCCATAAACTTCCGTCAAAACGTCGTCGAAGATGTAGCTGATCGGGAAAAACAGATTGCCGGCGCCAAAGGTCAGCGCGCCGATCAGCGGCAGGTACACCGTGCAGACCTTGGCCGGGCCGATCAGGTTGGCGCACAGCAACACCGCGACCATGCCGACGACCAGCAGGTCGTAATAGCGGAATCCCCCGTGCGCTCTTGCGCGATCTGTGCTGGCATCCATCGCGATCTCCCCTTACGCGCATCTTATACAGCCATATCAACTTTGTTCTTTCGCAACAGCAGGTTCTCCTGCAACCTGCCACGATTCTGGTTCAAGCAAACGTCCGCGCAACGCGCGATCGCACGGAATCGAGAAAAAACGCGCCACCAACACGCCCAGCAACCAACACACGATCATCACAGGCAAATACCAGAGATAACCGAGACCGATGTTGCCGCCGGTCGCCTTGAACGCCCGCACCGCGGCATACACCACAAACATGTGGGTCAAATAGATTTCGTAACTGAGGCGCCCGAACGAACACAACCAGCCGAAGCCCGGCAACGGCCGCCGCCAGCCTTTTGTCCGCCAGCCTTTTGTCTCGCGCCAGTGCAATCCGACGACCAGACACATTGCCGAGAAAGTCAGCAACAGCATGTAACCGTCGTGAAGTACCGGCCACAGGATGTTGCTCGCTAGCAACACCGCAGCCAAGCCAAGCGCGCCTGCGATACAAGGCGCTGTCGTGATCCATCGACGCGGTGGGGCGAAACGCGCGGCGATCAACGCACCGAGCACGCCCATCGCGATCGCTGCCATGCCCGGCAAATACGCTTTTTCCTGCCAGATCTCGTTGCCGGCCAGCGCGGCATGCGTTGCCGGCAGCGACAGCGCGAACAGAATCAGCAACGGCGCAAGTACCCATTCGCGCCGGATCAAAAAACAGACGACCGGAAAGCCGATGTAAAACATTTCTTCGATCGACAGCGACCACAACACGTCCCAGCCGCCCGGCAGATAACCGGTATGCCCCTCGTACCAATTCAGGTGCAGGCCAAGCGCCGCGGCGATGGCGCGCGGCAACGATTGATCGGCGTGCTTGATCACGTAATCCTGGACGCCGAGCAGATCGAGGGCACTGAGGACAAACACCAGCACCAGCAGACACGGAACGATGCGGGCAAAACGGCGCGCGTAGAATGCCCCGAAATCGATGCGCTCGAGACCGTTCCAGCGCCGCAACGAATGGTTCGTGATCAGAAATCCCGAGATCACGAAGAACACGAACACCGCTTCATAACCTTCATAATTAAGGGATTGGAGCAACCGGTGCGGCAGATACGCACCAAGTGCGGTATGGGCCAACGGAACTCGCAATCCAATGTGGTTCAAGATCACAAGCAGGATCGAAAGGCCGCGCAGGAGATCGATGCCTT
This sequence comes from Rhodanobacteraceae bacterium, assembly GCA_039923855.1. Classification (GTDB taxonomy): domain Bacteria; phylum Pseudomonadota; class Gammaproteobacteria; order Xanthomonadales; family Rhodanobacteraceae; genus 66-474. Next base: position 38,656 of record JBDTBW010000080.1, on the reverse strand, counting down.
GATTGCGTGCTTTTTCCTTCTCTCCCACGCGGGGCAACGAGCCGGGGACCGACGGGCGCGCGCCTGCAACGGCGTTCATCGCAGCGTCCTTCGCAACATCAACAATGGCGCGGTCAACGCGAAGTGCGCCCAGACACCGCACCATACCAACGCACGCGCGAACGGATTGCGCGAGGCCGGATCGAACTTCTTGAACCAGTGCCACATGCCGCGATGTTTGTGGCGGCTGACAAACACCGGGCGATGCCGGCTGGAGCCGCCCTTGCCATGCAACACGCGGACATTGCCGGCGAGCAGCACCTTGAACCCCGCATCGCGCGCGCGGCGGCACAGATCCAGATCCTCGCAATGCAGGAAATAATCTTCGTCGAAACCGCCGAGCTGTTGGAACACTGCGCGCGGGATCAGCGTCAGTGCGCCGGAAATGTTTTCGACCGATTCAACCGTGCTTGGCATCGGCCCGGGCACATTGACGCCGGCGCACATGGGATCGCGCGCTTCACGCTTGGCCAGTCCGGTCATCGTCATCAGCGAGCGGCGCAACAGCGGATCGCGGCGGCGCGAGGCGGGATCGGGTTTGCCTTTTTCATCGACCATCACCGCACCGATCACGCCGGCATTCGGATGTTTCCGCGCGACATCGAGCAAACGCTCGACGGAGTCGCTTTCCAACAGACAGTCGGGATTGAGCACCAGCAATGTGTCGCCTCGCGCGATTTCCGCGCCGAGATTGACCGCCGGGCCGAAGCCGAGATTGGCGTCGTTGTAAAGGACACGCACGCGCGTGTCGTTCGCGTACTCGCGTTCGATCGCCCGCGGCACCCCGTCGCGCGAGGCGTTGTCGACCACGATCACTTCGGCCGCAATATCGCTGCTAGTCAGCGCGCGCGTTACGCACTCGCGCAAGCCAGCGCCGCTGTCGGCGGCGACGATAAGGATGGAAATGGCGAAGTCGGGTGCCGGCATTGGCGCAGACTAAGCGCGATTAAGCGCCGCAGGCAACGCCGATGCAGTTAATGCCGTGACGGCAGGACAACGCTACAGTTCATCCAAATGTCTTGGCAGTATGCGACGTGTATCGCGAACCGTAATAATGTCGATGCGTTCGGGCAGGATCAGATAAACGATCCGCCAGGGCGGCTCGATCAACTCGCGCAGACCATCTCGCCGATATTCTTCGACGATCCTTCCGGAAAGAGGATGCTCGACGAGTTGACCCGCGCGTTGTGTCAGCCGATCAACCACGCGATCCGCATTCAGCGGTTGGTCCTTCGCGATGTAGCCGTGGATTTGGCGCAATCGCGCCTTGGCGCGATCCGTCCAGACGACCCTCATTGCAAGCCAAATTCACGTCGGACTTGCGCATTGTCGGTAACGCGATCCGCGGAGCTGTCGGCAAGCCCCGCCTGGATATCAAGGATCAACTCAACCTTCTCGGCCAAGTCTACCCAGCCGGCCGTCTCCGGCAACTCGTCGATCAGCTTGTGTGCTTCTTGTTTGAATACGGCAGCCATGGGACGATCTCCGCGAGCCTTGCTTATTGTACTGCGCCGATGAGGCTTAATGCCTGACAGTTGTGGTGGTCTTGCGTGTGGGTTGCGATTGCTCGTGCAGGATCGGCCGCAGCGACTCGAACTTGTTCTGGTATTCGTCGGTGATCTGGCGCGCTTGCTCGGCGTCCGCCGGGATGCGGGGTCGGAAACGTCATTCGCGTCGCATACCGGGGCGCCGATCGCGCCCGCATTCGGATGTTTCCGCGCGACATCGAGCAGGCGTTCGGCGGAGTCGCTTTCCAGCAGGCAGTCGGGATTGAGAACCAGCAGGGCGTCGCCTTACGCGATGTTCACGCCACGATTGACCGCCGGCCCGAAACCGAGATTGGCGTCGTTGAACATTACGCACACGCGCGGGTCTTTCGCGTACTCGCGTTCGATCGCCCGCGGCACCCCGTCGCGCGAGGCGTTGTCGACCACGATCACTTCGGCCGCAATATCCGCTGCTAGTCAGCGCGCGCGTTACGCACTCGCGCAAGCCAGCGCCGCTGTCGGTGGCGACGATGAGGATGGAAACGGCAACCTTGCGATCTGACATGCATGCAGTTTACGCGCTGTCAAATCTCCCTCGGCTCAACCGCCGCTTGGTGGATTCTGCAGAACGAGGCGTTCATTGTTCATGAAGAGCAGCCCATTATCGGGAATGGCGTCCGGGCTACTATTTGCGAGCTTGTCGTCTGAGTCCAGCCAACTGACGGGTTCGACCGGCCCGGGAATATATGCCTGCCACTCCCCATAGACGACCAGTTTGTCTAAACCTGAAATGGAAAAGTTGACCGGCACCCTAACGTTGCCTCCAGGCAACGGTTGCGGCACGTTGAAAGTCCAGTGTTGCGCTGCGCGCAAGGCGGCGTCACCCAGCACTCGTCTATAAGCCTGCATTGCACCGCTATTGGCAACGACGCGCAAATCCACCTGCTTCACTGCGGCGTTGATGACATTGCCGGACTGACCAACCTTAACCACGAGATAAACTGTCCCACTGACGCCATCATCCACCGCTTCCCGCGGATAAGTGGGTACTACGCGGGATTTCCAACTGATGTCTTTCGGGTCTTGCTGATCGGCGCCGAAAGTTGCTCCGACAATACCCAACTGGTAGCGATCTTTGCTTACTTCCGTCAGTACCAAACGCACATTCATGGCCGCCTTGGCCAGTGCAGGATGGTTGTTTTGATCGACTAGCCGCGTCGCTTCGAATCGCCACTTGGGAACGTATTGCGCAAGAAGTTGCGTGACCCCCGATGACAACTTGTCGGGTTGTTCCAGCGTGTAGGTATGCACGCTGCCGTCCGGATTCACGACGATAGAACCCGTAACCAGCATGGTGGCCTCTGTCGTCCTCTTGACTTCAGATTCGGTGGCGGCCAAGCAAACGGCAGGCAGCAGAAGGCAGAGCAGTATTGCGTAAAGACGGGACATGATTGATCTACCCATGGTCAGAATGCACGACATGCTGTCGCGTCGCTTGTGCGAAAGTCAGCATACTCCGTTACCATAGTCTCGGCGATGCAACTTGTGGGAAGCGAACAATTAGCCGCTGGTGCCGACGCATCCCATGGCTCTCAATGCCTCACGGTCGTGGTCGTAGTGGTGGTGGTGGTCTTGCGCACGGGCTGCGATTGTTCCCGCAGGATCGGCGCCAGCGATTCGAACTTGGTTTGATACTCGTCGGTGATTTCGCGCGCTTGTTCCGCGTTGCCGATCACGTGTGGGGTGATCAATAAGATCAGTTCCTTGCGATCGTGGTTGCGGGTGGTGGTGCCGAACAACCGGCCGAACACCGGGATGCGATTGAGGAACGGAAGGCCGGCATCGGTGTTGTCCTCGCTCTGCTGGATCAGGCCGCCCAGCAGCACGGTCTGCCCGCTTTGCACCGCGACCTGCGTGGCGAGCGCACGATTGGCGATGGTGAAGTTGCCGAACTGATCCTTCGATGTCGGTTTGCTGACCACCTGCTGGATGTCGAGATACACCAGGCCACCCGGATTGACGCGCGGGGTGACGTCCAGCAGCACGCCGGTGTCGATGTATTGCACCTGGCCGACGTTGAAGCCGCTGGGAGTGCTGCCGGTGCCCGTGCCCAGCCCCGGCGCGAAATAGGTCTGCACCACCGGAATCTTGTCGCCGACCTTGATGGTGGTCTCGTGATTGTTGAGCACCACGGTCGAGGGTTCCGACAGCACTTTGGTATTGCCGCTCTGCTCAAGGCCGCGTATCGCGAATTGCAGATCCTTGCCGGCGAACGAATAGAACAGCGCGTCGGCAAGCGGGTTGTAATTCACGCCGCCCAGACCCGCCGCGCCCTGGTGGCGATCGAATACCTGCGAGGTGCCCGGCGGCGAACCGGGCTGGGTACCGATCAAACCTTCGAGGTAATACTGCACGCCGAGGCTGAACTGGCCGCTGAGGTCAATTTCCAGCACGCGCGTTTCGATCTGCACCTGTAGCGGCACCTGATCGAGCCGCTCGATCACCGGCAGCATTTCCTGCCATTGCGACGGGCGCGCGCGCACCAGCAACTGGTTGTTTTCGTCGACCGCGGCGATGTGCACGCCGCTTTCCGTGGTGTAACTGGCGGTGCCGGCATGGCCATTGTTATTGCCGCCGTTGCGCCGCTGCGGCAGGCCGCTTTCCAGACCGCCGCCGATCCCGCCATTGGCGTCGCTGCCGCTGCCGCTGCCGCTGCCGCCGACGCCGTTGCCGAGGCCGTTATTGTCCGTGTAATTGCTGTCCTTGCCGCCGTTGTCGCTGGTGCCGTTATTGTTGCCGAATCCGCTGTTGCCGATGCCGCTGGCGCCGCCCAGACTGTTGCGGCCCTGCTCCAGCGCGCTGAATCCCGGCGCGACCTGGCCGTTGGTATTGTTGCCGCCACCACTGGTTCCGTTGTAGAGCGCGTTCAAGTGTTCGGCGAGATCCGAGGCCTTGATGTTCTTGACGTCGTACACGTAAAGACCGTTGGCGCCGCCCGCGCCGCTGTCGATCTTGGCGATGAACGAGCGCACTTCGTCGAGGTAACGCGGTTGCGGCGTGATCACCACCAAGCTGTTGCTGTTTTCCAGCGGGATGAAGCGCGCCATGCCGGCCATCGGCGAATCGCCCTTGGCGCCGAATAGCTGATCCAGTTGCGGCATCAGCGTGCCGGCTTCGACATGTTGCAGCGGGATCACCGCGACCGACATGCCCTGCAACCAGTCGACATCGAAGGTTCGCACGGTGCGCTGATAATTGGCGAGTTCCTCCGGCGTGCCGGCCATCACCAGCACATTGCGCTGCGGATCGACCAGCAGAAAGGCGTCCGGCCGCGCGAACGGCTTCAACAATTTCTGCATCGCGTCGGCGGAAACGTAATGCAACGGAAACAATCGCGCCGCGTAACCGCGGCTGGGCGCGGCGGCGCCGAGACCCGGCACCAGGTTGCCGGCGGCGGCATCCTTGGCCGGCAACACCACGTAGCGGTTGCCGTTGCGCACCAGCGCGTTGTTGGTCCACGACAGCAGCATCTCCAGCACCGGCAGCACTTCGTCGTGACTGATCGGTTGCGAAGTGGAAAACGTGACCGTTCCGGTGACGCCCGGCGAGATCACGTAATTGGCATGCAGCACGTCGCCGAGGATCGCCTTGACGGCCGCCTGGATGGGTTGGTTCTCGAAATTGAAGGTGATCGAACCCGCGCCGTGGCCACCGAAACCCGGCATCGGCGCGCGCGCGGCGCGTTCGTTGATGAACTGGCCGCTGCCGATGCTCTCGGTGGCTGGCGGCGTCACCTGCACCAGTGGTTCGATCCGTGTCGCAGTCGGCGGCGGCGGCACCGGCGCATGGCTGCCGGCGATCGCTTCGCGCTGCAGCGAATAATCGGTGTCCGGCCGCGTCGGCGGCGCACAGCCGGCCAGCAGCGCGAGCAGCAGCACGATGAGAAAAGGCATGTACTTCACTTCATTGTTCTCCGGAATCATTCTCTTGCTGCTGCGCCTGCTTGCGCCGCTGCTCGATGCGCGCCTTCAGCGCCTTGATGCGCGCCGCGGCCGAGTCATGCGCGATATCGCTTTCCTGCGCGTTGTCGGACGGCTGCGGCGAGGCAACTTCCATCGCCGCGGTCGCCGCGGCGTTGTTGTCCTGCGGTGCCATCTCCGCGCCGCCCGGCGGCGCGGCCCGCTGGGCATTATCCACGGCATTGCCGCCCGGCGCAGGCCCGGCCTTCAATGCCAGCTCGCTGCGCGAGCCGCCGGCATCCACCACCGCGCCGCGCGGTTTGACCTCGATCAACGTCACGCCGCTGTCGCCCGCGCTCTCGCCCTCGCGCACGCGCAGGGTGCGGCCGCTGCTCTTTTCGCGCAGCAAGGCCATCCGCAGACCCGGCTCCACGATCACGCCGGTCAATTCCAGATCGCCCGCATCGGCGTTGGCGTTGCCGCCGGACAGCGACGGTTTGCGATCCGGGCTGAACAACGGGCGTTCCCAAACCTGGGCGAACGACTGCAGCGGCGCGACCACCGGCGGCGGCGTGGCCGCGTGCGGCGGCGGCAAGCGCGGCGGGGCCTGGCCGTCGCCCCAGTGCACACCGCGGCCGGCGCCCACCCATAACGCGACCAACAAAATCGCCAGCAGTGCGCACAGCACACCGAGCGCGGGCGTCAGGCGGCGGCGGTCGGCGGCGATCATGTCGCCCCTGCGCCGGTCGCGCGCACGTAACTCGACAAGGTGAACTGCACTTCCAGTCTGGCCGATCCGTTGGGACCGGGCACGCGATAAACGGTGAGATCGTCGACGAACATGTATGGCAACGCCTGTTCGAAATCATGCAGCACCGCCACCAGCGGCTGCATCCCGCATTGCAGGGTGATGCTGACGCTGATCCTGCGGTAGGGTTCCCGGCCCGCGTTTTGTTCCACCGGCATTTTCTGCGGCATTTCGCAGCCGCCGCCTTCGCCCGCGTGTGCGGCGACCACATCCGACGCGCGCTGGATCAGCCCCGCCGCCGCGGCGGAAGGATCGGTCTCCGGCAAGAACGCATTGCTGGATGCGCCGCCTTGCGCCAGCAACGCGATACGTTTGCGCAGCAGCGGTTCCTGCCCGATCGCGGCGGCATAGCGCGCGTGTACGTCGCGCAAGTCCTGCATCTGCGCGCGCGCATCCAGCAATGGCGAAACGAACCACCAATGCAGCAGCGCGAAATAGGCGATCGCCAGCGCGAGCAACGCCAGCGCGATGGCCGCCATCCGCGATTGCCCGGGGCTCATCCTGAAATCAGCGCGCATGCGATGGCTCTCCGTTCGCGCGCAACTGCGCGGACAGGTCGAAACGTTCCTTGCCGGTGGCGGGATCGGGCTGGATCACGCCCTGCAATTTCGGTTCGGTCAGCAGCGGCGAGGCGCGCAGGGTGTCGATCAAACCCGCGGCTTTCGCGCTTTCGCCCTGCATGTCGACGCCGCCCTGCGCATCCAGCGAAAAACGCTCGAGCCAGGTGTCGGGCGGCAGACGCGCAGTCAAGTCCTGCAATACCGACAACGCCGAAGGCGTGGCGCGCTTGCGCGCGGCGAGAAAGCCCGATGCGCCGGCGGCATTCACCAGTTCCTCGCGCAATCCGGAAGCCTGACGGGCTTGTGCGTGCAAGGTATCCACTTGCGCCTGCATCGCATCGAGCGCGGTGCGGCGGTTGGCCAGCCACTGCGACATCGCCAGCACCGCGAGCAGCACACATGCGGCGGCGAGGATCGCGTTGATCCGCCGACGCGGATGCGCGCGGCGCGGGCGTGAGCCAAGCGGCAACAAGTTGACGCCAACCCTGCCGGCACCTGGGGTGTCGTCCACGCAGACATCCACTGCATCGGGCGCGATGCCAAGGCCGCGCAACCGTTCCAGCAGCGGGTCGATTTGCACGCGCGGCGCCGCGATCAATTCCACCACCAGTTGCCCCGGTGGCGCACCGGCGTCCAGCACGCGCACGTCGTAATCGACTTGCTCCGGCTTGAATGGCGTTTGCCGGTCGATCTCGTAACCCAGCACGCGGCGCAGATCGGACGCCGCCGCCGCGGGCAACTGCAAACGCCGCCGCAACGCGCAACCGGGCGGCAACAGCAGCACCAGGCGGCGATCGGACGCGTCGATGCCGCGGCATGCCTGTGCGAACATCGCTCGCTGTTCCTCGATCGGCAACGTCCACGCGATCTGCGCCAAGGTATCGCCGGTACGTTCGCGGCGCACGCGCAGCGCATCGAGGTGCGCGGACAGCAGCAGCACGTCCGGGCCGCGCAACAGGTGCGCGCGCAATCGCACCGGCAGCAGCGCAGACAATTCGCCGCCCCACCACGCGAAAAAACGCGGCGCGGGCGAACGCTGCCAAGCCAATCTTGCACGCTCAAAACCCGGCGAAAAACGGTTCATGGCGAACCTGGTAACCCGTTTGGCAGGTCGTTCCAGCCTAGCACGGTGTATGGCCTTAACCCGCCGCCGATCGCGGTCAGGCGCACCGTTGCATCCACCGCGCTGCGGGTACCGTCCGGGAGCGTCGCGACCACACGGATATCCTGCGTCAGCCCACCAAAACCGGCAAACAACGGCTGCGGCGCGCCGTCACCCGCGGATATCGAGGCGGCTTCGCCGCTTTGCAGCGCAGGTCGCGCGCGCCGCGCATTCACCAGTGTCGTCGCCGCCGCCAGATCGCCATCGCGCGAGGCCGCAAGCGCAAGCGGATCGGCGTAGGCGCCATCGGGAAAATTGCGGCCGGAATAGACGGTGATCGATCCGGCCAGTTTGCGATACAGCGCATCGTCCATGCCCAACACGCGCGCCAGTTCGTCCGGTGTCCGGAACGGTCCGTTGCGCGGCGTCCACGCAAGACCCGCACGACGATACGCATCGGCTTCCGCGCCATGCGCGCGCGGCAGATCATCGCTGTCGCGCCAGTCCTGCACCGCGTCGGACAAGGCTTGCGCGCGCGCCTCGTCGGCACCCGCGGCGCGAAACAGATTCAACAACACCTCCGGGGTCGCGGCATTGAGATCGACCTGACCCGACGCGTCGGTGATGCGCACCTCGATCTGCGCCTGGTCGAAGACGAAACGATAGCCGCGACCATCAGGCACCCAGCGCCGCGCGGGATCGCCCACGCGCAATGCCACGACCGCGCGCGCCACGCCGGCTTCCGCCGCATATCGCGCGCGCGCCTGGTTGTAGGCGTTTCGCGCCGCCTCGCCCTCCGCGCGCGCGCCCACCGCCAGGCCCGCAAGCAACGCGGCGAGTAGCGCGATCGACCACAGCGCGAACAGCAACGCCGCCCCGCGCATGTGGTTCCGCGCGATCACCGGCCGCCTCCCAGCGCGACCGGCGCGCTGTAACCGTTACCGGCGCGCAGCGGGATCAACATCTCCGGAAAACCGATACGCTCGCGCCACGCCGGTTGCAGGATCACGCGCACTGCCAGCGGCATCCCGCCGGGGCCGTGCCAATTCCCGCGCCATTGCGCGGGCTTGCCGTTGCCGGCTGCGTAGAGGTATTCGAAACGGCCCCCGGCGAGCTGATCGAGCAGGACTTCCGGTTTGGCATCGGCCGGCAACGCAGCGTCGGTCGTCAGCGGCGCATAAGTCAATTGCAAAACCTGGCCGCCGTCTTCGCCGCGCACCAGTTGCAGGGTCTGTACGAACAAACCTCCGTCGCCGAGTTGCGCGGGCATCGGCGCGACGTAGCGCAGCGTGTCAGGATCGCCTTCGAACATCCGCGCCTGTTCGTTGGCCTTGTGCAGAAATCCCTGCGGTTGCGCGCCGCCCAGATAATCTCGCAGAAACCCCTGCACCGCGCGTACCCGATCGCTGCGCGCGATCAGCGCATCGGCGCCGCTCGTCAAACGCGTTGCAGTGCGCAGCGCACCCCACACGCCAACCATCAATAACGCCATCAGCACCAGCGCGAGTAGGATTTCGAGCAGGGTGAAGCCGTGCGCGCGCTTCGATACAGTCATGGTTGCCGCGCGTCCTGCACCAATTGCACGCGCAAGGTGGACAATCGCACCTCGCGCGCGCCGCTGCCCCCGTAGTGCACATCGAGATCGAGTCGATACAGATCGATGCCGCCGCCAAGCGATTGCAGGGGTGACGCGGCGAAACCCGGAGCGTGCGGTGGCAGCGGAGGCTTGTACAAACTGCTCCGCAATTGCCAGGTTGCGCCGCCGGCAAACCTTCCGCGCTGCACGCCCGCGCGCAACGGCGCGGTCAACCCCTGCGCGTCCAGCAAGGATTGCGCTTGCAAGGCCGCGGTGGTGAGCGCCGCGCCGCGCGCTGCATTGCCGAGCGCGCCGCTCATCGCGCGCAAACCGATCGCGAACGCGAACGCGAGCAGCGCGATCGCGGCGAGGACTTCGAGCAGGGTGAAGCCGGAAGCGCGCGTTTTCACGATCCCGCCGTTTCCTCGCTCATCGCCACCGCGCCGGTCAGCCAATCGACATCGATGCGCACTTCGCGTTGCTTGCGGCGCAGTTCGATATTGCCGCCGGTGGAACTGCCGTCCGGGAAAAAACGAATGCGCGCGATGCCCGGATGTTGCACGTCTTCCGCCGCCGATGTGACATGCAGCGCGGTTTGTGCCGGAAAGGTTTTCGGATCGCGGCCGGCCGAGGCGTAGCTGCGCTGATTCAAGTCCAGCGTGAACCATTGCGCACGGTGTTCGACCATCGCGCGGGTGCGGGTGTGGCGCAGCGCGGCGGTCACTTCACGCGCGGAGGCATCGAGCTTCGCGCGATCCAAGCCGCCGTCGAGGCTGAACGCCGTCACCGCGAGCGCCAGCCCGATCAGCGCCAGCACCGCCAGGATTTCGAGCAGGGTAAAGCCACTGGAAAACTTCGGGCCGCGGTTTTTGCGAGTCCGGAGTCCCGAGTCCCGGGTCCCGAGTCTGCTCATTCCTGCCAGTTGCCGTAATCGGCATCCACGCCGTCGCCGCCGGGCTTGCCGTCGCGGCCGTAAAAAACGATGTCGTATTCGCCGTGCTGCCCCGGGACCACATACCCGAACGGATGACCCCACGGATCCTTGAGATCACCGGATTTCGCGTAAGGGCCATTCCACGATGGCGCGTCGCCGGGTTTGGCCAGCAAGTCCTGCAATGCTTTCGGCGGCGAACCGTTATCGAGCGTGTAGGCGTCGATGTCCTGACCGAGCTTGGCAACCTGCAACTTGCCGGCCTTGTAATCGGCCTTGGTGACGCTGCCACTGACCGAACGCGCGACGATAGTGGCGACGATACCCAGCAGCACAATCACCGCCAGCATTTCGAGGAGGGTGAAGCCGCGGGTGCGGACGGATTGCAGCGAAGAAAACGGCATGTCATTACCTCGTCGTGATATTCATTCAATTACCCGGATTGCGACGCTTAGGTTTAGAGAGGCGTGGAACCGATCGTTGGTCGACTCTGGACACCTTCTGATAAGCCTGCCAGTTATCGGTAATCACCTTGGGGAAGCAGTAGGCCTTGTAGGTAGCTGTAATCGAGAATGGAATCAGAGCTTTCCTTTCTATACCCGACACGGCTGAGCATGATTCGTCCTGCTTTAGGTCATAGTGGATCACCCTGACAGTGTAGTTAGGGCAAACATCCGAACAGATGAAGTCCGCCACCACGCGAGCGCCATGGTGCATCCCGAGAAAGAGTCTGCGGCCTGGAATTTGCGTAGCGCTATACGGAGTGGTGACAAAATTTAGGATTTTTTGATTGTCGAGTTCAGTGCTTACATCCGCCGCGTTGCTGAGGCCAGCGAAACCAATACCGACTAGCACAAGCAACGCTGCCGCACTCGCTGCCACCATTTGGGGCTGGTCGAGGTGAAGTATCTGCATAGCGAAATATCGGCTCCTCATTGGATATTTCCGGTCAAACTCAGCAGCGGCAGCAGGATCGCCAGCATGATGCCGGCCACCAGTACCGCCATCACGATGGTCAGCAGCGGCACCAGTGCCGCCAGCATCTTGTCGATCGCGCTGCGAACCTGATTGTCGTAGGTATCGGCCGCGCGCAACAACATGGCGTCCAGTGTGCCGGATTCCTCGCCGACGGAGGCGATCTGCACGGCGAGCTTGGGAAACGTGGTATGCACTGTGAGCGCGCGTGACAATGATTCACCGCCCTTCACCGCTTCGGTCGCCGGCTCCAGTTGCGCAGCCAGTTCGCGGTTGGCGACCACTTGCCGCGCGATCCCCAGCGCGGTCAGCAGCGGCACGCCATTTTTCAGCAGCGACCCCATGGTGCGCATCAAGCGCGCGGTGTCGACCTTCAACAACAATGGACCGAACACGCGCACGCGCAACAGCCGCGCGTCCAGCACGCGGCGTGCCGCGGGTTCGCGCAAACGCACCCGCGCATACAACGCGGCGCCGATCAGCAGCACCAATACGATCCAACCCCAGTCGTGCAGGAACGAACCCAGCCCCATCAATGCGCGGGTGATCAGCGGCACCGGCACATCCATGTCGGCGAAGATCGGCACGAACTGCGGGATCACGAACGCCAGCAGCAAGATCAAAGAACCCAGCACGCCGAACAACAGAAAGGCCGGATACACCAGCGCCCCGATCACGCTCTCGCGCAGCGCGCGCGCGCGCTCCAGATAATCGGCCAGGCGTTTCAGCGCTTCATCCAGCGCACCGCCGGCCTCGCCCGAACGCACCATGCTGATATACAGGCGCGAAAACACGCCGTGCTCTGCTTCCAGCGCGCGCGACAGCGACGCGCCGCCGCGAACGCGCTCGCGCACGCGTTGCACCACGTTGCGCGCGCGTTCGCCTTCGGGAAGTTCCAGCAGCAATTGCAGCGAACGATCCAGCGGCAAACCGGCGCCGAGCAACGTGCCCAATTGCTGGGTGAATTGCACCAGCCCCGCCCCGGACAATGGCTGGCGTTGCCAGCGCGCGAACAACGTGCCGCCGCCGGCGTCAGCGTCGTTAGCCTCCAGCGGCACGTTGCCCTGTTCCTGCAGGCGCGCGATCACGTCCTCCACGGTTGGCGCGTCCATCCGTCCTTCGACGGTCTCGCCGGTCGGCGTGACGGCTTTGTAGTGGAACGAGGTCATGCTTCCTGCGTCACGCGCAGGACTTCTTCGATGGTGGTGAGGCCGGCCAGCGCCTTGCGCAGGCCATCCTCGTACATCGTGCGCATGCCTTCCGCGCGCGCGGCGCGCTCGATCTCGCCGGTGTCGGCGCGCTGCATCAGCAGGCGGCGCAGCGGATCGCTCAACGTCAGTTGTTCGACGATCGCCAGACGTCCGCGATAACCGCTGGGATTTTCCGCGGATGATCGCGGCCGGTACAAACGCAGCGGTCGCTGCGCGGTGAGTTTGTCTAGGCCCAATTCCCGCACCAGTTCCGGCAATGGTTCGTAAGGTTCCGCAGTCGCGGGATCCAGCCTGCGCACCAACCGCTGCGCGAGGATCGCGTTGACGGTGGACGCCAACAAATAATCCTCGACGCCCATGTCGAGCAATCGCGTGAGTCCGCCCGCCGCGCTGTTGGTGTGCAAGGTCGACAACACCAGATGGCCGGTCAGCGCCGACTGGATCGCGATCCGGCAGGTTTCCAGATCGCGCATCTCGCCGATCATGATGACGTCCGGATCCTGTCGCACGATCGATCGCAACGCGCCGGCGAAATCCAGCCCGATGCCGGGCTTGACCTGCATCTGGTTGATGCCTTCCAGTTGATATTCGACCGGATCCTCGACGGTGATGATCTTGCGATCCGGCGTGTTGATCTTCGACAGCGCTGTATACAGCGTGGTGGTCTTGCCGGAGCCCGTTGGACCCGTGACCAGCAGTATCCCGTGCGGTTGTTCCAGCACGCGCAGGAAGGGCGGCAATGAATCGGCGTCGAAACCCAGCGATGCAAAATCCAGCACCACGTTGCCGCGATCGAGGATGCGCATCACCACCGATTCGCCGAAGCTGGTCGGGATGCACGAGACGCGCAGATCGAGTTCCTTGCCCTGCACCCGCAGCATGATGCGGCCGTCCTGCGGCAGACGGCGCTCGGCGATGTTCATGCGCGCCATGATCTTGATGCGCGAAATCACCGCCGCGGTGGAACTGGCGGGCGGCGCCTCGACTTCGTGCAGCACACCGTCGATGCGATAACGCACCTTCAGACGATTCTCGAACGGCTCGATGTGGATGTCCGACGCGCGCGCCTCGACCGCGCGCTGGATCAGGAGATTCACCAGCCGGATCACCGGCGCTTCGGAGGCAAGGTCGCGCAGCCGCTCGATGTCGTCCTCGCCGCTGGCGCCCTCGCCATCCATGCCCTCGACGATCGTGCCCAGGGCGCTGCGGCCCTGGCCATGCCAGCGTTCGATCAGATCGTCGATCTCCGAACACAAGGCGATGCGCAGTACCACCGGCCGGCCGCACGCCAAACTTACCGCCTGCGCCGGATACGGATCGGCCGGATCCGCGGCCGCGAGCTCCATCGCGCCGCCGCGTTCGCCGACAGGCACCACATGATGCTGTTTCATGAAGCGCAGCGACAGCGCGGTTTCGGGCGGGGTGTCGCCGGCATCCTTGATCGACAGCAGCGGCAGTTTCAGGGTTTCCGCCCAGGCTTCCGCCAGATCGCGTTCCGACACCAAACCGAGCCGCGCCAGCAGCGCGGTCAGCGTGCCTTCCGATGATTCGGCATGGATGCGTTCGGCGCGCGCAAGATCGGCCTCTTTCAACTTTCCGCGCGCGACCAGCAACGCGCACACCGGCATCTCAACCGCCGCGCCGGATGCTCTGGGATCGGAAGATTGCATGGTGGCCGACATGCCCGCTCCTGCCGATGATCGATCGGCGACGTTTGAATCGCAATCTTTAGCATACCGGCTTCGCCGATGCGAGCGGCGCAGAAAACGGGCGGCCGAAGCCGCCCGTCGCAGGATCCGTCGATACCCGACCGGCTTACATGGAGCCTGGGGTCGAATCGATGGAATAGCCCAGATGCAGCGTGACCTTGTCGCCCTTCTTCAGATGCTGGGACGCGTCCGGGAAATGCACCCGCATTTTCATGCCTTCGGATATCACGTACACCAGATTGTCGCTTTTGACCTCGGTGACCGTGCCGGACATGGTATGCACGCCCATCTCCTGCCCGGTGCCCATGCTGGAGCTGGACATGTTGGACTCGTTCTTTTCATTCTGCATGCTGCCAGACTGCATGCTGCCGGATTCGTTCGAATTCGTTGCCGGCGGCGAGGTCATCGGCGTATGCGTCATCGCACCCGAAGTCGGGTGCTGCATGCCGGTGTCTTGGGTTGACGAGGTGCTTTGCGCGAACGCCAGCGGCGCCGCGGCGAACATCATCGCGGCCGTCAGGGTCATCATCGAATGTGTGCGTTTCATGATCGTTCTCCTCCTTGGAGTTGCCGGGTTCCGTGGAAAACCTGCCGTGGAAGCCATTGGGAACCCGATGGCACTGTCCAGTACACCCCTGCCGGCCGCTGCGGTCAAGGCTTGGCGCGCAGCCCATTCAGACTGTCTGAACGATTGGGACAGGCGGCGCTCACAATGCGCATGGACAGCGTAAAAATCCGGCTACGTCAGCGTTGGCAGGCAAGGATGGTCAGCACTCGATCACGTTGACCGCCAGTCCGCCGCGAGAGGTTTCCTTGTACTTGTCCTTCATGTCGCGGCCGGTGTCGCGCATGGTCTTGATGACCTTGTCCAGC
Source organism: Rhodanobacteraceae bacterium (assembly GCA_039923855.1). Lineage (GTDB taxonomy): Bacteria > Pseudomonadota > Gammaproteobacteria > Xanthomonadales > Rhodanobacteraceae > 66-474. The sequence goes on along the minus strand of JBDTBW010000080.1, from coordinate 23,426 downwards.
GACACGCGGTGTTTGCCGTCGCTTTTCATCGCCATGCGCTGCGCGTTGATCGCCTTGACCGAGCCCATCGCGTTGCGTTCGATGCACGGAATCTGCACCAGCCCGCCGATCGGGTCGCAGGTCAATCCCAGATTGTGTTCCATGCCGATCTCGGCGGCGTTCTCGACTTGATAGACTGAACCGCCGAGCGCGGCGGTGAGTCCGCCGGCAGCCATCGAACAGGCCACACCGACCTCGCCCTGACAACCGACCTCGGCACCGGAGATCGAGGCGTTTTCCTTGTACAGAATCCCGATTGCGCCGGCGGTCAGCAGAAAATCCAATACGCCGTCCTCATTCGCGTTCGGACAGAAACGCACGTAGTAATGCAGGACGGCCGGCACGATGCCGGCCGCGCCGTTGGTCGGCGCGGTAACCACGCGCCCGCCGGCCGCGTTTTCCTCGTTGACGCTGAGCGCCCACAGGTTCACCCAATCGAGGATGGTCAAGGGATCGCTCTGCGCGGTTTCCGGCTGGGTGTTCAAATCCGCATACATCGCCGGAGCGCGGCGTTTGACATGCAGGCCCCCGGGCAACGTGCCGGGCGAGCGCAAGCCGCGCGCGACGCAATCACGCATGGCTTGCCAGATCGTCAACAGGCGCGTACGGATTTCGTTTTCGTTGCGCCAAGCGCGTTCGTTCGCCGACACGATCTGCGCGATGGTCTTGTGCTCGCGCGCGCACAGAGCCAGCAATTGGTCGCCGGTCGAGAACGGATACGGCAACGGCGTGGTGTCGGCAACGATGCGATCTTCCGCGGCTTCGTCCTGGTTGACGACGAAACCACCGCCGACCGAGTAGTAATCGCGCGTGGCGAGTTGCTCGCCGTTGGCGTCATAAGCGGCGTAGCGCATGCCATTGGGGTGGTACGGCAATTTCTGGCGCTTGTTGAAAATCAGATCGGATTTTTCGTCGAAGGCGATTGCGTGCCTGCCATGAAGATTGATGCGGTGCGTCTCGCGGATGCGCGCGAGCCGTTGCGGGATCGAATCGGGATCGATCCGATCCGGCCACTCGCCTTCCAGCCCGCACATCACCGCCTTGTCGGTGCCGTGACCGCGGCCGGTCAAGGCCAGCGATCCGAATAATTCGCAAGTGACACGCGCGGTACGATCGAGATCGCCAGCCTCGACCAGCCACTTCTCGACAAAGCGCGCGGCCGCGCGCATCGGCCCGACCGTGTGCGAGGACGATGGCCCGATGCCGATTTTGAAGAGATCGAAGACGCTGACGGCCATGGAGATGGAGGATGGTATGCGATCGATGGTTACGCGGAAACGGCTGCCTCGATCAATTCGATGCGATTGCCGAAGGGATCATGGGTGAATGCGCGGCGTCTGCCGTGAAGACTTTCGGCGCCCTTGCATTCGCAACCGGTGTCATGCAACGCGCGAACGAGCGCGTCGAAGTCCGGCGTCACGAAGGCGGGATGCGCCTTGCGCGCGGCACGGAAGCCAGATTCGACGCCGAGGTGCACTCTCAACGCGCCCGATTCGAACCAGCAACCGCTGCGTTCGGACAGAGCTTGGGGTTTCGGCACTTCTGGGATGCCAAGCACCCCGGAGTAGAACGTCCGCGCCTGCGCCTCGCCTTCCGGCGGCATCGCAAGCTGCACGTGATCGATCGCATCTACTAGCATGGAAGCGGATGGCACTCGCCCATTCTCTCACGAAGCCGATGCGGTTGATTCTCTTCCAGCGCGACGACTGCAAGCTGTGCGACCAGGCTGTCGCGCTGCTCTCGCGCGCGCGCGCGCCGGAATTCGACAGCATGTGGATCGATGGCGACTTGAAACTGGAAGCGCGTTATGGCGAGCGCGTGCCGGTGCTGCGCAACGAGGATGCCGATCGCGAACTGGATTGGCCGTTCGATGCGGCCGGGTTGCGCGAATTTCTGGCTTGAGTCAGGCGCACTCACTTTGCAGAAGTCAGTACCAGATGACCGTGCACGGTCACTGCATTGCCGATCAGCGAGGTGTCGGCCCAGTCGCCACCGCCGATGCCGAAATTCAGGCGCTTGAGTGTGGCATCTACGTCCAGCGTTTCGCTGCCCGGCGCATAAGTCACCCGCAACGTGACGGGTTTGCTGACGCCGCGCAGACTCAGCATGCCGTCCGCCAGCACCTCGCCGCGAGCGTCTTTCCGAAAGCTCGTGGTGACAAAATGCGCCTGCGGAAATTTGGCGGTATCGAAAAAATCCGCGCCGGGCAGCGCCTGGTCGCGCTCGGCGTTGGCGGTATCGACGCTGGCGATGTCGATGCTCACATCGAACTTCGCGTCCGCCAGATTCGCGGGGTCGTAGTAAACGGTCCGCGCATCGAAACGCTTGAAGCGGCCCTCGAACTTTTCGCCCTGATAGGTTCCGGTGAACGTCAGCGTGCTGCGGGCCTGATCGACTGTCCAAGCCTGCGCCGGCGCGGGCGCGACGATCGATGCGAAAAAAATTGCCGCAACGGCTGCGGCCATCGTCATTCCAGGTCTCATCGCGGTTCTCCTGTGGAGACCGACATGCGTGATCGTGTCCCCGGCAACATCCGCCGCAACACGTCGTCGCGTCGATCGTAGTGATGCCACAATGCGGCGGCGACGTGCGCAGCCAGCACCGCGACCAGAATCCAGAACAACGCGACATGCGCGGAGAGCGCAAACGCCTTTAGTGCCGGATCGACGTGGCCGGTCTGACTGGGCAGATGCACGATACCGAACCACGCCAAGGGAAAGTTCGCCGCCGAGTTGAACAGCCAACCCGACAGCGGCAGCGCCAGCATCAGCGCATATAACGCCACGTGCGAAACGTGCGCGGCGATGCGCTGCCAGGACGGCATCGCGGCCGGATCGTGCGGTGCGCGATTGCCCGCGCGCCAGATCAGACGCAGCAACGCCAGTGCCAGCACGGTCAGGCCGATCGACTTGTGCAGCGCGTAGACCTTGATCTTGGTGGGCGACAGTGACAACTCGACCATGATCAGGCCGATCGCGCCCTGCGCCACGATCAACGCCGCGATCAACCAATGAAAGGTCTGCGCGACGCTGCCCCAACGTGTTTCAGTGTTGCGCAGCGGCATCGCTCGCATCCTTGTTTGCATTGGGCGAAGCGCCGCGCGCCGCCTGGTATTGCTTCTGCGCATCCTGATCGAGGACGGCCTCGAGTTCCAGACGCACCTCGACTTGCTGTCCAACCGCTTTCGGAAATGCGCTCATGCCGAATTGCAATCGGTCCAACGTGGTGTGTCCGGAAAATCCCGCCAGCGTCTGCGTCCCGAAGATCGTGAAACCAACGCGGTTGACGACCAACGGAATCGCGATTTCCCGGGTGACGCCACGCAGGCTCAGATTGCCATGCAGCACGCCATTCCGCGCGTCGGTCTTTTCCACCGACGTGCTCTCGAAATGCGCCAGCGGAAAATCCTTCGCATCCATGAAGCGCTTGTCCGTCACCGCGTCGTTCCACTCCTTGTCGCCCAGATCGACGGACGCCGTATCGACGTCGACAACGACTTTGGCCGTGCTCCAGTCGTCCTCGTCGAAGCGCAACCAGCCCGCCTTGATACGCATGCGTCCCACCGGGTGCGAATAGCCATCGTGATCGACGCTGAACAGCACCTGCGTGTGCACCGGGTCGATGCGGTAATCCAGCACGCGCGCCGAGACCGGCCCGGCAAGCAGGAGCGCGGCGAGAACGCCAAGGGGAAGTCGGCAAAACCGATGCATGGGCAAGATGGATACCTTGTTCGCAAGCTGCGGTTCGATTCTGCCTCGTCCATGGCAGCGGCGCGTGAATGGATGGCTTTGGGAAGCGTTCGGCACGGAACTGGCCTGACAGCGTGACAGGGGGAATCATCATGCTGCCTGCATTGCTGCTGGCCACGGCGTTGTCGGCGCAAGCCGCGGTCATCGTGCCGCGCGAAGCGCCGCCGTCTGCGCCGACTTTCCGCCATTACGGGGCGATCGACGGCCTGCCTTCGGATGCGGTGTATACGCTCGCGCAGGATCGCGCGGGCTATGTCTGGGTCGGAACCCGCGATGGGCTCGCGCGTTTCGACGCGCACGATTTCCGCATTTTCCGCCACGATCCGGCCGATCCCGCTTCGTTGCCCGCCAACGATGTCTCCGCGCTATTGGTCGACGCACAAGGCCGCGTATGGGCCGGCGGCGAAGGCAACGGTCTCGATCTGTATCGCTCCGAAGACGGCGGCTTCACGAGCTGGCGCCACGATCCGCGCAATGCGCCAAGCCTGTCGGGCAACGATGTCTTGGCGCTCGCGCAAACCAGTGATGGCTCGATCTGGGTCGGCGTATACGCCGGCGGTCTGAACCGGCTCGCGCCTAACATGCAGGGATTCACCCACCTGCGCCATCGCGATAGTGATCCTGCGAGTCTCCTCTCGGATTCTGTCACCGCGCTGGCCGCGGCCAACGATGGCGGCTTGTGGATCGGCGGCGATGCCGGTCTGCAATACAGGGATGCGCACGGGCGCCTGACGCGAATCGTTTTACCGGGCGTCGACGCGCCGACGTCCGTGTGGCAATTGCGTCAGGACGCGGACGGCGTGGACGCGGCGACCGATGCCGGTGTGTTCCATGTCGATACGAACGGCCGCGCGCAACGCATCGGCGCGAACGTCGCGGCGTTCGCGAGCTTGCGCGATGCGCATGGCTATCTGTGGATCGCGCGGCAACGCGGCGTCGATCTGATTTCGTCGCAAGGCGTGCGCCTTTACGCGCCTCTCGCGGGCGTGCCCGGCAGCCTGCCGGGCGCATTGCCGCTAGGCTTGCTCGCCGATCGCGAAGGCAGCATCTGGATCGCGCTGCTGGACGGCGGCGTGGCCTACTTGCCGCCGTCATGGCGCGCGTTCGATGCATGGCAACACGTACCGGGCGACGCAAGCAGCCTCGCCTCCGATCGTGTGCGCACCATCGCCGGCGCGCACGACGGCACGCTGTGGGTCGGCGGCACCGGCGGCTTGCTGGATCGACTGGACCCGCGCGACGGCCGCGTGCGACATTTCGAGAACCTCACCGACAAGGTGGCGGTGACGGCACTCGCCGAGGGCGCCGATGGACGGCTTTGGATTGGGCGCCATGACGATCTGCGCGTGTTCGATGGCGAACGCGTGCAAGTTGTCGGTGCGGGATTGTCGATCCTGCATCGCGGTGTGGTGGCATTGCTCGCGGCCCGCGACGGCTCGATCTACTTTTCCGGCGTCGGCAGCGGCGTGGCGCGCGTGGATCCGCGCACGCTGCACGTTCAAACGTTGAGCACCTCGGCGTCCGGCCACGAGGCAAAGGAAGTGATTTACCTGCGCGAAGCCGACGACGGCTCGATATGGAGCGCCGGCGCCGCGGGCCTGGCGCGACTGGATCGCAATGGCGAGACGTTCGATTTCATTCCGGGCATCGCCCGTGGCAGCGTCGATGCTTTCGTTTTCGGTCGCGACCGGACGGTGTGGATCGCGCGCGGCGGACGCTTGCAGCACTTCCGTCTGCAAAGCGGAGTCGCCAAGCTGCTGGCCGATTTTGGCCCCGAACAGGGCTCGCCGAGCGTGTACGTGGACGCGCTCGAAGTCGACGCTGCCGGCCGCGTCTGGGCGAGCACGCCGCGCGGGATGTTCCGCTGCGATCCGGCAACCTCGCGCATCGATGCCTATGCTGCGGCGGATGGCCTGGCGAATGCGGAATTCGTGCCGCGCGCGCTGCTCCGCACTGGCGATGGCACGTTGTATGCGGGCAGCCTCGGCGGCGTGATCGGTATCCGGCCAGGATCGCTGCCCATCTCACGCCCGGCGCCACAGGTTGCCTTGGACGCGCTCGATGTGCGCCGCGATGGGCGGGTGTTCGCGCTCGATCCGCGCGCTCCGATCGCGTTGCGGTGGGACGATCGCGAACTCACCGCGACCGCGCACGCGCTGTCGTTCGCCGATCCCCAGCACGACCATTACCGCTTCCGTCTCGCCGGTTTCGATCCCGATTGGGTGGACACCGGAGCGCGCAATGTGCGCGAGTTCTCTTCGCTGCGCAACGGCGATTACCGCTTGCAGGTCGGCGCCGCCAACGGCGATGGCGTCTGGAGCGTGGCCAGCGCGCCGATCCGCATCCATGTCGCGGCGCCGCCGTGGGCGACCCCGTGGGCGTGGGCCGTTTACGTTCTCGCGGCGATCTTGTCGCTCGCCTACGCCGTGTGGATTTTGCGCCGGCGCCTCGAACAGCAGAACCGCTTCGCACTCGCCGCGCAACATCGGCGCATGGCCGAACAGGCGAGCGCTGCCAAAACGCAATTTCTGGCCACCATGGCGCACGAAATCCGCACTCCGATGACCGGTGTGCTCGGCATGACCGAACTGCTGTTCGGCACGCCGCTCGATGCCCGGCAACGCGGTTTCGCCGATGGCATCCGCCGCTCCGGCGCGTTGCTGATGCGACAGGTCAACGACGCGCTGGACCTGGCGCGCATCGAAGCGGACAAGTTCGAGTTGTCGAAGGCGCCGTTCGATCCGGCGGCATTGCTGCATGAGATTGTCGGGCTGGAACGCGGCCTTGCCGAGCAGCAGTCGCTCGCGCTGGATGTCGAAATCGCGCCCGAGGCACCACACGGTTTGCTGGGAGACGCGCTGCGCGTGCAACAGGTGCTGCTGAATCTTGTACACAACGCGCTGAAGTTCACGCAACGCGGCGGCGTGCGTCTTGGATTCGCGCGCGGCAATACTGGTGTGGTGTTCACGGTGGCCGACAGCGGCGCCGGCATGACGCGCGAGGAATGCACAAGGTTATTCCGGCGCTACGAACAAACCGATCACGGCAAGCGAGCGGGTGGCAGCGGGCTCGGTTTGACGATCAGCGGCGAGTTGGTCGCGCTGATGGGCGGCCGCATCGAAGTGGAATCGGAACCCGGGCGCGGGAGCACGTTCCGGGTGCATCTGCCGTTGCCGGAATGCGAAATGGCGGGCGATAACACAGCTTTACCCGGCGCGCGGGATCGCTCCGTCGAGAACGGCGACGCGATGCAACGCGCGCTACATGGATTCCGTGTACTGCTGGTCGAGGACGATCCCGTCGCCGCGCAGGTGATCACCGGCTTGCTGGAGATGCAAGCTCACTCGGCAACGCACGCGCCGCATGCCCTGGCCGCGCTGGCCGAGCTGGAAGCCACGCGAGAGGATTTCAACGCGATCCTGCTCGACCTGGACCTGCCCGGCATGGACGGCTGCGCATTGGCGCGCCTGCTGCGCGCACGCGGTCATGACAAACCGATCATCGCGATCACCGCCGGCGCGCGTGGTGACGAGGAGCAGCACGCCCGCGATGCCGGCATGGACGGATTCCTGCGCAAACCGATCCTGCCGGAGCATTTGCGCGAAGCGCTGGCGTCATTGAAACGCGATTGAAAGTCGAGAGTCGAAGAATGTACCCCAAGAAATTGTCCACGACTTCCGACTCCCGACTTTACCCCGCTCTATCAATCAACCACTGCGTCAGCAGCGGCACCGGGCGGCCGGTAGCGTAGCCCTTGCGGCCTTCATCCCATGCAGTACCGGCGACATCCAGATGCGCCCAGCGCGTGCCTTCGGTGAAGCGCGACAGGAACAACGCGGCGGTGATCGCGCCGGCGCTTTTCCCCCCGATATTGGCGATGTCGGCGAACGCGGATTCGAGTTGGTTGCGATAGTCATCCCAGAGTGGCATCCGCCACGCGCGATCCTGCGATTTCACGCCCGCGTCGAGCAATTCGCCGGCCAGCGCGTCGTCGGCGCTGAACAAAGCGGTCGCATGTTTGCCCAACGCGATCACGCAGGCGCCGGTCAGCGTGGCCGCATCGACCATTGCCTGCGGCTCGAAGCGTTTGCGCGCATACGCCAGCGCATCGCACAGGATCAGACGCCCTTCCGCATCGGTGTTGAGCACCTCTACCGTGATCCCGGCGTGCGTGTTCAATACATCGCTCGGGCGATAACTCGCGCCGTCCGGCATGTTCTCCACTGCCGGCACCACGCACACCAGATTGATCGGCAGTTTCAATTCCACCGCGGCAAGAAACGCGCCCAGCACGCCGGCCGCGCCGCACATGTCGTACTTCATTTCCTCCATGCTGCCGGTGGGTTTGAGGTTCATCCCGCCGGTGTCGAAGGTGACGCCCTTGCCGACCAGCGCGAATGGTTTTGCCTCGCCGCCACCACGGTATTGCAGCACGATCAGTTTGGGCGGATTGGCCGAACCCGCGGCGACGCCCAACAGCGCACCCATTTCGAGTTCGCGCATCTGCTCGCGTTCCAGCACTTCCAGCGTGATGCCAGGATGTTCGTCGGCGAGTTTTTTCGCCTGCTCCGCGAGATACGCCGGCGTGCACAGGTTTGGTGGCAGGCAACCCAGTTCGCGCGCGAAGGCGACGCCCTTGGCGGTAGCGCGCGCCTGCTCGACGCCGCGCTGCGCGTTGTCGATGCCGGCCAGTTCGATCTTCCGCAGCGATGTGCGTTTGCCGTTGGCCTGTTTGACCGTCGCGGTGTAACGAAAGCAAGCGTGATCGATCGCCAACGCGCAAGCTCGTACGCGCCAGTCTGCATCGCGCCCACGTACCTCGAGTTCCGGCAACCACAGCGTTGCGCGTTCGACCGGGAGGTTCTTCAAGGCTTTGCCCGCTTCCAGGCACGCGCGTTGAAACCCGTGCGCATCGAAATCCTTTTGCGGACCGAGCCCGACGAGCAACACGCGCGACGCCTTGACGCCAGGCAGCGCGTGCAACAACAAGGTGCCGGATTTGCCGGTGAAATCGCTCGAATCGCGCAGGCGCGCAAGCGCGCCATCGCTGGCGCGGTCGATCGTCGCGGCCGCGGGCGAAAACGCGTCGTCGAACACACCCACCACCGCGCAAGGCGTGTCGGCGGTGTCGGCTTGGGCGGAACGGGTGCTGAACTCGATCGTCATGGTGCTCTCGCAAAAGGGCCGGGAAAGACGGGAGCCGCTAGACTTTCGCGCTCGCCCGCCACAAAACGCCAATTCTATCCGATGCTGCGGTTTTCGATACTCGACCGCTATCTGCTGCGCGAATTGCTGGTCGGCATGCTGGCCGCCACCGCGGTGCTGCTGGTGATTTTCACCGGCGGCACCTTCGCTGACATCTTGAACAAGGTCGCATCCGGGCGTCTGCCGGGCAACATCATGTTCGAGGTGCTGGGGCTGCATGTGGTCGACACGCTGTCGGCGATGCTGCCGATGGCGATGTTCCTCGGCATGCTGCTGGCACTTGGCCGCATGTATCGCGACAGCGAAATGCATGTGCTTTCGACCGCGGGATTCGGCCCGCGCGGGTTGCTGCGCCCCACGGCGTGGCTTGCGTTCGCGGCGGCGGTCGTGATCGGCGTGATCTCTTTATGGCTTGGGCCGTTGGCCACGCGCATCGCCAATGCGGAAGTCGAGCAGGCCAACCGCTCGGTGATCGCGGCGGGGCTGGAGGCCGGACGTTTCACCGAACTCCCCGGCAAAGGCGGCATCCTGTTTGTCGACACCTTGAATCCGGATGGCACCAAGCTCGGCAAGGTGTTCGTTGCGAGCGAGCGGCCCGGCAAGGACAGCGCCGGCAAGGCAGTTACCCAGATCGACGTGATCACCGCCACACACGGCGAGCTTTACCACGAGGGCGCGGCCGACAACCGCTTTATCGCGCTGTTCGACGGACATCGTTTCGATGGGCGGCTCGGCAACGACAATTGGCGGCTGATGCAATTTGCGCGCAACGACATGGCGTTGTCCTCGCCCGACAACGGCGGCGACGAGGACGATCCGGAGCATTCGCGGCCGACCGCCGCGTTGATCGGCGACAAGGATCCGGTGGCGCGCGCCGAATTGCAATGGCGGATCGCGGCGCCGTTCGCCGCATTGGTGCTGGCACTGCTGGCATTGCCGATGGCGCGGCAAGGCACGCGCAGTTCGACCATGGGCCGCTTGCTGATCGCGGTGCTGGCGTATCTGGTGTTCGCCAATCTCATGATCCTGGCGCGCACTTTCATCGCGCAGGGCAAGGCGCCGGTGGCGCTGGGGCTGTGGTGGGTGCTGGTGCCGGTGTTCGCACTCGCCGCGTGGTTGTTTGCACGCCAATACGCGGCCCGCCGCGTGAGCACGCCGCAACCGACTGGGGGGAGCGCGTGATGGCCGCACTGCTGTGGCGACGAATGCGGATCAAGCGCGCGGATCGGTTGATCGCGGGTTCGGTGCTGACTAGTCTGTTGCTGGCGTGGCTGGTGATCGTCGGTCTCGACACCTTCATGGAATTCGCCAAGCAGATCGGCAATATCGGCCGGCACGGCTACACGCTTGGGCAAGCGGTGGCGTACATTCTGTTGACCGTGCCGCGCCGCGTGTACGACTGGTTCGTGTTCGCGGCATTGATTGGCAGTCTCTTGGGATTAGGCGCGCTCGGCGCCAGCGGCGAGCTGACCGCGCTGCGCGCTTCAGGCATGTCGAAATTGCGCATTTGTCTTTCCGCCGCGGCACTGGTGCTGGTGCTGATGATCGGCGTGTTCGTGCTGGGCGAAACCGCCGCGCCCACGGGCGAGCAGCGTGCACAGTCGATCCAGTTGGCGGTGCGTTCCGGCAACATCGGCATGACCCAGCGCAGCGGCCTGTGGGCGAAAGTCGGCGACAACATCATCAATGCCAAGGCCGCGCTGGCGCATGTGGTCGATGGCCGCCCGACAGTGGAACTGGCCGACGTGCGCGTATTCGGGTTTGACGCGGCCGGTAATCTCGTTTCGTTCCAGTTGGCCGGGACCGCGACCCAGCACGGCGCGCAGTGGCTGCTGCACGACGTGCGCAGCACCACGATTTCCCCGCAAGGCGCGCACAGCGTGACGCAGGCGCAACGCGACTGGAACGCCGGGCTCGATCCGCAAGTACTCGCGTTGTCGGTGGTGCATCCGGAATACCAGTCGCTACGCGATCTGCAACGCAACATCGATTACCTGCGCGGCAATCAGCAGAATCCGGGCACGTATGCGAACGCGTTCTGGGCGCGCGCGCTGTATCCGTTGAACACGCTGGTGCTGGTGCTGTGCGCGCTGCCGTTCGCGTTCGGCGCGTTGCGTTCCGGCGGACTCGGGCGGCGCTTGTTCATCGGCCTGTTGCTGGCGATCGCGTGGTACTTCCTGCAGCGCGCGGTGGTGGGCTTGGGCACCGTGTTTGGCGTGCCGCCGCTGGCCGCCAATCTGGCGCCGGCAATGCTGCTGACGTGTGCGGCGGTGTGGTATTTCAGGAGAGCATAAGGCCAGAACTCGAGACTTGAACGAGCCCAAACATTGCCGTCATTCCCGGGCCGTTCGCGGCTTCATCGCGAACGGAACCGGGAATCCATTTTGATCTGGCCTTTGGGGGGAGCAAAAAATGGATGCCGCTTTCCTCGCTCCTCAAAGCGCGGCCATCCTTGGCCGCTCCCTGCGTCGCGGGAATGACGTCAGATATTTAACCGCATCATCACCGTCCCGCACACGCGATCATGCAACGTGCGTTTTTGCGCATCGAACAGCGCCCACCAGAAACCGATGCCGGCGATCAACAGGGACACCAGCGCCAGAAAGAACCGCGCTAGCGCGCGCCACACCTCGATCCTTTCGCCATTCTTGCGCAGCAGTTTCAATCGCCACGCGCGCATGCCGATGGTCTGCCCGATTCGCGTCCACGAAATGACGAAATAGGCCGCTGTGACCGCCAGCAGCGCGAGCTGTTCCCACCACGGCGCGCGCGTGGCATCGAGTTTTCCGAAGCGGGCCATCGCCTGCAGGCACACGAACGCGGTGATCATCCACAGTGCGATCAGCGGAAACACGTCGTACAACATCGCGGTCAGCCGCCGCCAGAGTGGGGGAGTCAGCGCGCTTTGCCAATGCCTTGAATGGCATTGGCTGCGCTGACGAGCGCCCGAAGCAGGATGCTGAGGGCCGGGTTGCTTGGCGAGCGCTGGACGCGCGAGCCTGGCAACGGCGTTCCACCAACGAACGAATGGCATATTGATGACTTGCATCTGGATTGACAGCGCGCAAGCATCGCATGGTGAACGATCCGATCAAAATAGCCGACAGTGATCGCGCCGCGATCGACGCGTTTCTCGAGCGCGTCTGGTCGCAGGATGGCCTCGCCGATCTCACCTTGTCGGCTTACCGCGGCGATCTGGAGCGCTGCGCGGCGTGGCTGGCCCAGCACGGCGGCACCTTGGTCAAGGCCACGCGCGAGAATCTGTCACGTTATCTGGGCGAGCGCGGCGCGGCGAAGATCAAGGCGCGCAGCAACGCGCGTCTCTTGACCGTGCTGCGCCGCTTTTACGCCGACCGCGTGCGCACGCACCACGACAGCGAAGACCCGAGCCTGTTGCTGGACGCGCCCAAGTTGCCGCGCGGTTTGCCGAAAGCATTGTCGGAACGCGAGATCGAGGCGTTGCTCAACGCGCCGAATGCCGACAAGCCGTTGGGCCTGCGCGACCGCGCGATGCTGGAACTGATGTACGCGTCGGGCTTGCGCGTGTCGGAATTGACCACGCTGCCACTGGCCGCGCTGAACTTGCGCCAGGGTGTGCTGCGCGTCACCGGCAAGGGCGGCAAGGATCGGCTGGTGCCGGTCGGCGAAACCGCGCTGGACTGGATCACGCATTATCTCGACGACGCGCGCCCGGCGCTGGCAAAGGGCCGGCTGCCGGCCGCGCTGTTCCTGTCCAACCGGGCTGCAAGCATGACCCGGCAGATGGCGTGGATGACGGTCAAGAAACACGCGCTGGCCGCCGGCATCCCCGCGAAAAAGATTTCACCGCATGTGCTGCGGCACTCCTTCGCCACGCATCTCCTGAACCACGGCGCCGATCTGCGCACGCTGCAGATGCTGCTTGGTCACAGCACCTTGTCGACGACACAAATCTATACACTGATCGCCAAGGAAGGATTGAAGCGGCTGCACCAACAACACCACCCCAGAGGGTGAGGCAGAGCGCTTACGCGATGCAAAGAATTCATCGCGTGCTCGGCCGAACACACGCACATGGATGTGCGGGCCGGCGCCACGCGCCAGGGATGGCTACTTGCGCGCGCTTGCTGATACGCTCTTTGTACAAAGCTCCCACTCCGGTCTTCTGATCGAGGCTTCCAGGCATTCGATTCCCGAGGTAACGATGCACAAGCTGCTGCCTTTGCTGTTCGCCGCGACGCTGGCCACCGGCGCGTGTTCCGCCGGTACCGGCAACGCGCCGGCGAAAACAAATGCAGCCGTCACAAATGCAGCGGCGGCCGCGGCAACGCCGCAGGCAACAAACATCACCTCACCGCAAGCCGTCACCGACGCGGTACGCAAGCTGGCACCGCACGCGGCGATCCAGTCGGTCACGCCAACGCCGATTCCCGGGCTATATCAGGTGATCGCCTCGGGCCAGGTCGTGTACGTCAGCGCGGACGGGCGCTACATGCTGCAGGGCAACGCCTACGATTTGAAAACGCATACCGATCTTTCGGATGCGCAGATGGATCGCCTGCGCCGCGACGCGCTGGCGAGCGTTTCGCCGTCGCAGATGATCCGCTTCGCGCCCGCGCATCCCAGATACACGGTGACGGTGTTCACCGACATCGATTGCCCCTACTGCCGCGAGTTCCATCGACACATCGCCGATTACAACGCGGCGGGCATCGCGGTCGATTACTTGTTCTGGCCGCGCACGGGCTTGAATACATCGTCGGCCGCCAAGGCGGTCGCGGTGTGGTGCGCGGCCGATCGCAAAGCCGCGTTCACCGCCGCCAAGGCCGGTGTCGATCCGAAACCGGCAACATGCGCCAATCCCGTCAAGCACGATTTCGAGCTGGGCCTGGATCTCGGCGTGGACGGCACACCCACCATCATCGCCAGCAACGGCGCGCTGATCGGCGGCTACGTCGCGCCACGGGATTTGCTGCAACGGTTGCAAACCGTGCACGCACCGGCCTCCGGCGGCTGAGACTCCGGCACTGGTAGAATAGACAGCCTTGTCTGTGTTCCCTTTCCACTAGCCATGATCGTCCTCGACGGGCGCAGCGCGCTGTCGCCGTTTCGTCTCGACCGGCTCAATGAACGGCTCGCGACCATTGCGCCAACGGTCTGCGTGCGCGGTGCACGCCACGTCTATTTCGTCGATGTGGATGGCGCGCTCGGGCCGGCCGAGCACAAGCGGCTGGCCGAGGTGCTCGACGCCAGCGAAGGCGCGGCGGCGGATGCCTCGTTGTGGGTGGCGCCGCGGCTGGGCACGCGCTCGCCATGGTCGTCCAAGGCCACCGACATCTTGAACGATATTGGCCTGCCCGTGCGGCGCGCAGAGCGCGGCACCGCATTCCTGATCGATGGATTGCGCACCGACGATGCCGCTGCGTTCGACGCGGTGTCGGATGCGCTGCACGATCCGATGACGCAATCGGTACTGACCGCGCTCGATCAAGCGGGCGGGTTGTTCCGCGCGGGCAATGCCGGCGCGTTGCGCACGATCGCGCTGGGCGGCGATCCGCACGCGGCGTTGCAGACAGCGAACCAGGAATTGGGGCTCGCGCTCGCGAGCGACGAAATAGATTACCTCGTCGAGCACTACGCGCAACTCGGCCGCGACCCCACCGATGCGGAACTGGTGATGTTCGCGCAGGCCAACTCCGAACACTGCCGGCACAAGATCTTCAACGCGCGCTTCACCCTCGATGGCGAGAGCCAGGACGCCACACTGTTCGGGATGATCCGCAACACGCACAAGGTCTCGCCCGCGCATACGTTGTCGGCTTACAGTGACAACGCCGCGGTGATCGTGGGCGGCGAAGGCGCGCGTTTCTTCGCCGACGCCGATGGCGTGTGGCGCGCGCATCGCGAATCGATTCCCTACGCGATCAAGGTCGAAACCCATAATCATCCGACCGCTATCTCGCCGTGGCCGGGCGCGGCCACCGGCGCTGGCGGCGAAATCCGCGACGAAGGTGCGGTCGGTCGCGGCGGCAAACCGAAAGCGGGCCTGACCGGATTTTCCGTCTCGCATCTGCGCATTCCCGGGTTGCCGCGACCGTGGGAAAACGTACGTCCCCTGCCGGTGCGTTTCGCCACCGCGTTCGAGATCATGCGCGATGGCCCGCTCGGCGCGGCCGCGTTCAACAACGAATTCGGACGGCCGTGCCTCGGCGGTTATTTCCGCAGCTTCGAGCAGGAAACCGGCGAGCCGGGCGTGCGGCGCGGCTACGACAAACCGATCATGATCGCCGGTGGCGTCGCCAACCTGCGCGCGATGCACGTGTGCAAAGGGAAACTTGCGCCGGGCGATGCGGTAATCGTACTGGGTGGCCCGGCGATGTTGATCGGCTTGGGTGGCGGGGCGGCCTCGTCGATGGTCGGCGGCGCCAGCTCCGAACAACTCGACTTCGCATCGGTGCAGCGCGACAACGCGGAAATGCAACGGCGCTGCCAGCAAGTGATCGACGCCTGCTGCGCGCTGGGCGAGAAAACGCCGATCGTGTCAATCCACGATGTCGGCGCGGGCGGTTTGTCCAACGCGATCCCGGAACTGCTGCGCGATTCAGGCGTCGGTGGCGCGATCGATCTCGCGAAAATCCCCAGCGACGACCCGCAGCTGTCACCGATGCAATTGTGGAGCAACGAATCGCAGGAGCGTTATGTGCTCGGCGTGACGCCGGACGATTTGCCGATGTTCGAAGCGATCTGCGCGCGCGAGCGTTGTCCGTTCGCGGTGGTGGGGCGCGCCACGCAGGAAGAACGTTTGCTCGTTGGCTTCGATGTCGTGTCATTGCATGACGACCCCCACCCCAGCCCTCCCCCGCTGAAGGAGGGAGACAAGTGCGCAACGCGAATGGGCGGGGGTAATGCCACTCCCCCGTTGTGGGAGGGAGACAAGCGCGCATCACGGATGGAAGAAGGGGGCCACTCCCCTCCGCCACGAGAGGGCGACGAGCGCGTCCCGCGAGCCGGAGGGAACAAGCACGTCATCGACCTTCCGCTCGACATGCTGCTCGTCAAACCGCCGCGCATGCAGAGAGATGCCAAACGTTGCAAGCCACGCGTCGAAGTGGTGCCAGATCTTTCCGGCATCGGTCTGGACGAAGCGGTGCAGCGCGTGTTGCGCATGCCCGTGGTCGGGAGCAAAAGTTTCCTGATCACGATCGGCGACCGAAGCGTGGGCGGACTGTGTTCGCGCGACCCTATGGTGGGTCCGTGGCAGGTGCCGGTGGCTGATTGCGCAGTGACGCTCGCCGATTTCGACGGCTACGCCGGCGAAGCGATGGCGATGGCCGAACGCGCGCCGGTGGCGCTGCTGGATTCCGCGGCCGCGGCGAGGCTCGCTGTCGGCGAGGCGATCACGAACATGTTGGCCGCGCCTGTGATGCTCGATGAGATTCGGCTGTCGGCTAACTGGATGGCCGCGGCCGGAAAACCGAGCGAGGATGCCGCGTTGTTCGACGCGGTGCGCGCGGTGGGTTTGGAATTGTGTCCGGCGCTCGGCGTCTCGATTCCGGTCGGCAAGGATTCACTGTCGATGCAGACGGCGTGGAAGGAGGGCGAACGCGAGCAACGCACGCTCGCGCCGGTGTCGCTGGTCGTCACCGCATTCGCGCGTGTACGCGACGCGCGACGCACACTGACGCCGCGTTTGAAGCTCGATCGGGGACCAAGCGAATTGTGGTTGATCGATCTGGGCGCGGGCCGTGATCGTCTGGGCGGTTGCGCGCTGACCCAGGCGTTCAATCGCGGCGGTGGCGTGCCACCCGATCTCGACGATCCGCAACGGTTGAAGGCTTTGTTCGCATTGGTCCGCGAGGCGGAAGCGGCGGGCCTGCTGCTCGCATATCACGACCGCTCCGATGGCGGCGCGATCGCGGCCTTGCTGGAAATGGCGTTCGCCGGCCACTGCGGTTTGCAGATCCATCTCGACGGCTGGGCCGAAAACACCCTGCGCGCGTTGTTCAATGAGGAACTCGGCGCGATCGTGCAGGTGCGCGAAGCCGATCGCGACGCGCTCATGGAGCTGGTGGCGAAGCACGGGCTGGCGTCGATGGCGCATGCGATTGGACGGCCGAAACCCAAGCTCGGCATCAAGCTGTATGTCGGCGATGAAGTTCTGGCGAAATGGAACTGGTCGCAATTGTTCGGCGCGTGGCACGAGACCAGCCACGCGATGCAGCGGTTGCGCGACAACCCGGCCAGCGCCGACGCCGAGCGCGCGTGGCGCCTGGACGACGACGATCCGGGCATCACGCCGAAGTTGACCTTCGAACCGGCGCAGGACATCGCCGCACTATACATCGGCAACGGCGCGCGCCCGCGTGTGGCGATCCTGCGCGAACAAGGCGTCAACGGTCAGGTCGAGATGGCTGCGGCCTTCACCCGCGCCGGTTTCGACGCGATCGATGTCACGATGAGCGATCTTGCGGCGGGGCGGCACAAGCTCGCCGATTTCACCGGATTGGCCGCGTGCGGTGGATTCTCCTACGGCGATGTGCTGGGCGCGGGCCGCGGGTGGGCGGCGTCGATCCTGTATCACGAACCACTGCGCGAACAGTTCGCGTCGTTCTTCGCCGACGACGGGAAATTCGCGCTGGGCGTGTGCAACGGTTGCCAGATGCTGGCGTACCTGAAGAATTTGATCCCCGGCGCCGAACATTGGCCGTCATTCCAGCGCAATGCTTCGGAACAATACGAGGCGCGTTTCGTCACCGTCGAAGTAATGGACTCGCCGTCGATTTTTTTCCGCGGCATGGCCGGCTCGCGCATTCCTGTCGTGACCGCCCACGGTGAAGGCCGCGCGGTGTTCGCGCGTGAGACCAAACTGGCCAAAGCCGGCGCGTGTCTGCGCTTCGTCGACAACCGCGGCAAACCGACGGAAGCGTTTCCCTTGAATCCCAACGGCTCGCCGGACGGATTGGCAGGCTTCACCGCCGCAAACGGCCGCGTCACCATCCTGATGCCGCATCCGGAACGCGTGTTCCGCAGCGTGCAAATGAGCTGGAAACCGCTGGGTTGGGGCGAGGATTCGCCGTGGATCAGAATGTTCCGCAACGCGCGCGTTTTCGTCGGTTAGAGAATCTCCGCAAAACTACTGCGCTCGGAACCTTGACCGCCGGCGCTGCTCGGATCAGGCCCGGTACATGGATGTACCGCTTTGGGGCCAAGGAATCCTCATGTATTGACATATACACTCCGGTTTCTTGCGCTCCGGCGCTCCGGCGCTCCGGCGTCGGCCAACCTACCTTCGCTCGCTACGTTTTCCAGAGATTCCCTGCACACTTATGAACGCCGTATCGCAATCAGCGCGCGACGAAGCCGGGATGCTCGAAAGCAATCGCCGTTTCTACGACGGGCTGTGGCGCGACGCAAAACTGATCGAGCCGGAGCATTTCAACACCTGGCCACTGGTGTCGGCGTTGTGCGCGACATTGACGCGCCGGTTGGAAATCGCGCCGGGGCTGCGCCCGCGCCTGCCCTTGCCCGACACCGTTTTCGTGGATCTGAGCGCGCCGGCCTTGCGCGCGCTGCGCGCGCGCTGCGCACAAGTGATCAACGGGGTGATCGGCGCGCTGCCCTTGCCTGCGCGCGCTTTCGATGTCGTCTGCGCGTTCGACATCCTCGAGCACGTCGCCGACGACGATGCGGCGCTTTCTGAATTGGCGCGCGTGGCCGCGCCCGGCGCGACATTGTTGCTGTCGATCCCTTTGCATCCGGCCGCATGGAATGCGTTCGACGATTTCGTCGGCCACTGCCGCCGTTACGAACCGCATTCCATCATCGCCAGGCTCGCATCGCATGGCTTCAAAGTCGAACGCAGCGCGGTCTACGGCATGCAGCCGAAGTCATCCAAGCTGCTTGACCTTGGCATGTGGTTCTTGAACCACCACCGTTCCGTTGCGATGAACTGGTACAACCGCGTGTTCATGCCGCTCGGCCTGCGCACGCAGAAACCGTTGCGCATCGTGGATGGCATGATCGATACGCAAGGCGTCGACGAGATTTTGTTTGTCTGCCGTAAGGTTCCTTTCAACGTTTGATGCTCGCGACAACGCAGGCCACGGATGGCCGTCAATGAGCGAGCTTGGCACGCTGTACACGATGCCGAGAAGCGCAGCCGAGCGGCGGGGCAAGCGACGATTGTTTGAGCACAGGGACGTGCGAGTTCGGCGCGGCCGCCGTTCGGCGAGCATCGCAGGGCAGTCGAGGCAACACGACGTTGCCGAGGCCATCGCGTCCAGCGCAATGGCTTTGGTTACTTTCCCCGAAAGGGAAGTAACTCTGCTCGCGGCAGCGAGCGGGACCAAAAAAACTAGCGAAATGATCTTGAGCATCGTCCCCATCCGCCCTACGGGCACCTTCCCCGCGAGCGGGGGAAGGGAATAACGATCACGCGACGCGATGCAACACCATCTCCAGCACGAACTTCGAGCCGAAGAACGCGAGCAACAGCACGATCATTCCTGCGAGGGTGAGATTGACCGCACGGGCGCCGCGCCAACCCCAGCGCCAGCGGCCGATCAGCAGCACGCCGAACACGATCCACGCCAGCACCGACAGCGCGGTTTTTTGCACCAGATCCTGCGCGAGCAGGCTGTGCACGAACAGCAC
The DNA here is from genome assembly GCA_039923855.1 of Rhodanobacteraceae bacterium. Taxonomy (GTDB): domain Bacteria; phylum Pseudomonadota; class Gammaproteobacteria; order Xanthomonadales; family Rhodanobacteraceae; genus 66-474. Next base: position 3,801 of record JBDTBW010000080.1, on the reverse strand, counting down.
GCCCGACAGCAAGGCCAGCGTCAGCAATACGAAGCCCGCGCCGATCAAACGGAACATCAGGGTTTCGGTAAGCGTCAACGGCGGCAGCACCCGCGCCCACGTGCCCGCGCGCCGCGCGCGCAACGCGCGTTCCTGCGCGGCCAATAACAACGCCAGCAGCGCCGCGATCGACAGCAAACCGAACGCGATCAGCGCCAGCGTGACGTGCAACTTGATCTGCCAATCCATCACGATCGGAAACGTCGGCGGCGCGAGAAACTTGTCGATCGCCAGCAGCAATGCGGCCAGCGGAAACATGATCACGCCAAGCGCGGCGACCGGCCGGCCCAGGTTAACGACCAGAGTCAAGGCCGCGATCACCGCTGCGACTAGCGAGAGTGCGGCGAAGAAATGCAGGTCCAGCGCGCCGCGATGTGCGCCCAGCAGCACCGCGAAGTGCAGCAACACAGCCAACGTGCCGGCGATCAGCGCGATGCTTCGGGGTGCGACGCCTTCGCGCAGCAGCGGGCGCGCCAGCGCCCCCGCCGCGGCGAGATACAGGGCGACCGATAGGATGGCGAGCGAGTCGAGCAGCATGGCGGGAGTTTCGCACAGGCGGGGCGTAGAGCGTCAACCGTAGTTCGCTAACGATGAGCGGTAAATGCCGTCTCGTATCTACCAAGTCGTCATTCCGGGGCCGCGTGAAGCGCGGAACCCTGAATCCAGTGTCTTTGGCTGCAAGAACGAAGTCGCTGGATTCCCGCCTTGGTGGGAATGACGATTAGTTGTTCCGCTCCCGATTCGCGCCTCGTTATACTTCGCCGTTCCTCACGCCGCATCATCACTATGTTCGAATCCCTGAGCCAACGCCTGTCCGCCACCGTCCAGCGCCTCGCCGGGCGCGGGCGGCTGACCGAGGAAAACATCCGCGAATCCCTGCGCGAGGTGCGCATCGCGCTGCTGGAAGCCGATGTCGCATTGCCGGTGGTGCAGGCGCTGATCGAGCGGATAAAGGCGCGCGCGATCGGCCAGGAGGTCATGAAGAGCCTGACCCCGGGCCAGGCGCTGATCAAAGTGGTGCGCGACGAGTTGACCGCGGTGATGGGCACCGCCAACTCGGAACTCGATCTTGCCGTGACGCCGCCCGCGATCGTGCTGATGGCCGGCCTGCAGGGTGCAGGCAAGACCACCACGGTCGCCAAGCTTGCGCGGTTTCTTGCTGAGCGCAAAAAGAAAAAGGTGATGGTGGTGAGCTGCGACGTTTACCGTCCGGCCGCTATCGAACAATTGCAGACACTTGCAGCGCAGATCGGCGTGGGTTTCGTGCCGTCGAACGCGGGCGAGGATCCGGTCGCGATCGCGCGCGGCGCGGTGGATGCGGCCAAACGCGAGGTCGCGGACGTGCTGATCGTCGATACTGCAGGACGTCTGCACATCGACGCGCAGATGATGGACGAGATCAAGGCGCTGCACGCGGCGCTGCATCCGGTCGAAACGCTGTTCGTGGTCGATGCGATGACCGGCCAGGATGCGGCCAACACCGCGAAAGCGTTTTCCGAAGCGCTGCCGTTGACCGGCGTGATCCTGACCAAGACCGACGGCGACGCGCGCGGCGGTGCGGCGTTGTCGGTGCGTTATGTCACCGGCCGGCCGATCAAGTTTCTGGGCGCTGGCGAGAAAACCGATGCGCTGGAACCGTTCCATCCCGATCGCGTCGCCACCCGCATCCTCGGCATGGGCGATGTGCTCTCCTTGATCGAGGATGTGCAGCACAAGACCGATCAGGACAAGGCCGAGAAACTCGCGGCCAAGATGTCCAAGGGCAAGCGCTTCGATATGAACGACATGCGCGACCAGCTCGATCAAATGCTCAACATGGGTGGCCTGGCCGGGTTGATGGACAAACTGCCGGGCGTGTCGAGTTTGCCGGATTCGGTCAAGTCCAAGGTCAACGACAAGGAAGTCAAACGGATGATCGCGATCATCGGTTCGATGACGAAAAAGGAACGCCGCCATCCCGATTTACTCACTGGCTCGCGCAAGGCGCGCGTCGCGCGCGGTTCCGGCACGCAACCGGCCGAGGTCAACCGGCTGATGAAGCAATACCTGCAGATGTCGAAGATGATGTCCAAGTTTGCCCACGGCGGCATGAAAGGGCTGATGCGGCAGATGCAGGGGGCAATGAAGGGCATGGGTGGGCGCGGGATGCCCACACGGTAAGGCTTCCCTTTCCACCATAATCCGCTACAATTGCCCGTTTTCCGCGCCTGCCGGCTTTCGTGGCCGATCCATCGGGCGCACTTCGAGAGAGTAAGAGAACATGGTGAAGATTCGTCTTTCGCGCGCGGGCGCCAAGGGCCGGCCGTTTTACCACGTGGTGGTGACCGATCAGCGTGCAGCCCGTGACGGCCGCAACATCGCGCGGCTAGGCTATTTCAATCCGGGTGCTTCCGGTCCGGAAAAGCGTCTGGAACTGGATGTGGTCAAGTTGCAGGAGTGGGTGGGCAAGGGTGCGCAATGCTCGGACAAGGTGCGCCTGTTGGTGAAGGACGCCGGCAAGCAGCAAGCCGCGGCGGCGTAGGCCAGCGATGGCGATGGACGGGCGGCGCGTGCTGCTCGGACGCATCGTCGGCGTGTATGGCGTGCGCGGCGAGGTGAAGATCGAATCCTTCACCGAACCGAGATTGCGCATCTTCGATTACCAACCTTGGCTGCTGGAACGCGCGCCGGGCGAGGTCGAGGAAATCCACAACGTGCAAGGACGCGCGCAGGGTAAAGGTTTGATCGCGGCGCTGACCGGCGTCGATGATCGCGACAAGTCCGCGGCATTGATCGGCGCGCAGATTTTTATTCTGCGCGCGACGCTGCCGGTAGCGGACGAAGGCGAGTTTTACCGCGCTGATTTGGAAGGACTCGACGTTACAAATTTGCAGGGCGTATCGCTGGGCCGGGTCAGTCATTTGTTCGACACCGGCGCGCATCCGGTGTTGGTGACGCGCGAAGACAACGGCCGCGAACATCTGATCCCGTTCGTGCCGGATGTGTATGTGCAAGCGGTCGATCTGGGTGCGCGGTGCATCACGGTCGATTGGCAAGAAGATTTCTAGCGTGATGCGCATCGACATCGTCACGCTGTTTCCCGATCTGATCCGCGCATGCGCGACGGTGGGGGTGGTGGGCAGGGCGCTCGAACGCGGCTTGTTGCAGGTGGAAACCTGGAACCCGCGTGACTTCGCCACCGATGCCTATCGCCGCGTGGACGACAGCACCTGCGGCGGCGGTCCGGGCATGGTGATGTTGATCGATCCGTTGCGCGCGGCATTGACCGCGGGGCGGCAGGCGGCACCGGAAAAAGTGCACACGATTTATCTCAGCCCGCAGGGAACGCGGCTGACGCATGACAAGGTGCAGCAGCTGGCGGCGATGCCGCGTTTGTTGTTGCTGTGCGGACGTTACGAAGGCATTGACGAGCGCTTGCTCGAACACGAGATCGACGAGGAGTTGTCGATCGGCGATTATGTGTTGTCCGGCGGCGAACTGGCTGCAGCGATCCTGATCGACGCAGTTGGAAGGTTGCAGGAAGGTGTGTTGAACGATGCACAGTCGGCCGAACAGGATTCGTTTTCGAACGGCCTGCTTGATTGCCCGCACTACACGCGTCCGGAACAGGATGAGTGGGGTGAAGTGCCCGCAGTGCTGAAATCCGGCGACCACGCAGCAATCGCGCGTTGGCGTCTGAAGCAGTCGCTGGGGCGGACCTGGCTGCGACGGCCGGAGTTGCTGGCGCGGATTGAGCTGGACCGCAAAACACGCGCGTTGCTG
>JBDTBW010000079.1:0-24336 GCA_039923855.1 Rhodanobacteraceae bacterium | reverse complement strand
AACGCTTACAACAAAAATCCCAAGCCGTTCGTCTGGACGGCCAAAGCCAGCGACATCTTGCAGAAAGTCATGCGCGCCAGAAACACCCTGGATAAAATGGCTCAAACAGCGTGAAGCACTACACTAGAGCTAGTTTTCCACCAACACCCGCCGCGCTTGATCTTTGATCGCCGCAAGCATGGCTGCCAGCCCATTCGATCGGGTTGGCGAAAGATGGCGCGTCAAGCCGAGCGCATTGATGAATTCGGGATCGGTGTCGAGGATGTCCTGTGCGGATCGGCCGGAATAGACGCGCAGCAGCAACGCGATCAGCCCCGACACGATCGCCGAATCGCTGATCGCGCGGATGTTCAACTGCCGCGCGTCGCCTGCGACCGCCATCCAAACCTGCGATTGGCAACCCTGCACCTTGTTGGTATCGGTCATCAGTTCGGGCGGAAACGGCGGCAGTTTGCGGCCGAGGTCGATCAGGTATTGATAGCGCTCGGTCCAGTCGCCGAAGAAGCCGAATTCCTCGACGATTTCTGCTTGCGCGTCGCGGGCGGTAATGGCTGGGTTTGATGAAAGTACACTCATTGCGGGGCTGAAGTTTCCATGAATTTCTCAAGCTCGTCATTCCGGCGAAAGCCGGAATCCAGTGTCTTTGCTTTCACTAGCACGTGCTGGATGCTGTACTCACTCCGACAGTTTTAACTCATCTGTGAATCTTTCATTGGTGGTGAGTTGGCTTCTTGTGTCATCAGCTAGTTCTATCGTTTCAGCGATCTCGATGTGATGAGTAAGGTTCTCGGTTCCGTTCGGCAAGTCCTCAATGGTTACTCCCATGGATGCGAGCTGCGCTCTGATTTCGTCTGCTCGCTTGAAATCTCTAGTAGCTCTCGCACTGCGGCGCTCCATTCTCAACCTTGTGATTTCATCTGTAATTTCCAGCCCACGGCTGAGCCAGACATTGGGATCTTGACGCAACAAACCAAGGAACGCGGCGCCGCCCAACAGGGCGCTCTTGGTGCGATATTTGTCTTTTTGCGATGTTGCGTGCTGGGCTTCGTCAGCCAGCTTCCCCAGCGCAGCGAAGGCTTCCGGGGTATTCAGGTCGTCGCACAGAGCCGCTTCGACCGCGTCGGGCAAATCGACATGCGCAAGGTCAACTTCAACACTCATTAGATCGCGCAGCACGCGATACCAGCCATCCAGCGTCGCGCGCGCCTGCTGCAATGTTTTCTCCGACCAATCCAATGGTTGCCGATAATGCGCTTTCAGTAACATCAGGCGCAGCACTTCCGGCGGATGCGTTTGCAGCAATTCATGCAACACCACCACGTTGCCCAGCGACTTCGACATTTTTTTGCCGTGATAAGTCAGCATGCCGTTGTGCAACCACCAACGCGCGAAAACCTTGCCGGCGTGCGCGCAGGTCGATTGCGCGATCTCGTTCTCGTGGTGCGGGAACATCAGATCGTTGCCGCCGGCGTGGATATCGATGGTGTCGCCCAGGTGTTCCTGCACCATCGCCGAGCATTCGATATGCCAGCCTGGCCGGCCGCGGCCCCACGGGCTTTCCCACCCGGGCAGTTCCGGCGTGGACGGTTTCCACAACACGAAATCGGCCGGATTGCGCTTGTACGGCGCGACTTCCACGCGCGCGCCGGCGATCATTTCGTCGACCGGGCGGCGCGACAGTTGTCCGTATTCGGAATACGAACCCACGTCGAACAGCACATGGTTCTCCGCCACGTAAGCATGGCCTGATGCGATCAAACGTTCGCACATCGCGATGATCGGCCCGATGTGCGCGGTCGCGCGCGGTTCGATATCCGGCGCGGCTACGCCGAGCGTGGCCATGTCCTCGCGATACGCCGCCGCGTAGCGTTCGGTGATGTCCGCTATCGGCACGCCGGCTGCCTGCGCCGCTGCGTTGATCTTGTCGTCGACGTCGGTGATGTTGCGTGCATAGATCACCCGCGGGTAATGCCGGCGCAGCAATCGCGCCAACAAGTCGAACACCACCGGTCCGCGCGCGTTGCCGATGTGCACATAGTGATACACGGTCGGGCCGCACAAATACATCGTGACCCGCGCGGGATCGAGCGGCGCGAACGGCTCGACCCTGCGTGTCAATGAGTTGTAAAGGCGGATCGGCATCAACCAGGGCTTGCGACATCGCCGCCATCGCGGCTGGCCTTCAATATTAACAGCTTGGCGGATGTTTCTTAGGCGCGGATTCAGCCGGCCGATGTTGCAATAGCGCCATGCCAAAGGCGCGACGATGGCGCCAGAAACGGGAGAGAGCGATGTCCAAGCCGCTGATTGCCGCCATGTTGCTTGTCCTTGCCGGCGCGACGCAGGCGCAGGGCTACCCGCCGCCACCCGACGGCAGTAATACCCATTTCGGCTGGGCCGATGTGTTGCGCGTCGACCCTGTTTACGATGTGGTGCAAGCGCCGCCACGCCAGGAATGCTACGACCAGCGGGTGGTGCGCGATGACAACAGCCATGTTGGCGGCACTGTACTCGGCGCGATCGTCGGCGGCGTGCTCGGCAACCAGGTCGGCAAGGGCAACGGCCGCACGGCCGCGACCGTCGGTGGCGTGGTGGCCGGCGGTGCGATCGGCAACCGTGTATCCGCGGCCAATGACCGCAGTTACGCCGATACCGAAACTCGCTGCCGCGTGGTCGACGATGCGCCGCCGCAACAGCGTGTCCGCGGTTACGACGTCGAGTACCGTTATCGCGGCGAGGTCTACGTTTCGCGGCTGGGCTACGATCCGGGTGAGCGGCTGCGGGTGCGCATCAACGTTACGCCCGCGGAGTGACGGAGTGGCTTCCGCGCTGGCGACGTTTATTGCACAACGCCGAATGCCCGTGGCATGATACCGCCATGCCATTTTCCCGTATCGAATCTTCCGTCCTGACCAGCGCCCGCATGGCCGCCGGCATGACTTCACGCGCGCGCCGACCGGAATCCATACCGGCCGGGTAGGTTATCGCGCGTTTTCATACGTATCGATCAAACCCGGCCTTTGCGCCGGGTTTTTGCTTTTCGGGATTGTCATGACGCTTCGCCACTTCATCACCACCCAGGATTGGAGCCGCGCCGAACTCGATGCGCTGCTGGAGCGCGCCGCCGCGTTCAAGAGTGCGATGCGCATCCCTGCGCAAGAAGCGGCCATCCGTAGCCGCACTTTTCAAAAAAACGGCCAACTTGCCGGCAAGTCGATCGCGCTGCTGTTTTTCAATCCCTCGCTGCGCACCCGCACCAGCTTCGAGCTGGGCGCGCATCAGCTCGGCGGCCACGCGATCGTGCTCGTCCCCGGCAAGGATGCGTGGCCGATCGAATTCGAACTGGGCGCGGTGATGGACGGCGAGGCTGAAGAACACATCGCCGAGGTCGCGCGTGTGTTGTCGCGCTACGTGGATCTCATCGGCGTGCGCGCCTTCCCGAAGTTCCGCGACTGGAACGAGGATCGAGAGGACAAAGTTATCCGCGCGTTTGCAAAACATGCCACGGTGCCCGTGATCAACATGGAGACGATCACCCATCCATGCCAGGAACTGGCGCACGTGATGGCGCTGCGCGAACACCTGGGCGACCCCGGATCGAGTCCGGGACAGGCGGTGCGCGGAAAGAAATACCTGCTGACCTGGACATATCACCCGAAACCGCTGAACACCGCGGTCGCCAATTCCGCGCTGCTGATCGCGACGCGCTATGGCATGGAGGTGACGCTGCTGTGTCCGACGCCGGATTACGTGCTCGATCCGCGCTACATGGAAGCCGCGCGCGAGAACGCGCAAGCCAACGGCGGTTCGCTGCGCGTGTCGCATGACATCGAAGACTCCTATCGCGGCGCGCGGGTCGTCTATGCCAAGAGCTGGGGTGCGCTGCCGTACTTCGGTCGCTGGCAACAGGAAAAACCGATCCGCGACGCGCACAAGCACTTCATCGTCGATGAAGCCAAGATGGCGTTGACCGACAACGCGCTGTTCAGTCATTGCCTGCCGCTGCGTCGCAATGTCAAGGTCACCGACGCGGTGATGGATTCACCGAACTGCATCGCGATCGACGAAGCCGAGAACCGGCTGCATGTGCAGAAAGCGGTGATGGCGGCGCTGATTCAAACTGCTGATCGAGGTTGATGCCATGTCACCGAAAGACATCGTGCTGGCATTTTCCGGCGGTCTCGATACGAGCTTCTGCATCCCATGGCTGCGCGAGCGCGGTTATGCCGTGCACAGCGTGTTCGCCGACAGCGGTGGCGTGGGCGCACACGAGCGCGCTTACATCGAACAACGTGCGCGGGAATTGGGTGCGGCCAGTCATATCACGATCGACGGCGGCCCGGCATTGTGGTCACGATTCGTCATGCCGTTCGTATGGGCGGGCGAGGGCTATCAGGGCCAATATCCGCTGCTGGTGTCGGATCGCTATCTGATCGTCGAGGCCGCGCTCAAACGCGCGGACGAATTGGAGACGAAGTTTATCGCGCACGGTTGCACTGGCATGGGCAACGATCAGGTGCGTTTCGATCTGGCGATCAAGGCGCAGGGCGATTACGAGATCATCGCGCCGATCCGAGAAATCCAGCGCGAACATTCGCAAGTGCGTGCGTATGAGACGGTATTTCTGGAGCAGCGCGGCTATCGGGTACGCGCCAAACAGAAGGCGTACACGATCAACGAGAATCTGCTTGGCGTGACGATGTCGGGCGGCGAGATCGATCGATGGGAAGCCCCGGGCGTCGATGCGCGCGGCTGGTGCGCGGGGCGAGCGGAATGGCCAGCCGAACCGTTGCGCGTGCGGCTCACATTCGAACGTGGTGAAGCGATCGCGTTGGATGGCGAAAACTTGCCAGGCCACACGCTGCTGGCGAGACTCAACGTGGCGTTCGCGCGCTACGGCGTCGGTCGCGGCGTATACACCGGCGACACCACCATCGGTCTGAAAGGCCGCATCGTGTTCGAGGCGCCCGGTCTTGCCGCATTGCTTGCCGCGCACCGCGCGCTGGAGGAAGCGGTGCTGTCGAAAGCGCAGAATCGTTTCAAGCCCGACGTCGCGCGCAAGTGGATCGAATTGGTCTATGAAGGCTTTTTCCACGACCCCTTGAAAGCCGATCTGGAAGCGTTCCTCTGCTCGAGCCAGCGCTGCGTCAACGGCGAGGTCGTGCTGGAAACCCGCGGCGGTACTGTCAACGCGATCGAGGTGCGCTCACCGCATCTGCTTGCCGCCGAGGGCGCGACCTACGCGCAATCGGCCGATTGGGGCGTGGCGGAAGCGGAAGGCTTCATCAAGCTTTATGGCATGAGCAGCACGATGTGGGCGCGGATCAACCGGCCGCGTGATCGCGATGAATGAGATTCTGGATCATCTTCGCGTGCTGGTTGGTTGCGATACGCGCAATCCTCCGCGCGCAATCGGTCACGAGGGCCTGTTCGATTATCTGCGCGCGCAGTTGCACGGCTTCGAGTTCACGCAAACCGATCATGGCGCCGGTGCAATCAGCTTGCTGGCGGCGCGCGGCAAGCCGCGCTTGTTGTTCAATGTGCATCTGGACACCGTGCCGGATTCGCCGCAGTGGAGTGCAAATCCGTTCGAGTTGCGCGTGCGGGAAGACCGCGCGATCGGTCTTGGCGCCTGCGACATCAAGGGTGCGGCCGCCGCGCTGCTGGCGGTGGCGAATGCGAGCAAGGGCGATCTCGCGCTGCTGTTCACCACCGACGAGGAAGCCAACGACGCGCGTTGCGTTGCGGGATTCCTGCGCGAATATTCCCTGCTCCCTTCGGGAGAAGGTGGCCCGAAGGGCCGGATGAGGGTTCGGCTGAAACGCGATGCTCCGATCGAACCCTCACCCCAACCCCTCTCGCGGGGGGAGAGGGGCTTACACGCCGTGATCGTGGCCGAACCGACGCGCTGCGAAGCCGTATTGGTGCACCGCGGAATCGCCTCTGCGCGCGTGCGTTTTGCGGCGTGCGCGGGTCATGCATCCGGCGGCAGCGCGCTCGACGACAATGCGCTGCATCAGGCCGTACGCTGGGCGAGCCGCGCAATCGAACATGTCGAAGCGCAGGCACATCAACGCTTTGGAGGGCTCACCGGATTGCGCTTCAACATCGGCCGGCTCGAAGGCGGCATCAAGGCCAACATGATTGCGCCGCAGGCCGACGTGCTGTTCGGGTTTCGTCCGCTGCCGTCGATGGATATCGACGAACTGCTGCGCGCATTCCGCGAATGCGCGCCATCGCAGCCGGCGGAATTGGTGGAAACCTTTCGCGGTTCGCCATTGCCGGCGGGCGATTTGGACACGGCGGAAGCCAAGCGCCTGGTCGCGCGCGACCTCGCCGACGAATTGGGGCTGCCCATCGGCAACGCGGTCGATTTCTGGACCGAAGCCGCGTTGTTCTCGCAAGCCGGCTACGTCACGTTCGTGTACGGCCCGGGCGACATCGCGCAGGCGCACGGTGCCGATGAATGGGTCGCGCTGGAGCAGTTGCGCGTTTATGCGCGCAGCATCCTGCGCATCGTCGACGAGGGTCTGGCATGAGTTCCGCGCACGCGCCACTGCGGCAGACCATCGTGCGGCTGCTTTCCAACATGGGCAGCGCCAAGGAAATCCAGCAGTACCTGAAACGGTTTTCGCAACTGGACGCGCAACGGTTCGCGGTGGTCAAGGTTGGCGGCGCCGTGCTGCGCGACGACCTGCCCGCGCTCACCTCGTCGCTGGCGTTCCTGCAACAGGTCGGTCTTACGCCGATCGTTGTGCACGGCGCCGGGCCGCAATTGGACGAGGCGCTGGCGGACGCTGGGATCGGCAAACGCTGCGTCGATGGCTTGCGTGTGACCAGCGCACGCGCATTGCGCATCGTGCGGCGGGTCATGCAATCCGAAAACCTGAAACTGGTCGAGGCGCTGCAAGCCGCCGATGTGCGTGCGACCTCGGTGCTGTCGGGCGTGTTCGAGACGGTGATGCTCGATCGCCGCAAGTTCGGCCTTGTCGGGCGCGTGGCGCAAATCGAGCCCGCGCCGATCGCGGCCAGCATCAAGGAGGGTTCCATTCCGGTGATCGCTTCATTGGGCGAAACCGCGGCCGGGCAGATATTGAACGTCAACGCCGATGTCGCGGTTGCCGCGCTGGTGCGCGCGCTGCAGCCCTACAAGATCGTGTTCCTGACCGGCACCGGCGGCTTGCTCGACGACGACGGCAAGCTGATCGATTCGATCAATCTCTCCACCGATTACGATGTCTTGCTGCGCGCGCCGTGGCTGCATTCCGGAATGCGTCTGAAATTGGAGCAGATCAAGTTGCTGCTGGATGGCCTGCCGCCGGAATCGTCGGTTTCGATCACGCGCCCAGCGGAACTGGCCAAGGAACTGTTCACCCATCGCGGTTCCGGCACGCTGGTGCGGCGCGGCGAGCGTGTGCGCCGTTGCACGCGCTGGTCGCAAATCGATCAATCAAGATTGCGCGCGCTGATCGAATCGAGCTTCGGTCGCAAGCTGGCGCCGGAATATTTCGAGCGCACGCCGCTTTGGCGCGCCTACGTCAGCGAAAACTACCGTGCGGCGTTGATCCTGACGCGCGAATCACTTCCCGGCGGCATGACAATCGCCTATCTGGACAAATTCGCGGTCGCCGACGAAGCGCAAGGAGAAGGTTTGGGACGCGCGGTGTGGACGGTCATGCGTGCGGAAAACCCCGCGCTATTCTGGCGGGCGCGCTTCGGCAACTCGGTCAACGAATTCTATTTCACGGAAAGCGATGGATGCTTCAAGGACGAACGCTGGACCGCGTTCTGGTATGGGGTCGACTCGTTCGCCACGATCGAAGCCTGCGTCGATCATTGCCGCGCGCGGCCGGCGACGTTGAAAGGATGAGCGGAAGTCGGAAGTCGGAAATCGGTATCCGGTAAACACGGAACTAGTCTTCGCTCCACTTCCTACTACCCATGTCCTACTACCCATTGAAAGAGCCAAACCGCATGGCAATGGTCAACATCGGAATCATAGGTGCGCGCGGGCATGTCGGCGCCGAGCTGATTCGGTTGATCGCTACACATCCAGGTCTCGAACTTGCCTTCGTCTCATCACGCGAACTCGCCGGACAGCGGGTGGCCGCACATGTCTCGGAATATCACGGCGATCTGCGCTATGAAAATCCGGATGCGGAACAGGCAGCATGCCGCGGCGTCGATGCGATCATTCTGGCGTTGCCGAACGGCGAGTCGGATGCGTTTGTGCAAGCGATCGACGCCCACGCTTCGCGCTCCGTGATAGTCGATCTTTCCGCCGATCATCGTTTTGACGACAGTTGGTATTACGGTCTTCCCGAATTGACGCGCGGACGTTATCGAGCGCAAACGCGGATCGCCAATCCGGGTTGTTATGCGACCGCGATGCAGTTGGTCATCGCGCCGTTGCGCGACACGCTGGCCGCGCCGCCGCAGTGTTTTGGCGTTTCGGGCTGGTCCGGCGCCGGCGCCACGTCGTCCGACAGGAACGATCCGGAAAAACTGCGCGGCAATCTGATGCCGTACGGTCTCGTCGATCATCTGCACGAACGCGAAGTGGCAAAGCAGATTGACATGCCGGTCGAATTCATGCCGCATGTGGCGCCTTATCCTTGCGGCATCACGATGACGGTGAACCTTTGGTTGCGCGAAACGATCACGGGCGATGCCCTGAAGATTCGCTACCGTGAGCACTACGCGCACGAACCGCTGGTTCGCATCCTCGATGAGCCCCCTTGGGTCAGCCGCATCGCGGGCAGGCACCATGCCGAGATTGGTGGCTTCGCGGTGGCGCCGGGCGGCAAACGCGCGGTGATCGTCGCCACCCTGGACAATCTGCTTAAAGGCGCGGCCACGCAGGCGATGCAGAACCTGAATCTTGCTTTGGGATTCGATGAGCACACCGCGATTCCAATTTAATGGGCCGTCATCCCGGCCATGGATTGGCCGGGATCCAGGACCATGGATGGGAAAGCCACTGGATTCCGGCCTGCGCCGGAATGACGATTGGAGAGATGATTCGCTGTGGAACACTTGAGGTCGCGATATGTCCCAACCGCTTTGGCAAAAAACAGGAATCAAAATCGAGCCCCGTATCATGCGATTCCTCGCAGGCGACGACGTGCTGCTGGATCGCGAGTTCTTCCTGCACGACATTGCGGCCAGCAAGGCGCATGTCGGGGGATTGGCGAATATTGGCGTGCTGACACCGGAAGAAGCCACCGCGCTTGAGCGCGAGATGGACATGCTTGCCGAGGATTTTCGCACTGGCGCATTCGTGCTGGATGGCCGTTTCGAAGACGGCCATTCCGCGATCGAGGCGCGCCTCACCGAGCGACTCGGCGACATCGGCCGCAAGCTGCATACCGGGCGCAGCCGCAACGATCAGGTGCTGGTGGCGACGCGGCTTTGGCTCAAGCAAAAACTGGCGGAATTGAGCGCGCTGTGCTGCGACAGCGCGCGCGCGTGTCTGGATCGCGCGGCGCATGAAGCGTTGCCGATGCCGGGCTATACGCACCTGCAACGCGCGGTGGTGTCCTCGACCGGGATGTGGTTCGCGGGCTTCGCGGAAAGCCTTATCGCCGACGCGCAGCGCGCGAAGCAAACACTTGAATGGATCGACACCAATCCGCTCGGTACCGCGGCGGGTTACGGCGTTAACCTGAGACTCGATCGCGAACGCACCACGCGCACACTCGGGTTTGCGCGAATGCAGATTTCGCCGATCGCCGCACAACTCTCGCGCGGAAAATTCGAGTTGGCCGCGCTGGAAGCGATGGGTTCGGCGTTGCTGGATTTGCGCAGGCTCGCATGGGATCTCAGCCTGTTCACGACGTCCGAATTCGGCTTCGTCGAACTGCCCGCCGAATACACCACGGGCAGCTCGATCATGCCTAACAAGCGTAATCCGGATGTGATCGAACTGATGCGCGCGAGTTACGCCAGTGTGGCGGCGGCTCGTTGCGAGATCGAACAATTGCTGTCGCTGCCGTCCGGTTATCAGCGCGATCTGCAAGTGAGCAAGGGCGCGCTGGTGCACGGATTCACGCGTGGGCTTGCTGCGCTGGAACTTTTGCCCGATCTGCTCGCGCGCCTGCAGTGGAACGCAAAAAAAATGCGCGCTGCAATCGAGCCATCAATGTACGCGACCGATGTCGCGATCGAGCAAGCCCTTGCCGGCGTGCCGTTCCGCGAGGCGTATAGCCATGCCGCGGAAACTGCATCCCCGGCGGGCGAAGGGCGCGCGCCCGAACAGAGCCTGGCGGCGCGCGTGTCGCCGGGCGCGCATGCCGATTTACGGCTCGATGAGTTGCGCGCGCGGCTGGATGCTGTAACTGGATAGAATTGGAAGGGTAACCAAAGAGCCACACGTTGCCGTCATTCCGGCGCTTCGACAAGCTCAGGACAGGCCGAGCTTCGCTCGAGCTGGACTGCGGAGGCAGGATGCAAGAAGCAGAAGCAGAACACCGAAAGTGGCCTGAAGGGCGAGCCACAGGATGTGGTGAGTAATCCAGTGACGATGTCGTATGATTGGACCTTGTCGCGACTGGGCCCGGGCCTTCGCCGGGGCGATGGAATCGGTGTGCTTTTTTCCGATCCCCCGTTTCCGACTACAGGCTTTCAGAAGCTCATGAAATAGCCGCCGTTCACCGGGATATTCGCGCCGGTAATGAATCCGGCCTCGTCCGCACTCAAGAAAGCCACGGTGCGCGCGATCTCGGACGGCTCGCCCAAGCGCCCCACCGGAATCTGCGCGACGATCTGCTCGCGGATTTCCTGCGGAACTTTCATCACCATCTCGGTCTTGCAATAACCGGGTGACACGCTGTTGACGGTGACGCCTTTCTTCGCCACTTCGCGCGCAAGCGCCATCGTGAAACCATGCATACCGGCTTTCGCGGCGGAATAATTGGTCTGGCCGAATTGGCCGGTCTGGCCGTTGACGGAACTGATGTTGACAATGCGGCCAAAGCCGCGCGCGGTCATGCCGTCGATCACGTTGCGGGTGATGTTGAACACGCCATCGAGGTTGACGTTCATCAACTCGTTCCATTGCGCGGGCGTCATCTTGCGCAACGAAACGTCGCGGGTGATGCCGGCGGCATTGACCACGATGTCCACGCCGCCATGCGTCTCGTCAACGTGTTTTACCAGCGCCGCGCAATCATCGAATCGCGACACGTCCGCCGGCGCGAACACGATTTGTCCATCGAACTCGCGCGTTTCCTCGCGGAAGGCGGCCAGGCGTTGCTGGCGATTGCCCAGATCCGCGGCAATCACGGTGCGCCCCGCGCGGGCCAGATGCTTGCAGATTTCGGTGCCAAGTCCGCCGATGCCGCCGGTGACAATGGCTACACGCTTGCTCATGTCAATTTCTCTTTTTTTGGTGATCGTCCCTGATCGCGAGGATCAAAAAGCGGTCATCCATGACCGCACTTTCCAAAATTGCCGCACTGCGGCGCATGCTGCACCGCAACAACCGGGCGATATTAGGCAGACACCGAGGGAGTGTCAACGCGCTTTCTTGGGATCGCCAGCCGCTGACTTGGATGCTGCGTCACGCGAGGTGCCGGATTCGATGAAGCCGCGTTGCAGCGATTTCCACAGATCGAGATTACGCTCGGTCATCTCGTTCAACATCGACCACGGGGTCTGGCCCAGAATGTCGTTCAACTGCGCCCGGAATTTGTGCTGCTGGTCGAGCAGGATTTGCAGGCTGTTCTCGAGATAGCCGCCGACAAAGCCCTGCATGGAGTCGCCGTAGAAGCGAATGATCTGCGAAAGCAGGTTGGCCGAAAACATCGGCTGCCCGAGTTGCTCGTGTTCGGCAATGATCTGCAGCAGCACCGCGCGGGTCAGATCCTCGTCGGTCTTGGCATCGCGCACCTCGAACGTCGCGCCCGACAGCACCAGCTGCCGCACTTCCTCCAGCGTGATGTAGCTGGAAATCTCGGTGTCGTAGAGCCGCCGGTTGGGGTATTTCTTGATGATGCGGGTTTGTGCCATGCGGCAAAGTTAGCACGCTCTGCGGCGGCGCACTAGCCGCGAGGTCATTCCGGCGCAGGCAGGAATCCAACTCTTCCTTCTCCCTTGTGGGAGAAGGTGGCGCGCAGCGCCGGATGAGGGGTTGCACGCGAAGCGCGCATGATTCTTCGCAAGATTGCCTTGGGTTCCGCTCGCTGCCGTGAGCGGAGTTACTTTCCTTTCGGGGAAAGTAACCAAAGCAATCGCGCGCGGGCATGACGGTCTCGATAACGTCGTGTTGTCTCGACTGCCCTGCGCTTCTCGCGCCAAGCGGGCCGGCGCGAACTCGCACGTCCCTGTGCTCGAACATCGCGCCTTGCTCCCGCCTGGTGCTGCGATGCTCGGCCTCATGCACGGCGCTGGAAGCTCGCTCGTTGACGGCCGTCCCTGGCCTGCGTCAGATTCGAGTCCTGCCCTTGAGCTCAACAAACTCGTCCATTGGCGTACACATGTAACGGCCGACAGGCGCGTACTTGGGACTGTCATGAGCGAAAGGATTCTCATCCAACCACTCGACGATAGCTTCTGTTTCACCTAACCAATTTTCTACTTCTACCAATTCTAGAAATCGAGCATCTATTTCCAAGTGCGCGCGCGAATCGCCCAGCATGACGACTCGCGCCAATGCGCTTCCCTTCGGCACTGGCACGCTGACCGTGTCATCAAGCATGACCTCAGTGCCGTCTCGATATTGCATGGCGTGCCTCTGGTTACCACCCCATATAGTGCCCACCATTGATCGCCAGATTCGCGCCGGTGATCCATGCGGCCTTGTCGTCGAGGAAGAAGGACACCGCGTAGGCGATCTCGTCGGGTTCGCCCAGGCGCCCGACGGGAATCTGCGCGACGATCTTGGCGCGCACGTCTTCTGGCACGGCCATCACCATGTCGGTGCCGATGTAACCGGGCGAAACGGTATTGACGGTGATGCCGAATTTGGCGTTTTCCTGCGCCAGCGAAATGGTGAAGCCGTGCATGCCGGCCTTGGCTGCTGCGTAATTGGCTTGCCCGTATTGCCCTTTCTGACCGTTGATCGAACTGATCTGCACGATGCGGCCCCATTTGCGCGCGCGCATGCCTTCGATCACCGGACGGGTGACGTTGAAACAGGCGTTCAAGTTGGTATTCACCACGTCGTTCCATTGTTCGTAGCGCATTTTGTGAAAGGTGCTGTCGCGGGTGATGCCGGCGTTGTTGACCAGGATGTCGATCGGCCCGAGTTCGTTCTCGATCGCAGCGATCATCGCTTCGCATTTATCCGGCTGCGAAACATCGCCCGGCGCCATCGCGACTTGGATGCCTTCCGTCGCGAGCTTGTCCTGCCACGCGCGCGCCTTGGCCTCATCGCGATAATTCGTGGCGACTTTGTGTCCCATGCTTGCGAGCCGCTTGACGATCGCGGTGCCGATGCCGCCGGTGCCGCCGGTAACCAGTGCAACGCGTTGCTGTGCCATATCGTTCTCCCGTCTTCTCTCTATATAAGGCGATCATGCAACGTCGCGGGCACAAATGCCCGCCGCATTGCATCATGACGCGATTAATTGCTTTCGCGGAAGGTTTTTCGGCTCGAAGGCGGATCGTGCATCGGTCAGCAATACACGCGGACTCGTTGCCCGCAACGCCGCTTCCGGAATGCCGAGCAAGGCCAGCGCGGACCGCATTGCGGGCAGCGGGTCGGCGATATCGATCGCCACTGCGCCGGTGGATTTCGACAACTTCTCGCCTGCCGCGTTCACCGCGAGCGGCAGATGCATGTAACGCGGCTCGCCAAGCCCAAGCAGCCGCAGCAAAAAAATCTGTCTAGGCGTGGAATCCAGCAGATCCGTGCCGCGCACGACTTCGGTGATGCCTTGAAAGGCATCGTCGACCGCGCAGGCGAGTTGATAGGCATGGAGATCGTCGGCGCGCTTGACCACGAAGTCGCCCGCGCACTCCGCCAGCAGCCAGCGTTGCGGGCCCTGCAGACCGTCGTCGAACGTGATTGCCGTGTCAGCGACACGCACGCGCCACGCCGGTTCGCGCGCGGGATCGGGTGGCGCGGCGCAAGTGCCGCGATGCATACCGCCGGATGCGGCGAGGTCGGCGCGCGAACACCAGCACGGATACGCATGACCATCCGCCCGCAATTGATCGAGCGCCGCTTCATGGGCAAGCAGCCGTGTACTTTGATACAGCGGCGGCTCGTTGGGTTCCAGACCGCAAGCATCGAGTGCGCGCAGGATCGCCGACGCGGAGCCGGACACTTCGCGCGGCGGATCAATGTCCTCGATCCGCAGCAGCCACGCGCCGTTCGCGGCACGCGCGCGCAACCAACTGCCGAGCGCGGCCAGCAGCGAACCGAAGTGCAGATCGCCGGTGGGCGAGGGTGCGAAGCGTCCGCGGTAAAAAACGGAACCCCTCTCCCGCCGGGAGAAGGGTGGGGGCGATGGTCCGGTCGGATTGATTGGATCGGAAGTCAACGAACCCTCACCCGGCACTGCGCGCCACCCTCTCCCGGCGGAAGAGGGGAGAAGCTAGTATGCGGCAGCGTTTTGTCACTCGGGGAGAGTCCATGAACACGACAGCCATCGGCGTGCAACCGCGCAGCGAATTGACGGTGCGCGGCCTGATCATCGGCATCCTGATCACCGTGGTGTTCACCGCCGCGAATGTCTACGCGGGATTGAAGGCGGGCTTGACGTTCTCGACCTCGATCCCCGCGGCGGTGATTTCGATGGCGCTGCTGAAGGCAGTGCGCGACGCCACGATCCAGGAAAACAACATCGTGCAGACGGTGGCGTCGGCCGCCGGCACGCTGTCCTCGATCATCTTCGTGTTGCCGGGCCTCATCATGATCGGCTGGTGGACCGGCTTTCCATTCTGGATTTCGTTCGGTATCTGCGCGACCGGCGGCATCCTGGGCGTGATGTACACGATCCCGCTGCGACGCGCGCTGGTGACCGATTCCGATCTGCCGTATCCGGAGGGTGTGGCGTGCGCCGAGGTCTTGAAAGTGGGCTCGAGCCACGCCGAGAAAATCGACAACTTGCCGCAGACCGCGCCGGTGCGCGATCAGGCCGCCGCCGATCAAGCCAGCGACGTGCCGGATCGCGCGCGCGCCGAGGCGAGCGGCAAAGCCGGACTGAAGGCGGTACTGTACGGCTCGATCGTTTCCGCGATTTTCTACATCGTGGTGCAGACCAGGATTTTCGCCGCGGATGTCGTGGAATATTTCAGGATCGGCGATCGCGGTTCGGCGACCGGTTTCGATTTCAGCCTGTCGTTCCTGTTGTTCGGGGTTGGTCACCTGGTCGGCCTGTGGGTGGGCGTGGCGATGGGCGTGGGCGCATTGATCGGGTGGGCCTGGGCGGTGCCGCATTTCACCGCACTGCATCCGGCCGCGGGTGCGGTCGCCGATGTCGCGCAAGCCGCATGGAGTCATTACGTCCGCTTTGTCGGCGCCGGCACCATCGGCGTGGCAGCGATCTATACACTGGCGAAACTGGTGAAACCCGTCGTGGCGGGTCTCGCCGGCGCGTTGAATGCCTCGCGGGTTCGCCGCGCGGGGCAACTGGACACGCTGCCGCGCACCGAGCACGACATGCCGCTCGGCATGGTCGGATTGATCTCGCTGCTGTGCCTGATTCCCATCGCGTACCTGTTGTGGCGGTTCAGCCTGGTCAGCGGATTGGGCGACCACGCGCTGCTGCTGGTGGTAGGCGGCGTGTTGTTCGTGGTGATCCTGAGTTTCGTGGTGTCGGCAGTGTGCGGCTACATGGCCGGTCTGATCGGATCGTCCAACAGCCCGTTGTCGGGCATCGGCATCCTGGTCGTGATCGTCGCCGCGCTGCTGCTGGTGCTGGGGGTGCAATCGCAGGTTGCGCCGGGCGCGGGCAAGGCGCTGGTGGCGTTCGCGCTGTTCATCACCGCGATCGTGTTCGCGGTGGCGTCGATCGCCAACAACAATCTGCAGGATCTGAAAACCGGCCAACTGGTCGATGCCACGCCGTCCAAGCAGCAATGGGCGCTGGTGATCGGTGTGATCGCCGGCGCGGTGGTGATTCCGCCGGTGCTGAATCTTCTGAACCACGCCTACGGCTTCAATGGTGCGCCGGGCGTCGATCCCGCGCACGCGCTGCCGGCACCGCAGGCTGGGTTGATCTCCGCGCTGGCGCAGGGCGTGATCACCCACAACATCGACTGGGGCCTGATCGGCATCGGCGCCGCGATCGGCGTGGGCGTCATCGTGATCGACGAAATCCTGGCGCGCACCGCGAAGGGGCCGCGGCTGCCTCCGCTGGCGGTGGGCCTGGGAATCTATCTGCCGACCTCGACCACGCTGATGGTGGTGGTCGGCGCGCTGGTCGGCGCGTTCTTCGATCGGCGTGCGGAGCGCGGTGCCAATCCCGATGGCACCAAACAATTGGGCGTGCTGCTGGCGTCGGGTTTGATCGTGGGCGAAAGCCTGCTGGCCGTGATCGTCGCGGGGCTGGTCGCGTTCGCGGACAAGCTGGGCTTTTCCAATCCCAAGGAACCGCTAGCAGTGGTCGGTGATGCATTCGCGAAGCCTGGTCTGATCCTTGGCGGCATCGTTTTCGCGTTGATCGTGATCATGCTTTACCGTTGGGTGGCACGGATGGCTCGCACGACGAGCACGGGATAGCCAAAGGTCGGATTGCCGCAAGCACGCGTGCTGTCTACGACTAAGATACGGGGAGCGCGGACGCCGTTCCCCGCTCGGATGCCCACTGTTTCAGAGGGTCGCAAGGTTGGGGAAGATCCGGCTGTTCCGCGAACTGCACCGCCGGCACGTGTATCGCGTGGCGGCTGCCTACGCGATCGTCGGCTGGTTGCTGATTCAGATTGCAACTCAGGTTTTTCCGGTCTTCAATCTGCCGAATTGGACAGAGCAACTGGTGGTCTTGTTGATCCTGATCGGCTTTCCGATCGCGCTGGTACTGGCATGGGCGCTCGATGCACCAGCCGGTTGCGCATATGCAACGGATGCCGCGGACGAAACAGGTCCGCAACGTGCCCGTTCTCATCGCGCGGGCATCGCGGTCGGTTTGATCGGCGTTCTGATCGCACTCATTGCCGGCGGCGCTTGGTGGCATTTTGAACGCGTCAAAACGCCAATACTCGCGCGTATCACGGCCGCCTCAACTCCACCCTCGACATCCGGGCCAACCGCACCAACCGCACCACCCGCGGTTACCACCCCTGAGATCGATCCCAAATCGGTCGCTGTGCTGCCGTTCGAGAACCTCAGCGATGACAAGGCGAACGCCTACTTCGCCGATGGCATGCAGGATTTGATCCTGACCAAACTGGCCGACATCGGCGATCTGAAGGTTATCTCCCGTACCTCGACCGCGAAGTACCGCAGTCACCCGGACGATCTGAAAACCATTGCGCAACAGTTAGGCGTGGCAACGGTTCTCGAAGGTAGCGTGCAAAAAGCCGGCAATCAGGTTTTGATCAATGTGCAGTTGATCGACGCGCGCGCCGACAACCATTTGTGGGCGGACGCCTACACCCGCACGCTGGATAATATTTTCGGCGTGGAAGGTGAGGTCGCGCAGAAGGTGGCCGATGCATTGAAGGCGAAACTCACCGGCGCCGAACAGCGCAACGTCACGATCCTTCCGACGCAGAATCCGGTCGCCTATGATCTGTTTTTTCGCGCCGAATACCTGACCAGCAAAAGTGTTATCAGTTTCGATACCGCCATCATGAAGCGCGCGATCGACTTGTATCAAAAGGCTGTGGCGGAGGATCCCGGGTTCGCGCTCGCCTGGGCGCGTCTATCCTTCATGCAAAGTCAGTTGGCCTGGTTTGGCGGCGCCGGCGTGCCGGGGGCGACGCTCGTTGCCAGCGCACGCGCCAGCGCCGAGCGAGCGTTGGCGCTGCAACCGGGTTCAGCCGACGCGTACCTGGCAATGGGCTACAGCGAGTATTATGGCCGATCCGATTACCCTGCGGCCCTCCGCGCGTTTGCAGCGGCGTTGCAGGCGCGCCCCAACGAAACCGAGGCGATGGTGGCAACGGCGTTCGTGTTGCGCCGGCAGGGACACTTCGACGCGGCGATCTCGCAACTACAGGCTGCGCTGGAACGCGATCCCCGCAATACCAAAGTTGCCTTCGAGTTGGCGTTGACCGAGCTGATGGTTCGGCGCTATGCCGATGCAGAGCATGGCTATGAGCGTGCGTTGGCGTTGGACCCCGACAACATCCAGGCAAAGATCGAATACTCCCAGGCCATCCTGTTCGGCCGCGGCGATGTGGCGCGCGCGTTGGCGCAAGTGCAGGGCGACGATCCGATACTGAAGACGCAGCGGGTGAGCTTGCTGATCCTCCAACGCAACTACCGGGCGGCGATCGAATTGCTCGACAGCATCGCCGACACGCCCGACAACTTCTCCTACCTCAACGGCCCCAAGGTCCTGCTGCTTGGCACCCTGTATCGGCTGGCTGGCGAAATGGCGCAGGCGCGAGCGTTATTCGAGCGAGCGCTGCCGCAGGTGCGTGCAGATCTCGCCGCGCAAGCCGGCAACCCGCTGAACCTGAGTAGCGTCTGGGGGAATATCGCCTCCGTCGAACTCGGGCTGGGCCGGAGCGGGGCGGCGCTGGCCGCGGTCGCGAAGTCGCAAAAGCTGTCGGTCCAGAGCGGGGACAGAATGGGGGGGCCGCAGAACACGTTGACGAACGCGCAGCTATATGCCGAAGCCGGTCGCGCGGATCTGGCCGTATCATTGCTCGAAGAGGCTTTCGCAGCACCCGGCGGTGGCTGGGTTTATTCGCCGCTGATGCTGTGGATCGACCCGGCGTGGGATCCAATCCGCCGCGCACCACGCTTTCAGGCGCTGATGCAGAAATATGCGAATGCCAAACCCCCGTCATCCACCAGCTCAGCATTGTAGAAGCCGGTGTGCCGGGATTGATGTGCCGGTTGGCTTCGACGCTGCAGTTGCGCCAACTCAACGTTTGACATAAACCCATTTCTCGCGCCGATTGCGCGCCGCGCCCGATTATTCCAAACTATGACTTCTGGCAGGGTCGGGCGTATTGGCGTATGGGTGGGTTCGGATTCTTGAAGCGGTTGATGGGCCTCGAGAAACCGCCGCCGGACATCAAACCGGTCGAGCGCCGCCAAGCGCCGCGTGTGCAGGGCTCGCTGGGCGCGCGCGTGTTGGTGGTGGACGATTCGCCAACCATCCGCGCGGTGCTCGGCAAGATGCTGAGCCAGGATGGTTACAACGTGCTGAAGGCACCCGATGGCGAAACCGCGGTTACCCTCGCGCACAGCGAAAAGCCCGAACTGATCTTCCTCGATATCGTGCTACCGGGCGTCAGCGGATTTTCCGTATTGCGTACGTTGCGCCGCGACCCGCAGACCAAACATATTCCGATCGTGATGATCAGCGGAAATCTGCAGGCCACCGAACAGTTCTATGTGCAGCGTTTCGGCGCGGATGATTTCATGAAAAAACCGTTCGGTCGTGCCGAGGTGTTCGAGCGCATCCGCGCCTTGGTGCAATCGGGCCGTCTCGCCGCGCGCTCGGCGAGCGCGCCGATGCCCGCGCTGATCGAGCCCGGCATGAGCGCCGAAGAATGGAACGCGATTCCGGATATCGCGATGCCGGATTCGCATACGCGCGACGCGGCCGTGCAAAGCGGGCGCGTGGAGCTTCCCGCGGAACGGATGTGACCGGCGGCAACGACGAAACGATGGTGCGGCTGGACGCGTGGCTATGGGCCGCGCGCTTCTACAAAACGCGTGGACTGGCGAAGCAGGCGATCGTCAATGGCCGGATTGCGATCGACGGCGCGGCGGTCAAACCGTCACGGCCGTTGCACGTGGGCGAACGGCTGCAGATCACGCGCGGTGATGAGCGTTTTGAAATCGAAGTGTTGGCGCTGGCCGACAAGCGCGGCTCGGCCACTGCCGCACAATTGCTGTACCGCGAATCCGATGAATCGCGCATTGCGCGCGAGGCTGCGCGCGAACAACGGCGCGCGGAACGCGCCGGTTATCGTGCACCGTCAGGTAAGCCGGACAAACGTGCAAGGCGGTTGATCCGTGCCTTGGGCGATATCGAGGCGATGTAGCCGTTATTGCAATGCCTTCAATGGCATTGCATGCGATAGCTGAGGATGAGGCGCGGATGCCGATCGGGGAAACGCACCATGGACGGTTGCTTGCACGAACGGTAGCGAGCAGACTCGCGCTACAAAAGTGATTTTAACCGGTACAGTGCTTCCAGCGCCTCGCGTGGCGCGAGCGCATCGGGATCGATGTCGCGCAGGGTCTGTTCGATCGCGGAGGGTTCGCGGTGCGCGAACAGATCGTGTTGCGCTGCGACGGATGATGCCGCGTCACCGGCATTCGTCAATCTGCCTGGATGTTCGCCCCGCTCCAGTTCCGCCAAGATGCGTTTGGCGTCGGCGATCACTGTTTTTGGCAACCCGGCCAGCGCGGCTACCTGTAATCCGAAGCTGCGATTGGCGGGGCCGTCCTTGACCGCGTGCATGAATACAAGCTGGTCGTCCCCGTTCTTGTCGCGATGCTCGACGGCATCCAGATGCACGTTGGCGATCCCGTCGTATTGCGCGGCGAGTTGTGTCAGTTCAAAGTAATGCGTCGCGAACAGGGTGTAGGCGCGGTTGACCGTCGCCAAATGCACCGCCGCCGCGCGCGCCAGCGCGAGGCCGTCGTAGGTGCTGGTGCCGCGACCGACTTCATCCATCAACACCAGGCTGTTCGATGTCGCGTTGTGGAGAATGTTCGCCGTCTCGCTCATCTCGACCATAAAGGTTGATTGCCCACGCGCCAGATCGTCGCCTGCGCCGATGCGGGTGAAGATGCGATCGATCGGGCCGATGCTCGCGCTGCGCGCCGGCACATAACTGCCGATGTACGCCAGCAGCACGATCAGGGCGCACTGGCGCATGTAGGTGCTCTTGCCGCCCATGTTGGGGCCGGTGATCACCAGCATCCGGCGCGCGTCATCGAGGGCAAGATCGTTGGGCTCGAACGGTTCCTCGCGTACCTGTTCCACTACCGGATGCCGGCCGCGATCGATCGCGATGCCGGGTGCGTCGGTCAATTGCGGGCACGACCAATCCAGCGCGTGCGCGCGTTCGGCGAACGCGGCCAGCACGTCGAGTTCCGCGATCGCATTTGCGGCCTGCTTCAAGGGTTGTAGGCGTTCGGCCAGCGCATCCAGCACACCTTCGTACAAGGCGCGTTCGCGCATCAGAGCGCGTTCCTTCGCCGACAACACCTTATCCTCGAACGCTTTCAGTTCCTCGGTGATGTAGCGCTCGGCGTTCTTGGTGGTCTGCCGGCGGGTGTAATGCGTGGGCGCTTTGTCCGACTGCGTCTTGCCGAATTCGATGTAATAGCCGTGCACGCGGTTGTAACCGACCTTGAGCGTCGCGATGCCGGTCGCGGCGCGTTCGCGTTCTTCCAGTTCGATCAGAAATTGATCGGCATTGGTGGAAAGCAGGCGCAGTTCGTCGAGTTCCGCATCGTAGCCGTTGGCGATGGAGCCGCCATCGCGCAGCAATAGCGGCGGACGTTCGACGATTGCGTTCGTCAGTACTCGCGCGATCTCGGCGTGCTCGCCGATGCGCTCGACGAGTTCGTGCAGCCGCGGTGAATCCAGCGCCGCGATCGTTGATCGAAGCGCTGGCGCGGCCATGAGGCCATCGCGCAAGGTCGCCAGATCGCGCGGACGCGCCGAACGCAATGCCACGCGCGCCAGAATCCGTTCCAGATCGCCGATCGCGCGCAGCCGTTCGCGCAGCGGTTCCATTGCGTGTGAATCGAGCAATGCGTCCAACGCCTGATGTCGGCGGCGCAAGGTGTCGCGATCGCGCAGCGGACGATGCAGCCAGCGTCGCAACGCGCGCGCGCCCATCGGCGTGATGGTCGAATCCAGCACGCCGAGAAGGGTGTAGCGCGGATCATTGCTGGCGTGGGTGTCCAGTTCCAGATTGCGGCGGGTGGCCGCATCCATTGCCACCGTCTCGTCCGATTTCTCAACCGCCAACCCGGACAGATGTGGCAGCGCGGCTTTCTGGGTTTCCTGCAAATAACCGAGCAGACAACCCGCCGCACCGATCGCGGCCGTCATCGATTCCGCGCCGAACCCGGAAAGATCGTGCGTGCCGAGAAAGTGCGTCAATTCGCGGCGCGCGCTGATCTCGTCGAAATGCCACGGCGCGCGCTTGCGCAGGCCAGGCAGACCAGCCACGAACGCGGGCCACGCGATATCTTCCGACACCAATGTTTCCGCCGGTTGCAGCCGCGCCAGTTCCGCCGCCAGCGACTGCGCATCATCTACTTCGCACAACAGGAATCGTCCGCCGGCAAGATCCACCCACGCCAGGCCGTAACCGTGTTTGTCCGAAGCGATCGAGAGCAACAGATTGTCGCGCCGTGCCGGCAGCAGCGCTTCGTCGGTCACGGTGCCGGGCGTGACCACGCGCACGACCTTGCGCTCCACCAAACCCTTCGCCGCCGCGGGATCGCCGAGCTGTTCGCAGATCGCCACCGATTCACCCATCCGCACCAGCTTGGCCAGATACCCTTCGACCGCGTGGTAGGGCACGCCCGCCATCGGGATCGGCGCGCCGGCCGATTGCCCGCGCTGGGTCAGGGTGATATCGAGCAGGCGCGCGGCTTTGCGCGCGTCGTCATAGAACAGTTCGTAGAAATCGCCCATCCGGAACAACAGCAGCGTCTGCGGAAACTCCGCCTTGGCGGCGAAGTATTGGCGCATCAAAGGTGTGTGCTGGGTAAAATCGTCGTTCATCGGCGCTTGGCGCACGGTGTCGGCCGCTAGTGTGATAGAACGGTGGAAAGAAGCATCTGGAACGCCGAGTTTCGCATGGACTTAGCCAAAGTTCCCACCGACGCGCAGTTGCACGCCATTGCGCAAACCATTGCCGAAGCGCTGAGTCAGCGCGGACAGATGCTGGTCGCGGCGGAATCCTGCACGGGTGGCTGGATCGCCAAGGTGTTGACCGATCTGCCCGGCAGTTCCGCCTGGTTCGAATGCGGTGTGGTTGCCTATAGCTACGAGGCGAAGGAAGCCTTGCTGGGCGTCAACCCGCATACACTGGAGCACGCCGGCGCGGTTAGCCAGGAAACCGCGAACGAGATGGTATCCGGTGCGCTGGCGCGGTTCGGCGCCAGCATCGCTGTGGCGGTGACCGGTATCGCGGGGCCGTCGGGCGGCACCGCGGACAAACCGGTCGGCACCGTGTGGATCGCATGGAAGCGACGCGGCGGTTATGCGCACGCGGAAGTGTTTCATTTCCCGGGCGACCGCGAAGCGGTACGCCGCCAGACTGTGGCGCGCGCGCTGGAAGGGTTGAGGAAAATCCTTACAGCGTGATGCGGCCGTTGCCGGCTATCGGATCGTGCACACTGTGAAATAATGCCGACATCGCCGCGCTTCGTCGCAGCCGCTGAGACCGAACACCTCCATACTTGCCGCACGCCAATACTTTCGAGGACATTGCAATGGACGACAACAAGCGTCGCGCACTCGCATCTGCGCTCACACAGATCGAAAAGCAATTCGGCAAGGGCGCGGTGATGCGCATGGGCGACCGTGCCAACGAGGCGTTCGAGGTGGTATCCACCGGTTCGCTTGGGCTTGACATCGCGCTCGGCATCGGCGGCCTGCCGCGCGGGCGGGTGGTCGAAATCTACGGCCCGGAGTCCTCGGGCAAGACCACGCTGACGCTGCAAGTCATCGCCAATTGCCAACGCAACGGCGGCACCGCAGCATTCGTCGACGCCGAGCACGCGCTGGATCCCGGCTACGCCGAAAAACTCGGCGTCAACGTCGATGATCTCTTGGTCAGCCAGCCCGACACCGGCGAGCAGGCGCTGGAAATCGCCGATATGCTGGTGCGTTCCAACGCGGTCGACGTGGTGGTGGTCGATTCGGTCGCCGCGTTGACGCCGAAAGCTGAAATCGAAGGCGAAATGGGCGATTCCCACATGGGTCTGCACGCGCGGCTGATGAGTCAGGCATTGCGCAAGCTCACCGCCAACATCAAGCGTTCCAACACGCTGGTGATCTTCATCAACCAGATCCGGATGAAGATCGGCGTGGTGTTCGGCAACCCGGAAACCACCACTGGTGGCAATGCGCTGAAGTTCTACGCATCGGTGCGGCTGGACATTCGGCGCACTGGATCGGTCAAACGCGGCGAGGAAATAATCGGTTCGGAAACCCGCGTGAAAGTCGTCAAGAACAAGGTCGCGCCGCCATTCCGTCAGGCCGAGTTCGAGATTCTCTACGGCGAGGG
>JBDTBW010000078.1:0-104020 GCA_039923855.1 Rhodanobacteraceae bacterium | reverse complement strand
ACTATCTGGACAGCCTGCGCACGTCACCGGGCAAGGTTGTGCCGATTCACCGCAAGGTGCGCGCCTAGCCCATGCAACCGTATCCGCAAAGGGATATACTAAGACACAACGGGACAACGCGAGACAGCATCATGCAGACGGTCAAGGTTTTCAAACTCGGCAACGCGCAGGCCGTGCGGATTCCGGTGCGCTACCGCTTCGACGTGGATGAAGTGGAAGTGTTCGAGCGCAGCGGCGAACTTATATTGCGGCCAAAGGCAAAGACTGCGCTGGACTTGTTCGCGCCCTTGATCGCCATGCGCGGGCTGGGTATCAAGCGCCCGCCACAAGGCAAGCTCGAACCCGTCGCGCCGCTGGAACTGTAGCCGTGGCCGCGCGTTACCTGCTGGATAGCTGCATCCTGATTTCGTTTGCCGAAGGCCGCGCGCCCAAAGTGGCGAGCAGGCTTGCCGGGCTGGCGACGATACGCATTGTACTATCGAGCATTGTGTTTGCCGAACTGGCAACGGGCGCGGCCAAAAGCCGCGACCCGGCAACCGCATTGTCGAAGCTGGCCGAACTGGCGAACAACTACCCGCCGCTGCCCTTCGATGCCGACGATGCGTTTGCCTACGGGCGCATCCGCGCCACGCTGGAACGCAAGGGCGCGAGCATCGGGCCGATGGATTTATTGATCGCAGCGCAAGCGGTCGCGCGCGGGCTGGTGCTGGTCACGGACAACCTGCGCGAGTTTCGCCGCGTGCCCGGTTTGCAGTGCGAGAACTGGATGCGCTGACCGCAACCGCCTCGGTTTGCAAGAAATGCATATACAATGCATACTTAACCCATCGCTATTGAATACGATCCGGCAAAATCTACAAGCAATGCACGCAAGCACGGCGTGAGCCTCGATGAAGCCGCAACAGCAATGCTCGATCCGCACGTGCTCGCGCAAGAAGACGGCACGTCGGAAGGTGAAGCGCGCTGGGTGTTGCTGGGATTGAGTGCGGCCGGCCGTCTGCTGGCCGTGGTGTACACGTTGCGCGGCGACAACGTGCGGCTGATTTCCGCCCGGCGCGCGACGACGAAAGAGGAAAGAACCTATGCGCAGTGAGTACGATTTCAGCAACGCCAAGCGGGCCAAGGAAGTACCGCATCTTGCCAAGCTGCAAGCGGCGATGAAGGGCAAAACCCGCATCACGATCATGCTGGACGATGACGTGCTGGACGCCTTCCGCACGCGCGCCGAAAAGGAAGGGCGCGGCTACCAAACCGCAATCAATGACGCTTTGCGTCACGCGATCAAGGATGACACCGCGCCCGTGACCGTGGCCGCGTTGCGCCGCGAACTGCGCAAGGCGCTGAAGGACATTGCAGCATAATCTTGAACCGCCACGGCTACGCTGCGCGAGCATAGTGACAAGGTGCAGGCTGGCGACATGCGGCAGGCGGAATCCATGCTGATCGCACAGGCGCACAGTTTGGGCGTGATGTTTGCGAGCTTGGCGCGGCGAGGCATTACGCAGGATGGATTGAAGCAATACGAAGCGCACATGAAGCTGGCGCTACGGGCGCAGTCGCAATGTCGCGCGACACTGGAAACGCTGGCTGCGATCAAGAACCCGCCGGTTGTGTTCGCCAAGCAAGCGAACATTGCGCACGGGCCGCAACAGGTCAACAATGGCGAAGCCGTACCCGTCGCGCGTGTGGAACAAAATCAGAATGCGCAAACCGGACTTTTGGGAAACGATCATGGGCAACGGCTGGACAGCGGAACGCCGGGCGCGGCAAGCCGCGATGATTCACCGCTGGCAGCCGTGGCAGTCATCCACCGGCCTGCGAACAGCGCGCGGGAAAGCCAAGGCGAGCCGCAACGGCTGGAAAGGCGGCACGCGGCCCGTGCTGCGCGAACTGGCGCGAGCGTTCCGCGAGCAAAGGGAAGCGCTGGCCGAGTTTGCCGAGTGACGCCCTACGGGTAGCGGCATCGAATCCCTGCGCCTGCACCATCCGCGACCGCTCGCGCACCTGTTTTTTTGCACCGACAAATTAGAAAAACGGAAATTTTGATGAAACCCGACCGCTGCGCACATTGCGGGCAACCGATCCGGCAAGCGCAGATAGGAAGGCCGCGCCGTTACTGTGCACCGCGCTGCCGGACTGCTGCCTAACGGGCGCGCGTGCTGGAACTCTGCGCGCTGCCGCGCGGCGATGCCGTGCTGGTATGCCACTGGCGGACGTAACCGAGCGTGCGCCGATGGACAGGTGGCGCGCGTGTTGTGGATAAGCCGGGGCGTCGCGCCACGTTGACGGTAACTTTGGCGGTATCAGACAAAACACGCATTGCAAAAAACAAGCATTTGCAATGACTTGGCGCGGCAATGTGATCGCTTCCCGCACGGAGGGCAAGGCAATGGAATCGAACCGAACCGAGTGGGTCGATGACTCTCGCCATCTCTGACGCTTACGGGCGTTGACGATTCTCCGCGTCAGGCCTAGGATTTCAAGCATTCCAAGGGGCCAGATTTCCCGGCAACCGGAGGATTGTGCCATGCGTAGCAGACGTTTTTGGGTTTTGGCCGTCGGCGTGTGTTTGCTCGGCGCCGGCTCCGCGTTTGCGGACGACGATGCGAACGCGCCTTTCGACTTGAGCAGCGCGCAAAGTTTCCAGCAGCAGGCCGCGCGGGTGCGCGAAGCTATGCAGCCGGGCGGGCGTTACGCTTCTCTCGATGCGCGGGATCGCGCCATCGTCGATCAGAAGATCGCGGAGATGGGCGCGTTGTTCGAGCAGCGCGGTTCGATCGCGTCGATGAGCGGCGCGGAACGCGTGCGGCTGTTCAATGCGCAGGAAGAAGCCGACCGGTTGCTGGGCGGCAATGGCGGCGAATCGATCAGATGCGAATGGACAGCGCCCACCGGTTCGCACGTCCCGCGCACGCTGTGCTGGACCTACCGCGAAATCTGACCGCGTGATTTGAGCCGGCGTCAGGTTCCCGCGGCAAAGATCGTCGATGATCCTCGACGGTTATCTGCGCGCGTGCCCGGCTCGCTTCGACGCGGATACGTAGTGCGTGCGCAGCATGAAGTCCCATAACGGCGAGGTGACGCCGAAATTGCGCTCGGGATGATTGTGGTGGATGTGATGCGCGGCGGCCCACTTGCGCGCGAGCGGATTGCGAAAGTGTGTGGCGTGCATCAGCGTATGGCTCAGGCCGTAACAGGCGTAACCGGCCGAGATCGCGCCGGCAAGCAGCAGCGCGTGGGTCATCGAAACGAACAGCGACAGCAGCCACGCCAGCGCCAGCATCACCAGAGGCGGCAGAAAAAACGGCAGCGCGTCGTAACCCAGCGGTTGCTCGTGATGCCGCCTATGGCCCTGTTCGAACGCCGTCATCGGGCCATGGAACAGCCAGCGGTGAACGCAATATTCGACCAGGCTGAAAATGGCCAAGCCGGCCAGCACGATCAGGATCGCGTCGGTCGCGTGCGGTTCGCCGCGCCACAAACCCGCGCCGATCAGCGCCAGACCGATCACGCAATCCGCGGTCAGCCCCGCATTGGCATTGAAGCGGCTGGTGGAGAGTCGCGAAAAATATTGCAACGCGGCGGGTTGGGATTTTTTCATGCGATGCAAAGAGTCTGGGTCGATCCGCGTGGGGCCATCGGACATGGTAGATGCCTTGGCATGTTTTGTCGCGATGCGCTTCACGGCCGGAGCCTGACAGGCGGCCATTTCCGCAATCTTTCCGCCTCTTAAGCGGGGAGTCATCCCCGCGCCGCGCCGCGGCGTTGTAATGCCCCTGTCATCGTGTGCCCGGGAGCCGTCCGTGAAAATTGCCCGTTTTGGACTTGCCAAAATAGCGACGCTCGGTTTGATCGGCATTACGGCGGCTGCGGCGGCGCAATCGCCCGTGCAGCGCGACGCCGCCAATCTGGCGCGTTTCGAACGCTACGCTGGCGCGCCGCAGGACAGTCTGCATTATTTCCGCACCGATGGATTCCAGTATCTGGGGCGCGATGCGAGCGGCAACGATGCGGTGGCAATCTGGACCGGCGTCAACGATGTGTATCTTTTCAAGTTGCAGGCGCCTTGCATCGATCTGCAATATGCCAACGCGATCGGCCTGAAATCGACGTTGGGCAACGTCAATGCGCGCATGGATTACATCAAGTACGGCCGCGGCCGGGAGTGCCGGATCGAAACGATCCGGAAAGTCGATTACAAGGCGATGAAGGCTGAGAAAATTCGCGGGATCGACTATCCCACGGCGCAAGAGCACGGCCAATAAAAGTCGATCAATCCGATGGCGGCACGTAACCGGGCGGCTTGTCCGCCCCTTCGTCAAACAGGAACGCCTGCATCTGTTCCGCCAGAAATGCGCGCGTTTTGGGATCCAGCGGCGACAGCCGGTTCTCGTTGATCAGCATGGTCTGATGCGCCAACCACTGCGCCCACGCTTCCCGCGAAACATGTTCGTAGATGCGCCGGCCCAAGTCGCCCGGCCAGGGCGCGTAATCCAGTCCCTCGGCGTCGCGCCGCAATTTTTCGCAGTAAACCATCCGTGTCATTGCGGGATATCCTCAAGTGATTGTATCGAGCAGCTTGCGCACCGGTGCGGGCAATCCGAGCGCGGCGATTTCTTCGCGTGCGCACCAACGTTGTTCCGGCGCATCCGCCACCCCCGGATGTGGTTTGGCATTACGCCACAATAGCGGTTGCGCTTCCAGCCGGTAATGGGTGAAGACGTGCAGGAACGGCGCCAGCACCTCGATTTCCGCCGAGCGCAAATCGGCGAGCCGTTCGACGGCGCGGCGAGCTGGTTCGGCGTCCTCGGCTTCCGGCAAGCTCCACAGTCCCGACCATACCCCACTTGGCCCGCGTTTTTGCAGCAGAACCCGTCCGCACGCGTCGCGCAGCACCAGCATCACCGTGCGCCGTTGCGGCAACGCACGCTGCGGGCGGCGTTCGGGCAAGGCCTCGGTCAAGCCCTGGTTGTACGCGATGCAATCATTGCTCAGCGGACATCCATCGCATCGCGGTTGCGCGCGTATGCAAACGAGAGCGCCGAAATCCATGATCGCCTGCGTGTAATCGGCGACGCGCGCACAAGGCGTCTGGCGCACGGCCAATGCCCACAATTTCTGCTCGCCGATGCGCTCACGCGGATCGCCGCGCACGCCATGCAGCCGTGCCAGCACACGTCGCACATTGCCATCGAGAATCGCATGGCGTTGACCGCGCGCCAACGCCAGAATCGCGCCGGCGGTGGAGCGGCCGATGCCCGGCAGCGCCGCCAGCGCATCGAAATCGTCCGGCAATTCGCCGTCGTGGCGCTCCACGCAAATCCTCGCGGCCTGCTGCAAATGCCGCGCGCGACGGTAATAACCCAACCCCGACCACAGCGCGAACACGCGGTCTTCGTCGGCTTCAGCCAGCGCGCGCAATGTCGGCAATTCGCGCACGAAGCGTTCGAAATACGGGATAACCGTGGCTACCTGCGTCTGCTGCAGCATCACCTCGGAAACCCAGACGCGGTAAGGCGTGCGTGGGTGTTGCCAGGGCAGGTCGTGGCGGCCATGGGCGTCGAACCACAGAAGCAGCCTGGACGCCATGTCATTCATGGCGTTCATCGATGTCCGGGTGCGGCAGGTTTGCCGTTTTGATTCTGCTTTCCCGTGGCCGTCGTCGCATCGGTGTCCGGTGGCGCAACGTCGCTACCCGCTTCGATCCGCACGCCTTGCAGATGCAGCGCGCCGAAATCGAGCTGGCCGATCCGCGCGCTGCCACGCACAGGTGGCAGTGCGACCGGCGTATCCGGCGCGGCTGCGAGCAATCTGTTCCACCAATCGATCGACTCCGATGGTGAAAGCCGCGCATCGACATGTTCGTTGGCGCCGTCGAGCTTGACCGCAATCATCAACGGCAGTGCACCCCGCGAAGGCGCGATGTCGAGCATCAGCGCATAGTCGCGGATTGGAACGGGTTCGGGAACAGCGGCCTTTCCGCTGGACGCCTTGGCTCGCGGCGCCGTGTTCTTTCCGACCTCGGCGGGCGCCGGTATGGTCAAGTTTCCGCGCAATGCGGCTTCGATGTCAGCGCCGCCGCGCCAGACGACGTCGCCGGACACTTGCGCGCGCGGACCTTTTTCAATGCTGACACCGATGCCCGTGTCTTCGAAATGCAGGGCATCGGCCTTGCGCAGCGGCAGTGTGCGCAACGCCAGCGCGCCGCCGCGATCGTCGCTGTCGCGCGCCGAAAAATCCAGCCGGAATGGCGTGCCCACCAGCAATGGGCCGGTTTCGGCGTTGACGTCGACCAGCAAAGGCGCGTCGCTGCGCACCAGCGTGCCATTGACGAGTTTGATGCCGGCGCCGATGCGCGGCAATCGCGGGGCGCCGGCGTTTCCCGGTAGCCGCGCGAGTAATGCCTGCAATTGATCGAGATCGATGCGTGGGGTTTCGATTTCCAGCCGTTCGATCGCGATTTCGCGATGCAGCAGCGCGTGCCACGGCACCACGATGCGCGCTTTGGACGCTTGCAGCAAGGGCGTCGAGGCACCGGCATTGCTCAGCCGAAAGCCCTCGAGTTGCACGGCCGGATGAGGCCATAACGCGGGCGCGGCCGGCTTGTCCACGCTCAATACCAGCTCCACGCCCGCAAGTTGATCCTGCAACAATGCGGTGAAGCGTTGCGGCTGCAACAGCGAGCGCACGATCAACGCGCCGACCAGCAAAGCGATCAACAGCAGTACCAGGATCGCAGCGATGATCCAGCGCCACGGGTGCGCGCGCACGGCGCCGATTGCGCTCATCTTGATGTCATGTTGCCAACCGCGACGGCAGCAGGCCGTCGACGAATGCTTGCGCATCGAACACCCGCAGATCCTGCGCGCGCTCGCCCAAGCCCACATAACGGATCGGCAAGCCGAACTCGCGCGCCAGCGCGAACAGCACGCCACCCTTGGCGGTGCCGTCGAGTTTGGTGACCGCCAATCCCGTCACGCCGACCGCATCCCGGAATTGCCGCACCTGGCTCACCGCGTTCTGACCGGTGGTGCCGTCGATCACCATCAGCACCTCATGCGGCGCGGCGTCGTCGAGTTTGCGCAGCACGCGCACGATCTTGGCCAGTTCCGCCATCAAACCCGATTGCGTGTGCAGGCGGCCGGCGGTATCGGCGATCAGTACGTCGATGCCTCGTGCTTGCGCTGTTTGCAGCGCATCGAACACCACGCTCGCCGAATCCGCATTTTGTCCTTGTGCGATCACCGGCACATCGTTGCGCGCCCCCCATTCCCGCAACTGCGCCACCGCGGCGGCGCGGAACGTATCGCCGGCGGCCAGCATCACGCCGCGATGTTCGTCGCGATAACGCCGCGCCAGTTTGCCGATGGTGGTGGTCTTGCCGACGCCGTTGACCCCGACGATCAGCAATACGAATGGCTTGTGCCCCCCGACATCCAATGCTTGCGCGACCGGCTCCAGCAGCGCCACCAGCGCGCCACGCAGCGCATCGAGCATGGCATTGGCGTTGGCGAATTCACGCCTGTGCATACGCCGGCGCAAATTCTCGATGAGTTCACGCGTGGCCGCGACGCCAACGTCGGCGGTGATCAGCGTGGTTTCGAGTTCATCGAGCAGTTCGTCGTCGAGCTGGGGATGACGCACGAACAGCGTGGAAAGATTGCGCGCGAAACCACTGCCGGAAAGCCGTTCGCGCCAGCTTCGCGTGGCGGTTTGCCCATGCTCGGTTTCATCGGTGGGCGCGGACGCCCCGGCATCTGTCGTCGGCAACGCCGCTTCCACGCCCTTGTGCACGGCGAACGCGCTGGCCGTGTCCGGAATTTCCTGTGGTGGCTGTACGGTCTCCGGCGAAGCCTCGTCCTCGCCGCGGCCGATGATCTTTTTCCAGAACTTCTGCATGGGTGCGCTTTGGCGGACAATCCGCTGATGGATAATCGACGAATGCTAACACCCGTGCCACAACGCCCGCCGACCGCCGCATGAGCCGCGGGCCAGCCCATTCCACATCGCCACCCGGGCGCGTGCGCATTATCGCCGGCAGCCTGCGCGGCTCGAAATTGGCCGTGCCGGTTTTGCCCGGCTTGCGGCCGACGCCGGAACGCCTGCGCGAGACGCTGTTCAACTGGCTCGCGCCGGTGATCGAAGGCGCGCGTGTGCTGGATCTCTTCGCCGGCAGCGGCGCGCTCGGCATCGAGGCGCTTTCGCGTGGCGCCTCGCGAGCGCTGATGATCGAGCGCGATCGCGCGCAGGCGGCCGCGATCGAAGCCGATCTCGCGCGCCTGCACGCGGATGCCGGCGAAGTGCGTTGCGCCGACGCATTGCGTTTTCTCGCCGACGACCCGCCGCAACCATTCGATATCGTCATTGTCGATCCGCCGTTCGACGCGGATCTGTGGACGCGCGCCGCGCAGGGACTGGAGGTGCGCGGCTGGTTGGCACCGGGCGCGTACATCTATGTCGAATCGCCGCTCGATGCGGCGATCGCGCTGCCTTCGAGCTGGGCCTTGCGTCGGCAAACCCGCGTGGGCGCGGTCAACGGCGCGCTTTATTGTAGTAATTGAAAAGTGTGGCCAGGGATGGCCGCTTCTCGACTTTGGCGATCAGGGACGATCGCATAAATAAATGGCACAATGAAGGCATGGGGAGTACAAGCAGCCAGCACGCCGACAGCAGGATCGCGGTTTACCCGGGCACGTTCGATCCGATCACGCACGGCCACGCCGATCTGATCGCGCGCGCCGCGCCGCTGTTCGACCGCGTGATCGTGGCGGTGGCGGAGAGCACGGCCAAGACGCCGTGTTTCGATCTGGATCAGCGCATCGCGTTGGCGCGCGTCGCGCTGGCCGATGTCGCCAAAGCGGAAGTGCGCGGATTCGACACGCTGCTCGCGGATTTCGTGGTCGAGGTCGGCGCCGGGGTGATCTTGCGCGGCCTGCGCGCGGTCTCGGATTTCGAATACGAGTTCCAACTCGCCAGCATGAACCGGCATTTGATCCCGCAGGCGGAAACGCTGTTCCTGACGCCGTCGGAACCCTACAGTTTCATTTCCTCATCGCTGGTGCGCGAGATCGCGCGCCTGGGCGGCGATGTTTCCGGTTTCGTGCACCCGGCGGTGCAGCAGGCGCTGCGCCAGCGCTGGGGCAAACTTCGCAACGTCTCATCAACATCGAGGTGAACATCATGCGCAATTTCGCATACGCCGCCGTCATCGCGCTCGCCGCAACGTTCGCGTTGTCGGCCTGCAACAAAAGCCAGCCAACTGATCAGGCCGCGACACCGGCGCAGGTCAGCAAGCCGACCAGCCCGACCGACATGAAGGGCTGGCAAGCCTATCTGTCACAGATCGTGCAGCAGCACATGCAGGGGATCCAGAACAACCCTTACGTCTATTTCGTGCCGGCCGGCGACAACCCGGATCAGCAGGCTGAACGCGGACGGGTGCAGGATCTTCTCAACGGCGTGGTCGCCGCGACCGTGTTGCCGGGCAACATGATCGTCGCGGGCGGCCCGGATTCCGGCAAAACCGCCGACGCGTTGATCGCCGCGTTCAAGAATGCGCAGCCGGGCTCCTTCAAGGGCGTGGTGGTGCTGTTCATCGGCGAAGCCGCTGACCGGCAGCGCGTGCAGGCGGCAATCGCGCCCAGCGGCGCGGATTTCCGCTTCGCACAGATTTGACCGTAGGTGCTTGCCGTCATTCCGGGGCCGCGCGCAGCGCGGAACCCGGCACTGCGGAGGCAGGAAGCCGAAGGCGGCCCGAAGGGCGAGCCGCAGGATGCAGCGAGTAATCCATTTTGATTTTGTACCTGGTGTTATCATTCAACGATGGCGTTGAAGATCACCGACGCGTGCGTCAATTGCGACGTTTGCGAGCCCGTTTGTCCCAATCGCGCGATCTCGCAGGGCGAGGATTACTACGAGATCGCGCCGGATCTGTGCACCGAATGCGTCGGTCATTACGACACGCCGCAATGCATCGAGGTATGTCCGGTCGAATGCATTTTCGTCGATCCCGCGTACGCTGAATCGCGCGTCCAACTGATGCAAAAATACAAGATATTGACCGGCAAGGAGAACGCCGCATGAAGTTGCGCGCGCGCTGGATTGCTTTGTGTTGTGCATTGTCGCTGCTTGCGGCGCCGTCGTTTGCGGGCGCGCCCGCAGTGGCAACGTCATCAAAAACGACGGCTGTGTCGGCGCAAAACCCTGGCCACGCCGCGATTGCGTCCGCGCACAAACTCGCAACGCTTGCCGGTTTCGAGGTGCTGCGTGAAGGCGGCAACGCATTCGACGCCACGGTCGCGGTCGCGGCTGCGTTATCGGTGGTCGAACCGCAGAGTTCGGGCATCGGCGGTGGCGGTTTCTTTCTGCTGCATCGCGCGTCCGACGGCAAGAACCTGATGCTGGATGCGCGCGAGACCGCACCGTCCGGCTCGTCCAGCAAGTTGTATGAAGATTCCAACGGCAATCCCGATCGCGACAAATCCCTGAACGGCCCGCTGGCGGCGGCGATTCCCGGCGAACCGGCGGCACTGGTGTGGATGGCGCAACATTACGGCAAACTGCCGCTGTCGAAATCGCTGGCGCCGGCGATCAGGATTGCGCGCGACGGTTTTCAACCGGATGCGCGGTTCCTCTCCGAATTGAACGAGCGGGTGAGGATCATCGCCCGCTATCCGGCGTCCGCCACGCTGCTGCTTCCGGGTGGCAAACCGCCACAAGCGGGCTGGACGTTCAAGAATCCGGATCTCGCCGCGACATTGGAGCGCATCGACAAGGATGGTGACGCCGGTTTTTATCGCGGCAAGTTCGCGCAGAAACTGGTGGACGGCGTGCGTGCGCAAGGCGGCGACTGGACGCTGGCCGACCTGGAAAATTACAAGGTCAAGGAACGCGCAGCCGTAGCGTTCGACTACCAGCCGCCCGGCAAACCCGTATTCCACATTGTTTCCGCATCGCCGCCATCGTCCGGTGGGATCGTGCTAGCGGAAATGCTCAACATTCTTTCCGGGTTCGATCTCGGCAATGTGGATCGCGCGCAGCGGGTGCACACGATCGTCGAGGCGATGCGCCGCGGTTATCGTGACCGCACGCAGTATCTGGGCGACCCGGATTTTGTGAAGATGCCGGTCGCGCGACTTACCAGCATGGCCTATGCCGACAAATTGCGCGCGTCGATCAAACCGGACCGCGCCACGCCGAGCAGCGCACTGCCTGCCGCCGACGTCAAACCCGAGAGCATGCACACCACGCATTTCTCGATCATCGATGCGCAAGGCAACATGGTCGCCGCGACCCAGACGGTCAATACCGCATTCGGTTCGGGACTCGTGATTCTAGGGACGGGTTTCGTGCTCAACAACGAGATGGACGATTTCGCGCTGGTACCGGGCAAACCCAACGCCTACGGCCTGCGCGGTTACGCCGCCAACGCGCCGGAACCCGGGCGCCGCCCGCTGTCGTCGATGACGCCAACCTTCGTGTTTGGGCCAGATCGGGACATGGTGATCGGCACGCCCGGCGGTTCGCGCATCATCACCATGGTGCTGGAAGGCATTCTTGGCTTCGTCGAAGGCGACAACGCGCAGCAGATCGTTTCGAAGCCGCGCTTCCATCACCAATACTTACCCGACGTGATTTCCGCCGAGCCCGATGCGTTCGATGCGGAAACGATCAAAACGCTGCAAGGCATGGGCTACAAGGTCAACGTCGGCGAACGCCGATGGGGTTTCGTGAACGTGGTGATCTGGAACCGCAAAACGAACACGCTGGATGCGGCGAGCGATCCGCGCGGGAATTCCGGTCTTGGCGAGGTGCGATGATTCAATGAAATTATATTCGCTACTCGGTAATTCACAGCAGCTCGACGGCGGGGCCATGTTTGGTAATGCGCCCAAGGTGATGTGGTCGCAATGGCTCACACCGGACGAGCAAAATCGCATCCTGCTGGCCTGCCGTTGTCTTCTCGCCACCGGTCTCGATGGCAAGAATGTCTTGTTCGAGACCGGCATCGGTGCGTTTTTCGAGCCGAAACTGCGCGAGCGTTACGGGGTCGTGGAGGAACGCCATGTCTTGCTGGATTCGCTGGCCAAGGCCGGTTTGCAGCACGAAGACATCGACGTGGTAGTGCTGTCGCATCTGCATTTCGATCATGCCGGCGGCCTGCTTGCCGCGTGGGAAGCGGACAAATCGCCGCGGCTGCTATTTCCCAATGCGCAATTTCTTGTCAGCGCCGGACACTGGATGCGCGCGAAACACCCGCACGCGCGCGACCGCGCATCATTCATTCCCGGCTTGCCGGAATTGCTGGAACAAAGTGGCCGATTGGAATTCGTCGACAGTGAACATTCGCGCACGCTGGGCAAGTCGGTGCGTTTCCATTTTTCGCAAGGCCACACGCCCGGTTTGATGCTCGCGGAAATCGTCGGCACGGATGATCGCAATGGCGTGGTTTATTGCGCGGATCTCATTCCCGGACGCGCTTGGGTGCACCTGCCGGTAACGATGGGTTACGACCGCGCGCCGGAATTGCTGATCGACGAGAAGCGCGAGTTCCTGGACGACAAACTGGCGCGCGGGGTGCGCTTGTTCTTCACCCACGACCACGAAGTCGCCATGGCGAACCCTTGCCGCGACGAGCGTGGTCGTTACGGCACCTCCGATCCGCAACGCGAGGTTGCAGCCGCGTCGTTGTAGTGTGAAGCTGCGCGGCATGTGGAGCGCCAAACCATTCGGAAGCAATCCATGGTCGACGCGGATCGCCGGCGCCCTCCTGCTGCTGCTCGGGCTACTCTTGATCGGCTTCACCGAACACGCCGACCGGTTGCGCGCGATGGGCGAGGACGCTCTCGGCGGTTTCGTGCTGAGCGGCGGCGAGGCGCGGCCAGGGCCATCCAGCGACGGTCAACTGGTATTCGTGACCGGCGCGCCGCAAATAGTGGCGCCCGCACGCGATCCGCAATTCAATGTCGGCGCGCGGACGCCATCGTTGATCCGCAAGGTCGAGATGTTCCAGTGGCACGAGATCGGCACGGAACACGATTACGAGCTGGACTGGGTCGATCACCCGGTCGATTCTTCGAAATTCACGCAACCGGATGGGCATCAGAATCCGGACGCGTTTCCGTTCGAGGGCGTGCGTTTCGATTCGCCGGATGTGCGCGTGCAGAGTTTCAGGCTGACCCGGGAATTGGTGCGCGCGATTCCCGGCGTCGAGCCGTACACGCCCGATCTGCGCGCGCTGCCGCCGAACATGGCGGCGACGTTCCAGCCTTACGAAGATGCGCTGGTCACGAGCGCCGACCCCACGTCCCCGCACCTCGGCGACCTGCGTGTGAGCTGGCAGCAGATCGCGCCGAAGGAACTCACGGTGCTGGCGCGCGCGCAACACGGCGTTCTGGCCGCAACCAACGACGCCGGTGGCCATCCGTTGACGCAGGTGCAGATCGGCAAGCGGTCGCTCAGCGATGTGGTGTCCGGCGCGCCGCAAAGACCACGTTATGCGTGGGCGCGGCGTGCGCTGGCGCTGTTGCTGGCATGGGCCGGCACCCTGTTGCTGTTGCCGGCACGCCGGCGCGATGAACTGATTGCATTGTTGTTGGCGATCGTGCCGCTGGCGCTATTGGCTTGCGTATTCTGGTTCGGCGTGCGCAACGCGGCCGCGATCATTCTGGTGCTGATCGCGATCCTTGCCGCGATCGGCGTGGTGTTGCGGCAACGTCGCGCCATCGCGATTCCCGCGCAAGCAGTACGCCACGACGATGAAACGAACGAGGGAGACGCACGATGATGCATATCACCGGCCTTTACGCCGCGCTCGGCGCCTTGTTGATCCTGCTGCTCGCAGGACGCGTGATCTGGCTGCGCAATACACGCAAGGTCGGCATCGGCAATGGCGGCGACGAGCAACTGGCGCGCGCGATCCGCGCGCACGCCAACGCGATCGAATACCTGCCGACTGCGCTGCTGTTGTTGCTGATCCTGGAACTCGACCAGACGAGGGTCCCGCTGCTGCACCTGTTCGGCATCGTGCTGATCGTCGCGCGCGTCGTGCATGCGCTCGGCCTGTCGGCAAAATCCGGCTATTCGTCCGGCCGGCTGATCGGAACCGTGTTGACCTTTCTGGTGATCCTGGCGATGGCGTTGCTGCTGTTGTGGCAATTCATCGTGCTGCACGCGATCGCGGCGGGATAACGCAGAGCGCTAAACAAACTCCGCGGCGTGCTCCAGAAACCACAATCCCGCGAACAATTTCGGATCGATCGAATAGCCTTCCGCAGCTTTATCGCGCAGCCACGTGCCGGCTTGCGCGCGCGGTACCTCGTGCACGACGATGTTCTCGGTGTCGTCGCCGCCGCCGTCGCCGACTTTTCGCAAATCCAGCGCGCGCACGAAATGCATGATCTCGCTGCTCATGCCGGCCGATGAGGGTCCGGAATGCAGAGGTACAATACACGCGCCGGCATATCCGGTTTCCTCTTCCAGCTCTCGACGCGCGGCTTGCAGCACGTCCTCGTCGCCGGCGTGTTCGAGATCACCGACCAGACCGGCCGGCATCTCGATGGTGAATGCGCGGATGGGCACGCGGTATTGCTCGACGAACAACACGCGATCGTCTGGCGTGACCGCGACGATGATCACCGCACCTTGCGGCTGGTTGCGCTCGACGAACTCCCAACGCCCGCGTTGTTTCAGCGTCAACCATTTGCCCTTGTGCAGGATTTCGACGGATGCCTCGGCGTCGGCGGGGATGCGCGGGTCGGGGCTCATGCCGTACCCGCCTCCGGAACGAGCATGCGAACGCGTGCGCGCGTCATCGGTCCCATCCTCAGGCGATCGAACAGCGCATCCAGTGCGTCGAAATCGGGTGCGCGCCACGCCAGGGCTTCCGGCACACACGGCACCGGCGCGTCCAGCGCGATCATCGCCAGTTGCCGCGACAGCAAAGCCTGCGCGACATGCGTGCGCAATTTCGCCGCTAGCGAAGCCGCGCCACGGATGCGCAGATACGGCACTTCGTGCATACGTGCGAGCACTTCGTCGAGCGAACCGAAATGCGCCAGCAGAGCGGCTGCGGAACGCGCGCCGATGCCCGGCACGCCCGAGATGTTGTCGCTCGCATCACCGCACAGCGCGAGAAAATCGACGACCTGATGTGCGTGCACGCCGATGCGTGCTGGCACGCCGGTGGCCCCCCAGCGCACGCCGCGCGCGTAATCCCATTGCTCGTCGTGTTCGCCCAGCAATTGTCCGAAGTCCTTGTCGGCGGACACGATCACCGCACGGAAACCGTGCGCGCGCAGCGCCGCGTGCACGCTGCCGATCAGGTCGTCGGCCTCATACGTGGCATCCGCCAGTACCGCGAATCCCAAAGCGGCTGCCAACTCGCGGCAGTATTCGAATTGCCGTTTCAATTCCGCCGGCGCCGGTTCGCGGTTGGCCTTGTAGGCGGGATACAGCGCGTTGCGGAAGGAACTGGTCAGCGAGATGTCGAAAGCGGCGGCGGCGTGGCTGGGGCGCGTGCGTTCGATGAACTCGATCAGGAATCGCGTGAAGCCGTGCACTGCGTTGACCGGAGCGCCATCGACATCGAAGAA
This sequence comes from Rhodanobacteraceae bacterium, assembly GCA_039923855.1. Classification (GTDB taxonomy): domain Bacteria; phylum Pseudomonadota; class Gammaproteobacteria; order Xanthomonadales; family Rhodanobacteraceae; genus 66-474. The sequence goes on along the minus strand of JBDTBW010000078.1, from coordinate 88,427 downwards.
CTGGTTCGGCATCGAATGCCAGGCGCGGAACACGTACATGCTCGCATCGAGCAGGTATAGCGTTTTTCGCGGAGTCCCGTTCACGACTTCCATGAGCCGACAACTTCGTCCAGCGCGGGGCGCGCGCGTTCCGGTGTCGATTCGCTCGGCGTCCCTATATGGATGTAGGCGATCGCGCGTTCATCATCGGCGAGGCCGAGCAACTTTGCCGCGTCGCGGTCGTAGCACGACCAGCCGGTCAGCCATTGCGCGCCGAAGCCGAGCGCCTGCGCGCCCAGCAGCAGGTTGTAGGCGACGCAGCCGGCCGAGAGCAACTGCTCCTGCGCCGGAATCTTCGGGTGATCGTCTTCGACGCGCGCGATCACCGCGATCACCAGCGGCGCGCCGTCAAAGCGCTCGCGATCCTTGGCCAGTTTGGATTCGGGAACGGATGGATCGAAGCGCGCGTGCAAGTCCGCGAGCCGTTCGCCGTAGCGCACGCGATCACCGCCCTGCAACACGATCAGTCGCCAGGGAACCAGTTTGCCGTGATCGGGCACGCGGATCGCGGCTTCCAGCAGATCGCGCTGTTGCGCAGCATCGGGGCCGGGTTCGCCGAGTTGACGCGCCGGCGTCGAGTGGCGCGCGCGCAGAAAATCGAGGGCGGAGTGGGGCATGGCCCGCGAGTTTAGCAGCGTGCGTTGGCGTGGCCTCGCACGCATCGGCTAGGATGCCGCGATCAAGGAGAACCCGCCATGCCAATCACCATTGCAGCCTTGCGCGAGACCGCCGACGGCGAGCGGCGTGTGGCGATCACGCCGGAAACCGCCAAGAAATACGCCGCGCGCGGTCTGCGCATTGTGCTGGAACGCGATGCCGGCGCAAGCGCGGGCTTTCCAGATACGGCTTACGCGGATGTCGAATTCGCCTGCGCCGAAGCGCTCGCTGCCCAAGCGGACATACTGTTGTGTGTGCAATCGCCAGATGCCTCGCGGATCGCGGCGATGAAGCAGGCGGCCGTGTTGATCGGCCAGTTGCGACCGCACGGTGAGCCAGAGCGATTGGCGCAATACGCGCAACGCAAGCTCGCTGCGTTCTCGCTGGAGCTGCTGCCGCGCACCACCCGTGCGCAGGCGATGGATGTGTTGTCCTCGCAGGCCGCGGTGGCCGGTTATCGCGCGATGTTGATCGCGGCCGAAGCCGCGCCGAAGTTCTTTCCGATGCTGACCACCGCGGCGGGAACGTTGCGTCCATCCAAGGTGCTGGTGATCGGCGCGGGCGTTGCCGGGTTGCAGGCGATCGCGACCGCGCGCCGGCTGGGCGCGATGGTCGAGGGGTTCGATGTGCGTCCCGAAACCCGCGAGCAGATCGAATCGCTGGGTGCGAAGTTTCTGGATCTGGGCGTCAGCGCCGCCGGCAGCGGCGGCTACGCGCGCGAATTGACCGCCGAGGAACGCGCCGCGCAGCAGGCGAAACTCGCCGAGCACGTCAAGGGCGTGGATGTGATCGTGACCACCGCCGCGGTGCCGGGCCGCCCCGCGCCCAAGATCATCTCCGCGGCGATGGTCGAGGGCATGAAAGTCGGCGCGGTGATCGTAGACTTGGCGGCAGAAAGCGGCGGCAATTGCGAAGTCACGCAACCGGGCGAGCGCGTGATGCGCAACGGTATTGCGGTGATCGGCCCCGTGAATCTTGCATCAGGCGCGCCCTTGCACGCATCGGAAATGTACGCGCGCAATCTTGCCAACTTCGTCGAGTTGCTGGTCAAGGACGGCGAGTTGAAGCCGGACTTCGAGGACGAATTGGTGGCGAAGACGTGTGTGACGCGGGGCGGGGAAGTGATGTTCGGAAAAGAGTGAGCGGCGATCAATATAACCGGTCGTCATTCCGGACGCCGCGTGGCGGCGATCCGGAATGACGAAGGATTGTTAGTCGTTTCGATTTTCGACGCCTGCTTAATGTCTGCGTGGTGGCCGCTTGGGCGCCGGATTGCCGTTTTGCCGCCATTGCTGTCGCTGCTGCGGATTGGCGTTGCGCCATTGCTCGCGCAGCGCGCGACGCTGCTCCGGCGGCAAGGATTGAAAACGCTGAAACGCCGCGCGCAGTTTTTCGCGCTGCTCCGGCGGCATTTGCCGGAACTGTTGCGCGTTCTCGCGCACCTGGCGGCGTTGCTGCGGCGTCATGTTCGCCCAGCGTTGCAGGCGATCCCGGATCTGCGCCTGACGTTGCGGTGGCAGCGACGCCCAGCGCTGGGCGTTCTCCATCAGCTTGCGTTGCCGTTGCGGCGGCAGTCGATCCCACTGATCCCGAAGTGGCGTCAATTGCTGCTGTTGCGACGGTGCCAGTTGGTTCCACCGCAAGGACGTTTGGGCTTGCGCGGAAACATCGGCGAGCGGTGGCGCATCCGGTGGCGCGGCCTGCGCCATCGCCAACGCGGGGGTGACGAATGCCACAGCGCAAGCCAGCAATGCCAAAAGTGTGCGGGTTCGGGACTTCATTGTTTCGCTCCGGTGTCCGGAGCGCGCGCATTCGGTTGTTGCGCCAGCCACTGGTAGAAGTCGAGGTTTTGATAGAGATCGAGTTGTTCGGCATCGGCATCAATCGGCATACCCGCGTCGGTCGCGGCAGCGAGCTGTGTTTTTTGCGCGTGCATGTTGGCAGTCGACCCCGGATCTGCATGGAACCACAGCACGCCCAGCGCCAGCGCGCAGGCGGCGACCGCACCCGCGGCTGGCAGCCATATGCGGGGGTGCGAAGGCTGCGGCGCAGCGGCGAGCGCTTCGCGCCGGGCGCTGGCCAGACGCGCGCCGATGCGCGCGTCGACGTGCGCGCAGGCGTCGCCGAAAATTTCTCGCGCGCGGGTTTCGACCGCGCGATCGTTCGGCTGCCCGTCGAGTGAAATATTTTTGATATTGCGTTCCGGCGTAGTGTTCATCGCCATTCCTCCAACTGACCGCGCAGCGAATCCAGTGCGCGCGACAAATGCGTTTTCACACTGCCTTGCGAGCAGCCCATCGCGCTGGCGGTGTCGGCCACGTCCAGGCCTTCCAGCACGCGCAGCAGGAATGCCTGCTGCTGACGGCGCGGCAATCGCCGCACCGCCGCCGACATCGCCGCGTGCGCCTGCCGCGATGCCAGCGCGCGCGCGGGATCCGGCCCCGGGTCCGGCGCATCCCACGGCGGCAGTTCGTCGCCGTCCTCGTCCTGACGCGTCCGCCCGCTCCAAACCAGCACCCGGTTGCGCACCGCGCGGCGGCGTTGCAGATCGGTGATGTGCCGGCGCAGGATGCCCCAGAACAGCGGCGGCCATTCCTCGGCCGGTTTGCCGCCGTAATGGCGCACCAGCCGCAGCATCGCGTCCTGCACCGCGTCCAGCGCCTCGTCGGCGTCGTTCAAGGCTATTTCGGCAGCGCGCCACGCGCGGCGCTCGACCGAAGCCAGAAACGCGTCGATGCTGCGCGCGACCGGCCGCGCCGTCTCCATTACGGGGTCGGCCAGCGCCGGTTCGGCCAAGCTCACCGGCGGTTCTCCGACGAGGCGACGAGAGCCGTCCACGTCATCCCTTGTCCTTCTTGGCTTGCTCATGGGTTGAAACGTGTATCGGCGAGTACGGTTGACAGCGCCACTCATGTGGCGGCGGGCTTGCCGTATGATGCGGCGACCGGCGTAATGAGAGCAGAACGATGATCGATGGGCGAGGCGGGAATTGCCGAAGCACTGCTTCGGCCCGCCGAGCGGGCGTACATGGATGTGGAAGCCCCGGCGCTATGGGTCGAGACAAGGATAATCGGGACACACAGGCAAAAAAGGACTCACGCGATGATTGATGGATTTCTTGCGTTGTATATCTTCATGCTGGCGGCATTCACCGGCTACGAAATCATCGCCCGGGTGCCGGTGATCCTGCACACGCCGTTGATGTCGGGTTCCAATTTCGTGCACGGCATCGTGCTGGTCGGCGCGATGGTGGCGCTGGGACACGCGCAGACGCCGACGGAAATCACATTGGGTTTCATCGCGGTGTTGCTGGGTGCGGGCAACGCCGCCGGCGGTTACGTGGTGACCGAGCGGATGCTGGAGATGTTCAAATCGTCGAAACCGGACAAACCGTCGAAATAAAACTGTACATTCAGCGTTCGAAAGGCGAGGACAGGATGTCCGAGTCCCGGACAGCACAGGGATGTGCGTTGATCCGGGAACCCGAATAAAAATGTCCGAGTCCCGGACAGCACAGGGATGTGCGCTGATCCGGGATCCCGAATAAAAATGTCCGAGTCCCGGACAGCACATGGGCGAGTTGTCGCGTTTGCGAGATGCGTTGAAGCGCATCTCGCGCGACAACGAGCGCCGCAGGCAGGATGCCGGAGACAGGCCGCTTGTCGAGGCAGGAAGCCGAGACTAGCGGTGCGCTGATCCGGAACCCACTTCTCTGGAATCACATTCGATGACCGAATTCCTGCCGTACATCGTCAAGGCTTCCTACTTCATCGCCGCGGTTCTTTTCATCCTCGGCTTGAAACGCATGAGCTCGCCGCGCACCGCGCGCGGCGGCATCGTGTGGGCGGGCGTGGGCATGTTGCTGGCGACTGTTGCCACGTTCTTATTGCCGGGGCTGCAGCATCTGCCGCTGACCGGATTGGCGATCGTGATCGGCGTGGCGCTGGCGTGGATTACCGGCAAGCGCGTGGCGATGACCGCGATGCCGCAAATGGTCGCGTTGTTCAATGGCATGGGCGGCGGCGCGGCGGCGGCGATCGGCGCGGTGGAATTGATCGCGTTCGATCGCGCGTTCGCAAGCGTGTTGACGCCGAACACCTCACCGATCCAGCCGGAAAGCTGGGCGATTGCGGCGACGCAGACCGCGGTGCATCTGAGTCCCGCGGAACTCACGCTGGGCTTGCTCGGCGCGCTGATCGGCGCGATCTCGTTCACCGGCTCCCTAATCGCGTTCGCCAAATTGCAGGGCTGGATGGATCGCCGCTTTGTGTTTCCGCTGCAACGCTGGTTCAACCTCGCGGTGTTCGCGGCGGCGGTGATCATAGGCATCATGTTGCTTGTCGCCGGCGCGAGCGCGCAGCCTTTGCTGCCCGGATTGCTGCTGGCGTTTTTCATCCTTGCGTTGGCGTTCGGCGTGTTGATGACGTTGCCGATCGGCGGCGCCGACATGCCGGTGGTGATTTCGATGTACAACGCCTTCACCGGGTTGGCGGTGGCGTTCGAGGGCTTTGTGCTCGGCAACGAGGCGATGATCATCGCCGGCATGGTGGTGGGTGCTGCCGGCACGCTGTTGACGCAGTTGATGGCGAAAGCGATGAACCGTTCGCTGGGCAACGTGTTGTTTGGCAATTTTGGCGCGGGCGGCGGCGAGGCGCAGGAAATTTCAGGTGCGCAGAAACCGATCGAGGCGTCCGATGCCGCGGTGATGATGGCGTATGCGGAGCGGGTAGCGATCGTGCCCGGTTACGGCATGGCGGTGGCGCAGGCGCAGCACAAGGTGTGGGAGTTCGCGAAACTCCTGATCGATCGCGGCGTGAAAGTAAAATTCGCGATCCATCCGGTCGCGGGGCGTATGCCGGGGCACATGAACGTGCTGCTGGCCGAAGCCGGCGTGCCGTACGATTTGATCGCCGACATGGACGACATCAATCCGGAACTTCCCAACACCGACGTCGCACTGGTGATCGGCGCCAACGACGTGGTCAATCCGGTCGCGAAAACCGATCCGGGTTCGCCGATCTACGGCATGCCGATCCTGGATGTGGCCGCGGCGAAAAACGTGATCGTGATCAAACGCGGCCGCGGCAAGGGTTTCGCCGGTATCGAGAACGCGCTGTTCTACGCCGATAACACGCGGATGTTGTACGGCGACGGGCAGGCCGCGGTGGGGGAACTGATAACTGCGCTGAAGACGCTGGATGTTTGAGCCCTCCCCATTGCAGGGGGAGGAGCAACATTCGCGACCTCAATGCAACGATCTTGACGCCATCCACGCTGCCAGCAACGCGGCCACCGAATAGACCAGCAGACTCAGCGGCGACAGCCCGAGTTCCGCGATCTGGAACATCAGCGCGACGCCGCCCAGATGCCAGGATTCCGCGAACGACGCGCCGGTGACGGCGGCCACGCGCGCGATCGCATCGAGGCATTCGGCATACGCGCTGGCGAGCACCACCGCTGCCACCGCGGCGAGCGGCGCGAACCGGCCCCGCAAACTGCCGCTGGCACGCAATACCCAGACCAGCAACAGCGCCCCGACCAGCATCAACCAGCACGCGCGAATATCCACGAACAGCGACACCAGCCCGATCAACGCGCCCAGCGCCAGCGCGCACATCAGCACGGCGAGCACCGACAAGGCGCCGCGCAAGAGACGCGTGGCGAGCGAGGATGGCGCCGATTGCGTTCGAGAGGTGGGGGCCGCGTCGTTCATCGGCGTTGGAGAAATGGGAGAAAGCACGAAAGAGGCGCGATAATAGCGCGTGCATCGTTGCTGGCCGCATTGCCATTTCCGCGCAGCAGCCCCATTTGGAAAGTAAAGACGACCATCGACGATCGACACATACCGATTTCCATTCCCCGTCGTCAACGCGCAAAACGCAGGCCGATAAAAAATCATGAGCGGATTCAGTCCCAGCAGCGAACCCTTCACCCTGGCGCGCGATTGCGATGCGATCCTGGTGCCGCAGGGCGAGCACGTCACCCTGCCGGCGGGGCAGGTCGGTTACATCACGCAGGCATTGGGCGGCAGCTTCACCGTGTTCATCGAGGGTAATCTGTTCCGGATCGCGGGTGCCGACGCCGATGCGCTGGGCAAGCCGCCGCCCCCGCCGATCGCGTTGCCGGATAACGCCGGTGACGAGGATGTCGAGCGCGTGGTGTGGCAGCAGTTGCGCACCTGTTTCGATCCGGAGATCCCGATCAACGTGGTGGATCTGGGTTTGGTCTACGACGTGAGTCTGGAAAAACGCGGCGACGATCAGCGCGCGGTGTACGTCAAGATGACGCTGACCGCGCCCGGTTGCGGCATGGGCGACATTCTGGTCGATGATGTGCGCGACAAGCTGGAAATGATCCCGACCGTGACGCAAGCCGATGTCGATCTGGTGTTCGATCCACCCTGGAACCAATCGATGATGTCGGATGTGGCCAAGCTGGAAACCGGGATGTTGTAAGCGAAAGCGGGAGATGGAAACAACTTGCCATCACTCCCGCTCGTCATTGCGGCCTGCGCCGGGGCGACGGAATTGTTAGGCTAGCCACCCCGGAGATGACTGGCGCTGTTTGATCAGCGGGGCGACCGCAATGCGCGTACGTGCGTACATCCTGTTCGGCATTTTGTCCCTGCTGTGTCTGGCACTGGATTCGCTGACTTTCGGTGCGCTGTCGCGCGAGCCGATGATCGGGCCGGCCATTGCCGCGTCCGCGCGCGCCGAGGCGCCGCTGGCGCACACCTATATCGTGCTCGGCACGCCACTCGCCGGCGCATTGCCGGCGTTGCAGGCGATCGGCCAGAGCTGCGCCGATACCGCTTTCGGCTATGCCTATCCCGCGATCGCCGCCACCCCGGACGCCGCGATTACTTTGCTGTTCTCCGAATCACGTGGTGCCACGCACGCCTTGTTCATGCTGTTCTATTGGGGCGCGCCGGTGCTATTGGTGCTCACCATCGTGGCGTGGTTGTTGCGGACCCGACCGACGCATCTGATCAAGACATAGCGCCCCCGCAAGATTGCGTATAGCCCACAGGTCATGCCGGCCATGCATGACTATGTGCACTTGCAACATGCATTCGCGAATATTGTCTGCTAGGTTGCGCGCGTTCCGGTGAATCGAGGGCACGGGAACACTTCGCGGCGGTGCGCGCTTTCAAGCTTTTTCCAATTGCCACCGCTTGCACGGTTTGAAAAAGGGGCCCGGCGATCTATAACGCCGAGCGGGGAGAGTGCATTCGCGATTTTTTTGCGTCGTCATCGCGCGTCCGTTTGTGCGGCCGCGTTTCTTCCACCTGAGGAGGTTTGTGATGATAGGCAATTTTCGTATGAAAGCTCTCGTTGTCGCGTTGAGTCTGGCCGCAGGCACTGCGGCCAATGCAGCGGTTCCGGCCGCCATCGGCGTATCCGGCACGGTTGCCCACGCAACACAGTTGCGCGCGGGCGATGTGGTCGCCGGGCCGTTGGCGTTGTCGCAACCGATGCATATTGTGGTCGCGTTGAAGTTGCGCAATCAATCGCAATTGCATGGTTTCATAGCCGGGATGCACATGCCCGGCGCACTGGTGCAGAACCGCCCGCTGACGAGCGCGCAATTCGCGGCGCAGTATTCGCCGACCGCAAGCGCCGCGCAGGCGGTGGCGGGTTTCCTGACCCGCATGGGCTTCAGCAATGTCACGATCGCGCCCAACCGCATGCTGGTGTCCGGCGACGCGCCGGCGGCGGCGGTCAAGGCCGCGTTCGGCACCTCGTTCGTCAGCGTGCGCACGCACGACGGGCGTCAGGCTTACGCCAATAATAGCGAAGCGCGCGTCCCCGCTGCGTTGCAGAGCATGGTACTGTCGGTGATCGGTCTGCAGACCGTGCATCAGGCACATACCTTTGCACACCCGGTGCAGCAGTCCGGCTTCACCACGCAAGCGGTCACCGGTCACAATCCGACCGAGTTCGCCTCGATCTACAGCGGCAGCGGCGTGCCGACCGCGGCTGGCGTTACCGTCGGCATCGTGACGGAAGGCAAGTTGACCAACGTCATCAACGATCTGAATTCATTCACTTCGCAGAATGGTTTGGCGACGGTGACGACGCAGACCGTCAACACCGGCGGTACCAGTACCGACACTAGCGGCGATGGCGAGTGGGATCTGGACAGCCAGGACATCGTCGGCATCGGCGGCGGCCAGGTCGGCAAGCTGATCTTCTACAACATCCCGTCCTTGCAGAACACAGCGCTCACATCCGACTTCAACACCATCGTCAGCGCCAATGCGGCCAAGGTCATCAACGTCTCGCTGGGCGAATGCGAAACCAGCGCGCAGGGCGACGGTTCGGCGGCGGCGCAGGATCAGAGCTTCTCGCAGGCCGATGCGCAGGGCCAGACGATCTCCGTTTCGACCGGCGATTCCGGCGCGGACGAGTGCGGCACCGGCGGCACCACACCAAGCTGGCCGGCGGCTTCGCAATACGTGATCGCGGCGGCCGGCACCACGCTCAATGCCTCGACCACCACCTGGAGCAGCGAAACGGTATGGAGCGGCTCCGGCGGCAGCCAGAGCACGTTTGAACCCAAGCCGAGTTGGCAGACGTTGTGGTCGGGCCCACGCCGCGGCGTGGCCGACGTCGCGTTCGACGCCGATCCGAACTCTGGCGCCAAGATCATCGTCGATGGTTCGAATGCGCAATATGGCGGTACCAGTCTGGCTTCGCCTCTGTTCGTTGGTTCCTGGGCGCGCATGATCGCCGCCAAGGGCACCGGTATCGGCTTCGCCGGCCCGCTGGTCTATCAATTGCCGGCCGCCGATTTCCACGACATCGTCTCGGGCAGCAACGGCGGTGAAACCGCGAGTCCCGGTTACGACCTGGCTTCGGGACGCGGCAGTTTCATCCTGAACAAAGTCGTCAACGATCTGGGCGGCGGCGGCGGCGACGTTCCGCCGGTCGCCAGCTTCACCGACAGCATCAATGGCCTGGCTGTCAGCTTCACCGATACTTCAACCGACAGCGACGGCACCATCGCCTCGCATTCGTGGACCTTCGGCGACGGGGGCACCTCGACCGCGGCCAACCCGAGTCACACCTATGCGGCTTCGGGCACCTACAGCGTGACCGAGACGGTGACCGACAACGGTGGCGCGCAGAACTCGGTTACCCATTCGGTGACGGTATCCAGCGGTGGCGGCGGCGGTTCGCAGTTGCTGGGCAATCCGGGCTTCGAGACCGGCTCCGCTTCGCCGTGGACGCTCTCTTCCGGCGTGCTGTGCACCAGTTCCTGCGGCGAGTCGCCGCATGGCGGCAGCTACTACGCGTATCTGGACGGCTACGGTAGCCGCCACACCGACACCGCGTCGCAGACGGTGACCATCCCGAGCGGCAAGAGCTCGGCGACGTTGTCGTATTACCTGCACATCGACACCGCGGAAAACCCGTCGGGCAGCGCCTACGATCATCTGTACGTGCGCGTGTACAGCACCTCGGGCAAGTTGCTGAAGACCTTGGCGACGTATTCCAACCTCAACGCCAACAGCGGCTATGCGCAGCACAGCAACAGCGTGTCCGCATATATCGGCCAGACCGTGGTGATCAAGTTCGTCGGCACCGAGGACAGCTCGTTGCAGACCTCGTTCCTGATCGACGACACCGCGTTGAACGTGCAGTAATTGGCTCCATTGAAATGTGCGGACACGGACGTCCGCTTTCACGCGCAGGGATAGCGCACTCATGCGCGGACATGGGCGTCCGCTTTCACGCAATGACAGCACACACGAGGGCCGCGCAATGCGGCCCTTTTTTCGCATTTCCCAAAGTGCCGTCATTGGATGGCAGCCTTAATGCGTGGATGAAAGCGCAATGCTGCAGTCGCAGCATCGAATATGATTGACCGCACACTTGCGGATTGCTACCTTCAACAAGTCACGCAAGGGTTGTATTGATCGCGCGAAGGATCGCCGTCCATGGGCTGGCGATTCGAAGGCCCGTCCAGACCCCTGCCGACTCAGTCGTTTTCGTCAAAAATGCGGTGTCGGGAATTTCATCGCCGTCAGGTTTTCTGCGGCGGTGTGTGCTCACAACTTCCATGTAGGGGTTACATCATGTCGATGCTTCGCAATCGTCTGCGCAAACAGACCCTCGTTCTCGCCATCGCCGGCGCGGTCGGTGTCGCTTGCAGCGCTTATGCCGCACTGCCTGCCTCCAATGCCCATTTCGCCACGTTGACGCAGCCCACCCAACTCAGCCGCGGCGACGTCGTCCAGGGCGCCATGCCGCTGTCGCAGCAGATCCATGTCTCGGTCGCGCTGAAGCTGCGCAACGCGTCGCAGTTGCATGCCTTCAACGCCAGGCCGCATCAACCGATGAGTCAGGCGCAACTTGCCGCGAACCATTTGCCGACCCAGGCGCAAGCCCAAGCGGTTGCCAATTACCTGACCCAATCGGGTTTCAAGAACGTCAAGATCTCTTCGAACCGCATGCTGGTCGACGCGACCGGCAGCGCGGCGATCGTGTCGCGCGCGTTCCAGACCTCGTTCGCGCAGGTGCGCACCCACGACGGCCGCACCGCCTTCGCCAACAACAGCACCATCAAGATTCCCGCCGCGTTGCAGGGCAGCGTGCAGGCCGTGCTCGGCTTGCAGACGGTGCATCAGGTGCATTTCTATGCGCGGCCCGTGCAGTTCGCTACTGGCGGCATCAGCGGCCACAACCCGCTCGAGTTCGCCTCGATCTACGGCGCGTCCGGCTTGGGCCCGGCCAGCAATATCGATGTGGCGGTTGTGGGCTGGGGCAACATGTCGCAGACGCTCACCGATCTGAATACCTTCACGACCAACAACAGCCTGCCCACCGTCACCACGAACGTGGTTTGCACGAACGTGGGCGCCACGACCGATCCTAATACCGGGCAAATCATCACCCCCGGCGTCACGACCATCGGCGATGCCACTTGCGCTAGCGGCGATTTCAGCGGCGCGATCGAATGGAACCTGGACAGCCAGGACATCATCGGCATGAGCGGTGGCGTCAAAAGCATGACCTTCTATGCCGCGCCATCCGGGAACAATTTCGAAATCAACAGCGCGATCAACGAAGTCGTGTCTCCGTCCCAGGGCCAGCCGCGGGCGTCCGTGATCAACCAGTCGTTCGGCGAATGCGAGCGTTTCGAGGACATGGCTCAAGGTGGCGACGGTACCGCCCAGGCGGGCGATAACGCTTACGCGATCGGCGTGGCGCAGGGCCAGACCTTCTCCACATCCACCGGCGACTCCGGCGCCAACGAATGCGCAGGGGCCGATGCCTATGGCTTCATTGGAACATCGGGCGCCAGCTATCCAGCCAGTTCTCCCTACAACGTCGCCGTTGCCGGAACGACATTGAATGCCTCCAGCACCACCTTCCGCCGCGAAACCGTGTGGACCGGTTCCGGCGGCAGCCCGAGCAGTTTCGAGACGGTACCGGCGTGGCAGGTGGGCTTCACTTATGGTCCGCAGAAGGGCTTCCGCGGCACCGCGGATGTCGCTTTCGACGCCAACCCGAACACCGGCGCGATCTACTACTTGAACGGCAGCCTGATCCAGGTCGGCGGCACCAGCCTTTCGGCGCCAATCTTCACCGGCGGCTGGGCGCGTCTGCTCGCCAACGGCGCGGTCTCCAGCTCGGCCGCGGGCCCGCAGATCTATGCGATGCCCGCGTCGAACTTCCGCGATGTCACCGGCGGCAACAACCGCGGCTACATCGCCAAGCGTGGTTATGATTACGCCTCCGGCCGCGGCAGCATCAACTTCAGCAAGTTCCCGGCGGGTGGCTGAGTAATGCATGATCCGCGGGTTTTTTGATCGCGGATTCGTGACAGCAAAACAGAAGGCCCGGTCGTTCGCGACCGGGCCTTTTGCTTATGATTGGCACAAAGTCTCGGCTTTTCCTTCTCCCTTCGGGGTAAAGCGGCGCGTTTAGCCGATGCCTTGAATGGCATCGGCTGCGTCGCTGAACGCCCGAAGCAGGATGCTGAGGGCAGGTTGTTTAGCGAGCGCAGGACGTGAGAGCTTAGCAACAGGTGGCCGAAGGCCGGATGAGGTCGAAATCGCCAAAGGCGATTGAGGGTGAGGCAGGGATGCCGATCGGGAGTCGCGCCAGGGATGGCTTCTGACCAGTATTCATCCATGAAGCGCTCTCCAGTCGGCATCCTGCCTCCTCCTCAGTTGCTGCACGCGATGCCATTCAAGGCATCGCGTCAGCGCAGCAACATCGACCCTCACCCCAACCCCTCTCCCGACGGGAGAGGGGTTTTAAATGGCGTCCTCGAAGCGATTCGCCTCGCGGTTCTTGCGAACCTGCGCAGGATCCCAGATGCGCCCGTTCATTGCGATCCACACACCGTCGGGCAGACTTTGCACCGCGCCGACCGCGCAGCCGATGTTGAATACCGCATCCGTACCCTGGAAGCGCGCCGGATTCAGCGCGCCGGTCAGCACGATCACCTTGCCCTCGATACCGCGCAGCGCGCGCGCGGTTTCCACCATGCTGTCGGTGCCGTGGGTGACCAGCACGTGTCGGTGCGGTTGCGCCTTGATCGCCGCGCGGATCGCCGCGCGGTCGGCGTCGTCCATGTCCAGGCTGTCCTTGCGTAGCACGGACACCACCTCGAAGGTGAAGGCAACACCAATTTGCGCCAAGATTTCGCCGATCTGCGGCGCGCCGATCTGGTAATCGGACTTGGCATCGAAATACACCTTGTCGATGGTGCCGCCGGTGGTGATCACGGTGAGGTGTTGCATTGGTTTAGAGAGCATGGCCCGCAGGAAAACGGATTATCGCAAGTTTGTGTAAAGTTCGCGGCCATTGGCGTCCGCAAGTTCCAGAACGCAGGCCATGGATGGCCGTCAACGAAGCGCAAATCGGCGCCGTTGGCGGTGCCGCAGCCGTGCGGTCGATCGCGCGAGCAAGGCGCGCATGTTCGACTACACGGATGTAGGAGTTCGCGCCGGCGCGCGATCGGCAAGCGGCAAAGGCAGTCGAAGAAGCACGGACGCGGCTTCGACCGCCGCCGCCGGCGCTTAGCCTTTTGACTACTTTTGGGCAATGCCAAAAGTAGCTCGCGCAGCAGGGACTGCGCGAAAAAAGACAGGGATGTCGAATTGGCTCGCGGCAGCGAGCGCAACCAAGGCAATCTTGCGATAGAGCCTCTGGATTACTCGCGCCATCCTTGGCGCTCGCCCTTCGGGCCGCCTGCGGCGTTCTGCTACGGCATCCTGCCTTCGCAGTCCGGCCTGCGCCGGAATGACGAGCATATAGTGAGGCGGTGCGTGGGCGCACGCGCGCCATGCGCAACTGCGCCATGCATGGCATAATCCCCCGTCTTTTTGCTTGGCTTGGCCGTGTCTGCGCCAGCCGTCATTCGGAGCCCCAATGAGTTTTTCGCTGATTTCTGCCGCCCATGCCGCCGCGCCCGCCGCCAGCGGCGCCGCGTCCAATCCGCTGCTGTCATTCCTGCCGCTGCTGATCCTGTTCGGCGTTTTCTATTTCATGCTGATCCGTCCGCAGATGAAGCGGCAGAAGGAAGTGCGCACCATGCTCGGGCAACTGGCCAAGGGCGACGAGGTGATTGCCGCCGGCATCGCCGGGCGCATCGATGAACTTGGCGATTCGTTCGTCAAGGTCGAAATCGCGCCCAATGTGACGATCCGCGTGCAGAAGGGTGCGATCACGCAGGTTCTTCCCAAGGGCACGCTGAAATCGTTGTGAGCGGTCGCAAAGCTACGGCGCTCGGCCTGATTCAATTCAGCACGGTGCGCGCCGGCGGTGCTCGGATCATGACAAGCAGCCATCCATGGTAAGTTTTCCGATCGGCATCCATGCCTCACCCTCAGCCATTGCGCGTGATGCCCCCGGCATCGCGCATACACAATGGCTTCGACCTGCGCTCCGGCGGCGCGCACCCTGCCTTCGCTCGCTACGCTTTTCAAGCCGCTCAATTTTAGTGGTCGTGACATGACAGACTTCCCCCGCTGGAAATACGTACTGGTTGCGATCGTGCTCGCGCTCGGCCTGCTGTACGCGTTGCCGAACGTGTTTCGCCCGCAGCCGGCGGTGCAGATTTCCGCCAATCGTGGCGCTGTCGTCAACGCGGCGTTGCAACAGCAGGTGACGAGCGCGCTGACCACGGCGAAAGTGCCTTACCAGGACATAGCCATCAGCGCGGACCGGCTGCTTGTGCGTTTTGCCAACACCGATGTGCAGTTGCGCGCGTCCGATACGCTGCGTCTTGCATTGGGCGACAAATATACGGTGGCGTTGAATCTGGCCACCACGGTGCCCGGCTGGTTGCAGGCGATCGGCGCGCGCGCGATGCCGCTGGGGCTGGACTTGCAGGGCGGCGTGCATTTTCTGATGGAAGTCGACCAGAACGCGGTGCTGCAGAAGCAGCAGCAGCGATACATCGACGACATCCGCTCCACGCTGCGCGAAAAGAACATCCATTATGACGCGGTGTCGGTCAGCGGGCAGGGCGTTCAAGTGGTGTTGCGTAGCGAGGACGATCGCAACAAGGCCGCCGCCGCGATCAACACCGAAGCTCCGGACCTGATCGTCACCAATGCCACCACGCCTGGCGGCGGCGTCGCGCTGCAGGCCAATATCAAGCCGGACAAATTGCGCGGGCTGGCCGAGAACACCATCCGCCAGAACGTCACCACGCTGCGCAACCGCATCAACGTGCTGGGCGTGTCGGAGCCGGTGATCCAGCAGCAGGGCGATTCGCGCATCGTGGTGGAACTGCCGGGCGTGCAGGACACCGCGGAAGCCAAGAAGATTCTCGGCGCGACCGCGACGCTCGAATACCACGCGGTTGACGAAACGGTGAATCCGCTGGAGGCCGAAAAATCCGGCAACGTGCCGCCGGAGGATCGTCTCTATCACATGAAAGATGGCGCGCCGATCGTGCTGCGGAAAAAGACCATCGTCAGTGGTGACGAATTGGTCGATGCCAGTCAGGGTTACGATCAGCAAAGCGGCCTGCCCGATGTCAGCGTGGAATTGAATTCCGCAGGCGCGCGCAAGATGCTCGACTTCACCACGCAGAACGTCGGCAAGCGCATGGGCGTGGTTTACGTCGAGCGCGTGCCGGAGACCACGGTGGTTAACGGCAAGGAAGTGCGCACGTCGAAAACGACCGAAGAGGTGATCAACGCGGCCGTGGTGCAAGGCGTATTCGGCAAGCGTTTCCAGACCACCGGTCTTGGCCAGCAGGAAGCTTCGGAACTGGCGGTGCTGCTGCGTTCCGGCTCGCTGGCTGCGCCGGTCGATATCGTCGAGGAGCGCGTGATCGGCCCGAGTCTGGGCCAGGACAACATCGCCAAGGGCGAACACGCAGTGCTGCTCGGGTTGATGCTGGTGCTGCTGGCCGCCGCCGTGTATTACAAACTGTTCGGCATCGTCGCCGACATCGCGCTGTTCTTCAATCTGGTGATACTGATCGCGGTGATGTCGGCGATCGGCGTTACGCTTACCATGCCCGGCATCGCCGGTATCGTGCTGACGCTGGGCATGGCGATCGACGCCAATGTGCTGATTTGCGAACGCATCCGCGAGGAATTGCGCAACGGCTCGACGCCGCTGGCTTCGATCCGCGCCGGTTATGAAAAAGCCTGGGCGACCATTCTGGACGCCAACGTGACGCACCTGCTCGCCGCGCTTGGCTTGATGACGCTCGGCTCCGGCGCGATCAAGGGCTTCGGCGTGACCTTGTTCATCGGTATTCTCACGTCATTGTTCACTTCGGTGACGGTGACCCACGCGATCACTGCGACGATCCACGGCGGTCGCAAGTTGAAGACGTTGTCGGTTTAGAAGTTTTTTCCCTCTTCCTCCGGGAGAGGGGCAGGGGTGAGGGTCCGGTTCTTGCGGCACTTTTCGCAAGAGCGAACGCTCACTCGCCCCTTCGGGGCACCCTCTCCCGATGGGAGAGGGATAAAGCTCGCAATCTGGATGATTCCGCTCCATGGAAATCTTCAACCCCCACAGCAATATCAATTTTTTGCGTTGGCGCAACGTGAGCGTTGCCATCTCGATGCTGCTGCTGATCGCGTCGATCTTCGCGATCACGGTACGAGGCTTGAACTACGGTCTCGACTTCACCGGCGGCGTGCTGGTCGAGGTCAATTACCAGCAGCCGATCGACACCGGCGAGGTACGCAGCGCCTTGACGGTGGCGGGTTTCGACAACGCGGTGGTGCAGAGCCTGGGCGGCACCCGCGACGTGTCGATCCGTCTGCAACCCAAAGGCTCGCAGAAGACCAACGCCGATCAGGTCGCCAGCAATGTATTGAAGGCGCTGCAGGCCAAACGCGCTGATGTCACCTTGACCCGGCACGATTTCGTCGGCCCGCAGGTCGGCGCGGAGTTGCGCAACAGCGGCGTGGTCGCAGTGATCGTGGTGATCATCGGCATCATGATTTATTTGGGCTTGCGATTCGAGAAACGTTTCGCGGTGGCGGCGCTCGCCAGCGAGGTGCACGACACCTTGATCACGGTCGGCATCCTCGCCGCGGTGCAGCGCGAGTTCGACATGACCGTGCTGGCGTCGGTGCTGGCGGTGGTGGGTTATTCGATCAACGACAAGGTGGTGGTGTTCGATCGCGTGCGCGAAATTTTCCGCTCGACGCGCAAGGCCGAGCCGGTGCAGGTGTTGAACCGCGCCATCAACAGCACGCTGTCGCGGACGATCATCACCGCGCTGTTCACCGCAATCACCATGGCCGCGCTGTTCTTCTTCGGAGGACCCGCGGTGCACGGCTTCGCGATCACTATGCTGATCGGTATCCTGATCGGCACGCTGTCGTCGATCTTCTTCGCCAACCCGATCCTGCTGTGGCTGGGCGTGTCCAAGCAGGATCTGATGCCGGTGACCAAGGAGAATCCGGAACTGGCGAGGCGGCCGTAAGCCCCTCTCCCCTCGGGAGAGGGGTTGGGGGTCCGGTACATGCGTGTTGTATGCGCGTTGTTGCAATCCAGGTACAAGAGCCGAACCCTCATCCGGCGCTTCGCGCCACCTTCTCCCGAAGGGAGAAGGAAAGAAAAAAAGCGCCGCGCTTTCGCGCGGCGTTTTCGTGTGCGGCAATCGCCGAACAACTGATTACCAGATCTTCACTTGTTCGTTCTCCGGCCGCACCATCTTGTCGCCCGCCTTGCACTGGAAAGTGCTGGCGAAGGCTGGCATGTCCGATGGCGCGCCCATCGCGCGGAACTGCGCCGGGGCATGCGGATCGACATTGAGCAGGACTGTCTGCCGCTTGGGCAGGATGCTGCCGCGCCACACGCGCGCCCAGCTCAGGAAGAAACGCTGGTCCTCCGTCATGCCGTCGATCTTCTTGTCGGCTTCGGCGGGATCTTTCTTGAGCGCCGTCTGCAATGCGTCGTAGGCGACGTTCAGGCCGCCAAGATCGGCGATGTTCTCGCCCAGCGTCAGCTTGCCGTTGACGTTCTTGCCCGGCAGCGGCGAATAGCCATTGAACTGGTTGACCAGCTTGCCGGTGCGCGCGTCGAACTTGGCCTTGTCCTGTTTGGTCCACCAGTCCTTGCGATTGCCGTAGCCGTCGAACTGGCTGCCCTGATCGTCGAAGCCGTGGCTGGATTCGTGGCCGATCACCGCGCCGATGCCGCCGTAGTTGAGCGCGTCGTCACCGTTGGCGTAGAAGAACGGCGGCTGCAGGATCGCGGCCGGGAAGTTGATGGTGTTGGTGCTCGGGTCGTAGTAGGCGTTGACCGTTTGCGGGGTCATGCCCCATTCCTTGCGGTCGGTGGGCTTGCCGATCTTGTGGATGTCGTAGTCGTAGTTGTACTTGGCCGCGGCCGCGACGTTGGCGTAATAGTTGTCCGGCACAATCGTCAGACCCGTCCAGTCGCGCCACTCGCCCTTGTCGGGATAGCCGATCTTAGGCAGAAACAGGCCCCACTTGTCGATCGCCTTGGCCTTGGTGGCCGCGCTCATCCAGTCGAGATTCTCGATGCGTGCCTTGAGCGAATTGCGCACATTGTTCACCAGCACCTCGGCGCGGGCCTTGGCTTCCGGCGGGAAATACCTGGCGACGTACAATTCGCCCAGCGCCATGCCCATGCCGTCGTTGACTTCCGCAAGCACCCGCTTCCAGCGCGGTTTCATTTCCTTCTGGCCGTTGAGTGTCTTGTCGTTGAAGTCGTAGCTCTCCTGCACGAACGGCTTGGACAGATACGGCGAGGCCTGATCGATCGCATGGAAGCGCAGGTACGCCTGCCATTGCGAAACCGATACGTCCTCGAGCATCTTGCCGGCCTCGGCGAAGAACTTCGGCTGCGACAGCGAGAAACCATTGCCGATCGCCGCGCCCTGCGCGGTGAAAAACTTCTGCCAACCCAGGTTCGGGGTGGCCTTGTCTGCGTCGGCGAAGCTGACGAAGTGGTATTCGTTGTCGAGATCGCGCAGTTCGGTCGGCGTCAACGAGGCTTTGGCCAGACGCGTCTCGAAATCCATCACCTGCTGCGCCTGCTTCTGCGCATCGGCCGGCTTGACGCCGGTCAATTCCAGTGTCTTGGCGATATGCGCCACATAAGCCTTACGGATCGGCTCGTATTGCGCCTGCGTGTAGTACTCGTTGGTCGGCAGACCCAGACCGCCCTGGAAGGCGTACGCGATCTGCATCTTCGAATTCTTGAAATCAGCGCCGGAGCCGAAGTTGAAAAGCGTGCCCATGCCGCGCGAAAAACTGCCGTCGAGATAGCCGACGATATCCTTGCTGTTCTTGAGCACGGCGATCTTGTCCAGTTCCGGCTGGATCGGCTGATAACCGGCCTTGTCGACCGCTTGCTCACCCATTCCCGAGCGCCAGAACCAGCCGATCTTCTGTTCGATCGAGCCGGGTTTGGCGTTGGTGGCATTCTGATCCGCCTGCTGCACGATCTGGTGTTGCGCATCGAGACTTTTTTCGGCCAACTGGTCGAACGAACCCCAACGCGTGCGGTCGGCCGGAATCGGGTTGGCCGCCACCCATTTGGCGTTGACGTAGGCGTTGAAATCCTGACAGGGGTTGACGCTCTTCGAGAGCTCGCTCATGTCGAAATTGTCGGCGGCGAACGCCGTGCCGACGCCGAGCGCGAGCGTGACGGCCAGCGCGATCGGCTTGAAAAGCTGCTTGTTCATGGATTCTCTCTTTGGATGAAAGGAACGATGGGTCACCACGCCGCGATGCGGCGAGCCACAACCCGCCTAGCCTAGCAGCCGATGCTGAACGGTGCAGTGTCAGAAGTCAGGGGTTGAGCGGGAGCGGGGCGGTATCCCGATGGCGCATTCTTTGCTCGTCATTCCGGCGCAGGCCGGCTCGCGTAGGCAGGAAGCCGATGGCCCGAAGGGCGAGCCGCAGGATGCGGCGAGTCATCCAGTGGCGACAACGCTTGAGCAGAATGCGTCGCCACTGGACCCCGACCTTCGCCGGGGCGACGGCGCCGTTGTCACGATCTTTCCTATTCCCATTCCCCGGCTTGCATAATGTCGGCTTCGACGTCAGCAAGGATCAACATGGAACTGCAATTTTTCGGCGCGGCGGGCGAGGTGACGGGCTCCTGCCATCGCGTCACGATCGGCGGCAAGCAGGTGCTGCTGGATTGCGGGATGGTGCAGGGCAGCCACGCTGACGCGCAGCGCAATGCGGCGGATTTCCCGTTCGATCCAGGCAAGATCGACGTGCTGGTGGTGAGCCACGCGCATATCGACCACACCGGCCGGATCCCGCTGCTGGTCAAACGCGGATTCACCGGTCCGATCTACACGCATCCGGCCACTATCGACCTCGCCACGATTCTACTGACCGATTCCGCCCACATCGCGCTCATGGATGCCGAGCAGGACAATCGTCATCCACAACCCGGCCAGCCACCGTCCGTGCCGTTGTACAGCCAGACCGATGTCGAGGCCGCGCTCAAATTGATGCAGCCGATCGAGTACGACGCTTCACACGAAATCCTGCCGGGCGTGCGGGTTACCTTGCGTGACGCGGGGCATATCCTGGGTTCGGCTACCGTCGAACTCGATGCCAATGAAAACGGAACGACCCGCAAGCTGGTGTTCTCCGGCGATCTCGGCCAGAAGGACACGCCGATCCTGTGCGATCCGGAGAATGTGCCGGCCGCGGATATTGTGATCCTAGAATCGACCTACGGCGATCGCCTGCACCGCACCCGCGAAGACACCTTGGCCGAACTGCGCGACATCTTCTCTGCCGCGCACAAGGATGGCGGCAACGTGGTGATCCCGGCGTTCGCGGTCGGGCGCACGCAGGAACTCCTGTATTTCTTCGCCGAGCATTTCGACGAATGGGATCTCGGCAGCTACAAGATTTTTCTGGACAGCCCGATGGCGATCAAGGTCACCGGCGCCTACGACAGCCATGAGGATCTGTTCGACGCCGATGCGAAGAAACTCTGGGACTCGCGGCCGCATCCGCTGCGATTGCCGAATCTCACGCTCACCTCCAGCGGCGAGGATTCGCGCAAGATCAATGCAATCCGCGCAGGGGCGATCATTCTTGCGGGATCGGGCATGTGCGAGGGCGGGCGCATCCGCCACCACCTACGTCACAACATCGCCAACCCGGCCGCGCACATCGTGTTCGTTGGTTATCAGGCCAACGGCACGTTGGGCCGGCGGATCGTGGACGGGGCGAAACAAGTGAATCTTTTTGGCGATCAATTGCCGGTGCGCGCGAAAATTCACACCGTCGGCGGATTATCCGCGCACGCCGACCGCGACGGGCTGGTCGAATGGTATGGCGCGATTCGCCCCCATCCGCCGGTGTGGCTGGTGCACGGTGAGGATCCTGCCCGCTCGGTGCTGGCAAAAGCTTTGCACGACAAATGGAATTGCGAGGCGAGGCTGGCGATGCCGGGGGTGCGCGTCACGGTTTGACGCGCACGGCGGATGGATTCCTTCTCTCTCCGGGAGAAGGTGGCGCGAAGCGCCGGATGAGGGTTCGGTCTCAAGTTGATCGCAAAAATGCGGCCTCTCGATTTCTCCGAACCCTCACCCCAACCCCTCTCCCTGAGGGAAAGGGGTCTTTCACACTACGCCTTGCGTGCATTGCCGCCGCGCCAAGAGCGACGCTGCTTGTTGCCGGCGGCGTGTTCGTCCTTGCGTGGCGCGTGCGGGCGCCGCGCGTGGTGCGCGGGGCGCGATTTGTTCTGACCCGGCTTGCGCATTGGCACCGAAGGTCCATCCAGACGCAGTGTCCACGACGGCGTGAAATCGGATACGGTTTCGATCGCAAGATCTTGTTTCAAAAGCCTTCGAATGTCGCGCAATAGCCCTTCCTCCTCGCGTGCGACCAGCGACAGGGCCAAGCCTTCCGCGCCGGCGCGGCCGGTGCGGCCGATCCGGTGCACGTAGTCCTGCGCGACCATCGGCAGGTCGTAATTCACCACCGCCGGCAGTTGCTGGATGTCCAGCCCGCGCGCGGCGATGTCGGTGGCGACCAACACCGTGACCTTGCCGCTCTTGAAATCCGCCAGCGCACGGGTGCGCTGACCCTGGCTCTTGTTGCCGTGGATCGTGGCGACGCGGAAGCCATGTTGATCGAGATATTTGCACAGCTTGTCGGAACCGTGCTTGGTGCGCGCGAACACCAGCGTCTGCCGGCGGCTGTCGGCGGCGAGCAGATGCAGCAGCAGATCGCGCTTCTTGTCGGCGTCGACCGGATGCACGCGATGGCTGACCCCGACCGCGACGCTGTGGGGCGTGGCCATCTGCAGTTCGCGTGGGCTGCGCATGAACTGCGCGGACAGCGCCTTGACTTCCGGCGCCAACGTCGCCGAGAACAGCAGCGTCTGTCGTTGTTTAGGCAACGTGCCGAGGATCTTTTTCAGCGCCGGCATGAAACCCATGTCGAGCATCCGGTCGGCTTCGTCCAGCACCAGCATCTCGATGCAAGACAGATCCACGTTGCGTCGATCCATGTGATCGATCAGGCGCCCGGGCGTGGCGACGATGATGTCGAGCCCGCGCCGCAGACTCATGATCTGGCCGCCCATGCCGACGCCGCCAAACACGGCCGCGGCATGCACGCGCAGATGCTTGCCATACGAACGCATACTGTCGTGCACTTGCGCTGCAAGTTCGCGAGTGGGCGTGAGGATCAGCGCGCGCGGTTTGCGCGGCTGCTTGTAGTTGTTGGATTGCGCGGTTTGTCCGGCGCACAGCGCCTGCAACAGCGGCAGCGCGAACGCGGCGGTCTTGCCGGTGCCGGTCTGCGCGCCGGCCAAAAGATCGTGGCCTTCCAGAATCAGCGGGAT
The DNA here is from genome assembly GCA_039923855.1 of Rhodanobacteraceae bacterium. Lineage (GTDB taxonomy): Bacteria > Pseudomonadota > Gammaproteobacteria > Xanthomonadales > Rhodanobacteraceae > 66-474. Next base: position 65,439 of record JBDTBW010000078.1, on the reverse strand, counting down.
CGCCGCTGCCTGGATCGGCGTGGGGGTGGCGTGTCCATGTTCGGAAAGGGCACGCAGCAGCGCGGGCGCAAGCCCGAGCGATTCGAACGTCATGGTGAAACTCCTGTCGTGCCGCGCGCTTTCCGTGTGACCGCGCGCAGCTTTTGTTTACCGGCATCGCAAAACGCGAGGACGGATTCGAGACGACGGAGCCGAGTGGTGCGGGGCTGAGTGCGGAACGGAGCGTTCTGCGGCCCAAAGGAAAATCGGGTTACGGCGCTTCAAACCGGCGAAGTCTAGCCGAATGCGGTTCGACAAGCCAGATGTTTCCACTGCTACGTCGACCGGACACGTTATTCCCCCTCACCCGCCAAGCGCTGCGCGCTTGACTTCCTCTCACCGGAGGGGAGAGGGTTGGGGTGAGGGGGTTCGGTGAAGATTTTGGGCGGGAACGCCGCCGGCAGCGAATCCGGCGATACCGCGCCGCCGGAGAGCAGGAACGCCATGCCTTGATCGACGCTCCAGTCGGTCGCGATCAGTGTGTCGGTCGGCACCAGCTCGAGATAACCACCGGTCGGGTTGGGCGTGGTCGGCACATACACCGCGGCGATTTCGCGTCCGGAATCGTCGATAAAAACGCGGGTGACGAAGCCGATCGACTTCAAGGTTGCCGACGGGAAATCAACCAGCACCACGCGCTGGGTGCCGGTCGGCTTGTTGCGCATCAGGGTCATCAGTTTCTTGACCCCGCCATAGATCGTGTGCACCAGCGGAATGCGTTCCAGCTTGTCGTCGATCCAGCCCAGCACGCGCCGCCCGATCACGAGATTCGAGAGCAGGCCCAGCAGGTACAACGCAATCAGGGTAACGACGAAGGCGAGGATCGAGATCAGCCAGTCACGGTGCAGTTCGAGCGCCAGCCGTGGCGAAATCAATCCGATCAGTTCGATGATCGCGGTGATCACCGGCGACGCCACGCCGGCCAGCAGCGTGAACACGAACTTGAACACCACCCAGGTGATCCACACCGGAATGAAGGCCAGCAGGCCGGTCAAGAGGTAGCGTTTGACGTGCAGCGACGGCATGGCGTGTTCCCCAAGGATGGCGGCTATTGTAGATGTGAGAACCCTATCCCCCAAGCCAGAAGCGGCTCGGGAAGAGGGGGTGTGATTTTTTCGCGCGGCCGGCGAATTATGAGGTGAACCATCGGGAACGGATATGCGCGGCATAACGGAACAGCAACGCTTCGAAACGCTATTGCGCGAACACCTCGGCATCGTATTCAAGGTGGCCGGCATCTACGCGCGCGGCCACGAGGAGCGCGAGGATCTCGCGCAGGAGATTGCCGCGCAATGCTGGCGCTCGTTTGCAAGCTTCGACGAGCGGCGGGCTAAATTTTCGACCTGGATGTATCGCGTGGCGCTCAACGTTGCGATCTCGCATGCGCGTCGGCGAAGGCGCGACTTGGCCGAACATTTCGAGCCGCTGGAACCGCATCACCTCGACAGCATCGGCGCGGATGCGATCGAATAAGCCGACGAGCGCGCGACCGCACTGCGCATTTTCATCGCGCAACTTGACGATCTGAATCGGGCGTTGATCCTGCTTTACCTCGAGGAACGCACTTACGCGGAAATCGCCGAGGTGCTGGGCATCAGCGAAACCAACGTGGCGACCAAGATCGGCCGCATCAAGCAGAAACTGCGCGGGCAGATGACCATCGCGCAGACAATCGCAGAAGGAGCGTGAATATGGAACTCGACGAAATGAAAGCGGCGTGGCAAGAACTCAATGAGCGCGTCGTGCGCAACGACGCGGTCAGTATGGATATTCGCAAGGAGTTGAAGCTGGACAAGGCGAAATCGGCGCTGCGGCGTTGGCTATGGCTGCCGGCCGTCGAACTTGGGTTCGGTGTCGCCACTGCCGTGGTGGCCAGCCTTTTCCTGGCGCGGAACGCGGGCGCAATAGACGGCGGGCCGCCCGGCGTGATTCCGGCACTGATTCTGTTTGTACTGGGACTTGCCACGGTAGTGGCCAGCATCTGCCAATTGGCACTGGTCGCGGGGATCGATTACACGGCACCGGTGGTTGCGATCCAGCGCAGGCTCTTGAAGGTCAGGGCGTTGCGCATCCGCATGACGCAATGCGACCTGTTATTTGGGTTGCCACTGTGGCCGGTATTCCTCGCATTCGCGCTGCAGTGCATGGGCGGTTACGCGGCTTATCGGGCATTCGATTCGGCGTGGCTGGTGTGGAATGTCCTGTTCGGTCTGTTGCTGGCGGGTCTGCTGGTATGGGCGAGCCGGCGCTATGCCGCTCGGCTGTCGCGCTCTATCGTGGTGGGAAAATTGGCTGATGAGATCGCGGGTCGCGGACTTGCCGCGGCTGCGGGGCATCTCGACGAAGTCGCGCGCTTCGTGCGGGAATAAAAAAGCGTGGCCGGGTAGGGCGTGAGTAGCGCAGCGAATCCCACCGGCCAACTCAAGAAAAGCCGGTGCGATTCATGTCGCGCCGGCCGTTTTCGCTGGACTTGTCAATGCTGCTGCTGGTTGTCGGTGTTCTCTATGAACCGCGCGACGTTGTCATGCAGCGCTTTCAGCGACGGCTCGTGCGCATACACCATGTGCCCGGACGGATAGAAGGCGTAAGAGATGTTGCCACGCAGCCGCTGCGGGATCGGCAAATGCTGTTGCTCGTACACTGCTGCGTAGTACGGCGTGGCCAGATCGTAGAAGCCGCCGTTCACCAACACCTTCAGGTCCGGGTTGTACTTCATCGCGACCGCGAGGTCCGGCAGCACATTGGTCGAACCGGGGAAGGCTTCGTGCGCGCCCGGCGGCTTGTGGCGAAAGTCCCAATCGAAACCCTGGCCGTAGATCTCGGCGTTGTAGTTCATGTTGTCGCCGAACTTCAAGGTCGAGCGCACGTAGTTGTTGAACGCCGACACATAGGCCGAACTGATCGCCGCCGATTGCGGGTCGTAGTCGGATTCCTTGCCGAGCGGGTCCATGCTGGGGCCGGAGAAGCGCGTATCGAGACGTCCGGTGGTGGTATCGTCGGGGTTCTGCAATTCGTGTTCGAACATGCCGCCGGTCACGCGCAGGTTGGCCTTCATCAAATAATCGACCGGCAGCCCGGTGTAGTCGCGCAATTTCGCGGCGATCGCCTGCTGCCGCGCGGGGCTCAGCGTGGAACCTGCCAGCAGCGCCTGTTCGTAATCGGTGGTGGCGAACTGCGTAGCCTGTTGCAGCAGCGGTTGCAGGCCGCCGTTGTTGTACTTCGGAAGTTTGTGGTGATACCACGCGGTCGCCGCGTAGGTGGGCAACGCCAGCACATAAGGCAGATCGATACCGGGGCTGTTATCGGCGCCATCCACGCTGGTGGCGAAGTTCAAAATCTGCGACAGCAAGATCACGCCGTTGAGATCGACGTTGTCGTGCGTTTCCAGAATGCCCGCCAGCACGGCGGAACGGGTGGTGCCGTAACTTTCGCCGAACAGGTATTTCGGCGAGTTCCAACGCGAATGCTGCGACAGGAAGGTGGTGATGAATTTGGCGAAAGCCTGCGCATCGCCGTCCACGCTCCAGATTTTCTTCTGCAGCTCCTTCATGCTCTTTTCGCGTTTGTCCTTGTCATCGCCCTGCGGCAGCAATCGGCCAAACCCGGTGCCGGGGGCATCGACAAACACCAGATCGCTGACGTCGAGCAAGCTGTAATCGTTGTTGGTCAACTGATACGGCGCGGCCGCGGTGTGACTGTCGTCGGCGGTGACGATGCGCTTGGGTCCGAACGCGCCCATGTGCAGCCACACCGTGGACGAACCCGGGCCGCCGTTGTAGAGAAACGTGATCGGCCGCTTGGCCGCGTCCGCGCTGCGCTTGAAGTAGGCGACGTAGGACATGCTGGTTTCCGGCGTGTTCTCGTCCAGCCCGTTGCCATCCAACACCAGGGTGCCGGCGACCGCGGTGTAGTCCACGCCACCGCCCTCGACATTGACCGAACCCTGGGTGGTCGAGGACTGCGACTGCTTCATCCGCGCGTCGGTATTGTTGCTGTCGCCATTGGTGTCGCTTTGCGGCTTGACCGCGGATTTATCCGGGTTATCGGGTTTGGATTGGTCGGCTGCGAAGGCGGGCAGGGCGCATAGCAGCAGCGCGGCGAAAACGGTTTGCAGACGGATGGGTTTCATGGGCGATCCTGGTTCAGCGAGGGATGGAGGCTGCGCACAAGCCTCGCAGTATGCCGCCGCAGGGTCTCATGTACATACGCCACAAGTCACACCCTTAAAACTCAGGCCGGCGGCGGATGCCGCGCGTCGATCACGCGCACCACGCGGAAGCCTATATTGGTGTAACCGAGATCCGGCGCCACACTGCCGCGCCGGCCCAACGCGGTTTCGTGGCTGCCGTCGCGCCAGGACAACCCGCGAAATGCGCCAGCCCCGCTCACCCATTGGCTTACATTGCCATACATGTCGTACGCACCGAGCGTGCTCTGCACATAGCGTCCGACCGGCGAGGTCTGCGCCGCGCCATCGCTGCAGGGCCAACGATCGTTGTCGAGTTTGCTCTGCCGGCTGGTATCGTCGACATTGCCGCGCGCGCAGGGACTGCCGCCTGGCGCGCCGCGCGCGGCGCGCAGCCATTCCGTTTCCGAGGGAAGGCGGTAAACCTGGCCTGTGCGTCGCGACAGCCAGTTCGCGTAAGCGACGGCGTCGTTCCAGCTCACGCAGACCACCGGATGATCGCCGGATTGCGCGAAACCGGGGTTGCTCCAATTCCAGCCGTGCATCCGCGAGAACGGATTGTTCTGTTCCGCGCAGGGCGCGTTGCCACGGCCGGTGGCGTGCGCGAACTGCGCGTACTCGGCGCGTGTCACATCGGTGCGCGCAATCGCGAATGCCGGCGCGTTCCCGTCGGCAGGGACGTACACCAGCGACGGGCCGCTCGCGTCGCGCATGGGCGAACCCGCGTGCGGTGGTGCTACCACGGCCGGAACACTGTCGAGTCGCGCGATATCGAAACCGGCCGGATAGGTCGCCGGTAGCGCCTTCGCCAGGGGTTTCAACGCGGCGAGTTTTTTCGTGTCGCCGCCATGTGCGGCGGCCGCAACCGTTGCGCCAACGTCGGCGGCGAGTTGCGCGCGCGCCTGATGCCACGCGGTTTGCGCGGCGGCATCGGCGGAAGGCGCGAGCTTGTCGATGGTCTTGACCGGCGCGCGCACGCGATCGGCGTCGCCGCTCTGCCAAGCGGTCTCGATGTTTTTCCGCAGCGCGGCGAGGATTTTGCCGATGCCGGCGCGCGCTTGCGCGTTGTCGGGTTGCAATTTCAATGCGGCGAGATAACTTTTCGCCGCGTTGTCGCCGCGCGATTCCGCGAGTCTGCCGCGTTTGAACAAGGCATCGCCTTGCCCCAGCAGCGTGGCGACTTGCGCGGCACCGTCGGACGGTGTTGCCGCGACGCTGCTCGCCGTTACCGGCATCGGCGTTGGGACGGATGCCGGCGCCGCGGCCGTGGGCGGAATCACGTCCGCCTTGGCGACGGCAGCCCCGGATGATTTGGCAACGCCAACCCGCGCGTCGGCTATCGGCGGCGTCTGCGCAACCATCGTCCGCCGGGTTTGCGATCGCCACACCGACGCCGCTGCGGCCAGCACGACCAACAATGCCAACACGCTGCCCGCGAATGCCAACGCGCGCCGTCGTGCAGGGGGCATCGCCCGCAATGCGGGTTTCGGCAGCAGCGGTTTGTGCGACGATGATTTCGTGACGGCGCCGCGTCGGCCATCGATGACGTCCAGCGCGTCCAGCATTTCCTGGGCGTTTTGGTAGCGGTCGGTCAGCGACTTGGCGAGCGCCTTGTCGATCAGGGGTTGCCACGCGCGCTGCATCGGCGGCAGCCGCGGCACCGGCTGCTCGATGTGCGCGATCGCGGTGGACAACGCATCGGCGCCCCGGAACGGCAGATCGCCGCTCAACAACTCATAGGCAACCACGCCGACGCTGTAAAGATCCGAACGGCCGTCGATGTCCATTCCGCGCGCCTGCTCCGGGCTCATGTAGCCCGACGAGCCGAGCGTCGCGCCCTCGCGCGTCACACGCAGACTCTCGCTGGCGCGCGCGATGCCGAAGTCGGTCAGCAGCGCGCGGCGGTGCTGATCGAACAGCACGTTCTCCGGTTTGACATCGCGATGCACGATGCCGTGCTGGTGCGCGTGCGCCAGCGCGCCCAGCAGCGCGCGCAACACCGCCGCCACGCGCGCCGGCGAATCGCGCAAATCCATTTTCGACAGATCGCCGTTGGGAAGATACGGCATGCTGTAGTAGAGCTGCCCGTCCGAGGTGCGGCCGACTTCGTAGATGGCGACGATATGCGGATGCTGCAGCCGCGCGATGGTGCGCGCCTCCTGCTCGAAGCGGGTGATGGCCTCGTCGGTCGGCGCCTGCAGGATCTTGACCGCGACCGGGCGTCCGAGCGAGGCCTGGATCGCGAGATACACCGTGGCCATGCCGCCCTTGCCGAGCGGCCGCACCAGGCGATGGCCCGGGATTTCGAAATCGGCGACGGGTTTCGACAAACTCATTCCGCGAATGCCCTGCAACGGTTGGCCGATTCTAGCCTATGCAGGGATCGGGCTCGTCGCGTCACGTGCGTCCCATGTACGCGGAAGTGCCGGCGTTCCCGTTGGCGGCGGGTCAGAACAATAGGGAAGACAGTCTGCGCCGGTAATCGGCCACCAGCGCCTCGTCCTCGACGATCCTGAAGGCGTCCAGCAGATGTTTGCGCGCCAGACCCTCGTTCCAACCACGGTCGGACTTGATGATGGCGAGGAACTGCCCCATCCCGCCGGCGGCATCGCCTCCGAGCAGCAGCCGGAGGCCCAGCGCGTCGCGCGCGGCGAGGTCATTGGGATCGCGTTCCACACGCGCCAGCAATTCGCCCGATGGCGATGCGCCCGCCAACGCCTCGGCCAATTGCAGATGCGCGCGCAGCGTTTTGGCGCGATCGTCATGTTCGAGTTCGGCGGGCAGCGCTTCGAGCGCGCCGCGCGCCGCGGCCAGGTCGCCCGCGCGCGCCTGTGCCAACGCCAGCTCGAGTCTCAATTCACGGCGGCCCGGTGTGTCATCGGCCTCGGCGGCGATCGCATTTTGCAAGCGCGCGATCGCGGCTTGCGGGGTTTCACGCGGCGCATTGTCGTTGGTATCGTCGTCGACGCGCTGCGCGCCGGGTTGTTCGATTTTCATCGCCGCGGCGATTTGATGTTTCGTCAGGAATTCGCGCACTTGTGATTCGGGCAACGCACCGGCGAAACCGTCGAGAATTTGCCCGTCGCGAATCAGCACCACGGTCGGAATGCTGCGCACGCCGAACATGCTGGCAAGCTGCTGTTCCTTGTCGCAATCGACCTTGGCCAGCTTGAACGCGCCGGCGTATTCGCCAGCAAGCTTTTCAAGGATCGGGCCGAGCGTCTTGCACGGCCCGCACCACGTGGCCCAGAAATCCACCAGCACCGGCGTTTGCAAGGATGCCTGCAATACATTGGTCTCGAAATTGTCCTGACTCGCTTCGAAGACGTGCGAAGAAACTGGAGAATCGGCTTTGGCGGATTGGGGTGAGAAGTTCATGCGTGCATCAACCATGCTGTCGATCCGCCGATGATTGGGGCGCGTCGCGTAATGCGCAAGCGCGCCCGCATTCTTTGAACCCCTCTCCCTTGGGAGAGGGGCAGGGGGGAGGGTTCGGCTGGCTGAGACATCGAGGCGATACCGAACCCTCATCCGACGCTTCGCGCCACCTTCTCCCGAAGGGAGAAGGAACAGAACATCAAGGCACAATCACCACCGGCTTGCCATCCCGCTTGTACACAGTGCCGGCTTTCATCACGAAATCGACGCGCTTCATCAGCGAAATGTCATCGAGTGGATTGCCGGGCACCGCGACGATATCCGCGTACTTGCCTGGAGTGACGCTGCCCAGATCCTTGTCGTGCTTCAGCAATTGCGCGGCGTGCATCGTTGCGGCTTGAATCGTGTACATCGGCGGCATGCCGGCCTGCACCATGTAGACGAATTCCTGCGCATTGTCGCCGTGCGGGTACACGCCGGCGTCGGTGCCGAATGCGATCTTGACGCCCGCCTTGTAGGCCTTGCCGGCGGTGGCCATGATTTTCGGTCCCACTTCCTCCGCCTTGCGTGCGACCTGCGGCGGATACCAGCCTTCCATTGCCTTCTGCATCACGAATTGCCCCGCGATGATGGTCGGCACGAACCAGGTGCCGTGTTCTTTCATCAGCTTCATGTCCTGGGCATCCATGAAGGTGCCGTGTTCGATCGAGTCCACGCCGCCGATCACGGCGCGGCGGATCGCTTCGGAGCCATGTGCGTGCGCGGCGACGGTGAAGCCGTAATCGTGCGCGGCCGCGACCACCGCTTTTATTTCATCCAGCGTCATCTGCGGATTTTCGGAACTGGCGCTTTCATCCAGCACGCCGCCGGACGGCATGATCTTGATGAGATCCGCACCGTCCTTGTAGTGCTGGCGCACGGCTTTCCAGGCGTCCCGGGGTGAGTCGATGATGCCGTCCTTCGGACCCGGATCGCCTTGCAGGTCCCAGCGATAGCCGTCGGTGGGATCGGCGTGGCCGCCGGTGGTGCCGATGAACTGGCCGGCGGAAAAAATGCGCGGGCCGGGCACGAGTCCCGCGTTCACCGCGTTGCGCAGCGCGATCGATTCGTTGTGCTCGTCGCCGACATTGCGCACGGTGGTGAATCCGGCCAGCAGCGTACGCCGCGCGTACACCGTGCTGCGGATGGCGTAATCAACCGGATTGAGATGGAACTTTTCGGCGTAAGTGTTCTTGTCGAACTGCATCGTCAGGTGCGTGTGCGAATCGATCAATCCTGGCATGCAAGTTTGATCGGTGGGCAGGTCGATCACGGTTGCGCCGGGACGGTCGATGTTGCCCGCGATCACTTCGCTGATGCGCTCGCCGTCGATCACCACGCTGGTCACGCCCAGCATCTTGCCGGCTTGCGTGTCGACCAGATGCGGGCAGTGCACGATTGTCGTGACCGTCGCCGTGCCCGGTTGCGGTGCATCGGCAGCTTGCGCGGCGGAGATACAAAGTATGGCTGCGAGCGCAATCACAAGCAACTTGGACATATAAAATCCCCTCTGGACGAATTCCTATCATAACCATCCGTGAACCAGACGATCCATCGGCCCCCTCCGGCTCGCGCTATGCGCTCGCCTCCCTCCCCCGCAAGCGGGGGAGGGTTGGGTGGGGCGATCTCTGCTGCAAGGTTGAAAGTAACTGTTTCATTCGACTTGGCGGCCATGTTGCGCTGCGGTAGGCTGGAACTTCGTCGCGACGGATGAGGTCCGACGCGGCTTTTGCACAAGGCGCCCCATGCAGGAACACTACGACCCGCGCGCGATCGAATCCGCCGCGCAGAAATTCTGGGCCGAAACCCGCGCGTTCGAGGTGACGGAAGATCCGTCGCGCGAAAAATTCTATTGCCTGTCGATGCTGCCGTATCCGAGCGGCGCGCTGCATATGGGGCACGTGCGCAACTACACCATCGGCGACGTGATCTCGCGCTACCAGCGGATGCAGGGAAAGAATGTCTTGCAGCCGATGGGTTGGGATGCGTTCGGCTTGCCGGCGGAAAACGCCGCAATCGCGCGCGGCATTCCGCCGGCGACATGGACGCGCGACAACATCCAACACATGCGTGCGCAACTCGAGGCGATGGGCTTCGCGATCGACTGGTCGCGCGAGTTCGCCACCTGCGATCCGGATTACTACGTGCACGAGCAACGCATGTTCGTGCGGCTGTTCGAACGCGGTCTGGTGTATCGCAAGAACAGCGTGGTGAATTGGGATCCGGTCGACCAGACCGTGCTCGCCAACGAGCAGGTGATCGATGGCCGTGGCTGGCGTTCCGGTGCGATGATCGAGAAGCGCGAGATTCCCCAGTGGTTCCTGAAGATCACCGATTATGCGCAGGAATTGCTGGACGAACTCGATCGTTTGGCCGGTTGGCCGGATGCGGTCAAGACCATGCAGCGCAATTGGATCGGGCGTTCCGAAGGACTGGAAATCCGCTTCGATGTCGAAGGCGGTCAGCAGCCGCTCGCCGTATTCACAACGCGCCCCGACACGCTGATGGGTGTGACGTTTCTTTCCATCGCGGCCGAACATCCGCTGGCGCTCGCCGTCGCGCGGGAAAATCCCGCGATCGCCGCGTTCGTCGAGCAATGCCGCCATGGCGGCGTGTCGGAAGCGGAACTGGAAACGCAGGAAAAGCGCGGCATCGATACCGGCATCAAAGCGATCCATCCGATCAGCGGCGAGAAGCTGCCGATCTGGATCGCTAACTTCGTGCTGATGGGCTACGGCACCGGCGCGGTGATGGCGGTGCCCGCACACGACCAGCGCGATTGGGAATTCGCGACCAAGTATCGCTTGCCGAAGAAGATCGTGATCGCCGATTCGGATACCGCTGAAGTGCTGCGCGCGTTGGGCGAACGCGCGGCGGTCGCTTTCGATCCGATGTCGGCGGCGCTCGGCGGGATTGCGGCCGAATCGGGCAGCGACCGGCTCGGGTTGGAAGATCGTCTGCGCGCATTCGCAACCCGGATCGAGCAGGAAAGTGCTTTCACCGGGCACGGCATGTTGGTGAATTCCGCAGAGTTTTCCGGCCTGGATTTCGACGGCGCGCTGGGCGCCTTCGCGGAAAAACTGGAAGCCGGCGGTCACGGCGCGCGCAGCGTGCACTGGCGACTGCGCGATTGGGGCGTGTCGCGGCAGCGTTATTGGGGCTGCCCGATCCCGATCATCCATTGCGCAAAGTGTGGCGCGGTACCGGTGCCGGAAGAGCAATTGCCGGTGGTGTTGCCGGAGGATGTGGCGTTCTCCGGCGTGCAATCGCCGCTGAAATCCGATCCGCAATGGCGCAAGACCACATGCCCAGAATGCGGCGGACCTGCGGAACGCGAGACCGACACCTTCGACACCTTCATGGAGTCGAGCTGGTACTACGCGCGCTACACCAGTCCCGGCGCGGAAACTCAGGTCGATGCGCGCGCGAACTATTGGCTACCCGTGGATCAATATATCGGCGGCATCGAGCACGCAATCCTGCACCTGCTGTATTTCCGCTTCTATCACAAGCTGTTGCGCGACACCGGACTGCTGCATTCGCACGAGCCGGCGATCAATCTGTTGTGCCAGGGCATGGTGCTGGCGGAGACGTTTTATCGGGAATCGGGAATCGGGGATCAGAAATCGCCAAAGCGCGAGTGGATCAACCCGGCCGACGTCGAGATCGAACGCGACGAACGCGGGCGCATGACCGGCGCGATCTTGCGAGTGGATGGGTCGCCAGTGAATGCCGGTGGTATCGGGACGATGTCGAAGTCGAAAAACAATGGTGTCGATCCGCAGACCATGATCGACAAGTACGGCGCCGACACCGTGCGGTTGTTTTCGATGTTCGCGGCGCCCCCCGATCAGTCCTTGGAATGGAACGAAGCTGGCGTCGAAGGCATGGCGCGTTTTTTGCGCCGGTTCTGGCGGGAGGTGGCGACGCACGTCGCGCAACCCGATCATCCGGGGGTCGATCCCGCCGCATTGAACGCAACGCAAAAAACGCTGCGTCGTCAGGCGCACGAGACGATCGCCAAGGTCGGCGACGACATCGGCCGCCGGCATGCCTTCAACACCGCGATCGCGGCGTTGATGGAATTGCTCAATCATGTGTCGAAGTTCGACGACATGAGCGAGCAGGGGCGCGCGGTGCGTCACGAAGCGCTGCAAGCGATGGTGCTGCTGTTGAACCCTTTCACCCCGCACGCCAGTCACGCGCTGTGGCAGACATTGGGACACAAGGAAACACTGATCGAGGATCAGCCGTGGCCCAAGGCCGATCCACAGGCCCTACTGCGCGATCACGTCACGCTGGCGGTGCAGGTCAATGGCAAATTGCGGGGGACGATCGAGTTGTCGCCGCATGCGTCGCGCGAAGAAGCGGAAACGCAAGCGCTGGCCGAACCGTCGGTGGCGCGCGCGATCGCTGGACAGACCGTGCGCAAGGTCATCGTGGTGCCGGGCAAGATTGTGAATATCGTGGTGTGAGTGACGAGCGGTTGCAAAGCTGCTGCGCTCTGCATCTTGCGCGCCGGCGGTGCTCGGCATCCTCATGTACTGACGTGTACACTCCGGTGCCTGCGCTCCGGCGGCGCGCAACCCCGGATCAAGTCCGGGGCACGCTCTGCCTTTGCTCGCGACGCTTTGCAAGCCGCTCAACTACAAAAGAACCGCAAGACATCTCGCACAGGTTCTGATCAGAGACCGCACGGAGTTCTCATGAATAGCATCAGGCAATGGCTGCAATCGTCGCTGTGCATCATGGGCCTGCTCGCGCTCACCGCCTGCGGCTTCCACCTGCGCCAAAGCGCGGCGCTGCCGCTGCCGATGCAGCAACAGGTGTATCTCAATGTTTCCGGCAACGGCGAGTTCCCGCGCGAACTGGCGCGCGCATTGCAGGCGCGCAAGATAAAAGTGCTGGACGCCGCAGCGCCGGGCGTGGCGGAACTGGATGTGCCGGTGCAGGCGTTTCGTACCGATGTGCTGACATCCACAGGCTTTGCGCGCGTGGGCGAATACGCGGTGCGCTACCACGTCGAATTCTCGTTGAAGGACGGCAGCGGCGCGGTCGTCGTGCCGAAGCAGATGATCGACCTCTCGCACGAGTTCACCTTCGATCCTTTCCAGGCAGTCGGCACCGCCGCGCAGACCGAAGTGCTGCAGCGCGATCTGGTGCGCGAAGCGGTCGATGCGATCCTGCGCCGGCTGGAAGCGGCGGGACGCAAGGGCACGCTGGTGCCGCCCGCGAGCGATTCGTCGACCGCGATGCCCGCAAGCACCTCGTCGACCACACCCCCCGCGAACCCATCGTCATCGGATTGAGCGATGACCACCACGCTGGAAACCTTCCATCGCTCGCTCGGCAAGGACGAGCTGGCGAACGTGTATCTGCTCGCCGGCGAGGAACCACTGCAGTTGCAGGAAGCCGGCGACGCGCTGCGCGCCCGCGCCCGCGCGCTGGGTTACAGCGAACGCGAGGTGTTGGATGTCGAAGCGAGGTTCGACTGGAACCAGCTCGCGCGTGCGTCCGCCAGCCTCTCGCTGTTCGCGACGAAACGACTGATCGAACTGCGTCTGCCAACCGGGCGGCCGGACAAGGACGGCTCGGCCGCGATCGTCGAATGGTGCAAGTCGCCCGCGCCCGACACCGTGTTGTTGATCAGCGCGATGCAGTGGAGCAAGAAACACGAGGGCGCGTGGGTGAGGGAAATCGAGCGCGCCGGCGTGTACGTGCCGATCCGTTCGTTGAAGCTGGACGAGTTGCCGGCGTGGATCCGCACCCGCATGAAGTCGTGCGGCTTCGCGCCGAGCGATGACGCGGTGGCATTGCTGGCTTCGCGCGCGGAAGGCAATTTGCTGGCAATCGCGCAGGAAATCGACAAGCTGGCGATGTTGCGTGAAGGCGGCCGCGTCGATGCACGGGAACTGGAAGCGCTGGATGCGGACAATGCGTTGTACGACGTGTTCAAGCTGACCGATGCCGCGTTCGGCGGGGATGCGACGCGCGCACTGCGCGTGCTGGCAGGGCTGCGCGCGGAAGGCGAGGACGTGATCCCGATGCTGGGTTGGCTGCTCAATCAGCTCGATCTCGCGTTGCGTCTTGCATCCGCGGGCGATTTCGCGGCTGCCGCGCGTGCCGAATACAACTTCTGGCCAGCTCGGCAGCGATTGTTTGCGAGTGCGTTGAAACGCGCGGGGCGCGGGCCGTCGCATTGGGAGCGTTGCGTGGCGTGGTGCGCGCGCATCGACCGGATGGCCAAGGGGCGCGAAGTCGATGAAGCGGGCAAGTCCATCGGCGATCCCTGGCGCGAACTGGAACGCCTGCTGGTCGCGATCGCGCAGCCGCGCGCGGTGGTCGTTTTGGCGTGAACTCCCGAAAGCGGTGGTCCGCAAATGAACGCGAATAAACGCCAATGAAAATGCCTGTCATTACTTGCGGCTTGTTCGCGCGCTTTGCGTCATTTGCGGACTGCTGTTGCTGTGGTGTTCAACCATGAATTCCTCGCGGCCACTGGCCATCCTCGGCGGCACTTTCGATCCGGTGCACCTGGGTCATCTGCGCGCGGCATGGGAAGCCGCCGACACGCTCGACGCCGAAATGCGCCTGGTTCCTGCCAAGCTGCCACCGCATCGTCCCGCGCCGGTCGCGACGCCACAGCAAAGGGCAGCCATCCTGCGCGCGGCGCTGACGGGGCAGGATCGATTGCAACTGGATACGCGCGAACTGGAGCGCGATGGGCCGTCGTATACCGTCGACACACTGGCGTCGTTGCGCGAAGAAATCGGCCGACAACGGCCGCTGGTGTTGCTGCTCGGCGCCGATGCGTTCGCCGGATTGCCGTCCTGGCATCGCTGGCGCGAATTGTTCGCGCTGGTGCATCTTTGCGTGTTGACGCGGCCGGGGCACGCGCCGCCTTTGCCGGATGAACTGGACGAGGCGATCGCGCAGCGCGTTGCCACAAACGTGGACGAATTACGGACAGGCGCGAACGGCCGCGTGCTGCGCCTCGCGATCACGCCGCTGGAGATTTCCGCCACGCGCATTCGTGCCTGGTTGCGCGAGGGCCGCGAGCCGCGCTGGCTGGTTCCCGACGCGTTGCTGGCCGATCCGTCGCTGCTGGCACCCTATCGGGAGGCTTGAACTCTGCTCGCGCAGGCGCATACTGGACCCGCACACCACCCTACATCCGAGGCCGCACCCACTTGAGCAACCAACCGAAGTCACGCCGTTCCGCCACCGTTTCCAACGCCCCATCCGAACAGGTCCTGCGCCAGCGCGTACTTGCCGCACTGGAAGAATTGAAAGCCCGCGACGTCCGCGAAATCGACGTGCGCGGCAAGACCTCGATCGCCGACCTGCTGATCATCGCCTCCGGCACCTCGACCCGCCACGTCAAATCGCTCGCCGACGAAGTGGTCAAGTTCGTCAAGCGCGCCGGCATGTTGCCGCTGGGCGTGGAAGGCCAGAGCGAAGCCGAGTGGGTGCTGGTCGATCTGGGTGACATCATCGTGCATGTGATGCTGCCGCGTATCCGCGAGTTTTATGGGCTCGAACGGTTATGGACGGTTGGTGACCAGACGGAAGCCGCCAACGCCGAATAATCCGGGTCTTCTTCGATGCGCGCGCGAATTCTCTCAGTCGGCGAGCGCATGCCGGCGTGGGTCGCGGAAGGCTTCGCCGAATATCAAAAACGCCTCCTGCGCGAGCTGCCGCTGGAACTGATCGAGATCAAACCCGGCCTGCGCGGCAAGGGCCGTGACAATGCGCGTGCGATCGCCACGGAAGGCGAAGCAATGCTGGCGGCCATTGCGCGCGATGCGCGCGTCGTCGTACTCGACGGTGGCGGCAGCGTGTGGCACAGCGAAGAACTTGCGCGTCAACTCGAACAATGGCGCATGGCTGGCCGCGATCTGGCTTTCCTGATCGGCGGCCCCGATGGCCACGCCGCCAACGTGCTGGCGCGCGCCGATCAACGCTGGTCGCTTGGGCCCCTGACCTTGCCGCACATGCTGGTACGTTTGATCGTTGCCGAGCAGTTGTATCGCGCCACCACCATCGTCAGCAGGCATCCGTATCATCGCGCGTAATGCTCTACCTCGCCTCCCAATCGCCGCGCCGTCGCGAATTGCTCGCGCAACTGGGCGTGGCGTTCGAGGTGCTGCAAATCGATGTCGCTGAAATACGCGCGGTCGATGAGCCGGCGCAGGCTTATGTCGAACGCGTCGCGCGCGACAAGGCCGTGGCGGGATTGGCATGTGCGATCGAACGCGATCCGCGAGCCATCGTGCTGGGCGCCGACACCGAAGTGGTGCTGGACGATCGCGTGTTCGGCAAACCCCGCGATGATGCGGACGCCGCGGCCATGCTGCGCGCGCTGTCCGGGCGTACGCATCGCGTGATCACGGCGGTGTGGTGCATGGATGCGCGGCGCGAGCAACACGTGACCAATATTTCTGAAGTTACATTTGCACCGTTGTCCGACACCGCAATCGATGCCTATGTCGCCACTGGTGAGCCGCACGGCAAAGCCGGCGGCTACGCGATCCAGGGTCATGCCGCGGCATTTATCGCGTATCTGTCCGGCAGCTACTCCGGCGTGATGGGCCTTCCGCTGCACGAAACCACGCGATTGCTGCGGGCCTTCGGCGTCGCCATTCGAGCGCACGCCTGAATGATTCCAGCGATGAGCATCGACAGGCCGGCGGCCGGCGGGCTATAACGCTTCCTCACGCGACAGGGAACGCTGCCATGAGCCGCCCGCAATGAGCGAGGAAATCCTGATCAACATCACCCCGCGCGAGACCCGCGTGGGCGTGGTCGAGAACGGCATGTTGCAGGAGGCGCACGTCGAGCGCGCCGGCCGGCGCGGCTATGTCGGCAACATTTATTGCGGGCGTGTGCAGCGGGTGATGCCGGGGATGCAGGCCGCGTTCGTCGAGATCGGTTTGAATCGCGCGGCGTTTCTGCATGCGTCGGATATCGTGCGCGCGCCGCCGGCGCTGGTGGCCGACGAAGCCGACGCGGCCAACGGCAATGGCAATGGCCACGCGCCGCCGCCGCCGATCAACGAACTGGTGCAGGAAGGCCAGCGCGTGATCGTGCAGGTCATCAAGGACCCGATCGGCGGCAAGGGCGCGCGGTTGTCCGCGCATTTGTCGATTCCCTCGCGCTATCTGGTGCTGCTGCCGAACACGCGCATGCACGGTGTATCGGTGCGAATCGAGGACGAAATCGAACGCACTCGGCTGAAAGACATGCTGGCGCGATTGTCGGCCGGCGACGAGCACGGCTATATCGCGCGCACCAATGCCGAGGGTGGCGATGAAGCCGCGCTGGCCGAGGATATCGCCTACGTCGGCAAGGTCTGGCAGGCAGTGCAGGAGAACATTGCACGCGCGGAACCCGGCGAGCGCGTTTACGAGGAGCCGCCGTTGCCGCTGCGCGTGTTGCGCGATCTGATGCACGACGACATCGAAAAGGTGCGTGTGGATTCGCGCGAAACATATCAGCACACGCTGGATTTCGCGCGGCGTTTCATGCCGCATCTGGCTGAACGCATCGAACACTATCCCGGCGAGCGACCGATCTTCGACCTGTATGGCGTCGAGGACGAAATACAGAAAGCGTTGCGCAAGGAAGTGCCGCTGAAATCCGGTGGCCATCTGGTGATCGACCAGACCGAAGCGATGACCACCATCGACGTCAACACCGGCGCCTATCTGGGCACACGCAATCTCGAGGAAACCGTGTTCCGCACCAATCTGGAAGCAGCGCAAGCCGCGGCGCGGCAACTGCGGCTGCGCAATCTGGGCGGCATCATCATCATCGACTTCATCGACATGCTCGATTCCGAGCACCGCCGCCAGGTTTTGCGGATGTTGGAAAAATCCCTGTCCCGTGACCACGCCCGCACGACGGTGTACGAGATGTCGCCGCTCGGCCTGGTCGAGATGACCCGCAAGCGCACCACCGAAAGTCTGGAACGCCAGTTGTGCGAACCGTGTCCGGCCTGCGCCGGGCGCGGCAAGATCAAAACCGTGGAGACGGTGAGTTACGAAATTTTCCGCGAGATCACCCGGGCAGTGCGCCAGTTCGAGGCGGAGAAACTGCTGGTGCTGGCTTGTCCGCGTGTGGTGACGCGCATTCTGGAAGAGGATTCCGCCGCGGTCGCGGAGCTGGAAGGTTTCATCGGCAAGACCATCCGCTTTCAACCCGAGGAGCAATACGCGCAGGAGCAGTTCGATGTGGTATTGCTCTAACTCTCGTTTCTTTTTTCGGGCGAATGTCGGGATCCATTTTTTCCCTTCCCCCCTTGAGGGAGAAGGGGGCGCGAAGCGCCGGATGAGGGGTCGCGTGCGAAGCGCGCCGCAAGATTGCTTTGATTCCGCTCGCTGCCGCGAGCGGGCTACTTTTGTTTCGGCAAAAGTAGCCAAAACCATTGCGCTGGACGCGATGGTCTCGGCAACATCGTGTTGTCAACGAAACGCACGACAAGCAGTCGTCCTGAAGCGCTTCCCGGCCCGCATTTCCCTGTGCGTGCGTTCGCCGGCGCGAGATGCCGCAGGCAACTCGCGAAAGCCCCGGCTCACCCTTGCGCTTCTCGCGCCAAGCGGGCCGGCGCGAACTCGCACTTGGACGACTGCGCATCCAGCCTCGTCGTCCAAGCCCGGTGCAGTCCATCCTTGGACTGCCCGCTCGCCGGCACGCGATGCCATTCAAGGCATCGCGCGTTATTCCGGCTCGCCCTTGTGCTCGAACATGCGCGCCTTGCTCCCGCTTGCGGCTTCGATGCTCGGCATCGCGTACAGCGCGGAAGCTCGCTCAACACGGCCATCCTTGGCCTGCGTGATCGATGTCTGATGATTTATCCGGTCACGAGTGAGGGCAACGCATGAACCCCTGGCGCCACCGCCTGCGCCGCGCGCGTTTTTTCGTGGGCGCGCTGATCGCGGCCGTGTTGATCGCGGCGGCGGTGGCGGTCGGGCTGATGCAATTGCTGTTGCCGCTGGCAGCGCATTATCCGGATCGGCTCGCCGCGCTGCTGTCGGAGCGCCTGCATCGGTCGGTGCATTTCGACAGCGTGCGCGGACAATGGCAGCCATCGGGACCGTTGCTCTCGGTGCGCGGCCTGACGCTGGGGCCGGCCGTCGCCGGCGGCGAATCGATCAGCCTTCCGAAGGCCGCGATCAAGTTCGATTTCAGCGCGTGGCTCACTCCCGCGCATCGCTGGATTACGTTGCGCGTTAGCGGGTTGGAGTTGCGCGTGGTGCATAACGCATCCGGGTGGCGCGTGCTGGGGCTCGGCAATCCCAACGAAACGCAGGAAACGCCGCTGCAATCGCTGCCGGTTGATCTTGATCTGCATGTGCTCAAGGTGAGCATCGACGACGCAACCACGCAAAGCCGGTACGTGTTGTTTTCGCCGCATCTGCGCGTGGTCAATGTCGGCGGCACGCTGCGATTCGGCGGCAACGTGGTGCGCGACGGCGCACCGCAGCCGCTGACGGTGATCGGCCGCTTCGATAATGAAAACCAGAACGCGGATATCTACATTGCCGGGCGGGATCTGGATCTCGCGGCGATGACGCGCGCGCTCGACCTGCAGGGCTATGCCGTGCAAAGCGGGCATGGCGATCTGGAATTGTGGGGGAGCTGGCGCGGTGATCATCCCGCCGCATTCGCCGCGCGTTTCGATGTCGGCAAGCTCGCCGCGTCCGCCCCGGGTGGACAGCATGCGCAGCTTCTGAAAATTTCCGGCGTGATCGCATTGCGAAAACTTGTCGACGGCTGGAGCGTGCGCTATCGCGCGGACGGCAAGCCACGCGATGACATCGACGACGCCGGCGGCGCGCTGCTGCTGCTGCGCGGCACGGGCAATTCGCGCCGGGTTGCGCTGGCCGCGCGCGGTCTCGATCTTGCGCCATTGTTGCCGCTGGCGGGATTGATGCCACAAATTCCGGCAGGGGCTGTCGACTGGATCGTCGCCGCGCAGCCGCACGGCACGGTCGATTCCGCCGCGCTGCGTTGGAACGCGGATGGCCGTTACGCGGCGGTCGCGCATTTGCGCGCGCTGGGCGCGACACCAGCGTCCGGGGTTCCCGGCGTGGACTCGCTGGATGCCACGCTGCGCAGCGACGAAGAAGCCTTGTCGATTGAGTTGCCAAGTCAGGCGGCGACGCTGCGGTTTCCGGGCGTGTTTCGCCAGCCGTTCGTGTTGTCGAAATTGGGCGGCACGTTCATGGCATGGCGCGATGGTGCGCAATGGCACGTCGCGACCGACGCGCTGAATTTCGACGCCAAGGATTTCGGCGGACAGGCGCGCGGTCAGTTGATCTTGCAGGGCGCTGGGAACAAACCGTTTCTCGATGTGTATGCGAACCTGACCCACGCGGCGGTGCCGGCGGCGAAACTGTTCTGGCCGCACTCGCTGCCGCCGGCGACCGTGCAATGGCTCGATCGCGCGCTGGTTTCCGGCAAGGTCGATTCCGGCCGTGTGCTGCTCCGTGGCGATCTGGACGATTGGCCCTTCAAGAACCATGAAGGGCGTTTCGACGCGCTGGCGCATGTCAGCGATGTCGTGTTCGATTATGCCGACGGCTGGCCGCGCGCGCAGGAACTGGACGCCAACGTGCAATTCCTCGACACCGCGATCATCGGCGAAGCAACGCGCGCGGACGTGCTGGGCATCGATGTCACGAACGCGGTTGCGCATATTCCCGATCTCGGCAATACGGCATTGTTGACGTTGGCGGTGCAGGCCAATGGCCGTGGCGCGGCGTTGCTGGATCTCGTGCGCAAGAGCCCGATCGGACGCGATGCGGCGTCAACGCTCTCACCGCTCACCATCGGCGGAACCGGCAAGCTCGCGATGACGTTGGTGCTGCCTCTGGATCAGGCCAATCAATTCACAGTCGATGGCAATCTGCAACTGGCCAGCGCGGATGTCGCGGCGCGCGCCTGGAATCTGCAATTGCAGGGCGTCGATGGTCCGTTGCATTTCGATGCCAAGGGGTTCGGCGCCGACGCGCTGAAAACCGCATGGCACGGCGCGCCAGCGGCATTGTCGATCGCCTTCGGCGACGATGCGGCGGATCCCGGGCATCAACTGGAAGCCGCGCTGACCGGACGTTTCAGCGCGACGACGTTGTTGCAGGATTATCCCGGCCTCGCGGCACTTGGCAAAATCACGCAAGGCACCGCGAATTTCCGGATCGGCTTGAATATCGCCCAGGGCGGCAACGCCGACAACGCGGCCAAAACGCTCTCCGTACAATCGAACTTGCGCGGTATCGCCCTGGATCTACCCGCGCCTCTGGACAAACCGGCATCGACGATATTGCCGATGAGCTTGCAGCTCGGCCTTCCTTTCACCGGCGGCAGCCTCGATCTCGCGCTCGGCGACCTGTTGCGCACGCGCGGCCGACTGCCCGATGACGCGTCGCGTAAATCGGCCGTGCTGGCGGTTGCGTTCGGCGACACGCCACCGGCGACATTGCCCTCGAGCGGCATGACGCTCAGTGGCCACGCCAGGCAATTCGATCTTGGTGGCTGGGCACACTTCGCGACCGGCGATTCGAACCAGGCTTCTTCCGGCGCGCAGAGCCGGGATGCGGGCAACGGATTGCCGCCGCTGCGCAGCGCGCAGATCAGCGCGGACGATGTGCTTGTGTTCGGCAAGCATCTCGGTGCGCAGTCGCTGCGTTATACGGCTGGCACCGATGTGCACACGTTGACACTGGACGGCGCGCT
This sequence comes from Rhodanobacteraceae bacterium, assembly GCA_039923855.1. Lineage (GTDB taxonomy): Bacteria > Pseudomonadota > Gammaproteobacteria > Xanthomonadales > Rhodanobacteraceae > 66-474. Next base: position 44,060 of record JBDTBW010000078.1, on the reverse strand, counting down.
GTTGGCCGGCACGCTGTCGCTGCCAGACAGCAATCTCGCGCGACGCGGCATCACCGCGCAATTGCAACGCCTGTACTGGCCAGAAGACAAGACGCCGAATGCCGAGGTGACGCCGGCGCCGGACGCGCTGGCCGGCGTCGCGCCGGGATCGCTGCCACCGTTGCATTTATCCATCGCCGATTTGCATTTGGGCGACGCCAGACTCGGCGAAACGCATTTCGAGAGCGCGCCGAGCGCGACTGGCATGCACGTCACGCGGATGGACATGCAATCGAAGGACGTGCAGATCCGTTCGCACGGCGACTGGATCGGCAACGCGCAATCCAGCCGTTCGCAATTCGTGATCGACCTGGTTTCCGACAATCTGGGCAGGATGCTCGGCGCATTCGGGTTTGCCGGATTGATTTCCGGCGGCGACAATGCACGCGCCCACATCGAGGCGTCCTGGCCGGGCGCGCCCACCGCGTTCGCGCTGGCAAACCTCGACGGCGGCATGAAGGTCAACGTCGGCAAGGGACGGATTCCTGAAGTGCAGCCGGGCGTCGGACGCCTGTTCGGGTTGATATCGGTCCGCGAACTGCCGCGTCGGCTGACGCTGGATTTCGGCGACGTTTTCAAATCCGGTTTTGGATTCAATTCGATAACCGGCGTCTTCGCGCTCGCCGATGGCAACGCGCGCACCGACGATCTCGACATCAAGGGCCCGGCCGCGGAGATCCAGGTTCGCGGGCGCACCGGCCTGCGCGCGCGCGACTACGATCAGATCGTGCAGGTGACGCCGCACGCCGGCGGCGTGCTGCCGGTGGTGGGGGCGGTGATCGGCGGTCCGGTCGGGGCGGCCGCGGGTCTCGCGGTGCAAGGCCTGCTCGGCCGCGGCTTGAACCGCGCAGCGGGCGCGCGCTATCACATCGGCGGCAGTTGGGAGAAACCGGTGATCACCCCATTGTCGAAAACGGTACCGCGCGCCACGCCTGTGCAATCGGCGCCCGCGCCACCTACCTCAGGCATCAGATAATCTTCAATTTGATCTTTGGAACAATCATGATCCAAGACTTCGTTCCCCTGATACCCGATTCACTTCTGACGCAGTCCGGGTCAGTGTTTTATTCTGGAAGAAGTGCATTCGGGGAACCATCAAAATTATATATTTTGGGGTTGAATCCTGGCGGTTCCCCCGAAGTACAGGCCGCTGAGACGGTGGCTTGGCACACAAAAAAAGTCTTGGAAATCGAACTGGCTGACTGGTCGGCATATAAGGATGAGCGTTGGGCGGGGAGTGAACCCGGTGCCCGCGGATTACAGCCAAGAGTTTTGCATTTGCTTCATAAATTGGATATCGACCCGCGTCGCGTTCCTTCAAGCAATGTCGTTTTTTTACGATCCGCGCGCGAGAGTGGTCTTAACGATCAGTTTCTTTCGTTGGCTGAAGCATGTTGGCCATTTCATCAGAGTGTCATCAAGCGACTTGGAATTAAGGTAATCCTCTGCTTTGGTCAGCGAGCTGGTGATTGGGTATGCGGAAAGTTAGGCGCGTACAAAAAGATTGATGAATTCGTTGAAAAAAATAATCGACGGTGGAAAAGCAGTGCGTTCATCAATCACGAAGAAATCGCAGTCATAGTCGCGACGCACCCAAGCATCGCAGACTGGAAGACGCCTGCATCCGATCCGACGAGTTTGGTGCAACGGATAATGATGCGGCAAAGAATAAAAGAGACTTCTCCGGACTCGACGATTTCGTTTGCTAGAAACGTAGCTTCTGAGCATCTCACCGATCGCTACGCCACTTTCCGCCGCTTGCACGAAAGCGGTTGTTTCGTGATTCCGAATCCCTGGGATATCGGAGGCGCGAAACTTTTGGAACAACTCGGGTTCAAGGCGCTGGCGACCACCAGTTCCGGTTTCGCGTGGTCGCAAGGCAAGCGCGACAATCTGGTGCCGATCGAGGACGTGCTGGCGCATCTGCGCGCGATCGCGGGCAGCGTTTCCGTGCCGGTCAACGCCGACTTCGAAGGCGGTTTCGCGGTCGAGCCGAAAAGCGTGGCGGCGAATGTCTCGCGCGCGGCGGCGACCGGTGTCGCTGGTTTGTCGATCGAGGATTCGAGTGGCAACGAGACGCAACCTTTGTTCGACTTTTCATTGGCAGTGGAACGCATCCACGCCGCGCGGCTAGCAATCGAAGAAACCGGCTACGACGTATTGCTGACCGCGCGTTGCGAGGGCTTTCTGGTGGGGCGCCCGGATTTGCCGGAAACGATCCACCGCTTGACCGCTTACGCGGAAGCTGGCGCAGACTGTCTGTACGCGCCGGGCTTGCGTGAGTTGGGCGATATCGAAGCAGTGGTGAAAGCGGTTGCGCCCAAGTCTGTCAATGTGCTGATCGGCGGCGATTTCACGACCGCCGCGCAGCTTGCCGATCTGGGCGTGCGCCGGATCAGCGTCGGCGGCGCCCTGGCGCGCGCGGCGTGGCGTGGATTTCTCGATGCCGCGCGGGAAATCGCCGAACAGGGCACGTTCACGCGCTTGTCGCAGGCGATTCCGCATTGGGAAATCGATGGCCGATTTCGTTGATGGCGCTTGCGATCCCGCCATTTCGCCCTTACGTTGAGGGTTCCGGCTGCGCCGCAGCCATCCGCTTAAACACATGATGGATTCCCCGCTCGCCCTCGCCGAACGCCGTCTGCTCGCGCCCGGTGGCTTGGCCGCCAACGATCTGGAGCGCGTGTTCGCGCGGATAATGGGGCCGTCGATCGACGCGGCGGACCTGTATTTCCAGCATTCGCGCAGCGAGTCGTGGGTGCTGGAGGATGGAATCGTGCGCGATGGCAGCCACAGTATCGAGCAGGGCGTTGGTGTGCGCGCGATCTCCGGCGAGAGGACCGGTTTCGCCTACTCCGACGACATCGCGCTGCCGCAGTTGCTGGAAGCCGCGGGCGCGGCGCGTGCGATCGCGCGCGAAGGCAACGGCGTCGGCACGCCGCTGGCGATGCGCAACGCGCGCGCGTTGTATCCAGCCGAGGATCCGATCGAAGCACTCGACAACCCCGCCAAGATATCGCTATTGCGCGAACTCGACGCGCTTTGCCGCAGCCTCGATCCGCGCATTTGTCAGGTGATCGTCAGCTTGGCCGCGTCGCACGAAACGATCCTGATCGCCGCGGCCGACAGCACGCTGGCGGCGGACGTGCGCCCATTGACGCGCGTGGGCGTGCAGGTGATCGCGGAGAGCAACGGACGGCGGGAAGCGGGCAATGGCGGCGGCGGCGGTCGTTGCGGCTATCGCGAGTTGATCGATTCCGGCCGCGCGCACGAGTGGGCGCGCGAGGCGGTGCGCCAGGCGATCGTCAATCTCGACGCGGTAGCCGCGCCCGCCGGCACGATGGACGTTGTGCTCGGCCCGGGCTGGCCGGGTGTGCTGCTGCACGAGGCGATCGGCCACGGGCTGGAAGGCGACTTCAATCGCAAGGGGACGTCCGCGTTTTCCAACCGAATGGGCCAGCAGGTTGCGGCTGACGGAGTAACGGTGGTCGACGACGGCACGCTGCCCGGCCGGCGCGGTTCGTTGTCGATCGACGATGAGGGCACGCCGACGCATTGCACCACGTTGATCGAAAATGGCCGTCTAAGCGGCTATATGCAGGACAAGCACAACGCCGGGCTGATGAACATGACATCCACTGGCAATGGCCGCCGCGAATCCTTCGCGCATCTGCCGATGCCGCGCATGACCAACACCTACATGTTGCCGGGGATGCGCGATCCGGCCGAGATCATCGCTTCGGTCAAGCGCGGGCTGTACGCGGTCAACTTCGGCGGGGGTCAGGTCGATATCACTTCCGGCAAGTTCGTGTTCTCCGCCAGCGAGGCGTACCTGATCGAGGATGGCAAGGTGACCGCGCCCGTGAAAGGCGCGACCTTGATCGGTTCCGGCCCCGAGGTGCTGACCCGCGTCACGATGATCGGCAACGATTTGAAACTCGATGAAGGCGTCGGCGTGTGCGGCAAGGATGGCCAGAGCGTGCCGGTGGGCGTCGGCCAGCCGACGTTGAAGATTGTCGGAATGACCGTTGGCGGTACCGCAGCGTGATTACGCTGTGGTAGTGTGAACAGACCCCAGTTCACGCAGCAGCCGGAACAATTCGCGATACGCATGCAACGGCTTGTTGCCGTCGCGCTCGCCGCGTGCCTGCCGGATCAGCGAACGCAGCCGTTGGCGGTCGACATCCGGATGCGCGGCGATGAACCCGGCGAGCACTTCGTCGCCGCCGGCCAGCAGATTTTCGCGCAACGCCTCGAGCCGGTGCAAAACTGTCGCCTCGCGCGCGCCATGCCCGCGCTCGTTCGCCAGTTCCGCGCGCGCGGCATCGAACGTTGCCTGGTCGTGACGGCGCATCAACTTGGCCAGATGCGCGAGCTGGCGCTTGCGCGCGATGTGCGAAGGGATGCGCCGCACGTTGGCGATTTCCTCGCGCACCTCGTCGGGCACGTCGATCTTTTTCACCCGCGAGGGCGGCAATGTCACCAGCGCTTCGGCCAGATCCAGCATCGCCAGCGCCTCTCGGCGGCGCCCGCTGCGGCTGGGCGGCTCGTTCGCCGCGTCATCGTGGCTGTCTGCGTTGCGCATGATGGCCGTTATAGTAACGGGTCAACTTCAGAGAGAAGACCTTGAACGCCATCGCCACACCAACCGGCAACAGTCTGGAAGAACTCGACCGGATCGCGGAACTCGCGCAAGACGTGATCCGTCGCGCGCGCGTGGCTGGCGCGTCGCAGGCGGAAGTCTCCGCCAGCGTCGAAACCGGCTTGTCGGTCAACGTGCGCTTGGGTGACGTCGAAACCGTCGAGCATACCCGCGACCGGGGCTTCGGTTTGACGGTGTACTTCGGTCAGCGCAAGGGCAGCGCGTCCACCGCCGATCTGAAATCCGAATCGATCGAGGCGACGATCGCGCAGGCCTGCGCGATCGCACGTTATACCGAAGCGGACCCTTGCGCTGGCTTGGCCGATCCGGCGCGCATCGCAAATGGCCCCTTCCCCGATCTCGATTTGTGGCATCCGTGGCAACTCGATGTCGCGCAGGCGATCGAGATCGGAAAACAAATCGAAGATGCAGGCCGCACGCATCCGGCGATCGGCAATTCCGAAGGCGCGAGTGTGCAGAGCGGTGCGGCCTTGGGTGTGTACGCGAATTCGCACGGTTTTATCGGACGCGAACGAGGCACCTCGCATTCGCTGTCGTGTTCGCTGATCGCGGGCGAAGGGGATGAAAGGCAGCGCGACTACTGGTACGACAGCGTTCGCGCCGCATCTGATTTTCCACCGGCCAAAACGATCGGCGCGACCGCCGCGCAACGCGCCGCGGCGAGACTGGGCGCGCGCAAACTTTCCACGCGCGAATGTCCGGTGTTGTTCGCGCCGGAAGTCGCGGCTTCCTTGATCGGGCATCTGGTCACAGCGGTCAGCGGCGGTTCGCTGTACCGGCGCGCGAGTTTTCTGCTGGATCAAGCGGGCAAGCAAGTGCTGCCGGATTTCGTGGCGATCACCGAACAGCCGTTGCTGCCGCGCGGTCACGCCTCGACCGCGTTCGACGCCGAGGGCGTCGCCACGCGCGAATCGTCGCTGATCGAGCGTGGCGTGTTGCAACGTTACGTGCTTGGCAGTTACTCGGCGCGCAAACTCGGCCTGCAATCCACCGGCAACGCCGGCGGCGTGCACAACCTGGTCGTGTCGCCGGGGAGTGTCGATGGCGGGGCGCTGTCGTTCGACGAGTTGCTGGCGCGGATGGGCACGGGTTTATTGGTCACCGAACTGATCGGCCACGGCGTGTCGATCGTCACCGGCGATTATTCGCGTGGCGCGGCGGGCTTCTGGGTCGAACAGGGTGCGATCGCGTATCCGGTGCAGGAGATAACCATCGCCGGCAACCTGCGCGAAATGTTCATGGGCATGCAAGCGATCGGCAGCGATGTCGACAAGCGCCTGCCGTTTCTGACCGGTTCGATCCTGGTATGCAAGATGATGGTGGCGGGAGAGTAACTCCGCTCTTAGCCGTCATTCCGGGGCTGCGCGAAGCGCAGAACCCGGAATCCAGCTCTTTTGCAAGATTGCTTGGTTCCGCTCGCTGCCGCGATCGTGCGACTTTTGTTTCGGCAAAAGTCGCCAAAACCATCGCGCGCGGGCATGACGGTTTCGACAACATCGTGTTGTCTCGACTGCCCTGCGCTTCTCGCGCCAAGCGGGCCGGCGCGAACTCGCACGTCCCTGTGCTCGAACATACGCGCCTTGCTCCCGCTTGGCGCTGCGATGCTCGGCGTCATGCACGGCGCTTGAGCTCACTTCGTTGACGGCCATCCATGGCCTGTATTGCATTACGCTCGTTCAGCCAAGGGTGTCAACCCCGTTCAGCGCCGCGCGTTCAAGCTGATGCAGGCATTGGAACGCGAGCCCCTCGACAGGCTCAGGACGAGATTTGCGCATGAACGCACAAGGCAACGCCGCCACCGCGGCGGTCAACCGATTTGGCTTGGGCGCGCGGCCGGGCGATCTGGCCAGCGTGCACGATCCGAAAGCGTGGCTGAACGCGCAAGTGTCCAGCGGGCCGGACGGCGGGCAAGTATTCGCTGGATTGCCGAGCAGCCTTGATTATCTTTCCAGGGAATCGCAGTACAAACTGGAAAATCGCCAGTTCAAGCAGCAGCGGCGTGTATTGCTTGGTGGCGCAACGAACACGAACGACAACGCACAGCCGCTGGCAAGCACGGACAACACGCAAACCAGGAATGCCAAACCCGCGGAAGTGCGCGAGATCAAGCGCGAATTCCGCGACGACATGATGGCGGAAGCCGCCGCGCGCTACCGGCTTGCCGCGACCACCAACACGCCGTTCGTCGAGCGGCTGGTGCATTTCTGGTCAAACCATTTCGCGGTGTCGCTGGACAAGGGCCCCGCGCGCTTGTACGCCGCGCCGATGGAACGCGAAGCAATCCGCCCGCACGTCACCGGACGTTTCGCCGACATGCTGCTGGCGGTGGAAACGCATCCGGCGATGTTGCGTTATCTCGACAACGTGCAATCGATCGGACCGGATTCTCGGGTGGGCGAGCGCGTCGCCGCGCGGCTGGCCAACCAAGGCACGCAGAACAAGGGCAAGGCCGGCGGTCTCAATGAAAACCTCGGCCGCGAGATCATGGAATTGCATACGCTTGGCGTGAACGGCGGTTACAGCCAGGCCGATGTCACCGAACTCGCACGCGCGATCACCGGATGGAGCACGCCGCTGCCGCGCGAGTTCGGTGGCGGCGGGATGGGCGGGATGCGCGGCCGTTTCGCGTTCCGGCGGGATGAAAATGCAGCCAAACCGACGTCCGCATTCGTGTTCCGCGGCAACGCGCACGAACCCGGCGCGCGCAGGGTGATGGGCAAGACCTATGCCGAAGGCGGCGTCGAGCAGGGCCGCGCAATCCTCGTCGATCTTGCGCGTCATCCCGCCACCGCCAAACACCTGTCGCTGAAACTGGCGAGGCATTTCGTGTCGGACGATCCGCCGCAGACGTTGGTCGATCGCATGACGCGAAGTTATCTCGACCACGATACCGATCTTGCCCACGTTTATCGCACACTGATCGAGAGCCCCGAAGCGTGGAGCGTCGCCGCCCGCAAATTCAAGACGCCGCAGGATTTCGTGATTTCATCCTTGCGCGCGGGACGGATCGACATCGGCGACAAGCCGCAACCGTTGCTGGGTCTGCTCAACACGATGGGCGAGCCGACGTTCACGCCGCGCTCGCCGGCGGGGTTTCCCGACATCGCGTCCAACTGGATCGATCCGGATGCGTTGTGGAAGCGCGTGCAGGCTGCGGAAGCGCTGTCCGCGCGCGTGTCGCTGGCCGATCAGCAGCAACCGCTGGATCTGGCGCAAGGCGTGCTCGGTCCCATGCTCGATTCGGAAACGAGTGCCGCGATCCGCCGCGCCGAATCTACGCAAGTCGCGATGGCGACGCTGTTCGCCGCGCCCGCGTTCCAGTGGAGAGTTTGATATGCGCACCCTCGACACATCCATCAACCGCCGACAATTCCTGGCCGGCACGCTGCTCGCCGCGGGCGCGTTGGTGTTGTGGCCCAAGCTGACCTTCGCCGCGACCGGCTCGGATACGCGCTTTCTGCTGGTGCTGTTGCGCGGCGGATTGGATGGGTTGGAAGCCGTGCCACCGTTCGGCGATCCGGGTTATTCCGCGATCCGCGGCGCACTGGCCTTGTCGCCGGATGGCTCGAGCAAACCGAATGTGCCGCCCGCGCACAAACTCGATTCGACATTCGCGTTGCATCCATCGCTGGACTACGCCTCGCAACTTTATACGCAAGGTCAGTTCATGCCGTATGTAGCGGCCGCGCCGCCGTATTGGGGGCGCTCGCATTTCGACGCGCAGGATTGTCTGGAGAATGGCACCGCGCAGCCGCACGGCGCGCAGGATGGCTGGTTGAACCGTTGCGTCGCGGCGATGCCGGGTGTGGAAGGGCTGGCGGTGGCGACGGTGATGCCATTGTCCATGCGCGGCCGCGGCAATGTGTCGTCATGGTCGCCGCCGTTGCCGACACAGGTGAATCCGATTCTTTTGCAACGTCTGCAACCGCTGTACGCGGAAGATCCTCGACTGGCAGAAACGTTTATCCGCGCGATCGCGCAACAACAGGATGCTCCCTCGCTGCCGACTGTGCCCCAAATACTGCCGGCGACGTCGATGCCGGTGCGTAACAAAGTCGTCCCCACGCAAGCGATGGCCGCGCCACGTGCGCAAGAAAAAGGGACGTCCGGCAAACCCTATGCCGGGCAGTTGCCGTTGTTGATGGGCGCAGCCGGCGGCTTCATGGCCAAGGTCAATGGGCCGCGCGTCGGTTTCGTCGAGGACAACGGCTGGGATACCCATGCCAACGAGGCGGCGATCCTGCAACGCAAGCTGGCGGAACTCGATGCCGGCATCAAGGCCTACCGCGAGGCCATGGGCGATACCTGGAGCCGCACCATCATCGCGGTGGTCACCGAATTCGGCCGCACCGCGGCGATCAATGGCACCGGCGGCACCGACCACGGCACCGGCGGCGCGATGTTCCTCGCCGGCGGCGCGTTGCGCGGCGGCCACGTCGGCGGCCAGTGGCCGGGCATCGGCCGCGGACAGCTCTATCAGGACCGCGATCTGCACGCGACCACCGATTTGCGCGGCGTGTTCAAAGGCGTGCTGGCAGCACACCTTGGCGTGTCCGAATCCGCGTTGGAAACGCGGGTGTTCCCAGGCAGCGGCAAGGTTGCGCCTGCCGAAAACCTTGTCGGAAGGGCGCGTGCCGCGGTTTGAACGGGTGCAAAGATAAACCTGTTCGCGCTGCGCGCAGTTCGCGTAGCGAGCGGAGCCGAAGCGTTCCAGGCGATCATCGTCCTTCGACTTCGGCTCCATGGGCCTGCGCTTGGAACGAACGGATCATGAGTAAACGACTCTGTGCCATGCGCGGCGCTTGACAGACGCCCGGTGGCGCGGGACAGTGCGCGTGCGTTCCGTTCACTGCGTAGGGGAGTTACCCATGAGCGTTCCGCCGGAATCCGTTACACCACCACCGCCACCACCGCCTTCCTATTCACCGCCACCGCCAGCGCCACCCGCGGCCGGCAGCAGCGCCGACGATCGCAATCTCGCGTTGATCACCCATCTGTCCGGGATCATCTTCGGCTTCATCGTCCCGCTGATCGTATGGCTGATCCACAAGGACCGCACTGACAAGCCGTTCCTTGTCGATCAATCCAGGGAAGCGCTGAACTTCCAGATCACCATCCTCATCGGCTATGTGATCTGCTGGGTTCTCACCTTCATCATCATCGGCATGTTCTTGTGGTTCCTGTTGTGGATCCTGAATATCGTGTTTTGCATCATCGCCGCGGTCGCGGTGAGCAAGGGAGAGAGCTACCGCTATCCGTTCGCGCTGCGTTTGATCAGCTGATCAGGCGCGAAAAATCCGCATGAAAAAAACGGGCCTTGCGGCCCGTTTTTTTCGCTCGTGATTTCGGCGCAGGTCGAAACGTGGCGGCGAGTTGGTGGAGGTACCTGCGTTTTCGCTTCTCGGGCAATGTATGGGCCACTGGATTCCGGCCTGCGCCCGAAGGACGGTCCAGTTGTTATGCTCTGTTCGAGTCCCGAGTCCCGAGTCCCGAGTCCCGAGTCCCGAGTCCCGAGTCCCGAGTCCCGAGATTCAACGATCACGTTCGGCCACGTAGCGTGCCAGCTCCGACAGCGGCGGCGCGCGTTCTCGCATAGGCGCCAGCGCAGCCAATGCTTCCTCGGTCAAAACGCGCAGGCGCGCGCGCGAAGCATCCATGCCCAATACCGAAGGGAAGGTCGGCTTGGCGGCCGCCGCATCCTTGCCGGACGTCTTGCCGATCACGTCTGCGTGACCTTCGACATCGAGGATGTCGTCGCGCACCTGGAAGGCCAGCCCGATCGCGTGGCCATAGCGATCCAGCGCGTCGAGCGTCGCGGCATCGGTGCAACCTGCCGCCAGCGCGCCCAGACGCACGCTGGCGCGGATCAACGCGCCGGTTTTGTGCGCATGCATGTGCTCCAGTTGCTCGCGGTCGAGTTTTTTGCCGACCGCGGCCAGGTCGAACGCCTGTCCGCCAGCCATGCCTTGCGCCCCGCAGGCGGCGGCCAACGCGTGCAACATTTCCACGCGCGACGCCATTTCGATGGGCGGAGTGCGATCGGTGGCGAGAATCTCGAACGCAAGCGCCTGCAGTGCGTCCCCGGCGAGGATCGCGGTGGCCTCGCCGAAAGCGACGTGGCAGGTGGGACGACCACGGCGCAGGTCATCGTCGTCCATCGCCGGCAGGTCGTCGTGCACCAGCGAATAAGCGTGGATCAGTTCGACCGCGCATGCCGGCGCGTCCAGCGCGCGCTCGTACGTGCCCAGCGCCGCGCCGGTTGCATACACCAGCAGCGGGCGCAGCCGCTTGCCGCCGCCGAGCACCGCGTAGCGCATCGCGCGTACCAGTTCCCTCGGTTCGCTGTCTTCCCGCGGCAACGCGCGCAAGAGTGCCGCGTCCGCGCGCGCACTCCAATTCTCCAGCAGGCGAATCAACGCAGGCAATCCCGGTTCACGCGGCGTTCTCGTCAAACGGCTGGGCGCTTTCAGGATCGGCGGGATCGAGCAGCAGCTTGACGCGCAATTCCGCCTGTTCCAGCGCGGTCTGGCAACGGCGGTAGAGCGCGATGCCGCGCTCGAATGAACGCAAGGATTCGTCCAGGCTCAATTCGCCCCCTTCCATTTTCGCGACCAGTTGTTCGAGTTCGTCGAGCGACTGTTCGAACTGCGCGATCGCGGGCGTTTCGTCGGGAGCGGGCTGCGCCGGTGGAGCTGCTTGTTTGGCCATGCGCGCACGCTAACGCAGCGGCGCAAACGAATCAATCGAAGGGAGATTCCAGCGCGGTCTTGCGCCAATGCGCTCGAAATATACCTTGCCGGTTTCGCTCAGCCAGATGTCGGCCACTGCCAGCAATTCACCGTCTGAGTAGATCAGCGGGATGCGTTTGCGTTGCCACGGCGGGATGTCTGCGTGCTGGAACAGATCGCGTAATTCGCGGATGTGCCGATCGCCCGCCGGCTTGATGCGCTCGCCGCCGCGGCGAAAGCGCACGGTCAATAGTGGATCGAGTTTCGTTGCATTGCCCGGGTTCGACATTTGCAAGGTCAACGTACCGCAACCTGCGGGCAGCGCGAGCGGCGATCCATCCCACGTCGATTCCCAATCGACCGGTGTTGCTGGCAATGGCGGCATGGCATGCAAGCCGCCGCGCCACACGCGCACTTCCGCGCCCGGCCACGCAACCCGCGGCACGCGGTCGGCCTGCGCCTCATCGATCTGGCGCTTGAGTTCCGCGCCTTGCGCCCCGCTTGGCGCCGGCAATTTGAGACCATGCAGCCAGCGCTCCAACACGCCGGCGCGCAATGCATCCGGCAACGCGCTCCAGTCCGCGGCGTCCAGAGCGTTCTCATCGCAATGCAATGTCACGAGCGCATCCTCGATCAGCAACTCGATTCGATCCGCGGCGAGGCGCGACAATGTGGCCGAATGCGCGATGGAATCCGCTGCATGTGGCCAGTGCTGGGTCAAGCGCGGCAGAATCTCGTGCCGTAAAAAATTGCGTGAATGACGCGGATCTGCATTGGACGGATCTTCGATAAATGCCAGGCGATGCGCTTCGACATAGTCACGCAAGACGGATCGCGGCACGTCCAGCAGCGGCCGCCAGACGCTCTTGCCGTGCAGCACGCGGATCGGCCGCATCCCCCCCAGCCCCTCGGGCCCGGCGCCACGGAGCAGTTTCAGGAGCACGGTTTCGACCTGGTCATCGCGATGGTGCGCCAGCGCCAGCCACTCGCCCTCCCGCATGACCCCCGCGATGGCGTCGTAACGCGCGCGCCGGGCGGCGGCTTCCAGCCCTTCGCCACGCGAGATATCGACCTCGACATGCAATACGGTCAACGGAACATCGATTGCCGCGCAGAAACGTTCGCAATGTAGTGACCAGTGCGCGCTGTCCGCGTGCAGGCCATGATCGATGTGCGCCGCGCGCATGCCACGCGCGCGCGCCTGTGGGAGTTGCGCCAGCGCGTGCAACAGCGCGGTCGAGTCCGCGCCGCCGCTGTAGGCGACGCAGAGCGCGCAGTCGTGCTTGCCGTCAGAGAGGCTGTTGCGAAGATGGGTGGTGAGATCCACGGAACGATGAATGCCTTGATCCGTACCGCGTGCTATTCGATCAGCTTTCCTGATACGCCCCGTATCGGCGCAACCGCTGATAACGCTGCTCCAGCAATTGCCCGACGGGGATATCCCGCACCGCATCCAGTTCGTTTATCAGTACCGCCTTCAGGCGTTTCGCCATCGCGGTGGGATTGCGGTGCGCGCCGCCGGTGGGCTCGCGCACGATCTTGTCGACAAGGCCCAATTCCTTCAGCCGCACCGCGGTCAGGCCCAGCGCCTCGGCGGCGTCGCGCGCGCGTTCGGCGCTCTTCCACAGGATCGAGGCGCAACCCTCTGGCGAGATAACCGAATACGTCGAATACTGCAGCATGATGGTGCGGTCGCCCACGCCGATCGCCAGCGCCCCGCCGGAGCCGCCTTCGCCGATAACGGTGCACACGATCGGTACGCGCAGTTCCGACATTTCCATCAGATTGCGCGCGATCGCTTCGCTCTGGCCGCGCTCCTCGGCACCGACGCCGGGATACGCGCCGGGCGTATCGATGAAAGTCAACACGGGTAATTGAAAACGTTCCGCAAGTTTCATCAGACGTAGCGCTTTGCGATAACCCTCGGGGCGTGGCATCCCGAAATTGCGACGCACTTTCGTCTTGATGTCGCGGCCTTTCTGGTGACCGACGATCATCACCGGACGGCCGTCGATGCGCCCCAAACCTGCGACGACCGCTGCGTCTTCGGCATACATCCTGTCGCCGGCGAGCTCGTGAAATTCGTCGCAGATCACACCAATGTAATCGTTGCTGTATGGCCGCGCGGGATGACGCGACAGTTGCGTGATCTGCCACGGTGTCAGGTTCTTGAAAATGTCCGCAGTGCGCGCGCGCAGTTTGTCGCGCAATTTGCCGACCTCTTCCTCAACATTGACCGAGGAACCCTGGCCCGCGTGCGTCAGCTCCTGGATCTTGGCGTCCAGTTCCGCGATCGGTTTCTCGAAATCGAGGAAGTTGGGATTCATTCGCGGCGACAGGCCCGGCAAAGAATACGAGTATAGCGTTCGAGCCGGATCGGCAGGGGCGGCCTTCGCACGCGATCCAATCGCGAGCGGGGCTCGCCCTAGACTGATGCCGCCGGCCTCGTCAGCGCCGGCGCCACGGCTTGCACGCCCGGCAGCGCGGTCAGATCGCGCAGCAGGGCCATGCTGACCCGCACCCGCCATTCCTCGCCCAATTCGATGTCGGCGCTCGCGGATGCGTTGCGGTAGCCGGTCAGCAGCAGCGGCGTGTTGCCGCCACGGTGGCCGGCCAAGACTTGTTTGAGCGACGCCACGAACGGCGCGCCGATGCCATTTACGCTGATCCGCAGTGCGCGTGCGTTGGCCGCGCAAGCCTCGTCTAGCGTCCACACACGGCGCGCGCGCAGTTGCAGCTCGCCACTGAAGTCGTCCATCGCAAGACCGCCTTCGACCACGAGCAGCGCATCACGCAGCAACAGGCTTGCGTATTGCGCGAACACCTCGCGGAAAAAACTCACCTCGAGGCGTCCGCTCCAGTCCTCGAACTGGACGAACGCGCCGGTGTCCCCGCGACGGCGTTGCAGCGTCACCATGCCCGCCACGACCCAAGGCGTTTCCAGCGCGCGGCGGAAACGGTTGCCGTTGTTGTCGTTGTCATTGTCATCGCGACGCGGCGGCGGTTGCCAACGCTGCGCGATCTCGCCGAGCGGGCAGGTCGCGATTTGCCTGAGCACGCCGCGCCAGGGATCGGTGGGATGCCCGGAAAGATAATGCCCGAGCGTGGCGCGCTCGCCGGCAAGTGTGCGTTCCAGCGGCCATTCCGGCTGGCCGGAGATCTGTATGGACGGTGTCGCGGCGGTCGCGGTCGCGCCGCCGAACATGTCATTCTGGCCGGCGGCGCGGTCGCGCAGGTGTTGTTCCGCGGCGCGCGCGGCTTCGGGCAATTGCGTCATCAGGGTCGCGCGATTGACCGCCAGCGAATCGAAAGCGCCGGACAGGATCAGCGCTTCCAGCACGCGCTTGTTGATCCTGGAAGGATCGATCCGCGCGCAAAAATCGGCCAGATCGCGGAACGTGCCACCACGTTCGCGCTCGGCCACGATCGCCTCGCAGGCCGCGCGGCCGACGCCCTTGATCGCGCCCAAGGCGTAGCGGATCGAAGCATCGTCGATGGCGACGAACCGGTAATCGGAGGCGTTGACGTCCGGCGGCAACACCTGCAATCCGCTCGCGCGCGCGTCGGCGAGAAAGATCACGACCTTGTCGGTGTTGTCCATGTCCGCCGACAAAGTCGCGGCCATGAACTGTGCGGGATGATGCGCCTTCAGCCACGCGGTCTGATACGAGACCAGTGCGTAGGCCGCGGCGTGCGACTTGTTGAAGCCGTAACCCGCGAACTTTTCCATCTGATCGAAGATCGCGTCGGCCTTGCGCGCATCCATGCCGTTGCCCATTGCGCCGTCGCGGAAGATCGCGCGTTGCGTCGCCATTTCGGCCGGCACCTTCTTGCCCATCGCGCGTCGAAGCAGGTCGGCGGCGCCCAGCGTGTAGCCGCCGATGAGCTGTGCCATCTGCATCACCTGCTCCTGATAGACCATGATGCCGAAGGTCTCGCGCAGCAGCGGTTCCACGCGCGGATCTGGATAGACCACCGGCTCGCGGCCGTGCTTGCGCGCGACGTAGCTCGGGATCAAGTCCATGGGTCCGGGCCGGAACAGCGACACCAGCGCGATCAGGTCCTCGAAGCGATCGGGCCGCGCGTCCTTGATCAACCGTTGCATGCCGCCGCCTTCGAACTGGAACACCGCGACCGTGCGCGCTTCGCGGAACAGCGTGAACACTTGCGGATCGTCCAGCGGCAGCGCGTTGATGTCCAAAGGAGTGTTCGCAGCCGAAGGCTGCTCCGACTTGCCTTCCCCGGCAAGCGGGGGAAGGCGCTCGTCAGGCGGATGGGGGAACCCCTTGCCGGAAGCCGCGCGTTGCGCGTTGATCGCCTTCACCGTCCAGTCGATGATGGTGAGCGTGCGCAGACCAAGAAAATCGAACTTTACCAAGCCGACCACTTCGACGTCGTCCTTGTCGAACTGGGTGACGACACCGCTGCCGCCGGCTTCGCAATACAGCGGCGTGAAATCGGTCAGCGGCGAGGGCGCGATCACCACGCCGCCGGCGTGCTTGCCTGCGTTGCGGGTCAGGTCCTCCAGTTTCAACGCCAGGTCGATCAGCGTGCGTGCGTCTTCATCCGCGTCGTACAGGTCGCAGAACTCGCGCACGACGCGCGAGGATTCCTTGCGCGCCTTTTCGCTGCGGCCCAGCGCGTCCGCGAGGGTCAAATCCAGCGGCATCTTCGGGATCAACTTGGCGATGCCATCGACCTTGCCGTAGGGCATGCCGAGCACGCGCCCGCAATCGCGCAGCACGGCTTTCGCAGCCATCGTGCCGTAGGTGATGATCTGGCTGACCTGATCGCGGCCATACTTGTCGGCGACGTAGTCGATGACGCGGTCGCGGCCTTCCATGCAGAAGTCGATGTCGAAGTCCGGCATCGATACGCGTTCGGGATTCAGGAACCGCTCGAACAGCAGTTCGAAACGCAAGGGATCGAGATCGGTGATCCCGAGGCTCCACGCGACCACGGAACCTGCGCCTGAACCGCGGCCCGGTCCGACCGGGATGCCGTGCTGCTTGGCCCAGTTGATGAAGTCGGCCACGATCAGGAAGTATCCCGCGAAACCCATCCGCACGATCACATCGAGTTCGCTGTCCAGACGCTTGCCGTAATCGTCTTTGTCGAATCCTCCTGCAAGGCCATGCGCGCCGAGCCGCGTTTCCAGCCCCGCGCGCGACTGCTCGCGGATCCACGATTCCAGCGTGTGCCGCGCCGGCACCGGAAACGCGGGCAAGTAATATTTGCCGAAAGCAAGTTCCAGATTGCAGCGCTTGGCGAGTTCCACGCTGTTCTCGAGCGCCTCGGGAATGTCCGCAAACAATTCGGCCATCGCATCGGCGGATTTGAGCCATTGCTCGGGCGAATACTCCCGCGCGCGGCGCGGATCGGCGAGTTGCTGTCCCTGCTGGATACACACCCGCGCCTCATGCGCCTCGAAGTCATCGCGTGCGAGAAAGCGCACATCGTTGCCAGCCACCACCGGCAGATCGCAAAGTGCTGCAAGTTGTAGCGCTTGCGCGTTGAACGCCTGCTCGCCGTCGCGGCGGGTGCGCGTCAATTCCAGATACAACCGTTCATCGAACAGTGCGCGCAGATGCCGCAACTGCGTGCGCGCATCGTCTTCGCGGCCGGCGGCGAGCAGGCGGCCGATCCCGCTTTCGCGTCCAGCCAGTGCGATCAAGCCGTCGTGCGCATCGTCCAGCCACTCCAGCGATACCATCGCGCGGCCGCTGTGTTGGCCCTCGCGCCACGCACGCGAAATCAGGCGCGACAGATTCAAATAGCCGTGCCGGTTTTCGCAAAGCAGGGTCAAGCGATGCGGACGTTGCGGATCGGCGCCATCGGCAATCCACAGATCGCAGCCGGCGATCGGCTTGATGCCGGCGTATTCGGCGGCGCGGTAGAACTTGATCAGCGCGAACAGATTGGAGTCGTCGGTCAGCGCCAACGCGGGCATGCCCAGTTCCACCGCGCGGCTGATCAGATTGGGCCGCGGCGCCTTGGCCGGATCGCCATATTCGGGTTTCTCCGGCAAACGGATGATCGAATCGCACAACGAATATTCGCTGTGCAGGCGCGGGTGGATGTAGCGGATCGGCATGTCCGAGCTAGCCTAGTCGCGCTGTCACGGAGCGGCAAGCGTTGACAGTCGCGGGAACGTGCCGCTTCGACAATCCGGTGAATGACCATCCATGTGCATTTCCCGATCGACATCCATGCCTCGCCCGCGGTCATCTCACGCGATGTCTTTCCGACATCGCGCAAGTGCGCTGGCCGCGACCGGCGCGAAACTGCGGCGATGCAACGGACAGGGGCCAAGCCGGCGCAACGCCTCCAGATGTTCGGGTACCGAATAGCCCTTGTGCCGGGCGAAGCCGTAGCCGGGCCAATGCGAATCCCATTCGCGCATCAGCCGATCGCGCGTGACCTTGGCCAGGATCGATGCCGCGCTGATTGCGGGCACGAACGCATCACCATCGACGATCGCGCGCGCCTCGCAGCACAACGCGCGTGGCAGATGATTGCCGTCGATCAATGCCACGCGCGGCACGCAACCCAGTGCCGCGAGCGCACGGGTCATGCCGTTCATCCGCGCCCAAAAGATATTGACGCGATCGATCTCCTCGACGTCGATGCTGACAACGCTCCACGCGACCGCGCGATCCACGATACGCGCGTAAAGCCGCTCGCGTTGTTTCTCCGCCAGGATTTTGGAGTCGGCGAGTCCATTGATGCGCCGCGCCGGATGCAGGATCACCGCCGCGATCACCACCGGCCCCGCCAAGGGGCCGCAACCGGCTTCGTCCACGCCCGCGATATCGGCCTCGAGCGGCCATGCGCGCAGCGATCGCGGCACGCGCCGCGCGTGCGGGATTGCGTGAGGGTCAATCGCCAAGGTCATGCAAGTCACCAAAAACGTCTGCGCGCCACGAGCGCAACAGCGCCGCATCGCGGCAATCGACATCATGCCCGCGGCAACGTTCGCGCAGCAACGCGTTGGCGGTGAAAAAAGGATCCTTGTGCAATCCTGCCGCGTCCAGCAGCAGCGAACCGAGGAACGCGATGTCCAGCACCGGATACTCGGCGCGTCGGACTGGCATGTTGAAACCTTTCACCACGATTCTTTTCACCCCGATTCTTTTCACCATGTAATAGGTAACCATCTTGGGATCGGCCACCCGCACCGGCAAATGCTTTTGCAGCACATTGATCGCGCCATCGAAGGATGGCTGATGATCGCCGAAATGCACCAGCAAAGCGGGGCGGTCATCGGCGCGCAGCATAGTCTCGAGCGTCGCTTCAGCGCGATCTGATTCGTCCAGACGTTGCAGATAATTGCCAAGATTGAGATTGAGCCAGTCGTCCAACGCCTTGTCGTGCGTGATCTTGCCGGCGAACAGCGGCTTGTCGTAGGGTGGCGGCAACTGCGCCAGCGGCGTCATGTGCGGGCCATGTTGATGCAGCGTCAGCATGAACAGGAACACCGGCGCGCCGTGTGCCTTGGCTTTCTCGATGTTGAACACGCGGGCGAACGCGCGCATCAGATCGGCGTCGCTGGAATGCCAACCCAGGCCCACCTGTTCGCCGCCATAGAAAGCGTCGAAACCGTAATCGGCGTAGGCCGCGCGGCCGTTGAGAAAATCGCCGTCGGTGGGATAGATCGCCACTGTGCGGTAGCCGTCGGCGCGTAGCGCGCGCGCGAGCGTGTAACGGATGCGCGGCGCCAGATTAAACGGCGCGTAGATGCCGGCCGGTCCGAACAGGTCGTGCGGCAACCCGGTCAGGAACGCGAACTCCGTGGTCCAGGTGCCGCCGCCCCAGGTGTGCACTTCGAGGAATCCGCTGGCGATCGTATCCGCATCCGCGTGGAACATGCGGCGATCGCACAGCGGCGACGCACACACCGCGAGCATGCGCGGATCGAAAGTGCTTTCTTCCAGCACCACCACGATGTCAGGTTTTACCTGTGTCGCGGTTGCGGTTGGCGCGGCATCGTAGCGCCAGTCGAAGCGGTTCGCCTCTGCCAAGTTATAGTGCGGCACAAGCACGCGCGTGCTGCGGAACGAAATCAGGAAATCCGACACGAAACTGTCGTCGTTCATCGCCAACCACATGCCCTTGCCTTGCACGGCGGCGAACGGACCGCGCGGATTCATCGCGATGACCAGCGCGAGGATACCGGCGACCACGCCGGCGCTCCGCGCGATTCGCGTGTGCCAGCGCGCGGCGGGTTTGCGGTCGCTGCGCCAAGCGACGATCAACGCGCCGGGAACGAGTATGAGCGCGGCGGCGATCGACGCAACGATCGGCGGATAGCGCGCCAGCGTTGCGAGGATTTGCGCGTTGGCGTAATAGATCAGATCCGGCGCCAGCAACGGCGTGCCGAGATAGCGGAACTTCAGTCGCGCCGCGGCTTCCAGTAGCAGCATCGGCGCGCTGCCGGCGATCAATCCGAACGCGACGCGCCCCGACAGTGCGATCATGACCACGATCAGTGCGGTCAGTATGCACGCTGCGAACGCAGCTTCGCCGGGTGTGCTTTCGGCCAATGGGCCGTTGTAGAACGCGAACGCGGCCATCGCCGCTCCCAGCGCGAACAGCAACGGGCGGCGAAGACGGAATGAAAAAAAACGGGAACCCATGTCGCGGCGGATGCTCGATGCGCGCGCCGATGGCGTCAAGCAGTCAGTTCGCGGGCAACAAGTCGGCAATCGCGCGCGCGGTCGCTGCCGCCGCGCCGCCGCCGACATGCAGACCAAGATGCATCCGTTCAAATGCGTTGACCATGGTGGCGCGCCGTCCGGGTTCGTTGAACAAGCGCAACACTTCGCGCGCAAGATTTCCGGCGGTGCATTCCTCCTGCATCAATTCCGGCACCAGCGCGTGCCCGGCGAGGATATTGGGCAGCGAATAAACCTGCGTCTTGAGCAGATCAAGACTCCGCACAATGCGGTAAGTCAGCGCCGACAATCGATAACCGACCACCATCGGCCGCTTGGCCAGCATGGCTTCCAGCGCGGCGGTGCCGGAAGCCAGCAACACCACGTCGGCGGCGGCCATCGCGCGGTGGGCGTGTCCTTCGAGAAGCACGGGACTCGGTGCTCGGGATTCTGGGCTAGGGGAAAATTTGGCCAGATCACGCTCCAAAGCCGTGCGGCACGCGACATTCGCCGCAGGAATGACAATCTGCAAATCGGGGATTCGCTCGCGTACGCGGATGGCGGCGTCGAGAAAGATTGCGCCCAGCCTGAGGACCTCCGAGCGTCGACTGCCCGGCAATACGGCCAATACCGGTACGTCCCGCGCGAGTCCCAGTTCCTCACGCGCGGCGGCGCGGTCGCTGACCAGCGGAAAGCGATCCGCCAGCGGATGACCGACGAAACGCGCATCCACGCCGTGGCGCGCGTAGATATCGGGTTCCATCGGAAACAGGCACAGCACGCGATCGGCGCTCATCCCGATCTTGGCGGCGCGTTGCTCGCGCCAAGCCCAGATCGAGGGACTGACGTAATGCACGGTGCGGATGCCCGCGCGTTTCAGTTTTTTTTCTAGGCCGAGGTTGAAATCCGGCACGTCGATGCCGATGAACACGTCGGGTCTCGCCCGCAACAGGCGTTTTCGCAACGACGCGCGCAAACGCAGCAGCCGTGGCAGATGGCGTACGATTTCGGCGAGGCCCATCACCGACAATTCCGAAATATCGTGCCAGGCCTCGAAACCGGCCGCGCGCATGCGCGGGCCGCCGATACCGACAAAACGCGCGTCGCGATAGAGCTTGCGCAACGTCTCGATCAATTCCGCGCCGAGCTGATCGCCGGAATCCTCGCCGGCGACGAGCGCGAAAACGGGGGAGGGTGTAATCAGGGGTGGGGACCCCGAATCGGCGTCAAGTTGGAGATTACTCATGCAGGAAGCATAACCGCTCGTCGCCCCGGCGAAGGCCGGGGCCCAGTCGCGACGCGGTCCAGTCAAGCGTGATCGCCACTGGATTCCGGCCTGCGCCAGAATGACGGCATTTTTGGTACGTTTTCGAACTTCCGATTCTCGATTCCAGGCTCTATCGTGCCAATGCACGTTCGCTGCGATCGATGAATTCGACCAGTGCATGTACGTCCTCGCTGGCTTGCGCGTGCACCTCAAGTTCCGCGCGCGCTTGCGCGAGCGTCTTGCCCGACATGTACAGCGTGCGGTAAGCGCGCTTGATCGCGGCAACGCGTTCGGCGGAAAAACCGCGCCGCTTCAAACCTTCCGCATTGACGCCGCGCGGCACCGCGAATTGCCCGGCGACATACACGAACGGCGGCACGTCGCGGTTGATCGCGGCGAACATCGCGGCGAAGGCGTGCGCACCGATCTTGCAAAACTGGTGCACGCCGCAGAAGCCGCCAAGCACGACGTGATCTCCCACCTCGACGTGACCGGCGAGGGTGGCATTGTTGGCGAGCACCGTGTGATCGCCGACGATGCAATCGTGCGCGATATGCACGTAGGCCATGATCCAGTTGTCGTCGCCGATGCGGGTGGCGCCGCCTTCCCCCGTGCCGCGATTGATCGTGACGAATTCGCGGATGGTATTGCCGTCGCCGATCACGAGTTCGCTGCGCTCGCCGGCGAATTTCTTGTCCTGCGGATCGCCGCCGACCGCGGCATACGCGCCGATTTTATTGTCGCGTCTGATGCGTGTCGGGCCTTCGATCAGCGCATGCGCCCCGACGCTGCTGCCTTCCCCGATCTCGACGTCCGCGCCGATCACCGCATAGGGACCGACCGCGACATCCGTGGCTAGCTGCGCGCGCGGATCGACGATCGCGGTCGGATGCACGCTCACGCGCTGGCTTCCGCGCACATCAATTCGCAGCTCGCGACCTCCTTGCCATCGACCATCGCGCGCGCAGTGAAGATGCCCATGCTGCGAATCAGCCGTTTCAGCCGCACTTCCAGACGCAGTTGGTCGCCCGGGAATACCGGATGGTTGAAGCGCGCATTGTCGACCTTGGCCAGATAAAACAGCGCGTCGCGACCTTCCGGCCGAGGTCCGGACAATCCGATCAGCAGCCCCGAAGCCTGTGCCAGCGCTTCCACGATCAGCACGCCGGGCATCACCGGGTGTCCCGGGAAATGGCCCTGAAAAAATGGCTCGTTCACGGTGACGTTTTTCAGGGCGACGATGTTTTTGCCCGGATCGAGTTCGATCACACGATCCACCAGCAGAAACGGGTAGCGATGCGGCAGGATCGCACAAATGCGCTCGGCGTCGATCGGCAGCGTCACGGCGGCGGGTTGGTTCATCGATTGTTGTCCTCTTCCGGCCCGAACTTTTTCAGTGTGCCATTTTCCAGTGCGGCCACGCGCCGGAACAATTCGTCCAGGTGTCTAAAGCGCGCCGCATTGCGCCGCCAACGGCGGTTTTCTTCCAGCGGGCCACCCGCGGAATAGGTGCCCGGCGCATCGATCGAGCGGGTGACCAGCGTCATCGCCGTGATGGTAACGCGATCGGCGATGTCGAGATGGCCCAGCACGCCGGCGCCGCCGCCGATCAGGCAGTGACGGCCGATCCGCGCGCTGCCGGCGACCGCGGAACATCCCGCCATCGCGGTGTGCGCGCCGATCATGACGTTGTGCGCGATCTGGATCTGGTTGTCCAGGCGCACGTCCTCTTCCAGCACAGTGTCCTCGAGTGCACCGCGGTCGATGGTGGTGTTGGCGCCGATCTCGCAATCATCGCCTATGCGCACGCCACCCATTTGCGGCACCTTGAGCCAGTGCCCGCCGTCGCTGGCGATGCCGAAACCGTCGGCGCCCAGCACCGCGCCGGGATGGACCAGAATGCGCTTGCCGAGCGTCACCCGTGTCACCAGTGTAACGTTGGCGACGAGCCGGGATTGCGCGCCCACCGTGCAATCGGGGCCGATGATGCAATGGGGTCCAAGCACCGCGCCGTCCTCGATCACCGCGCTCGCGGCGATCGTGCAAAGCGGCCCGATGCTGGCGCCGGGTGCGATGCGTGCGCCGGATTCGACCACCGCGCCTGGATGCACGCCGGGAGCCGACGCGGGCGCGGTCTCGAACAATGCGGCGATCCTCGCGAACGCAAGATACGGGTCGGCCGCGATCAATGCGGGTACGGGCGATTCCGTCATGTATTCCTTCCGCAGCACCACCGCACCGGCGCGGGTTGCCGTCAATTGCGCGGCGTAGCGGGGGTTGGCTAGAAAGGCGAGTTGATCGGATTGCGCCGCCGCGAGCGTGGCGACGCCGCGGATCGATACACGACCGTCGCCACGCAACGCCAAGCCGAAGCGTTCGGCCAATTCGTCGATTCGATGACCTTGTTCGTCGCTCACGGATCAACCTGCGTCTGTCGACTCGTCTCGGGAGAAATCCCTGGAAAGCGTTGCGAGCGAAGGCAGAGCCTGCCCCGGACTAGATCCGGGGTTGTCCGCCGCCGGAGCGCAGGAGCCGAGTGTACATGTCAGTACATGAGCATTTCGAGCACCGCCCGCAGCCAACATGCAAAATCGAATCAGGCCGAGTACAGCAGCTTTGCAGGGATTTCTAGAAAGTGGTGCCGAACGCGAACTGAATGCGTTCCTCGAAAGGTTTGTCCTCAGTCTTGTCGCGCACCGGCATGGCGAGATTGATCACGATCGGGCCGACCGGTGCCCGCCACTGCAACGAGATGCCCACCGAGGCGCGCAAGTCGCTGGCCTTGAAATCCTGATAGCTGGTGAACACGTTGCCGATGTCGGTGAACAGGGAGATGCGCGCCTTGTCGTTGTCCTTGAAGAAAGGCAGCACCAATTCCGCGGTGCCGAGCACCTTGAAGGCGCCGCCAATCGGCTGCGGGTTGAAGAACGAGCCGTTGAGGCAATGGCCGTTTACCGCGACTGCGCTCTTGTCCGCTTTGTCGGGTTGGCCTGGGGTCTTGTCGATCAGGCCGGAGCAAACGCGCGGACCAAGGGTATTGTCCTGAAAACCGCGCACGTCGCGCACGCCGCCGGCGTAGAAGTTCTCGAAGAACGGGAACGACAGGTTGCGAATCTGACCGGTGCTGTCGGCGAACGGTACCGAGATGTTTTTGCCGTACGTGCTTCCGTAGCCAATGCTGCCGGCCAGCAGGCCGACGAAGCCCTTGGGCAGCTCGAAATAGTCACGGGTACTTGCGGTCAGCTTGTAGTACTCCACTGTTGCGCCCGGCAACGCGGCTTCAACCCCGATGCTTTGGATGCCACCACGGGTGGGTTTGAAATACGCATTGATCGTATCGTGCCCGTAGGACAGGTTCAGATTGGTCGAACGTATGGTCTTGTGTCCGATGGTCAGGGGATCAGGGCAATCACCCTGCTTATCCCCGGCCGAACCGCATTTCAGTAATTGCTCGATGAACACCTGCGGTGTCAATCCCGGTATCACCTGGAGATTGTTCTTGTCGTAGCCCAGACCGAGATTGATGGTGTCGGTCTCGCTGATCGGGATGCCGAGAAAAGTCGAGAACGCGGCGTCGTTGGAAAAATAACTGGCGATATTGGCCTGCTGCTGATCCAACTGCAGATACTTCAGGTTGTAGCCGAGGCTGATGCCGCTGTCGGTCAGATACGGATTGATGTAGGAAACCTGGTATTGCTTGAGGAACGTGCTGCGCGAGACCGCGGCCGAGACCTTGTCGCCGGTGCCGAGGAAATTGTTCTGGGAGACCGACGCGCTCAGAATGATCCCCGACACCTGCGAGTAACCCACACCGAAGATCAGGCTGCCGGAGGATTCCTCCTCGACATGGACACCCAGATCGACCTGATCGGTGGTGCCGGGCACTTTGTTGGTGTCGATCTTGACCGTCTTGAAAAAGCCCAGCCGCTGCAAGCGTATCTTGGAGCGGTCGATTGCGGCCTGTGAGTACCACGCGCCCTCGTACTGGCGCATCTCGCGGCGCAGGACCACGTCCTCGGTTCCGGTATTGCCCTTGAAATTGATCCTGCGCACGTACACGCGCTGTCCCGGTTCCACATAAAAAGAGAGATCGACGGTGTGGTTTTGCTTGTCCAGCTTGGGCGCCGGGGTGACCTTGGCGAAGGCGTAACCGATATTGGCCAGCACGTTGGTGATCGCGTCCGAGGACAGCTCGATATTGCGGCGCGAGAAGGTGTCACCGGGGCCGATCCGCAACAAGTTGCGGATCGCGGGTTCGGGCAGGATCAGGTCGCCCAGAAGATGCAGGTCGGAGATTTTGTAGGTGTCGCCTTCCTTGACCGCCGCGGCGATGTAGATGTCGCGCTTGTCCGGGCTGATGGTGACTTGCGCGGAATCCACCGAGAAATCGGCGTAGCCGCGGTTGAGGTAGTACGACGACAGTTTCTCCAGATCGCCGGAGAGTTTTTCGCGCGAATACTGGTCGTTGTTGGAATAGAACGAAGTGATGTTCGGCGTGCCGGATTCCCAATTGTCGCGGATCTCCTTGTCGGAGAATGCGTGGTTGCCGACGATATTGATTTCCTGGATCTTGGCCGCCTTGCCTTCGCGGATCTCGATGTCGATCGCCACCCGGTTGCGATCCAGCCGGGTCACATGCGGCTCGATGGAGACGTTGTACTTGCCGCGGTTGTTGTATTGGTGCACCAGTTCCTGTTTCACCTGATCCAGCGTCTGCCGATCGAAGGTGTCGCCGGTGGAAAGTCCCGCGCCCTTCAGTCCCTTTTCCAACTGATCGGTATGGATGTCCTTGTTGCCGTGGATGGTCAGCGTTGCGATCGAGGGACGCTCGGTCACTTTCACCACCAGGATGTCGCCCTGGCGCTCGAGTTGCACGTCGGAAAAGAAACCGGTCTTGAACAACGCGCGGATCGCTTGCTGCGCCTTGGCGTCGTCGATGTTCTGGCCGCGATCGACCGGCAGGTAACTCAACACCGTGCCGGGTGCGATGCGCTGCAGCCCCTCGATGCGGATGTCGCTGACGGTGAAGGGCTCGAAGGCGTGGGCCCTGGCGGCGAGACAGGCGAGCAGGATCAGGGCGGCGATTCTCTTCATCGTCGATTCCGGTATAGAGAGCGGT
Source organism: Rhodanobacteraceae bacterium (assembly GCA_039923855.1). Lineage (GTDB taxonomy): Bacteria > Pseudomonadota > Gammaproteobacteria > Xanthomonadales > Rhodanobacteraceae > 66-474. The sequence continues at coordinate 17,590 of JBDTBW010000078.1, read as the reverse complement.
TCGGAAGCTGCTGCGCTCGGCCCGATTCAATCGGTATGTTGCGCGCTGGCGGCGCGCAATCTGCCTTCGCCCGTGACGCTTTCAAACTGCTCTGTGATGGTTCCGCGAAGCCGTGCATCCTGCCACAGTTCGGCTTAAAAAGCTCGGGCAGGCGGGTCGGAGCCCTGCACAAACTCGAGGTTCAGACAAGTCCGGAACGAACTTGTTCAATGCTTCGACTCAGGAAACCAGCCGCAGAATATCGTTGTAAAAAGCCAATCCCATCAGCGCCACCAGCAGCCCCATGCCGAGGTATTGGCCCGCGGCCATCGCGCGCTCCGACAACGGGCTGCCCTTGGCCAGTTCGATCAGGTAATAGAGGAGGTGCCCACCATCCAGAATCGGAATCGGCAAAAGGTTCATGATGCCGAGGCTCAGCGAAATGATGCCGAGAAAGTACAGGAACCACGCCGGTCCCATCCCGGCTGAAGCATTGGCATATTGCGCGATCGAGATCGGCCCGGAAATATTCTTGAGTGATGCGGCACCGGTCAGCATGTCGCCCAGCATCTGCACGGTGCGCGTGGTCAGATCCCAGGTCTGCGCGAAAGCGTCCGGGATCGCCACCAGCGGACCGCGTCTCAGCACAGTGTCGTAGTTGGCCTCTGCTTGTTGCGGATACACGCCGATCGCGTATTCGCGGCTGCCATCGGCCAGCGTGGTCTGTTTCGGTTGCAGCGCGACCGTCACCGGCTGGCCGTGGCGTTGCAGTTGCACGGTCAAGGGATGATTCGGCGCCGCTTGCGCGTGCACCGCATCCGACAAATCGTTCCAGTCGTGGATCGGCGTGGCGCCGATGGCCAGTACGCGATCGCTTGGCTGCAATCCGGCCGCGATCGCCGCGCTGTCGGGCATCAGCTTGCCGATCACCGGCGGCAAGGCGCGCTGTTGGGGCGTCAGACCGATGCGGTCGATCTGCGCGGTTTCGCTCGAATGCGCGGACAGCTTCTCGAAATGCAGGATGCGCGTGTGCACGCCGCCGTTCGCGCCGCGCACGCGCAGCGGTGTCGGTTTGTGCGATTGTGCCGCGTCCGACAGCGCCAGCCCCAGATCGGTCCAGTTGGCGATGCTTTCATCGCCCACGCTCAGCACACGGTCGCCGCGCTGGAAGCCGGCTTCGGCGGCGAGCCCGGAGGTGTGGCCGATCAGCGGCTGATAATCGGGTTTGCCGATCACCAGCATCGCCCAGAACGCGGCCACCGCGAACAGCAGGTTGAACAGGGGCCCCGCAAGCACGATCGCGATGCGTTGCCAGATCGGTTTGCCGGTAAACTCCTGCGCGCGCTGCGCCGGGGGCACCTCGCCCTCGCGCGCGTCGAGCATCTTGACGTAACCGCCCAGCGGGATCATTGCGATCACGTATTCGGTGCCGTCGCGGCCGATGCGCGACCACAACGCGCGTCCGAATCCCACCGAGAATCTGAGCACGCGCACGCCGCAGCGGCGCGCCACCACGAAGTGGCCGAATTCGTGGAAGGTCACCAGCAAGCCCAGGGTGACGACCAGCCACCAAAGCGAACCTGCGATATCGGTAAAGTGTGCCATGAGAATCGTTCAGGACGTGCGTTCGCGGATGATACGTCGTGCCGCCCGACGCGCGGTTAAATCGCGGTCAAGCAGGGTCTCCACATCGACCACCGGCTGCGGCGGCAGTTCCGCCAGCACCGATTCGATGACCTCGGCGATGCCGAGAAATGGTAGCTGACCATCGAGAAAGGCCGCGACCGCGACTTCATTGGCCGCGTTCAGCAGTGCAGGCGCGTCGCCGCCGGCGCGCAGCGCCTCTCGCGCCAGCGCCAGACAACGGAAGGTTTGCAGATCCGGCGGTTCGAAATTCAATGTCAACGAGCGCGGATCAAGCGGCATCACGCCGGCCTCGATCCGTTCCGGCCACGCCAGTGCGTGCGCCAGCGCGGTGCGCATGTCCGGCTGTCCGAGCTGCGCCAGAAAAGAACCATCCACGTATTCGACCATCGAGTGCAGCAAACTCTGTGGATGCACCACCACTTCGATTCGCTCCGGTTCGACACCGAACAACACCTGCGCCTCGATCACCTCGAGACCCTTGTTCATCAGCGTCGCCGAATCCACCGAAATCTTGCGGCCCATCCGCCAGTTGGGATGTGCGCAGGCCTGATCGGGCGTGACAGTGGCAAGCTCATCGCGCGCGCGTCCCCGGAACGGACCGCCGGATGCGGTCAACCAAAGTTTGCGCACGCCGCCGCGAGCGACGACGTCGGTCTGCTGCGGAGGCAGGCACTGGAACAGCGCGTTGTGTTCCGAATCGACCGGGATCAGTTCGCCGCCGCCCTCGCGCAACGCCGCGCGCAGCAAGGGGCCGGCCATCACCGCGGATTCCTTGTTGGCGAGCAGCAATCTCTTGCCCGCGCGCGCCGCGGCGAGTGTCGAACCCAAACCCGCGGCGCCGACGATCGCCGCCAGCACGATGTCGCAATCGCCGCCGCTTGCTGCGTTTTCCAGCGCGCGTATGCCGGCAGCGGCAATCGTTTTCAGCCCCGCGGTTTGCAACACCGCCGTCAATTCACCTTCCAGCGCGGGATCGGCGATCACCGCGAGATCGGGCAGGAATTTTCGGCATAGTTCAACCAACGCCGCGACATTGCGATTCGCGGACAGCACGCTGGCGCGGAAACGATCCGGGTGCCGCGCGATCACGTCCAGCGCGCTGCCGCCGATCGAACCGGTGGCGCCGAGCACCGCGACGCGTTTCATGCGAAGGGCTCCATCCCCCGCGTGCGGGAGAAGGCTGGGATGGGGGTCAAGAATACGTAACGCTTCATAGTCCCAGCAGTTCTTTCCCCAGCACAAACACCGGCAACGCCGCCACCAGACTGTCCATCCGGTCGAATACGCCGCCGTGACCGGGGAACATCGCGCCGGAATCCTTCACCCCCGCGTGGCGCTTGATCAGGCTCTCGAACAAATCGCCAACGATCGAGAACACCACCACGATCAACGCCAGTACGATCACGCCGGCCATCCGCCAGCCCGGTGCGTGCGCGATTCCAGCACCGGCCAGTCCGACCAACGCAGCGCAAACCAGTGCGCCATACACGCCGGCCCAGGTTTTGCCGGGACTGATCGAGGGCGCCAGCTTGCGGCCGCCGAAACGGCTGCCGGCAAAATACGCGCCGATATCGGCGGCGACGACGATCGTGGCGTAGAAGATCACCCACCACGCTGCGTGCGGCGGCGCGTTGACGGGGGGACGTCCATGCAATGCGACCACCGCGCCCCATGCGGGCACCACGATCAGCACGCCGGCCAGCAATTTCAGCGCCGTGTGCGCGCGGGTCGGCGAAGCGGCAAAGGTGATGTGCCGCAACCACAGGAACGCGAACAGCCACCAGATCACGCCGGCCAGCGGCACCGCCCACCACCACATCGATTGACACAACGGCCAGCACAATGCGAACAGGATCGCGTAACCCGCCAGCAACAGCACGCGAATCGGCCGGTTGCGCATCCCCGACATCCGCGTCCATTCCCACAGCCCCAGCAGGAAAATCACGGCGAGCGCGATCGCGAATACCGGCGTCGAAGTCAGCAACACCAGCGCGATGATCAGCGGCGCCAGCACGATCGCGGTCAGCACGCGTTGCTTCAACATGCGCAAGTTCCGAGGATGCTTCGCGGCGGGTACGCGCTCATGACGCGCGCGCCACTTGCGCGGCGGTGCGGCCGAAGCGCCGCTCGCGTCCGGCGTAATCCTCGAGCGCGCTTGCGAGCGCGGCCTGATCCATGTCCGGCCACAGCGTATCGGTGAAATAGAGTTCGGCGTAGGCGATCTGCCACAGCAGGAAATTGCTGATGCGATGTTCGCCGCCGGTGCGTATCAGCAAATCCGGCGGCGGCGATTCCGACAGACACAGGTACGGCGCGAGTGTCGTTTCGTCGATCGCATCGATATCGAGTTCGCCACGCTGCACGGCCGACGCGGCAGCACGTGCGGCCCGCGCGATATCCCAGCGGCCGCCGTAATTCACGCAGACATTCAAGATCAGCGCGTGATTGTCGCGGGTCTTCTCCATCGCCGCCACCATCCTCGCGCGCAGACCTTCCGCGAACGCCGACAATTCGCCGACGAAGCGCACGCGCACTTCATTGCCGTGCAGTTCCTCGACTTCGCGATCGAGCGCGCGCAGGAAAAGTTCCATCAAGGCACCGACTTCATCATCCGGGCGCCGCCAGTTCTCCGAGGAAAACGCGAACAGCGTCAAGACCTCGATGTGCTGGCGCAGGCAGAACTCCACCGCCTCGCGCACCGCCTTCTGTCCGGCGCGATGGCCGAAGCTGCGCGGCTGCCCGCGCCGGCGCGCCCAGCGGCCGTTGCCGTCCATCACGATGGCGATGTGGCGCGGCACGCGCGGGTCCGGGGTCATGTTGCTTTCGTGCGCCTCGAAGCGCGACGGACCCCCTCACCCCAACCCTCTCCCCGACGGGGAGAGGGAGACGAGCGCAAGGCGCGAGTGGGTGAGGGGGGCTTGTTTGGGTAACGTGGCAAATTCTTGCGCATCCGAGAACTTCGTCAGCGAGAGACTTCTTGTTGCTTCGATCACATGGCGAGCAGCTCGTCTTCCTTGGCTTTGACCACCGCCTCGACATCCTTGATGTGTTTGTCGGTGAGTTTCTGCACCTCGTCTTCGGCGCAGCGCTCGTCGTCCTCGGTGATCTGCTTGTCCTTCAGCAAATCCTTGACGTGCTGCATCGCATCGCGGCGGATGTTGCGGACGGCGACTTTCGCGTTCTCGCCTTCGTGGCTGACGTGCTTGGCCAGTTCCTTGCGGCGCTCTTCGGTCAATGGCGGCAGGTTCAAGCGGATCACGGTGCCCGCGGTGGTCGGGGTAATACCCAGATCGGAAGCCATGATCGCTTTTTCGACCGCACTTACCATCTGCTTCTCATACGGCGTGATCGTCAACGAGCGCGCATCGGAAACGGCGACACCGGCGACCTGGTTGATCGGCACCTCGGAGCCGTAGTAGTTGACCTTGATGCCTTCGACCAGCGCGATGCTGGCGCGGCCGGTGCGCAGGCGCGAGAGTTCGTGGCGCAGCGTCTCGACGCTTTTGCCCATGCGGGTCTGAGCATCCTGCTTGATGTCGTTGAGCATGGACATGGCCTTGAAAGTTCGATCGGGAAGTATAGCGGGAGGGTCGCCTGCAAGCAGGCTCCTACGACAGCCGTTCTTGTAGGAGCGCGCCTGCGCGCGATCGTCACCCAGCATCATCAGATTGCCGGCGAGAGTGTGCAACAGCCAGCTCAAAGGATCGGATGCAGCGACGAACGCGCGGAACAATCGCTACGCTGCGAACTCATAATTTCTGCCGGTAGCTTGCATACCAGAATCGTCCCGGTATGTCGTAGTCGGGAAAGTACGAGTTCTCGAAAGCGGAGTAGGAAACCGGTGGATTGCGATCGAACGCATTGCGCACGCCAAGGACGAAACGACCCTTCCATGGCGCATTCCAGCCGGCCTGCAGATCGATATACGTCACGGCGCCGACGCGGTTGAGCGGCGCGGGTTGGCCGTCCTGCAGGTGATCCGGATCGGAACACAGATTGCGCAGCGATGGATCGCCGACCGTGTCCGCGATATTGGTGACGCTGCTGCAGTCTTCGGTGATCGGCGAGAAATAGCGCGCGCCGATCGAGGCGCTCCAGGCGCCGCGTTGCCAGGCAAAGCTCATGACCGAACGCAACCGCCAAACCACGCCAAAGAAGCCGCCCGGCTGAGTGTCGAGCGCAACGACGTTGCCTTGCGCAGGCGAACCATCGGGCAACAAGCTGCCGCGCGCGGGCTTGCCGAGTTCGCCGTAGTAGGTCACGTAGGCGTTGTCCCAGCTCAGATCAAATTGGCCGAAACGCGTCGCGCGGCGCCACGCCAGCGTGAAGTCATAGCCATCGGTTTCGAGGCCGCCGGGGATGTTCTGCTGGGTCTCGTTGACATGGAAGATGCTGCCGTCGTTCGGATTGCGGACGATCTGCGCGCACGCGGCAGGATCGCCGAGCTTGTAGCAGGCATCGACCACGGCTTGCCCGGTGCGCTGCCCGATCGCATGTTGGATCTGGATGCGGTACCAATCCAGGCTTGCGTGCAAACCCGGCAGCCACGCCGGGTCGTAGACGAAACCGATGGTGCGCGTGCGCGCGGTTTCCGGTTGCAGCGCCGGATTGCCGCCGATCGTGACCGCGGAGCCGCCCTGATCCACGACATCCGCCGGCACGCCAAGCGCGGCGCAACGCGCCATGACAACCGGGGTCGGATGGTTGACCGCCGCGCACGGATCCGTGAAGCCGTCGCCGGTTTGCACCGCGCCGCCGAACAGATCCAGCACGCTCGGCGCGCGGAAGCCTTGCTCGTAGTTCGCGCGCAGCAGCAGATCATCGATTGGCTTCCAGCGCAATCCAACCTGCGAGTTGGTCGTGCTGCCGAACAGCGAATAGTCCGACCAGCGTGTCGCGACGCTGAGATCGAGCTGGCGTGCGAAGGCGTGTTCCTTGAGCAGCGGAACATCGAATTCCACGTAGGCTTCGTTGACTGAGTACGCGCCTGTCGTCGATACATAGGTGACGCCGGTGCCGTTCGCGCGTCCGCTCGCCAGCAGGTCATCCGGGTCGTCGCGACCGCTCTCGCGGCGCCGTTCCGCGCCGACGGCGATGTTCAACGGGCCGGCCGGCAGGTCAAACAGTGCGGTTGTCGCATGCAGGTTGTAGTCCGAGTTGTCGCTGCGTGTGCGGTTATGTACCGACGCATCGATGTAGTCGAGCATCGCCGGCGTGACCGAGCCGGGCGGCCCGAACACGTCGAGCGGCACGCAACCGGCAATGACCGCGTCGGGCGTGCCACAGCGCGCGACGCCATTTGCATCGAAAAACGAAGGGCCGACCGCGAGCGCGAGGCGCGCATTGTCCGCATACGGATCGGTGAACTCGCGTTGGTTGGCGCGCGTATGCGAAGCATCGGCGCCCCAGGCCACGGAGTGGCCGGCGATCTCGAACAAGCCGTCCAGGCCAAGATGCGCGCGCGCGGTGTCCACGGTCTGCTCGAAGCGGCGCGGACCGGCTTCGGTCAGGCGCCGCGACACGCGCCTAATGGCTTGGCCGAAAGGGTTATAGATGTTGTCGGCGGCGACGTCGAAGCCATCAGGGCCGTTGCCGAGAACCGACCCGAAACGGATCGGTGGCGGAGCGAGTTGTTGCACCGAACGCCGCTGGTTGAACAGCACGTCAGCGGACACGCTGAGCGTCGGCGTCAATTCGTAGCGGCCTTGCGCGAACACCGCTTTGCGTTCCAGCGGTGTCTGCAGATAGTTGATCGGTGCGTAGTTGAAACTCAAATCGGTGGCGAAATCGAAAGGACGGAAATCGTCCGGCGAGGTACCGGGGCGGCCCGGGATCAGTACTGTCGGGCCGTGATAAAGAAACGCCAGAAACGGAAAACCCGTCGCTCCGAGCGGCAGGCCGGCTATCGGCACCGCCGAAATCGCGCGATCGCCGGCGAAGATCGAATCGTCCTTCGCATAGTCGAGCCCGAATGCCGCGCTCCAGCGGTCGCCGCTGTGTCCATAGGTGAAGTCGAAGTCCCGGCGGATGCCGTCGTCGTGATCGGTCTCGCCGAAGTAGGCGCCGGCCTCGGCTCCTTGGTAATCCTTGCGCGTGATGATATTGATCACGCCGGCGATCGCGTCTGAGCCGTAGATCGCCGAAGCGCCGTCCCTGAGCACTTCGACGCGCTCGACCAGCGCCAGCGGAATGGCGCTGAGATCCACCGCGCCGTCGAGGCCGGCGACCCAGCGCTGACCATTGATCAACACCAGCGTGCGGTTGGCGCCGAGGCTGCGCAGGTCGACAAGCTGGCGGCCGTCATTGCCATTGTTGATATTGCGGTTCTGCGTCTGTCCGTTGATGACGATGGCCTGCACGATGTCGGCAATGTCTGTCAATCCGGTACGCAGCAGATCCTCGCGTTTCAACACCAGCAACGGATGCTGGGTTTCCAGATCGATGCTGCGGATATGCGTGCCGGTGACAGTGATTTGTTCGAGCGTCTGGATGTTCTGGTCCGGCATCGGCGTCGCGGGCGCACTCTGTGGCGGGCTCGCATTCTGGGCAAACGCCTGCGCGCAGGCGAGCGCGAGGATCGAGCAAGCATGGCGATGCGGCTGATTCGCGCGCTTCACGCACGATCCTGCTGGTCCCGACGCGGACGGCCTCGCTTGTTCCGGCGGCTTGCGGTGTTGGGCGATACGAAATCTCATCTCTGCGGTCCATCTGCATTCTGGACTGCCGGTTCCATGGTGACCGCAAGCAGCGTCACCGCGCATCCCGAGCCGCCATTGTCGACCGCCGCCAAACGCAACGCGCGCAGCGGCCGCTGCGGATACGGGTTGGTCAGGTGCACGGCGTAAACGCGCACCGGCCGGCCGCTCGTCACGTAGGTGCGAGCGTCGAAGCCGAGTGCGGCCAGCTGCGCGGTCTTTCCCAGTTGTGACTTGCGACTGCTGGGCCACGCCTCGATGCCGCTCCGGATCGACAGGTCGATGCGCGCACCGTCGGCATAGTCGAAGCTCAAGGCAGCGACCCGGCCGACATCGAAAGCGTGATTGATCAGCAGCAATGCGTCGACGGCGGCGAGGGTACGGCCCGGTACCGGCAGATCGACGCCAGACGGCGCCTCGAAATTGCCGAGATCGCACGCGCCTTGCGCAAGGCGCAACTGGATGGCGCCGCGCAGATCGTAATCGACGCCGAGCAGGCGTTGCGTACCTTGCGGCAGCCAGCCGAAATCGCTGGCCGAACGCGTCGCGACACGGTTGACTTCGCCGAGCGCAAGGTTGTAATACGCGGTCAGGTCGAATGTATTCGGCGGCGTTGCGGGATCGCGCGGTGGCACGCCGCCACCCGGCAGGCTGCGCACCACTGGTGCAGGCACCACCGTCGGCCGCGCCGGCGGTCCCGGATCGCGCGCGCGCAAGGCCGCGTGTTCGGCTGGCGATGGATTGGCAGTGCGGCCGGAGTCGTTGGTGCCGCTGTCGTGCCAGGCCTGTTCGCGCGCGATTGCCGCGACGGGCCGCGTATCCGACTGAAGGTTCCACACCAGCCAGCGGTTGCGCAGACTGCGGCCGAGCAGGCGTTCGCCGTCCGGGCTGAAGGCGAGCTGCCAGACCCGATCCGGCTTGGGCAACGCGACATGCAAACGGGCCATTCGCGTTGCGTCGCGGGCATCGAACAATTCTACGCCGTCGCGCAGCGCGCGTGCCAGCCAGCGGCCGTCGGTGCTCACGGCTATCGCGTACTGCCGCTCGCTGTCCGGATGTTTCTCGTCCTGCAGGATGCGCCGATGCCCATCCTCGGAGACCAGCGACGCCGATTCGGAGGCCGGCGACGCCGATTGCGTTGCGGGTACGACGAGCAGCTCGGTCGAATCCGGCACCGCCAGCATCGCTTTCCACGGGGCAGGGATGATCTGCGTTGCAGGCGTGCCATCCGTGCGGTAGCGGGTCCACTCCGACAGAACCTTGTCGCTGGTGTCCGGATTGCCGACGGCATGTGTCGTGGCCGTCAACAACGCGCCATCGCGGTCGAACGCGACGCTGTCGAACATGCCCAAGTCTATCCTCTTGCCGAAACTCGGCAGGCGCCAATCGCCCAGCGGGCCCGCGACCGCTGACAGATCCATACCGTCGCGCAGCGCCAGCTCGCCGTAGTTCCATGCGACCAGACGACGACCCTCGCGGTCGAATTGCAATCCATCGAGCGGGCCGGGTAGGCGCGACGGGCCGCCGAGGCGTTTTCCGTCGGCGAGACTGCGGATTTCGGCGATCTCGTCGGCGCCGTCGGCGTCATGATTGAGCCAGGTGATGACCACGCGCCGCCCGTCCGGACTCAGTTCCACGTGCTGCGGCGAGTTTTTCAACTCGACCGGCGCGAAGCGCGCTGTGCCACTGGCGCTATCGTGCACATACAGACGGCGTCCGCTGGTGACCACCAGGGTGGCGCCGTCGGCGGTGAGTTCGGCAAACCCCGGTGCTTGTGGAAATTCGATCGGCGCACCGAGTGGAGCCTCCGTCAAGGCATCCACGATTTGTACCTGATGCCCGAACACGCTCGGCAGACGGCGCCCGTCAAAACGCAGTGTGGTTGGTTGCAAGGGCGCGGCGCGCGCGCGTTTCAATACCGGCGGCGGCAGTCTTTCGATCCACAGGCGATCGTTCTCGATGTGCGCCAGCAAACCTGTGCCGCCGTGCCAGGCAGCGCCACGTCCGGTGGTGTCTGCCGCCAGTTCCCGCCGCGCGCCGAGCTGCACCGCCTCGGTGCGATCCATCTCGAACGCGGTCGGCGCCACCTGCCACAGTGCGGCGGTATTCTCGTCGCCACTGGCGAGTATCAGATTGTGGGCGCGATCGAGCGCCACGTAGTCGATCGAGGGCGAACCGCCGAAGGGCGGTGCGACCAGACGCCCTTCGGGCCATTGCCACAGGTAAACGCCACCCTTGCCGGTCGCGGCCGCGAGCCATGCGCCATCGTCGCTGAACGTAAGCCAGCGCGTCGGATATAACGGGCGCGGTTCGAGTGCGTGTACTGCATAGGTCACGCAGTCGATCGCGAGCAGATGGCCTTCGTGATCGCCGACCGCGAGCCAGCGCGAATCGGGACTGATCGCCCAAGTACTGTGTGTGCCGAATCCACTAAGATCGCCGATCGCATGCGCCGCCAGTGTGCGTGTATCGACAAGCAGGAACGAATCAGCAGACTTGACGACGAAGAAGCGGCCGTTGGGTGCGAACAGCGCCGCCCAGACAACCGGGACCGGCAAACTGCCTTTCGGACTCAATGCGCGCCAAGGGTGGGTTGTCCAGACTTGCACATGATGGCTCGATTCGTCCTGCAGCAGCGCATAGCGGCCGTCGAGGCTGTACGTAGCGTCGGCGCGCAAGTCGCCGGCCGCGGCGGGTGGCGTCAACCATGCACCGTGTTGCGCATCGAGCAGCTGCATGCCGTCCAGCATTGGACGCGCTGGAAAAGACGACGGGACGGCTGGTATCGTGACGATGTGCTGCGCGTCCGGTGTAAATACGAGTTGCTGGATCTCATCTGCGCCGAGATCCGCAGGCTGCAGTGGCGTGCCAAGGCGCCACAGCTCGCCGCCGCTGCGCACGTCGATCAGACGCACATCGGAGCGCAGGCCGGGCTCGTTCGCGACCGCGAGACGACCACCCTCGGGGTCGAACCCAAGCGCGGTGGTGAACTTGGGGGTCGGCAGCACGTCGATCAAGCGCGGGCCGGCTTGTTCGAGGATGCCGAGGTGTTTGCGCGCCGCGCTCGCCCGCTCGCTTGCGCCCGCGGTTTCCATTTCCTTGAGGTTCGCGATGAGTTGCGGAACCGCCTTGCCGCCATCGCCCGATTCGGCGAAGCGCAGAGCGGCCTGATCGCGCGAATCCCATAACTGCTCGCGCGCGGCGTCTCCATTTTTCTCGGCGCGCCGCCACTGCTGCGTGGTCGCGGCGAGTCCAATGAGCAGGGCCGCGAGGCCGAATGCGCTGGCGAGCGCGAGCCGGGGTTCACGCCGCATCCAGCGCGCCAGCCGCTGCGCGGGGTTGAGCGGACGCGCGAGCACCGCGCGGTGTTCGATAAAGCGCGCCAGATCGTCTGCTAACGCGCGCGCCGATGCATAGCGTTCGGCCGGTTCGTACGCGAGACATTTCAGGATCACCGCTTCCAGATCCATCGGCAGATGGGGTTGCGAGCGTCGCGGTTTGCGCACGGTGCCTTCCAGCACCAGCTTCAGGGTTTCTTGCGCATTGGCGGCGCGGAACGGTGGCTGGCCGGTGACGAGTTCATACAGGATCGCGCCCAGCCCCCAGATGTCGGTCGCGGCGCTGAGTTTGTGGGTGCGCGCCTGCGCCTGTTCCGGCGCCATGTAAGCGGGCGTGCCCGAGACTTCCTCATTGTCCACCGCCAATGCATTATCGAGCCGCCTAGCCAAGCCAAAATCGGCGACGTGCGGGGTGCCGTCCTCGTCCAGCAGCACGTTGGCGGGTTTCAGATCCAGATGCAGCACGCCAAGGCTGTGCGCATAGGCAAGCGCTTCGGCGACCGCGCGCATCAATCTTGCCGCGCGTAGCGCATCGAGTGGCCCGTTCTTTCGCACCACATCGGCCAGACTCTGCCCACGCACCAACCGCATGCTGAAGAAGTGCAGTTCCTCGCTGCTGCCGACTTCGTAGATCGCGACGATGTTGGGGTGCTGCATGCGCGCGGCGTTCTGCGCTTCGCGCTTGAAGCGCTCGATGAACTCGCGCGAGGCCCAGGGACCTGCGGCCAGCAGCTTGATCGCGACCTCGCGATCGAGCGAGATCTGGCGCGCACGATAAACCACGCCCATGCCGCCTTCGCCGACCAGTTCCAGCAATTCGTAGTCGCCGAACTGGCGCTGCGCCGGATCGGACAGATCCAGTTCCAGGCTCTCGGTGTGCAGGAGTGCCAGATGACGCCCTTGGCTGAACTCATCGACCCGGCTCAGACTGCCAAAGGCCAGTTCGGCAAGACCGCGCTGGACATTCTGCGCCGCGCCGCCGTCACCGCTTGGCAAGGGTTCGGGATCAGTACTCGGAGGATTAACGGTGGACATGATTCACCTGCGCGCGTCCAGCGCCGCGAGCATCGCCCGTTGCTCGGTGAGCATTTCCTCGGGCGTGGCCACCGTGTCCGCCAGCTCTTCGGCGATCAGTTCGCGAAACCGCTGGCGCAGGCGCTTCAAGGCGACGACCAGCGCAAGCGGGCGGCTGCCGAGGCGCTGTGCGAGTTCCTGATATTGGCCCGGTGCCGGATCGCGCGCCAGATATGGTTCCAGCGCTTCGTACATGTCGAGATGACCGGTTTGCACCGCTTCCTTGCGCAGGCGCTTGAATCCGCCCGCCAGCATTGCCAGTGCGAAACTGCGCTGATAGGCCTGCTCGGGCGACTCGGATTCGGCGTGTTCACGCCGGGTGCGTTCCTCGAGGTCCGCTGGCACGGGACCGAGCTCGCTGGTGTCTGCATCGATCAGTTCGTGCCAGGGGCCGGCCAGAAAGGCATGCAGGCGGGCCAGCAGATAAGCGCGAAACTGGCTGCGCGGGGGCGTCGGGTCCGCGCGAAACTGCCGGATCAACTGTTGCAGGAACGTGCGCGTGATGTCCTGCGCGGCGGCCGGCGCGTGGCCGCATTGGCGAACGTAGGCGTAGATCGGATACCAGTAATGCAACGCCAGTTCCGCGAGGGCATTGCGCGCGTCGCTCGCGCGCGGCGAATCGAGTTGGCGCACCAGCGACCAGCGGGTGGTGGCGAAATCCTCGTGCTTGCGATCGGAAGCAGAGATCATCGAGGCGTTGCCCGCACTGTTTCCTGATTCCGCAAGTCGCACCGGCGAATACACGGCGACGGGCGCGGCGCGTTCATGGCGCCACTGCGCCCAACGCCGCACGCAGTTCGCGCAACTCGCATTCCAGTTCGTCGCGGCCAGCGGTGGTTTCGGTCAACTCCTCGCGCACCAGTTCGCGCAGGCGGTGCCGCATGCGGTGCACCGCCACCGCCAGCGTGTTGCGGCGCAGATTCAACTCCGCCGCGGCTCTTGCGTAATCGGCCTCGTCGGGACGTTCCACAAGAAATTCGCTCAAGCGTTCGAACAGCGCGAGCTTGCCGGCGTGCTCGGCTTCCACGCGCAGACGCTGGATCGCGGCGTCGAGCACGGCGACTGCCCAGTCCCGTTCGAACACGCGCTCGGGCGATTCGCCACCGGCTTGGGAAGCGCCGTCGGCGTTGGTTTCCGCCTCCAGCGATTCGAAGTGGTAACCGCCGCCACGCTTGAGCGCGCGTGACTCGGCATGTGCATCGATCAAAAAACGCTTGAGCGCGGTGAGCAGAAAGGAACGGAACCGGCCGCGCGCGGGATCGGCTTTCGCATGCCAGGCATCCTCCAGAAAATACGCGAAAAAGGTTTGCGCCAGATCCTCGGCGGCGTCCGCGGTATAGCCGCGGCTGCGGATGTAGGCCAGCACCGGCGGACGATAAGTACGGCAGAGGATTTCCAACGCTGCGCGCGCGTCCGCGGGTTCGCCGCGCGCGCGCAGTACCAGGCTCCACCTCGTCGTCTCGAAACTCCCCATCGCAGCCGCGCCTCGGCGCGTGCCTGCGGGCACGCCCAAAGGGTGGGCATGCCCGCGGTGCGGTCATTATGCATCCGCCGGGAGGCTGCGGGGTGAACATGTCAGCGGACCCGGAACAACTGCTCCATGGCGCCGCCCGAGTAATTCGAGCTGCGTACCTGGTGCAATTGACGTTCCAGCCGCAACTCCTCGGCATGCTCGATCGACCAGCGTTCACGGTCGATGTCCAGCAACGAGGGCGCGATGTCCAGACGCGCGGCCTCGTTCGCCCGGAAGCGCCGGTATTCGGCGTATTCATCGAGTTCGGCGCGCAGACTTTCCATGGTGATGTCCACCAGCAAGGCGTCGTCGAGATGGTCGACGCCGGGCACACCGGCGCGAATCAGATGATCGGGATCGTCGAAATAGGCGATCAGTGCCTGCATGCGTGCGCGCAGCGACGACTCCGTGGTCCATGTCGGATCGGCGAGCAGGGCGCGGATCTCCTCGGCGCGGCGCATCCGCAGTTTTATGAACAGCGATTCGTGGCCCTTTACGGCAGCACGCAGCACCCGCCGGACGGCGCCGGCGATTTGTTCGATACTGATCGGCGCAAATGCCGGATCGAGCTTTTTGGCCACGTCGTTGAAACGGCGCAAGGCGGTCTCACTGAACTCGACCTTGTCGATGTCTGCCGTGAAGATGCCGGAGCGCTCCGCGGACGTGTCCAGACGCACAACGGAACGGTTGAAATCGGGATTGACGGTGGGCATGGCGGTGCTCCTCGTGATTCAGGGCGCCCGGCGCACGCCGGACTCATGGATAACATTCCGCATTAGTCACGCAAGATTACGGCGAACAAAAAAGACCCCGCGCGAGGCGGGGTCAAAGTGCTAAGGCTTTGCTGCAGATACTTCTCAGTGGACAACCACCATTCCCGTCATGCCCAGCTCGTCGTGCAGAGCGCATATGTACGGATAGATTCCGGGTTGGGTGAAGGTCACACGAAAGTGTGTGACGCCGAGCGCCGACTGCTCCACACCCGTTCGATCGTTCGCGGATGCGACGATGTATCCCGAGTTGACATTGTCGTCGGTCGAACTGATGGTTGCGTGCAAACCTCCGTCCGCATCCGTGCTCACATTGCCCGACGGGGTCTTCAGATTCAAGGGCTCGATCCCGAAAGTGATCGTATGGGGTGTTGATGGATCGACATTGCTCCACTCGACCGTATCGCCAGCGCGGATATCCACGCGCGGTTGCATGAAGCGCATGACCGAAACGTTTTGCTGCCCACCCGCGGTGGCCGTGATTCCGCCAACGCCAGCGGTTACCTCGTGTCCGCCCGTGCGTAGGGAGTCCAGATAGCCGACGACGCTATCGACTTGCCCTTGCAGGAACAGATCACGCCGTGTCCTCGCCGCGAAACGATCGTAGTAAGCCTGGTCGTGGGGCAATGGCAATGATGTGTCGAGCACATGGACCACGCCGTTCTGGCTCGCGTGGCCCAAGTCGACCAGCTTGTAGTTGCCCGGGGTCGGAAATACCACCGTGTAGCTCTGGCCATTGGTCATCGGCCCGGAATTGACGCACTGCGTACCATCGAAGCCGGAGGGGTTGGGCGTGGTGCCAGGACATCCGGTTGAGGACGATGGCCGCACCTGATTGGGCATCAGAAAGCTCACCGTGTGGGTTACATCGGTATCGTTGGTCCAGGCGATGTTGTCGCCGGCGTGGATCCAAATCTCGTTGGGAAGAAAGGCAAATTCTTGGGTCCCTTTATTGGCACTCTGGGCGCCGGCGCTTGCCAGCCACTGCGCTTGCGCCAGCGGCGATGCGGCGATGCGGCGATGCGGCGATGCCGATGGTCACGCACGCCACGATTTGTGCGATAGGCAATTTCATGGGAAGACTCCTGTGGGAGGCGAACGCCTCACTAACAGAGTTCCGCAAAAGCCGCACAGGATTACGACGAACAAAAAAAGACCCCGCGGGTGCGGGGTCTGAAACAAATACGCATGGATGGTTCTTCACAACGGCGCAAGCCGCCTGCTCTGGTCGCGAGCCGTGGTTACGGCACCACCACCACCGTTCCCTTCATGCCCAGCCCGTCGTGCAGCGCGCAGATGTACGGATAGAGGCCCGGCTGGGTGAAAGTCGCCCGGAAGCGGGTGGCGCCGAGGTCCGCTTGTGGCACGCCAATCCGCTCCTGCCCGGAAGCGACGATGAATCCCGAATGCACACTGTCGGTTTGCGAATTGATGGTCGCGTGTCGCACGCCATCGGCATCCACCGTCACATTGGCCGACGGCGGGCCCGGATCGCCCATGGGTTCGGCGCCGAACGTGATGGTATGCGGGGTGACCGGATCTGCATTGTTCCATTCGACCGTATCGCCCGCATGCACCGTGACCTGCGGCTGCATGAAACGCACGATGGAAACGGTCTGTGAACCACCCGCCGTGGCCGCGATGCTGCCGACGCCCGCGACCACCGGATGCCCGGTCATGCCCTGCGCATCGATTCTGCCCAGCACACTATCGATTTGCCCCTGCAGGAACAGATCGCGCGTTTTCGCCGCGGCGACGCGGTTGTAGTAAGCCTGATCGTGTGGTAGCGGCAGAGATGGATCAAGGACATGTACCGTGGCGTTCATGCTTTCGTGGAACAGGCACACCAGCTTGTAGTTGCCGGACGTCGGAAACACCACCGTATAGCTTTGGCCGTTGCCCAACGGTCCCGAATTGACGCACTGCGTGCCATCGAAGCCCGCGGGACTGGGCGTGACGCCGGGGCAACCGACCGGGAACGGTGGCCGCACCTGATCGGTGATCAGGAAAGTCACCGTGTGGGGCTCATCGGCATTCAACTTCCAGGTGATGCTGTCGCCCGCGTGGATCCAGATTTCGTTGGGAAGAAAGGCCAGCGCCTGGGTTCCTTTGTCCTGCTTCTGGGCGCCGACGGATGCCAGCCACTGCGCTTGCGCCAGTGGCGCGGCGGCGATGCCGATTGTCAAGCACGCCACGATTGGTGCGATAGGCAATTTCATGGAAAGTCTCCTGTGGGAGGCGAATGCCTCACCAACAGGGTTCCGCAAAGACAATGTGGGATTACAAGCGGGAAAGCCCCCGCTCGACGTGGGGTGGGAAGCTCCAAGCTGCGAAAGCGCACGAAACGCCGGCTCAGCGTTCGCCGGTCACCAGCGTGCCGATCGCCTCGCCGCGCAGGATGCGCATCAGATTTCCCGCGCGGGTCATGTCGTAGATGCGCAGCGGCATGCCGTGATCGCGGCACAGCGCGATCGCGGCGGTGTCCATCACCTTCAGGTTCTGGGCGATCACGTCTTCGTAGGTGACGTGTTCGAAACGGTGCGCATCTTTTTTCTTTTTCGGGTCGGCGCTGTA